>JAISOV010000033.1 GCA_031275405.1 Clostridium sp. | reverse complement strand
GGCCGCGCGCGCGCCAGGCCGCTCCCTCCCTGCCGCGCGCTCTTCTTCTTCCCGCACGCGCCCCTCGCGGGCGCATGCCGGGTTTTCAGGCCTGCGTTGCTGTTCGGTTGTCAAGGTTCGCCTGCCGCTTCCTCAGCCGCAGCTCTGACATCTTACCATGCCCCCTGCCCTTTGTCAACAGGTTTTTTCATTTTTTTTTAGAACTTTTTTAGAAAGAAACCGTCCTCGTTTTTACCGCTTGACTGCCGATCTTCTTCCCATCATACCCCTGCCGCCGATACGGGCGGTGGAGCTTTATTATAGCATTATCATTTTTTGGTTGTCAACCATATTTTTTGAACTTTTATACCTCAAAAGGAACCAAAGAAACTCTGGCGGGTTTTCCGTTACAGGAACGGGATGCGGCCGCGCAGGAACTCCTCCCATTCCGCTAGATAGTTATTCCGGTACAGCCAAGACAGAAGCGCGTTATCCTGCGTATAAAGAAGGATCTGCTGCCCGACCATGCCCAGCTTGAAATTCATGATAAAGATGTAAACCGTCCAAAGAATCAGAACCGTTTCCGCAATGCCGATAACCGCCCCCAGGATTTTATCGAACCAATGGATCACCGGAAGTTTTGACAGCACTTTCGCCGGGAAAAAGACCACGCCCAGAAGATGGTGGACAATCCCGAGGATCCCGATCAGGAAAAACGCGATGAGAACGCCGAACGTTTTCCCGTTGGAATAGCTTAATAACGCGACCCCTAGCAGAGCCGTCACAAGGCATAGGAAAACCAGAGACAGGAAGGAAAGGATTTCCTTGATCATCCCCCTCCGATAGCCTTGTATGATTTTGAACAACATGACGACCAAAATGCCGATGACAAGCAAATTCATCTGTACTCTCCTGTTCTTTCCGCCTTTCGCGATCCTCCCGCAGCCTGAAGCTTATGGTGCTTCCCGGAAGCAGACGCGGCTTCCGGATTACTTTAACCGTATGGTGTCTGCGGAACGGCTGGTAAGAAGCTGGTACTGGTATGGCAGCCCTGCCGGCAGCATCAGGCGAACCGGCTTGTGGAAGCTTCCTTGGTATTTGACGATACCCTCCAGCGTGATGATCATACACTCCGTTTCATTATAAATGACAAAGGAGTCTTTTTCAAAAAAAATATCCGTGTACTCTGTGTCAAAGCCGTAACTGCCTATCCGCTTGGCATTCATGCCATAGACTTCCATTTCATAAAGATGTTCGCCTTGCGTGGAATAGAACACCAGGCCCACATATTTGTCGCTGTAAAAAACGGAACGTACTTCCCTGCCGGAAAACAAAAATTCACCCGCCGACTTTGGCTGCTGGCTTCCTTGATAGAACATCAGGCGGCTGTCCCCCACCGCAAAAGCGGTGTCATCATCGGCAAATATGACGGTCGGCACAAAGAGATCCGAATAATGATAGGCGCTTACCAGGCAATCCGTAAAATTCCCGCCCACTTCTCCCAGATTGTAAAACGCGATATGGGTCTTCTGGATACCGGCGTCCAGGTATAGGTACGAAACCGCCATAAGTTCCCCGTTGGGCGACAGGCTCAGCGCAAGGGGGTATCCGCTCTGCTCCATGGTCGCCTCGCCTTCGCCAAGACCCTCCCCCTCCGGACTGTATATCTTAAGATACGCGCTGTCCGTGTCCGCCATGACGACCGCTGTCTTTCCGGCAGCCGATACCGCAAGATTGCGGATGGGCATATTGGCAGAAAAAGAGCCTATCTTCTCCTTACTGCTCTGAACATAAATATTTCTCCCGTTATCCTCTCCGATGGCCAGGACATCCCCACAGACGGCCAAGAGGATGTCCTGCATCTCATAAGTCTGGTTCCATAAGGTCTCTCCTTTCAGGTTGGTGCAGTGGGCGCCATCCTTGCTATAAGTCAGGACAGCGTCGCCCAGACGTATCTGCGTCGCCCCGCCTGCGCTTTCCCGTTCCAGAGTCCTGACGATTTCATATTCGGTATAAATATGGTTTTTATGTTGAAGCCAAACCACAACCACCAGAATGCCAAGCGCCAGCGCGACCAGCAGAACACGGTAAAATGCCGTCAGGCGGTGCCGCCGTATCTTGGCCTTATAGTGTTCCTGGTTCTGTTCCCTGCGCTCTTTTGCTTTCAGATAGTCTCTAATATCCGTCACTTTTGTAACCTCACGGTAATGCGTGGAATACCCCTGCGGATTCGGTGGTCGCGAAAGTTCGCCAAATGCCGCTTCGTGGTCGCTTGGACCGCATACGGCACGAGTCTGGTTCCTGCGCAAGACCTCTCTCGCCGGCCTAAAAAAGCTTTGCCGGTATCTGGCGAAAGGTTGCTTTGCCGCCGTTTTGCGTGCGAAGATATTATATAATATATGACCTTCCTATGGCAACAGGATTTTCTGTCCGAAGCGGATATTGTCCGGATTGCTGATATTGTTCAGCACACAGAGGTCGGCGACCCGGTCTGCGGTTCCGTATATTCGCCGGCTGATCCCAATCAGCGTATCTCCTTTTTGTATGACATAGGACTGGGAGGCGGAAGCGGTCGCTTCCTGGGAGGTCTGCGCCGCAGTTTCGGGTGCCGCGGGCTGAGACTGGGGCGTCTGCCCAGGCGCGTTCCCGGCTTGTCCGGATGTTTCCCCGGTCTGCCCGGAACTTTCTTCTGCCTGCCCGGAGGAACCCTCGGCTTGTCCGGAAGGCGTTCCGGTCTCTCCGGAAGATTCTCCGGTGTTTCCGGAAGATTCCTCTGCCTGCCCGGAACTTTCCCCGGCCTGTCCTGTCTGCGGCTGGTCAGTTCCGGCAGTCTCTTCGTTTTCCCTCGCCGGGCGATTCTCATTTTCTTTCCGGATCGCTTCCACCAGTTTGTCCTCGGTGACTAAGGTGTCCACGCTTCCGGTAGGGCTCATGACTTCAAGGCTTTCCCCGGCGTTCGGGATCTTCTGCTCCGTGAGATCCTCCATCCACCGGCTTGCGGCAAGCTGTAAGGCTTCCAGCTTATCCAGACCTCCCATGCTGGTCAGGCCGACAACGCAAAGAAGCACGAACATCCCCGCCACTGCGGCCCTCATGGCATACATCACCTTGCCGGACGCCGCCAGTTCTTTCGGATTTTTTTCACGGGCGGCATTTCCCCCATGGGCAGCATTTCCCCCATGGGCAGGCTTTGTCATCGGATCCCATAATACGCGCAGGATATTTCCAGGCTTCCTTGCACCGCTTCGGTTCCGTCGCTCTGCGGCAAGACTGGCCCGGAAGCGTCCGCTTTCCGTGCCTAATCCTTGGCCGGTTTCCCGGGAAGCTGCGCCGCCGCTTTCCTCTCCTAAGTCGCGCCCGCTTTCCAGAGGATCGGCGTCTGTCGTCCGAAAGCGGGCGTGATCCGCCGCGCCGTCCGTTTCCCACTGCCTGTTTCGTCTGCCGCCTGTCCTGCTGCCCGTCAGTTCCTGATGCTGCGCCCGGCGTTCTTCCTGCCTTTGCCTGACCTGTTCATACTTTTCCTGATCGACTTTTTCCGGCGGCACTTCTTCCTGCCTGGTATCGAGCATATAGGCAAGCATTCCTTCGTTCTTCTCGTAGAAACAGGCGTAGCCGCTTATGTATCTGCAGATCCCCTGTTCGCAGACGTGGAAGCCCTCCACCATCTCCCCGTTTAACAGGCGGTAGCCCAGATGCTGGTACTGGGGGAAATATTTCTTGCGTAGTTTCTCGATCTCCTGGTTCTGTGCCTGGGAAAGATGACGCACTTCCCTTTGCAGGGATTCCAGCCTGCACGCGCCGTAAAAAAACAGGTAAGATATGCCGTCTTCCTCTTTCCGGCTGCCATACAGAGCCGTCGCCGTCAGTTTGTCCTGTGCCTGGCGGTTCAGCTGTTTCATGTAAGAAATCACGTAGTCTTCCACATAAATTTTACAGTTGCGGTTCGCTTCCCCGATTTGCGTAATATTTTTCGGCAGTTCCATATCAAAACACCTCCCACACCGTTTCTATCCATGATAGCACCAGTCCGCGAGGTATTTTGGCATTCCTTGTCAGGGCGGGGGCAGAAGTGTTCGACATTCTTCGCAGGATCTCCGGAACCGCCAGGCGCCCTCCGTAGTCCTCCGAACGTTCCTGCCCGGCAGGGGCGGCCGGGCATGTTCAGCAAGGGCAGTTGAACAGAACCTCCGAACCCGTCAGAGTACCGCTTTATAGAAATTTATACACAGTCACAGAGTCATAATCTTCCCCTGCCCCGAAGACGCAGGACGGGAAACCGGGCTGATTGATACTGTTCGGATAGAACTGGGTCTCCAGGCAAAGCCCGCTCCTGGCCTGATAAACGGCTCCGTCTTTACCTGGCTGGGAAGCAATTGCGTTCCCGGCATAGAACTGGATTCCCGGCAGGGTGGTGTAAACTTCCATTTTCCTGCCGCTTTTCGGCGCTTTCAGCGTGGCGCAGTGCCGCAAGGTTCCGTCATAGCCGTCAATGACCCAGTTATGGTCATAACCGCCTGTTAATTTTAGTTGTTCAAAATTTTCTTCTATTTCTAGACCTATTCTTTTTGGTTTCATAAAATCCATCGGCGTTCCCGCCACAGGGGCAATCTCGCCTGTAGGGATGGCGCCCTCCACGACCGGGGTATAATGGGAAGCGACCAGACAAAGCTCATGGTCTTCTATGGAAGCCCCCGAAGAACCTTCCTCGAAAGCCTTTTGGCCGCCCTTATGCCCGTCCAAGTTAAAATAGGTATGGTTGGTCGGGTTGATCAGCGTCTTTTTGTCGCTCCGGGCGTGGCAGGTAAGGGTCAGCGCGTTTTCCTCGTCCAGCGAGTAAGTCACTTGGAACTTCTTGTTGCCTGGGAAGCCCATGCTGCCGTCTTCGTCCTCCAGAGAAAAGGTCACGCTGTCCGGCGCCGTTTCCGCAGTCCAGAGCCTTTTGTGATAGCCTTTCTCCACATGGCTGTGCAGGTTGTTTACGCCGTCGTTCACATCCAGCCGATAAACCTTCCCGTCAATGACGAACTTCGCGCCGGCGATACGGTTTGCGCTGGGCGCGATGGTCGCGCCGAAGAAACTGGGATTGCGGAAATAATCTTCCGCCTTGTCGAAACCCAGTACCACGTCCTGTGTCTGCCCGTCCTTGCCCGGCACGGACAGATTCACCAGAATGGCGCCGTAGTCCGTCACATCCGCTTTCATTCCCTTGCTGTTGCGGAGGGTGTAGAGCGTAGCCTCCCGCCCATCCCTTGTTTTTCCAAAGCTTCTTTGTTCTGCCATTTGATTCTCCTCGCTTATTCCGCAGCCGTGGCCAGCCGCTTATTTTTTTGATCAGATTTCCACACGCCCCTCTAAGGCGCGCAGCAAAGTGACCTCGTCTATGTACTCCAGATCACCGCCCACCGGCACGCCGCTGGCGATCCTCGTCACCTTGACTCCCAAGGGCTTGATCAGCTTGCTGAGGTACATAGCGGTCGTTTCCCCCTCCAGACTGGAGTTGGTGGCGATGATGACTTCTTGGGTTTCTTCCCGCAGACGTTCCAGCAGTTCTTTCAGTTTGATCTCTCCCGGCCCGATCCCTAACATGGGGGAAATCGCCCCGTGCAGGACATGGTAGACCCCTCCGTATTTTCCGGTTTTTTCATAAGCGGCCAGATCCCGGGTGTTCTCCACCACCATGATCAGCCTATGGTTGCGCTTTGCATCGGCGCAGACGGGGCAGAGCGCCTGATCCGTAAGGGTAAAACATTCCTCACAGTAACGCACGTTTGCTCTGGCCCGCACCATAGCGTCAGCCAGCCGCCCCACCTTTTCCGGGGGCAGATGGATCAGGTGGAAAGCCAGCCTCTGCGCGGATTTGCCGCCGATCCCCGGCAGCGCCGCCAGTTCCTCGATCAGTTTGTCGATATATCCGCTGTAAAGGCTCATCAGAAAGGCAGCCCTCCCAGTCCTCCGGTCATCTTGCTCATGATATCCGAATTCGCTTCCTCCGCCTGCCGCTGGGCTTCTCTTGCCGCCGCCACGATCAGATCCTGAAGCATTTCAGCATCCCCCGAAGCCATGATCTCTTCCGACACGGCGACTCTCAGGATCTCTTTTTTCCCGTTGCACGTCACCTGCGCCGCTCCGCCTCCCGCTGCCGCCGTAAACTCTTTGGTTTCCAGCTCTTTCTGGCTCTCCTCCATCTGGCGCTGCATCCTCTGCGCCTGCTTCATCAGATTGTTCATGTTGCCCGGCAGTCCGGCGCCGGAAAACCCTCCATGTCTTGCCATTTCTGCGACCATCCCTTCAAACTTTATGATTGATTCTTCTTTGTTTTGTTTTATTCCTCTTCGATCTCCATATGGATCACGCGGGTAAGATCCACGTAGTCGTCCTCAAACTCCCTGCCGCTCTCCACCGCCTGTATGGCGACTGCCACCGCTTTCCCGGCAAAGGCGGAAAGCGCCTGTTCCAGACGTTCCTGATTCTGCGGCTGCCGGTGGAAATAATCGGACGCCGGCCCGTCTTCCACCGCCACGGTCAGCCGGTTATCCTTCCCTAGGCTCAGCTTTGCCGCTTTCAGGTACATTTTCATGGGATTGCCCATCCCGGCAATCATGGACTGCCACTTCGCGACGATCTCCCGGAGATCCTGCGGAACCGCTTGTCCGGGCGCGGCGGCGCGTCCGGACGCCGGTGCTTCCTCCTGCCCGCCCGGGGAAGAAGCGCGACCCGGAGCGGCCCGCACCGGTTCCGGAGGTCTCCCCGTCAAAACCATGTTTTCCAGTTTTTCCTCCATTTCCCGGATACGATCCGCCAAGGCTTCCTGCGACACTTCCATGCCGGGCTTGCATAGCTTGATGAGAGCGACCTCTATCAGGATCCGTTTCTGGGAAGCGTACCGGATCTGCCCGGACAATTCCGAGAAAATGCGGATATAGCGCATGACCCGATCCGTCTGCGCCAGCCGGGCTTCTTCTTTCAGGCGGCTCAGGCTGTCTGCGGACAGATCGATCACGTCCTCCAGTTGATCCGAAGCCTGTACCAGCAGCAGACTGCGCAGATACCAGGTAAACTCCGTGACAAACTGTACCAGCTCCCGCCCCTGCATGACGATTTCTTCCAGAAGCTCCACGCAGGAAACGACATCCCGGTCCAGCACACGGCGGAGCAGGCGGCTGTAGACCTCCGTATCGACCGCTCCCAGCACGTCCAGCACTTTATCATAGGTAAGCGCTTCTCCCAGGCAAAAGGCAATGCACTGATCCAACAGGCTCAAGGCGTCACGCATGGAACCGTCGGCAGCCCTGGCAAGGTAACGCAGCGCCTTGTCTTCCACGAGGACGCTTTCCGCCGCTGTCAGCTCCTTCATGCGGTTCACGATGGTTTCTATGGAAATGCGCTTAAAGTCGTACCGCTGGCATCTGGACAGGATGGTGACGGGCAGCTTATACGCTTCCGTGGTCGCTAAGATGAAAATACAGTAGGACGGGGGTTCCTCCAGTGTTTTCAGCAGGGCGTTAAAAGCTCCTATGGAAAGCATATGCACTTCGTCAATGATATAAACCTTATATTTTCCCTCCGCCGGGGAATAGGATACTTCCTCTACGATACTGCGGATATTGTCCACGCCGTTATTGGACGCCGCGTCGATTTCCAGTACGTTCATGCTGGCGCCCGCCGCGATCGCCCGGCAGATACGGCAGGCGCCGCAGGGGCCTTCCGGGGAGGGGTTCTCGCAGTTCACCGTCTTGGCAAAGATCTTTGCCACTGTGGTCTTACCGGTTCCCCGCGTTCCGGTGAACAGATACGCGTGGCCGACACGGCCCGCCCTTAACTGGTTGCGCAGGGTGGTGACAATGTGATCCTGCCCCTTCACATCCGCAAAGGTGCTTGGGCGGAATTTACGGTATAGGGCTGTATACGACATGGGAGTTCCCTCGTTTCTATCCTATCAAAACAGATCAGATCAGTCGCCGAAACAGATGCCGAGCAGCTTCGCTTCTTTTACCATCGAAGCGTCCGGAGCGATCATTTTCAGCTTGCCCGCCACTTCTTCCAAAGGTACCCGGACGATCTCACGGTTCTTATAGCCGACCATGAAGCCGTACTGACCCTCCAGAATCAGCCCGCCCGCTTCGGAGCCTAAACGGCTGGCAAACACCCTGTCATAGGGACAGGGGCTGCCGCCTCTCTGCATATGCCCCGGCACCGTGACACGGACTTCCCTGCCGGTCGCTTCCTGAATCGCCGCCGCTATCTCATAGGAAACGGAAGGGAAGAGGTTCTTTTTCTTCTTTTCTTTATATTCTTTCTTGGAAAGCTGGGTTTCCTCTTTGGAAACGGCGCCCTCCGCCACCGCTATGATCGTAAAGCGGCTGCCATTTTGCTCCCTCTGTTCTATCGCTTCCACGACTTTGTGGATGTCATAGGGGATCTCCGGGATCAGGATGATGTCCGCCCCTCCCGCCATCCCGGCGTTCAGCGTCAGCCAGCCTACTTTATGCCCCATCACTTCCACGATGAACACCCGGGCGTGGGAGGCCGCCGTGGTATGGATATAGTCGATGACTTCAGTCGCGATATTCACCGCGCTCTGGAAACCGAACGTCATGTCCGTTCCCCATAGGTCGTTGTCGATGGTCTTGGGCAAGGTGATGACGTTCAGCCCCTCTGTCCGCAGCAGTTCGGCAGTCTTGTGCGTGCCGTTCCCGCCTAAGATGACCAGGCAGTCCAGGCGCAGCTTGTAATAGTTCTGCTTCATTGCCTGCACCTTATCCAGCCCCTTCTCGTCGGGAAGCCGGATGGTCTTGAACGGAGTACGCGAAGTGCCTAGGATCGTGCCCCCTTTGGTCAGGATACCGGAAAAATCCTGCCCGGTCAGCATACGGAACTGCCCGTAGATCAAACCTTTGTAGCCGTCCGTGAAGCCGTAGATCTCCACCTCCTCCTTGCTGTGAAAGAGGGTCTTCACGACCCCGCGCATTGCCGCGTTCAGCGCCTGGCAGTCGCCGCCGCTGGTCAAAATACCGATTCTCTTCATGCCTGCTCCCGTCTGCCCGCTTTCGCGGGCATATCCATCAGAGACGTTGAAAACGGGGGCTTCCCATTTTCAATGCCTGCTCCCGTCCGCCCGCTTTCGCGGGCAACTGTCTTGCGCTTAGAAAGCGTTCATTCGCATTCCGCCGCGCTGCCTGCTCTGGAACGCCGGCTGCTTCCTGGCTATCAGCAGCCCCCTGCGCCCACCGTTTAGCCCTTTGCGTACCGGAAGCGGGGAAAATGCCTCTCTGCATTCCATAAATTTTATTATATCTGATTTTAACGGTTTGGACAACTTGATTTGGGAAAAGCTTGATGGTTTTTCTTACAAAAAATATTCCAGATCCATGCGGAAACCTGTTTCTTATTCCGCCCCTCCTGTGATATACTGTGATATAGGATCAGATATATGGTCAGATGAGAAAGCCGACGTTTTCTAAAAACGAAAAGCTGACATTTCCAGTCGGAAAAGGAGGGGCTTGATGAGCAAGATTCTGGCAGTCAACGGCAGCCCGCGCAAAGAGGGCAATACGGCACATATGCTGAAAACGGTACTGGACTGCTGCGCCGCCGCAGGACACGAAACCGAGGTTTATCAGGCCGGGGGGAGAAGCGTTCACGGCTGTATGGCTTGCGGCGGCTGCGCCAGGCATGTGGGGAAATGTTCCATAGACGACTGGATGAACGAACTGTATCCCAAAATGGCGGAAGCAGACGTGATCTTACTGGGTTCGCCTACCTATTTTGCGGATCTGACCCCGGAAATCAAAGCAGTCATCGACCGTTGCGGTTATATCTCGCGTTATGACGATCTGCGGTTTTCCCGTAAAATCGGCGCCGGCGTCTGCGCCGTTCGCCGGGCGGGAAGTATCCACGTACTGGACTCGATCAATCACTTTTTCCTGATCAGCGATATGATCGTGCCGGGCAGCAGCTACTGGAACATGAGCCTTTCCTGCGGGACGGGCGAATACGAGCGGGACGAGGAAGGCATGGGAACCATGCGGCGGCTGGGGGAAAACATTGTCTGGCTGTTGGAAAGGCGGGGCTAGGGATGAAATCCTATCGGAAAGAACTGCATTTTCATACCAGAACCCGCCGGGCTTATGTCAACATCACGCCGCAGGTGGAAGCCGCCCTTGCCGAAAGCGGGATCCGTGAGGGGCTGTGCCTTGTGAACGCCATGAACATCACCGCCAGCGTATTCATCAATGACAACGAATCCGGCCTTCATCAGGACTTTGAACACTGGCTGGAAAGGCTTGCGCCGGAGAAGCCTTATTCCCAGTATGCGCACAACGGCTACGAGGACAACGCGGACGCGCACCTCAAACGCACGGTCATGGGGCGGGAATGCGTGGTGGCTGTCACGGACGGCAGACTGGACTTCGGCACGTGGGAACGGATTTTCTACGGGGAGTTCGACGGCAAGCGCGACAAACGCGTCCTGGTCAAGATCATCGGAGAATAACGCGGAAAGACCGAGCAGGGATCAGACGGATGGATCAAAACCAACGGAAGGAAGCGTGGCGCCATGATACGGCTTGAAGTATTTTTCGATTATGCCTGTCCGTACTGTCTGGAGGGGCATCAAAATTTAAGGGATCTGCTGCCGGACTATCCGCAGATAGAAGTCGTCTGGCGTCCATGCGAGGCTCATCCGCGCCCGGAACGGTACGGGCCGCACAGCGACCTATGTATCCAAGGCATGTTCTGCGCCGCCGAGCAGGGCGCGGATCTATGGACTTACCATGAACGGGCGTATGAGCTGATCCTGAAACGCCATGTCGATGTGGAAAATATCGACGTCCTCGCGCAGTGCTTCTTCGACCTGCCGGATGCCGGGGCTTTCCGCGAGGCGCTGCGCAGCGGCAGATACCGTCAGGTTCAGCAGGACGCCAACCGGTACGCGTATGAAAAGTCCGGCGTATGGGCGGTTCCCGCCTACCGGCTGGGCGCGAAGAAACTGGACGCCGTAGAAAATATCGGCGTGACCAAGGCGCAGCTCCGGGCATTTTTAGAAACGGGAAGCGAAGAATAGCCCATAAAGGCGGGCTGCCGACAAAGTAAAAACAAAAAGATCGGAGCAAACAGGCGAACTGTCCGCCGCCGAAGACCGGCGGCCCGAAAAATAAAAAGCGGGTGATGGGAATCGAACCCACATATCTAGCTTGGAAGGCTAGTGTTCTGCCACTGAACTACACCCGCGTATGCATACGTGACACATATATCATCCTGTCATAAGCGACTATATCACTTGTCGCTTGTTTCTGCGTCACTATATCGTAACCGTCATAAAGCCATCCTACAGCAAACCAGCAAAAGGGAAACTCTGATAACGCTTCTTCCAGGAAACCACCTTTCCCATCCTTCCGCATGATGATCATAAGTATTATATCCGCTTCCGGAAAGACTGTCAAGCAGAAATTTTTCCGCCGAACCAAATTTGAAAACTGCAAGTTTTACCGCCCTGCCCCAACCACTATGGGACAAAGGGAAACCGCAGAAAATCTTGAAAAAATTTCTGTCCCACCTTGCAAAAAGCTCTTGACAGCCTCCGTATTTCATAGTATTTTAGGATTATGGCACTTTTGCGCGTTGAAGTGTAACACTTTAACGCGAGAGCTTATGGTTTTACTGTTTTACTGCTTCACTGCTTCGCCCTGTTACTGTGCGATTGCTGTACTGTTTCCACGTTTACTGTCCCACTGTTTACTGTCCCACTGTTTACTGTCCCACTGTTTCACCGTTTACTGTTTCACCGTTTACTGTCCCACTGTTTCACCGTTTACTGTTTCACTGTTTACTGTTTCACCGTTTACTGTTTCACCGCCTGGCACTTTGTCAGGTGACGACCCCAGCAGGATGTTTTTCACTATCATTAAGGAGGTTCGCTATGTTACTCAAGATTTTGATGTTGGTTCTGTTCTTCACGATTATGGTGTGCGTAGGGCTGTACGCCCGAAAACACGCGACCAGCGTAGACGGCTTTGTTCTGGGAGGACGCTCCGTCGGCCCTTGGCTGACCGCTTTCGCCTACGGCACCTCGTATTTTTCCGCCGTGGTCTTCGTAGGCTACGCAGGGCAGTTCGGCTGGAAATACGGGCTTTCGGCCACCTGGATCGGTATCGGCAATTCCCTGCTGGGCAGCCTTCTGGCCTGGGTCGTCCTAGGCAGGCGCACCAAGGTCATGACGCAGCACTTAAATTCCAAGACCATGCCGGATTTCTTCGGCAGCCGCTACCGCAGCAAGCCGCTCAAGATCGCCGCTTCCCTGATCGTATTTGTATTTCTGGTTCCCTATACCGCTTCCATCTACAACGGGCTTTCCCGGCTGTTTGAGATGGCGTTCCATATCCCTTACACTACCTGCGTGGTCGGAATGGCGGTCTTTACCGGGATTTATGTCATCCTCGGAGGCTATATGGCGACTGCCATCAACGATTTCATACAGGGGATCATCATGCTGATCGGCATCGTGGCCGTCATCGGGGCAGTCTTGAGCGGTCAGGGCGGCTTTCTGGCCGCTATCCAGACTATGGCGCAAATTCCCAGCGACGTGCCGCTTACCCTCGGACAGCCCGGCGCGTTCACGTCCTTTTTCGGGCCGGATCCCGTGAATCTGCTCGGCGTGATCCTGCTGACTTCCCTCGGTACCTGGGGGCTGCCGCAGATGATCGGGAAGTTCTATTCTATCAAAGATGAAAAATCCATCCATACCGGAACGGTCATCTCCACCGTGTTCGCTCTGGTGATTGCCGGAGGCTGTTACTTTTTAGGGGGCTTCGGGCGGCTGTTCGATGCGGCGGCGCTTTACAATGAAACCGGAAAGCTCGTCTATGACGGAATCGTTCCCCATATGCTTTCCTCGCTCCCGGACATCCTCATCGGGGTGGTGGTGGTTCTCGTCCTGTCCGCTTCCATGTCCACGCTTGCTTCCTTGGTGCTGACCTCGAGTTCCACGCTGACGCTGGATTTCCTCAAGGAGCTTGTGGCACGCGATATGAGCGAGCGCAGACAGGTACGGGTCATGCAGCTGCTCGTGGTGTTTTTTGTCCTGCTCTCGGTACTCTTCGCGTGGAATCCTCCCACCTTCATCGCGCAGCTGATGGGAATCTCCTGGGGCGCACTGGCCGGCGCGTTCCTGGCGCCGTTCCTGTACGGCTTATACTGGAAACGCGTGACCGGTATTTCCGTGTGGGCAAGCTTCGCCTGCGGAATCGGCATTACCGTGTCCAATACGTTCCTGCACTACATCGCTTCGCCCATCAACGCCGGAGCGGTCGCCATGCTGGCGGGGCTGGTCGTCGTTCCTGTGGTCAGCTTCCTGACCCCCAGACCGGATAAGAAGAAGGTGGAAGAAATCTTCACTTGTTATGAAGAAAAAGTTACCATCTCCAAGAAGCGCTCTTTAACAGAATAAGAACGGCGCGGAGGGCGCGCCGCATGGGACTATAAACGGCTGCCCGGCAGCCGTTTGTAGTAGAGCTTCTCGGAACTTGTGAAGCAAGTTGCGAGAAAAGGCGCGCCCTCTGCGCCGCATTAGACTACAAACGGCTGCCCGGCAGCTGTTTGTAGTATTGAAGCACCAGCTGTACCACCCTGCTGTAGCTTAGCTTCCCATCCGAAACGCCGTTGGCTTTCAGGTTGGTATCCATCAGCAGATCCGTGGCGGCGTCCACCGCCTCCGTTTCAAGCAGGCTGTGTTTTTCGATCCGCTCCCACTCCGCAGAGGTAACGAATACATTGTCGCTGACGACCTGGGGCAGGATCGCCGTTTCCTGCATATAACGCGCCCGGTCTCTTCCCACAAGCCGATAGAAGTCGTTGTCCAGATAATTGAGTACGCTAAGATAGCCGCTGTACTGGAAAAATGCGTCATCCGAAGAAACACACGCCAGAAAACCGATGAAATTCGCTTCGTCCTCCAGGATATACCCGCGCATGTGTGCCAGTTCGTGGCACAGGGTCGCGGGTTTGTTCGCGAGATACATAACACGGTTATAATTTGCTTCCATAGAAAAGGGGAAAAAATATCCCTGTATGTACTGCTGACAGCAGAAATCCGACAGGAGCAGGGGCTTGGGCGGCGGATAATAGCCGTTCAGCCTTTCATAAGTCTGCCCCAGACCCAACATGCTTTCTATCGCTTCGTTGGTCATATTTCCCGCATACAGGACGTTCCCGGCTTCATCCCGGCTCATTTCGGCGGACAGCCGGTTGCACTGCTCCACCACGAAATTACGGACGGCGATCAGCTCCTCCGCCGTGTAGGTCTCGCCTTCCGCCGGGAAATATCTCTGCGCAAATGTGGAACCGTGGTACAGCAGGAAGCCGCCCAAGGTCAGCAGCAGGAACAGGATCAGCAAGGACCAGGCAAAACCGAGGTAGAACTTATATCCAAACCGGAACAGCCCCCTATACTTCTCCCCAAGCGGCTGCGCTCCCGGCGGCCCGCTTGCGAGGATCCGCGCTTCCAACTTGCGCGCTCCAGGCTCCTGTCCTCCCGGCGGCCCGCTTGCGAGCATCCGCGCTCCGGACTTCCATCTTCCGACTGCTCCGACTGCCAGCGCCGCCGACAGCAGAAGCGCCACAGCCACAGCGGAAGCCGCATAAAGCAGCCCTGCTCCGATCAGGATTTCCCCCACCGAGAAAGGAAATATGCCCATAAACCGCCCTAACGTATTGATCCAGATGGGAAAGATCCATTCGATATACAGATCGCTGAATGCCGTGCTGCTTCTAGCCAGAAGATTCAGCGCCACGGTTCCGGCCAGGATGCCGGAATAGGTCAAAAAACTTCTGCGAAGGAACCACTGCTTCTTTTTCATATCATCCCATTTTATCCGGCCCGAAATCGCCGCTTACAGACACATTTTCAGGATCGCAACGACGTCTTTTTCTTTCAGCGGCACATAAGCCCCCGCCAGTCCGCCGAACCTCACCGCCTTTTTCGCCATGGTTTCAAATTTGGAATCATCTATCCCAAGCTCCGTCAGGGATTTCGGCAGGCCGCATTCCCAGAAGAACGCTTCGGTGCTGTCAATCGCCTGTTTCGCGCACTGATAAGGATCCTGTTCCGTAATATTCCATACATTCCGGGCATATTCGCAGAATTTGCCCACCGTATCGTCATGGAGGATATAACGCATCCAGCTGGGGGTGACAATCGCCAGCCCCGCCCCGTGGGTGACGTCATAATACGCACTCAGCTCATGCTCGATGGGATGACAGGTCCAGGCGCCGCCTTTTCCGCAGGAAGTAAGCCCGTTCAAAGCCTGAGTGCTTGCCCACATCAGATTGGCCCTTGCTTCATAGTTGTCCGGCTCTTTCAGCGCGATAGGGCAGTACCGCAGACAGGCTTTCAACACTCCCTCCGCAAAGCGGTCGGAAAGGTAAGCCCCTGTGTCCGCCTGGAAATACTGTTCAAACAGGTGCGACATGATGTCCGCCGTACCCGCCGCAGTCTGATAAGGCGGCAGGCTGTAGAGATAGGCCGGGTCACAGACGGAAGCCTTGGGAATGAAATCCGGAGCGGCTGTTCCCAGCTTTTCATTGGTTTCCGGATTGGAAATCACCGCGTTCCTGTTCATCTCGGTTCCGGTCGCCGCCAAGGTCAGGACAGTCACGATAGGAAGCACCCTGCCGACTTTCCTTCCATCTTGCACCAGTTCCCAAGGGTCGCCCGCATAACAGGCGCCGCCGGCGATCACCTTTGCCGCGTCGATGGCGCTGCCGCCGCCCACCGCAAGCACCGCGTCGATCTGCTTTTCTTTACAGATGGCCACGCCCCGTCTTACGGAAGCAATCCTTGGATTCGGCTCCACTCCCGGCAGTTCCGATACTTCAAAATCGCGCAGCAGCTCTTTTACCTTGTCGTACAGACCGATCCTGCGGATACTGCCGCCCCCGTACACCAGCAGCACTTTCCGCCCGTATGGCGCAAGCAGCTCCGGCAGACGTTCCACCTGGTTTTTCCCGAAACGAATATCGGTAGGAGCGTAATAACGAAAATTGTTCATATGACACTCTCCTCTGTTTTGTTTAGCTTGGTGCTGTATATAGTATACCACAAAGCCGCTCCCATGGAAAGCTTAATCTGCACGGCGTCGGATGAATTTGATCAGCTCCACGATAGGGATGACCAACAGCGCCAGCCCGACGGATACCAGATACTCGGACAGAGAGATCCGTTCGAAGCCAAAGGCGTCCGCAAGGAACGGCACCGTCAGCACCACAGTGGTACACACCCAGGAGAGCAGCATGGCTCCCAGGAGGAATGGATTCTGCTTTTTCATGGAAAAAATCGATTTATCCAAAGAGCGCATATTGAAAGAGTGGAACACCTCCGTCAGGGACAGAGTCAGGAACGCCATGGTCATGCCGCTTCTGCTGTCTGCCGCTTCCCAGGTTCCGGCTTCGAGATAATGTCCGATAAAATAAGCCAACAGGGTCGTCAGCGTGACGATCCCTCCTTGGATCAGTACGTTCAGCCCCACGCCGCCCGCAAAAATGCCGTCTTTGGCATCCCTGGGCGGCCTCCGCATGATGTCGTCTTCCGCTTCCTCCATGCCAAGCGCCAACGCCGGAAAACAGTCGGTAATGAGGTTGATCCACAGCAGATGGACGGGCTTCAAGATGGTAAACCCTAACAGGGTGGCGAGGAAGATGGCAAGCACCTCGGACAGATTGGAGGCCAGCAGGAACTGGATGGATTTGCGGATATTGTCGTAAATCCGGCGCCCCTCGCCTACCGCCGATACGATGGTGGCAAAATTGTCGTCCGCCAGTACCATGTCCGCCACGTTTTTGGTGACATCCGTTCCGGTGATCCCCATTCCTACGCCAATATCGGCGTTCTTAATGGACGGCGCGTCGTTCACCCCGTCTCCGGTCATCGCCGTAACCTTCCCTTTCGCTTTCCACGCGTTCACGATACGCACTTTATGCTCCGGCTGTACCCGGGCATAGACGGCATATTTTTCAATAGAAGAAGTAAAATCTTCGTCGGAAATCTCATCCAGTTCCGCCCCTGTCACCGCCTGGTCAGGATCGGTGATCATGCCCAGTTCCATGGCGATGGCGACAGCCGTGTCCCTGTGGTCGCCGGTAATCATAATCGGACGTATCCCCGCCCGGCGGCATTCCTCAATCGCCGTTTTCACCTCCGGCCTTACCGGGTCTATCATGCCGGTCATCCCGATAAAGACCATGTTCTGTTCCAGGTATTCCGGCGCGCAGCTGTCCGGGACGTCCTCCCAGACACGGTACGCCGCCCCGAGGACGCGCAGGGCTTTATCCGCCATGGCTTTGTTTTCTTTCAGGATCTCAAGACGCACTTCTTCCCGCAGAATCTGCGGCTTGCCGTTGCGGAGGATGTGGGTACAGCATTTCAGAACTTCATCCGGCGCGCCTTTGGTAAACTGTACGATTGCGCCGTTTTCCCAGACGTCCGGTTCCGTTCCCCCCGATCTGCCGGTCTCCCGGCCGTCCGGTTCCGTTCCCCCGCCAGCCTGGCCGGGGATTTCCGCCCTGTGTACCGTACTCATCATCTTCCTCACCGAATCGAAAGGCGCTTCACCGATCCGCGGATATTCTTTTTTCAGCAGTTTCTTAGAAAGCCCCAGACGGCAGGCATAGTTTACCAGGGCGCATTCCGTCGGTTCTCCCACCGCTTCGCCGTCTTCCCCGGGTTCCGCGTCAGAGCAGAGCGCCATGGCCTTCCCCAGCAGATTCTCATTGCTTCCGGTATGTTCCACCACCGTCATTTTATTCTGCGTCAAAGTGCCTGTCTTGTCGGAACAGATGATCTGCGCACAGCCAAGGGTCTCCACCGCCGTCAGCTTCCGGATGACGGCGCTGCGCTTCGACATATTGGTGACGCCGATGGACAGGACAATCGTCACTACCGCCGCAAGCCCCTCCGGGATCGCAGCCACCGCCAGGCTGACCGCCACCATGAACGTATCCAGCAGCGCGGCGCCGGAAAGCGCCGGATAAAGCCGAACCAGATCCACTGCAAAGACCACCGCGCAGACACCCAGCACCAACACGCTCAGGCTCTTGCTGAGCCGGGTCAGCTTCCGCTGCAGGGGAGTATGCTCTTCCTTGGCGTTGGCAAGCGCGTCCGCGATCTTTCCCATTTCCGTATCCATCCCGGTTCCGGTGACAAGAGCTTTCCCCCGTCCATACACCACCGTGCCGCCCATGTACACCATATTTTTCCGGTCGCCCAGAGGAACGTCTCTGCCGTCTTTCCGGGACAAAGCCTTGTCCGTCTTTGTCACTGGGAGCGACTCCCCCGTCAGCGCCGCTTCCTCCACTTTCATGCTGGCACATTCCAGAATCCGGGCGTCCGCCGGAACACTGTCCCCGGCTTCTAAGATGATGACATCCCCCGGCACTAGTTCCTCGCTGCGCACCGCAAGCTGCCGGCCATCCCTTAGCACTTTGGAGGTGGCCGCCGAAATCTCCTGTAAGGCGGCGATTGCCTTTTCCGCCTTGTTTTCCTGTACTACCCCAAGCACGGCGTTGATCAGGACCACCGTCAGGATGATCACGACGTCTGTAAAGCTTTCCCCCGAATAGGCCGCCGTCACCGCGGAAATCAAGGCGGCGGCCATCAGGATGATGATCATGGGATCCGCCAGCTGCTTCAGGAACCGCCGTCCAAGGGAGATTTTTTTCGCCTCTTTGAGCCTGTTCCTGCCGTACCGCGCTTCCCTTCTCCCGGCTTCTTCCCCGGAAAGCCCCTCCGCAGACGCTTCCTGTTCCCGCAGTACCTCTTGCGCGTTCTTAAAATACTCTTTCATGATGATCCTCCGTTTCTGGGATTTACCACACTCTTGATCAGAAAGATAAAAAAAGCCCATACACAATGTGTACCTATAAGATAACCACTGCATATGAGTCTCATTCTTTATAGATAAACCAGACAACCTGGAACCGGCTGCCATGCCTGTTGATTTACCTCGCACACTAGGTATGCGGAACTACTCCCTCGTATATGAACTTTACTATGAGCTTTATGATCTCTCTGCTTCCTACGAATATAGTCTATCCTCCCGGCCGGGATTTGTCAAGGGGGAAATTCGTTCTTTACTGACTTCGTTGTGCATTTGTCAATGGCATGACCCATTTCAGTGTCTTGAAAAGCATCCGGATATGGTATGGCAAGAAGTACGAATCGGTTTTTCATTCTTCTTCCGTCGGTAAGCAGAGCATATCTTTTGACGCAAACAGGTGTTCGTCCTCGGACAGTGCCGAATATTTTGCCATCGTGTCATTCTTGTCCGCACAGAAGATACTACCGATTGTCGAATCATCGCCTGCAAGCTTAACTTGATCCTCGAAGCAGCGGACGTAGAAATCTATTTGCCCAATGTCCCGATAAGTCAGCTTGCCTGTTTTCAGGTCAATCAGCACAAAGCATTTCCGCAGATAGTGATAGAAAACAAAGTCAACATACAGCTATTACAACTGAAAACAAGCCACAATAGCGGTTTGGATGGTATCGCAGTTTTGCGAATAATAGCGTAACCATTTTTTAAGTTTTGCCCATAAATGCTCAATCGAACCACCAAAATGGGCGGTGATTTCAAAAGGCACCACAAGCGCATTGTCTATAATATAGACATGCAATTTTTCAGAATCGAAGATTCAGGCGGTGCGATTCAACGCTCGCTTTTCCAAATCTCCGGTTTCCGAACGCAGTTTTTGCCACTCCTTCATGGTGGCGTACCCTACTTTGAAAATTCCTGCGGCTTCTCTTGCTTTGTGCCCTTTGTCAATAAATCCGGATACTCTTTCTCTGAAAGCTTTACTATATGCTATATATGATTATAGCATGTTTACAGCCAATTGTCAATCGCAATAGCTATATCACAATTTGCAATGTCAAGTGCGTGAACTTGGATAAAATCGAAATTCATTCAATCGGAAGTTTTTCATCACTGCGCAAAATAGAACTGCATACCCCTGGACTGATGGATTTTGAGGTATTTTTAACGGAAATACAAATCTCATAACGTTACCTTCATTAGTCGTTAAGATGATTAGAATGGTTTATGGGCGTTTTATTATATTTAATTTGACGAAATATCATTTATGATTCTGTATAAAATTGTGCTTGCATACTATACAATTCATAATATAATCCTTTTCTGCTAAGCAATTCATGGTGAGAACCATACTCAATCATTTCACCGTTTGAAAATACTGCTACATTATCACACAACTTAGAGATAGCCAGTCGGTGAGAAACATATATTGCACTTCTGCCAAGGGTTAATGAATGAAACTTCTGATAAATTTCAAATTCTGCTCGCGGATCCAGCGCAGCTGTAGGTTCGTCAAGAACAACTATAGGCGCATCTTTGTATAAGGCTCTAGCGATACTCAGCTTCTGCCCCTCGCCGCCGGATGGCTCAAAGCCATCTAATTCAAAATTTTTATAAATATGAGTATGGATTCCATTTTCTAAATTCGCCAATTTACCCCCAAATCCGCTTGATTCAAGCAAATTTATAATGCGTTCATCTGCAACATGATTGGAAGCAGAAAAAGCAATGTTTTCCTTAACAGAAAAAGAGAACAATTTATAATCTTGAAATACAGGAGCAATCATGGACATATAGCTGTCATATTCAATTTCTTGTATATCAATTCCATTCAAAAATATGGTTCCTTCTGTTGGTTTATATAGCCTGCACAATAATTTGACAAATGTAGATTTTCCGGCACCATTTTCACCTACAATTGTTATCTTTTCTTTTCCATATATGGTTATATTTATATTCCTCAAAGCGAAATGACTACTACCGGCGTACTTAAATGAAACATTGTCAAATTTGATGACATATTCACCAGAGTTTGATTTGTCAAGTTTCGTTTTACCGCTACGCATAGTGGTTGGAATATTCATATATTTTTCTAATGCATCGTAATACGAACCAAATTGCTTGATGTTGAGAATACTTTGCATCACATCATTCATTGCTGATGAAAACTGCGCTATTGCGGATATATACATTGTAAAATCGCCGACGCCTATGAACCCATATATAACCCGAAATGATAAATATCCATATGAAAACGCTTCTCGAATGAATCCAGTTAGCGAATTGAAATAGTAAGATTTATTGTATTCAGTTGTTTGTTTTCCATAAAACTCATTTGCTATATTTAGATGATTAGATATTTTTTGGACAATCCAACTCCTTAAATTGAATAGTCTGATTTCTTTTCCAAAAGAAAAATCTTCAACTAAGCGAATGAAGTAGCCAGTTTTTCTTTCAATCGGTGCTTTTTCCATATCCCACTTTACATAATTCTTCTTGACGTAGAAATCAACCAAAGCATTCAAAAATACCAAGGCAATAAACACCAAAACTATCCACACATTCAAAGTAAGTATAATAGCAATGATACCTATGAAAGTTATGAACTTACCTAAGATATTTACCGCACTATCTAAGACCACGCCGAACCCTTGCCCATTAGCATACAAGAATTTACCGGCTCGTTCTTTTATATCCAAGAATTCGGGATTTTCCAATTGTTCAAAATCGCAGAGGGCAAGTTTCTCTGCAATCATTGTTTGAAATTTACAAAAAACTACATTTTTTGAGGTAAACGACTTCCCTCTGAAATAGCTCATCAATAGTCCCGCTACAAGATTACAGCCAGTAAGTATTGCAATCAGGACTATCATCTGCTGTGGGCGACGATAACCTAGGAGTTCGTCAATGATATACTTTGGCAAGACAATACCTGCCAAAGGTAATATTGAGGAAACCAACTGCAGCAGGAACACGGATACAACGTATGGTTTGCTGAACTTCCATGAATATTTCAGCAAAAAAAGAAATCCTTTTAGCATTTTAACACCGTGCAGTTATAGATTGCATGATCCTTTCAATTTTAGACTTAGTTACTTGAATCCCAATTGGGTATATTTTGAGGCGGTCTGATAAATGAAACTTTCATATTCTCATTGGCTCTCCGCTGTTCAATGAACTCAATTCCCATATTGTTTGGATAAAATATTGTAGTTACATGATTCTTATGAGCCATATGATTCTCCGCTCCCGCTCTCAAGTGACTGCTGCTTGAGCAACTCACGTTCGCGTTCCAATTCGGTTTTTCATTCTTCTTCCGTCGGTAAGCAGAGCATATCTTTTGACGCAAACAGGTGTTCGTTCTCGGACAGTGCCGAATATTTTGCCATCGTGTCATTCTTGTCCGCACAGAAGATACTACCGATTGTCGCATCATCGCCTGCAAGCTTAACTTGATCCTCGAAGCAGCGGACGTAGAAATCTATTTGCCCAATGTTATGTGAAGCTTTCCATAACCGATGTCCTGATAGGTGGGCTTGCCTGTTTTCAGGTCTATCACGACGAAGCACTTCAAAAGGTAATGATAAAAAATGAGGTCAACGTCGTAAGGGTTATATGCTCAGAAGGGGTCGCTGTGCGTTCCTGTCCGGAACAGGCAGAGAACGACTTCGCTCTCTCTGTGCTGGTAGATCAGTAGCCAATCCGGAGTAATGTGGCATTCGCGGTAGCCCCTGCGGTCGCCTGTCAGGTCGTGGTCGCGGTTTTTGAGGGGGAGCGTCATGCCGTTTGCGAGCAGATCGACGACTGCTTCCAGTCTGTCGATGTCGTACCCGCGTTTCATTGCGGTTTTCAGGTCCCGCTTGAACCTCGCGGATTGCCGTACCTCATATCTCATCTGCTTCCTCCGCCCTCAGCTCGGCTTCCGCCTCGCTGCGGAGTTCGCGGAAACTGCTGTACCGTTTTGGAAGTATTTCCATTCCGTTTAGTATTGCCGCCATTGTCTCGGCGTTTGGCTGTGGTTTCGCGACTTCAAACGGCATTCCCCCTCGCCGGATGGCTTGGTTGAGGAAGATCCGGATAGCTGTCGGAGTGTCGAATCCGAGGTCTGCGAACAGGGCGTCTGCCTTGTTCTTTACGCTTTCGTCGAGCCTTACTTGGATCAGTGCGCTCTGTGCCTGCCTTGCCATTTCGTTCACCTCACGGTATTGTGTTTGTTTACAATACTGTTGTAACACAGAGCCATACTGTTGTCAAGCGGTTTTTCTCGTCGGCTTCCCGGCTCCGGCAGTTCCGGATGCCCGGTTCCTTCCTTGCCGTTGCGGGCGATAACACGGATCAGCTGATTGATTTTCTTTTATCCCGGGTTATAAATTTGATTTGGGTGAACCTACCGTCCCTATATTTGTTTGAGAAATGGCCGCCGTCAGCGGTAATGCGCTTTTGCCGCTCCACAGACGAGAATCCCTTGCCGCGTTCAAGAAGAAAGTCCTGTATCTTGTCGAAAGTGTCTGAACTTACAATACAACTCGTGGTATCGATCCAGCAAAAAATAAATATCAGCTAACAAGGGCGTCGAAAGCCCGTCCAGGACATTCGCGTCGTACAGGGACCACACCATTAACGTGTCGAAAGTCTGTTCCGAGCCATCCCCGTGCTTAAATGCCTCAGGCACGAAAAGATCTGTCCCGGTAAAATATTCCCGGCGGGAACCGTCCTGATCATCTGCCAGGACATACGCCCTCAGCAGGGACAGCCCCGCCGAAAACGCTAACTGTTCATTGATGCTGGGAGCGGAGGAAAGTTCAAACGCCTCATCGTCCGGAAAGCCTTCGACCACATACAAAGGACGTGTCTTTATGATTGCGGCAGTCATACAGGCACAGACCTTGTGCCTGTGGAGCTGGTCTTTGTCGTTCGTCTTGGGGACAGGCTTGTGATAAAGAAGCCTGAAGATCGTCTTCTGATTCTGGTATTCTTCGTAAATCGACGCTTTGGAATCGCACATCCCGATCACAAAACGTCTGTCGGCGGCGCTGTTGTTCCGTTCGACCTGCGCTCGCATCAGCGGCTCAAGGGTGGCGGCGTAATAGTGATGGTATTCAGCGATCTTCATCCATCCCGCCCTCCCTGATGCTGACCGCTTCCGGATAAGCCAGCGTCCTGCCAAAAGATATGCCCGGATTCCCCCCCTTGACCGGAACGCAGACGCCTCCGTTGACCATGATGATACCGCCCGAAGTTTCTGTCGAAGCCGGGCCGGCCAGTCTGGCTCTCTTACGCCGCCTCATGATGAGAACCGCCAGAGACCCGACTGACAGTATCGCAGCGGCCACTCCCATTCTTGCGCCGAAATCAATGCCCTGCATGGCAAAGCCAGCAGCTAAGATCATATCCATTGAGTATCTCTCCCTCCGCCTTAAAACAGTATACGCTGCCAAGGCTTTTTTAGAAACTTGTCCTAGATTTTTTCGCAGGTCTGCCCGACACTTTCTATGCCTGACAAGGGCGCCAGGCGGCGCAAGGGCTTGTCCACTTTTACAAACTGGCGTATGCCATTCAGGAAAGATAGTATCCCCAACGGCACCGCCAGTATACGCACAGGCGGCATCGGTATGTAGGACGGTTCTGTGAGGGCGGCCAGCCACCAGACGCCCAGTACCGCGAAAACGCCGAAATAGCCGAAGAATGTCGTCCAGTCTAAACGGTCAGAACGGTCGTCTGCGAACCCGTTCATCAGCCACGATAAGCAGTTGAGTACCAACGCCCCGATGGCAAGCGGGTTGACCGTGCCATTGAAAACGGCGTTCATCAAATACATAACCGAGCTTAGCCACAGCGAAGCGCCCGAAAGAATGAGCGCAAGGTTCTGATACACTTGATACGCCGCGTCTTTTCCGGAACCAGCAGATGGAATCTCCGCCGTCTGCATCGTCTCGTTCACCTCCATCAAACAGGCTAAGGTATCCAAGAACCTGCATCCACAGACCGGTTTCGCGCTTCGGAAACAAGACTACAGAAACCGCCGGCACTGAAGCCTCCACCACATTCATTGTTTTGCCTGTATATTTATACCTTAACACATTTATGCCATTCTGTCAACGTTTTTTGAAAGAAACCAAAGAGCCAAAGGCGCATCGGAACCTGTCGTTTGGTAAAACGGGCGGCAGCAAAAAAACGAAAGGTTCGGCTGTCCTTGCCGAAGGCGTTCAGACGTCCCTGCCGAGCTTCTCCAAAGCCCCCTGCGCCAGCAGACAGTCCGCATGTTCCTCCAGGAAAATCCACCGCCTGGGATCCGCCGTGTACAGCGTACCAAATTCCAGCGCCTGGATGCAGATCTGCCGGTATTTTGCGATGGCTGTCCGCCCTTTTTCCAGACACAGATAATATCTGCCGTCCATCTGATAGAGGCGGCTCTTCATATGTAAGCCGTCGGGCAAAGCGGCGGCATATGCGCAGAGATTGCCCAGACTGGCGAACGAATAGATCATCCGTCTCGGAAGTTTCGACTCGTTCTCGGGCTGCCGTTCCTTCGCCCCTTGTCCTTTTTCCAGATCATGGCTCTTCCTCCCACGCTTCGCCCCGCTCTTAGGCAGCTGTGTCCTCGCGGCGTCCGCCCCCTCCGGCGGCGTGGCTTTTTCCATGGAAGAGATCTGTTCCATGGAAGGTATCTGTTCTATGGCCTGCCCGGGCTGGTCGCGGAACAGCTGCCGCATTTCCCGCAGGCATTCCGCCAGAGTATCCGCCATACTGATTTCTCCCGGCTCCTTTTCAGAAAAGGTCAGAACCATGCCCCGATCCGGAAGCAGCATGACCTGTAAGTCAAAAGAGCATTTCGGCGGCTGGTATCCTACCGCCTCCCCGGCCCGTCCCATGATGTCTTCCAGCACTTCCTTGGCTTTCTCGCTGCGCGACAAAAAGTCTTTATAAGTAATCTGATAAGCGTCTAATTCCTCGTTGGACAGGAAGCATTTTACCGTTTTGTGATCTACCCGTTCTATCTTCATGACGACCCCCTTTATCTCAGAACGTCGGAAAGGATACTGGATTTATTATAACACGTCGGACAAAGTTTTTCAACGTTTACCGCCCTCCATTTTTATCCACTGCCCTATTTTTTTCACCGTCCCGTAAGGTCGGCTGGCCATATCCGGCAAAAGGCGGCTTGATCACGTCCGGCAGGAAGCGGGTGAAGGGAGGATATGCACACGCCCATGTATGGGCGCCATATATGGGCGCCATACCGCAGCGCCATACAGAGGCGCCATACAGAGGCGCAGGATCTCCCGGAAGCTTCCCGCGGAGCAGTAAGATCCGTTTGTCTGTCCGTGGCGAGGAAGGCAGGCACGGAAAAGAAAAATTGACATCCATGCAATTTTATGCCATAATGAGGTCAGCGAAAACAATCGAAATGTGAGGTATCTTGATGCATTCAGAAGGAATCAAACGCAGGAAAGCCATCGTGGAATATTTACAGGCCCAGGCCACGCCGGTCAAGGGAACGGAACTCGCCCGCTTTTTTCATGTCAGCCGCCAAGTGATCGTGCAGGATATAGCGCTCTTACGTGCGGAAAACCGTAATGTCCTCTCCACCAACAAAGGCTATCTGCTCTTCCGCTCCTTGGAGAAAGGGTGCAGCCACACGGCGGTCGTCATGGTTCGGCACACCTTAGAACAGACACGGAAAGAAATGCGTTCCATCGTGGATTATGGCGGCAGGATGCTGGATGTGTTCATTGAGCATGATCTGTACGGCCAGATCCGGGCAGAGCTGGCGATCAACGACCTGGAGGATGCGGAAGATTTCTGCCGCAGCCTGGAAAGCAGCACTTCCAGGCCTTTGCTGGATCTGACGGAGGGCTGGCATTGCCACACGGTTGCCGCCCCCTCCGAAAAAGCCCTGCAGCTGATCCTACAGGAACTGCGCGGCAACGGCATCCTGCCATGAAGCCGCTTTCGCTTTCTTCCAGGTACACATTGTACACATTGTACACATTGTACGCATTGCACACATTGCACAAAGCGCGGAGATTGGGCGGAACGGGCGAACGCCTTTTCAAACCTCCTGCCGCTTCAAATCCGCAGCCATACGAATATTGATCTTTGTATCTGCCGCTGTACTCCACCATCTGCTCCGCCATGTCCGTGTCGCGGATCCGGGACTCCGCCGTCTGCAGGTTCTCCGCGCTGGTGTCCAGGTTGGCGATGGTATGCTCCAGGCGGTTCTGGATCG
>JAISOV010000016.1 GCA_031275405.1 Clostridium sp. | reverse complement strand
GCGCCCTGCCGGCGGCGTTCCGCGCCTGACGGCGCACAGTCGGGAGGGACGATTCCACCGAACCCTCTCACGTGCGCGGCAGTCGGAACCATCGTGATTTTCGGATCACTTCGGCTGTCATCAAAATTCAGATTGCCCGGATGGCGCCCGGGAAAGAAACGCGACCGACGGGGATCTTTCCCGGGAACATCCCTGTGACGTAAAGCGTCACTCCCAGCGCAGCTTATTTTTACAGACGACGGAACCGTTCCCGGGAACCATTTTACCGATGATATGGCAGCTTACGCCGTTTCTTTCGACGGCGGAAATCACTTCGTCCGCGTCCCGCCGCTTCACCGCCATCGCCAGGCCGACGCCCAAGTTAAATGTTCTCAGCATCTCCTCATCGGAAACGGCGCCGTATTTTTTTAGGACATGAAAAATCGTGGGAACTTGATACGCTGCCAGATCAATTTCCGCGTTGACATTGTCCGGTAGGATCCGATTCAGGTTTTCTCTGATTCCGCCGCCTGTGATATGGGCCATTCCTTGCACCACATCTTTTCCGAACAATCCTTTCAAAGCGGAGTAGTAACATCTGTGCGGCTCCAGAACCGCGGCTATCAAGTCCCTCCCGTCCACGATCTCTTTCTCCATCATGGGGTTTTCAGCTATGATTTTCCTGACCAAGGTATAGCCGTTGGTATGGATCCCGCTGGATTCCAGAGAAAGAACCAGATCTCCGGCTTCGATTTTGGAACCGTCAATGATTTTTTCTTTCTCGACAATGCCGACAATGCTTGACGTCAGGATATAAACGCCCTTCTCCAGCACACCCGGCTGCTCGGACGTTTCCCCGCCGGTCAGCACGCACCCTTGTTTCCGGCAGGCATCGGATATGCTTGCCACGATCTTTGTCACAATATCCTTTTCCAGCTTCCCGCAGATAATGGCATCCTGAACGGTAAGAGGTCTGGCTCCCATTACGATACAATCGTTGATCAGATGGTGGATCATGTCATAACAGACAGTTTCTATCTTGCCATACTTCATGGCGAGCAGCTGCTTAGAACCCGGTTCTTCCGTTTTCAGGACAAGGACGGGCTGCTTATATTCAGGGAAGGAAAAATCGTACAGGCTGGAAAACGCTCCGAACTGATTCAGGACTCTCGGTTCTCCGGAACCTATCTTCTTTGCCATCTCCTTCTTGGCGTCATTCGCCAGATCAATATTTACTTCGTACTCTGCCATTTTCCTCTTCTCCTTTTTCTGAAAAACATTGTTCCATCTTCCCTCTTCTCAAATGGCTGCCGGCTTTATCGCTTCCCTGCCGCGTCTTTCCTCCCTGCTGTTGCCGCTCGGCTGCCCTTGGCGAGCAGTAACGGGTAAACAAGGTGCCTTGGACGCAATGGCGTGGTTGCCGGGCGGCGGCCCTATAGCGCTGTCAGAATGGAGCGTACCTGGTTCAGGTCCAGCCGCCGTCCATGGTGATGACCTGTCCGGTCAGATACGGGGGCGCCTGTGCCGTCAGCAGGATCAGCTGGGCGGCTTCCTCTGCCGATCCCGGGCGGTCAGCCGGAATCCCTGCGGTGATCGCCGCCAGTTCCTCCGGCGTGAAGCTTTCGTTCATGCGGGTATCTATCATGCCGAAAGCAAGGGCGTTTACTTGGATATTACTGGGAGCGAGTTCTTTTGCCAAGGCCTTGGTGAAGGCGTTGACCGCCCCCTTGGAAGCGGAATAAGCCACCTCCATGGACGCGCCTACGCTGCCCCAGACCGATGAGATATTGATGATTTTTCCGCAGTGCTTCCGCAGCAGAAGCGGGACGGCCAGTTTACAGGTATAGAAGCAGCTGTCTAAGTTGGTGCGCATGAGACGCTGCCAGTCGGCTGTCTCCATCTCCGACAGCAGGCCGACATAGCTCACGCCGGCATTGTTGACCACCACATCCAGCTCGGTGATCTGCCCGAATACTTTCCGGACCTCTTCGTAATTTCCCATATCCGCCTGAACCGCCGCGCAGCGGATCCCGTAGGCCTGTTCCAGCCGGGCCGCGTATTCGCGTAACGTTTTTATAGACGAAATACAGGTCAGGATCAGGTGATAGCCCGCAGCGGCAAAACGCTCTGCGGTCGCCCTCCCGATTCCTCTGGAAGCGCCGGTGATCAAGGCGGCGGGACGGGAAATAGGGGCGGCGGTAAACTGATTCATGGGATCCTTTCCGGTTCCGGCCGTTCGGAGCCTGCGCGGGATGTTTTTTCATCCGGGCGGCGCGCCCGCCATTGGAAATGCCCGTGGCAAAAGCGGCTTCCGGGAATCCCATGACGGCGCAAAAGCGGCGTCTTTTCTCAGAAGCCGCTTTGCAGCTTCTGATAAGTTGCATTATACCGTGATAGCTTACAGGTTGCAATAGAGGTGCTGATGTTTTCCTCTGCCGCGTGTATGCTGTACAATGATGTGGAGGCATAGATCCTTCGGCAAGGACAGTACGGTTTTCACCGATTCCTGCAATCTTTTGCCGGCGGCGTTTCAGACCAAACAGCAGTGTGAGAGAATGAACCGTAACGCCGGCGATGAGTTTCCGGCTGACAATCATCTTGAAGAAGAAAACGGGGACGACATGGAAATCTGATGAAAGATGGCAGCATGGCATATAGCGGCGAAAAGGGCGCGGCTTGCATATCACCTTCGTCGCGGGCATGGGAACTGCCTGAAAACAACTACTGGTCTACGGGAAACGGCTGGTATCCGCCGTCCGCCTACTCCGCAAGCCTGAAAGGGAAAGAGATCCCCGATTGGTTTCTGGACGACTGCCTGTCTGCCCTGCGTATCAAAGAGCTTACAGAGCTTGCCGGGCAGATGGAGGGCATGGTAAAAAAAGGAATACGGCGCGGTCACGCCCGAAACGCCGGCGACAGCCAAACGGGTGCCGGAAGCTGAATCTGAGGAATGCGACTACTACCTGACAGGCCGATGCTACGGCTTCAAATGGAGAATGAACTGTTCTGGTTCTCCCGCAGTATTTGAGTGCTTGCGCTCCTCAGCGCCTTGTTTTCTCGCTCCAGTTCTTTGACTCGCTCCGCTAAATTCAGCGACTTCTTTGGATCGGGCGGCATGGGCGACATCAGCAAATCTCCATTTTTCGCCCGGCTGATCCATGTATACAGCGTGTCTGCCAGTATTTTCAGTTGTCTTGCCGCCAAACTCTAACCGATCTCCTTTGCCAGAGCCGCCGCGTTCGCTCAATATTCTGCCGTGCAGCTTCTTTATCCTATTTGAATCTCACCTTCCCGCTTCCCATTTTATCCTTTCGTGGCAAGATTCACTGTAACTTTTATGGTACCAGATCAATTTCCATATGGAGAGGTGCTTTTCTGGTTTCTGTCTGAGCGGGGAAATGCTCTGCGTTGACCACTGCCGCGAGGGACGCATAGAATGGGAGACGGAAGGCAACGGTTACTTATATGTGGAGTCCGGCGACGTACAGATTGACAGCAGGGGCCATCATGTCCGCAATTTCTGTTTTCCTCTCTCTCCCACTATCGTTACGGACGCGTCTTTGTTGAAAGATAACAGTTGACGGATCTCTTCCGGTTGTATATAATAAAGTATCATTCATGTATACAAAATACAGGCGGACGCTTCACCGGCCAGACGACCGGCGGAAAGGGATCACGCATGGAATCATATGATATCAGGGCATATGCGAAAATCAATCTCGGGCTGGATGTACTCCGGCGCCTGGAAAACGGGTACCATGAAGTGAAGATGGTCATGCAGACGGTGGGGATTTATGACGAACTTGCCCTGCGCAGAACTGTCGGAGGGATCACCCTTGCCGTAGACACCGGGGAGATTCCGGCGGACGGGAATAATCTGGCGCATAAGGCGGCAAAGTGCCTGATGGAAAAATACGGGATTTCCGAAGGGATCCGGATCAGGCTGAAAAAAAGGATCCCCGTAGCGGCGGGGATGGCGGGGGGCAGCAGTGACGCGGCGGCTGTGCTTCTGGGGATGAACCGCCTGTTCGGGCTGGGCTTGAGCGGGGAAGAGCTGCGGAAACTGGCCGTTGGGATAGGCGCGGACGTACCGTATGGTATCATGGGGGGGACCGCTCTGGCGGAGGGGATCGGGGAGAAGCTGACCGCGCTGAATCCCGCGCCGGACTGCTATGTGCTGGTGGCAAAGCCGGGTATCCGGGTGTCCACAAGGCGGGTGTATGAACAGCTCAGGCTGCCCGGCCCTTGGAAGCCTCCGGATATTGACGGCATGGTCGCGGCGATCGGCGGCGGGGATCTTGAGGGGATGGCGGCTCGTATGGGAAATGTCCTGGAAAGCGTGACGGCGGAAAAGTATCCCGTCATCCGGGCATGGAAGCGCAGGCTGCTGGAACTGGGGGCGTGTAACAGCCTGATGAGCGGGAGCGGCCCGACGGTGTTCGGCGTTTTTGCGGAAGAAGCGGCAGCCGGAAAGGCGTATGAAGTATTTCTGGAGGAGACGTCCTGTTCCCCAAAGGATCGGAAAGGGAGACGGGGGGAGCAGATCTTTCTGACCAAGTTCCGCAAAGCATGCTGAAACAAGCGATACTTTTCGTAAGCAGCGCCGGAAGCGGGGTTTTTCGTAAGCCGCGCCGCGAGTCTCCTGGAAACGTCAAAATGCCGGGAATGCCCGGAAGCGCTTGGAAGGGGCGGGGTAGGTAGCATCATGCAGGCTGATTTACAGGTGAAGATGGATGAATTTCTGCCGCTGCGGGATGTGGTGTTCAACACCTTGCGGCAGGCCATACTGACCGGGGAGCTGAAGCCGGGGGAGCGGCTGCTGGAGATCCATCTGGCGAATCGCCTGGGCGTCAGCCGCACCCCCATCCGGGAGGCCATCCGGAAACTGGAACTGGAAGGGCTGGTCATCATGATTCCCAGACGGGGCGCGGAGGTGGCGCAGATTACGGAAAAGAGCCTAAAGGACGTCATGGAAGTCCGGCGGGCGATGGACGCGCTGAGCGTGGAACTGGCCTGCGACCGCATCACGCCGCAGGAGCTTACGGATCTGTGCAAAGCCTGTGAGCATTTTGAACAGGCGGTAAAGACAAAGGAGGTGAAGCGGATCGCCCAGTCGGACGTGGCTCTCCACAATATTATCGTAAGGGCCGCCGACAACCAGAGGCTGACGCAGCTGGTACACCATCTGGCGGAACAGATGTACCGTTACCGTTTTGAATATATCAAGGACTTCCATCAGCACCAAAGGCTGATTGACGAACACCGGATTATTTACGAGAGCCTTGTCAAAAAAGAGAAAGACACCGCAGCCAAGGCGGCGAGGACCCACATTGACAACCAGGAGAACGCGATTCTGGAGCAGATTCGGCTGGAGCGGGAGAAATCCTGAATAAACTCTGAAAATCTGGCAATAACTCTAGGGAAGCAGATGAATATCTGAAAACGGACGCTTTCCAAAGGAGTGACTGCATGAAAAAAAAGCTGATATTGCTTCGGGCAGGGATCGGTATCTGCGCCGCCTTGGGCTGGTGGGGCCTTTTCTATCCGGAACTGACGATGACGCCGGATACCTACCGGATCGTTTCGGAAGACGGAACGGTGCAGGCGGAAGCGGCAGGGCGGAACGGGCCGGACGGACAGACGGAACAGGCGACTTCGGAAGCGGCGGGATGGGGCTTGGACGGCGGGATTTATTACCGGATCCTGGAGAGCGGTTCCGGTCGGATCCGGCTGAAAAGCAGGCTGCTGCAGGCTGCGGCGGAGCTGTCCGGGCGGAGCCGGACGCAGGCGCGGGAATAAAAACGGACGCGAGAATCAGTATCGTGGTGAAACGTAAGCACGGGCGGCAAGCGGCAAGACCGGAAAAGGCTGCCGCTTAGCAGGAATAGCCTGCGAAGCTGATTCCGGACAGATGTATTTTAGGATCCATGCATTTTTGCATCGCCTGTACTTTACACAGAGCCGCGGAAAAGACGGGGAAAGGATAGCCATATTCATGAATCAGGAGAGCAGGAGGGAAACGCCGGCCGGCGCGCCTGTCGGGGTGTTTGATTCCGGGGTGGGCGGGCTGACGGTGGTCCGGGAAATCATGCGGCAGATTCCCAATGAGAAGATCGTATATTTCGGGGATACGGCCAGGGTGCCTTACGGCAGCAAATCCGAAGAAACCGTCACCCGATTTTCCAGGCAGATCGTGCGTTTCCTCAAGACCCACGAAGTGAAGACCATCGTAGTGGCCTGCAATACGGTCAGCGCCTACGCCATGGAGGAACTGGAGCGGGAAACGGACATTCCCCTGATCGGCGTCGTAAAGCCCGGGGCCCGGGTGGCGGCGGAAGTGACGAGGAACGGCAGGATCGGGGTGATTGCCACGGAAGCGACCATAAGCAGCCGCCTGTACATCCGCTACATAAATAAGCTGGAAGAAAAAGTAACCATTTATCAGAAAGCCTGCCCGCTGCTGGTCCCGCTGGTGGAAGAGGGGCTGTGGCAGGATCCGGTGACGGATGAAATCGCCGGACGTTATCTGTCGGAACTGACAGACAGCGGCATTGACACGCTGATCCTAGGCTGTACCCATTATCCGCTGATACGCGCCGCGCTCCAGAAAATCGTAGGGGAGGGCGTGACCCTGGTGAATCCGGCTTATGAGACCGCCAGGGAATTAAAGGAGATGCTGCGCCGGGAAGGCATGTTGAACACAGACCCGCCAAGGCTGGGCGATAACCGGTACCAGTTTTATGTCAGCGACATGGCGGAGAAATTCAAGAATTTTGCAAATTCCATTATCAAGTACGGGATCTTGTCCGCAAAAAAAGTGAACATAGAGGATTATTAAAATGACAAAAGAAGTTTTGCTTGCGATGAAGGGTCTGCAGTTCAGCCTGGCGACCGAGAATATGGATGTGGAGACTGTGACATCTGCGGAATATTATAAAAAGAATAACAGCCACTACGTGGTCTACGAGGAAGCCTTTGAGGGGGTGGAGGGAACCGCCAAGAACGTCATCAAGTTCCGGGAGCATTTCCTGAACCTGACCAAACGGGGCGCGGTGAACGTACATATGATGTTTGAAGAAAACAAAATGAATATGACCAACTACTCTACGCCGTTTGGGGATATCCTCATCGGGATCGACGCCAAGAAGATCCATATGAAAGAAGAGGGCAGACGGATCCAGATTGACGTGGATTACGCGCTGGAAGTGAATTATGAACATCTGGCGGACTGCAAGCTTTCCATGAACATTCAGGAAAAAGCGGCGGGGTTCCCGTCGCTGCCCGGCACGGATTATTGAAATCGTCATCCGCTTCCTCTCCGCCGCGTCGCTGCCCGGCAGCGACGCGGCGGAGAGGAAGCGTACAGGCGGCCCGGGTTCCGGTTCGCGCCGCACACGCCGCCGCGTTCTTTATTTCAGCGGCTTCGCGCCCGCTTTTGCCTGGGCGGCTTCCAAGGCGCGGCGGAAGAAGTTTTTCTTTTTCGTGGGCTGTACCGGCGCTTTCCCGTGCAGACCTTTGACCCCGAGGACGTAAAGGCCGCTGATCACCGCTTTTACTTCTTTTTTCACCGGAACGGAGTCGAAGATTTTTTCCTCACAGAGGAAGGTGAGGATCTGGGGGCCGACTTTCGCCTTGATGACCGGAAGCTTGGTGTTTCGCATCATCTTAGGGGCCTGGCTGAGAACCGAGGCGGGCAGACCGGCGTCTTTCAGCTTCATGCGCTTCTTGTCGATGATCAGCATGGAAATGGTCTGTTTGCCGGCTTCCAGTTTCTCCTGCTGCTCCGCCTGCTTTTTCTGCGCTTTCCTGCCAAGGAAATAAATGACCGCCACGCCGGCGAGCAGGGCGGCAAGGATGCATAGCAGGACAATGGTAGGTGTACTCATGTAAGAGATCCTCCTGATGGCTGGGTCTTAGGTAAAGGCGGCTGCTTGCGGTTATGGGGCTGTTTTGTTTCCGGCGGTGAGACCATGGATCCGCTTTGCGGACTTATGGTTCGCGGGCGGCCGCCGTCCGGCCCCTTGTTTCCGTATAGTATACCACAAATATACACCGTGAAGCAATAAAACATTTCATGAAGTTTTAACGTTTTTTTGTGCCGTTTATGCTATACTGGCAAGGTACGTAAACGGAAAAGCTGGCCTTTTGAAGTGGCGTATCGGCGGGCGCTTTTCAGTAACTTTGCCGGAAAGGGTGGTCAACATGATGGAAACCGCATGGGAAGTGGCAAGGGCGGCGGGCATTTTTTTGCTTGAGCATATGTTCCTGTGGAACATGCTGTTCGCCTTCGTGATCATTTTCTTTCAGCGCAGGGATCCGAAAAGTGTGTGGGCATGGCTCCTGCTGCTTTATTTTATCCCGATTCTGGGCTTCGCCCTGTATCTGCTGCTGGGAATGGATATGCATAAGAGAAAAATCTTCCGGATCAAGGAGGTGGAGGATCATCTGAGCGAGGCCATCCGTCAGCAGGAACATAGGCTGAAAACGAAGGGCCTGGAAGAAACGGACTCCAATATCAGCGGATATACGGATCTGATCATGTATAATCTGGAAACTTCCGGGGCAGTGCTATCGGATGACAACGATGTGGATCTTTTCACGGACGGGAACCGGAAATTTGAACAGCTGATCGAGGATCTGCGGGGCGCGAAAATGTTTATCCATATCCAGTATTATATCATCCGCAATGACGTTCTTTTTCAGAGGATCGTAGATGTGCTGAAAGAAAAAGCGGTGCAAGGGGTCGAAGTCAGGATCCTGTTCGATGCGATGGGCTGCCGTTCCGTCAACCACAGGTACTGGAAAAAGCTGAACCGGGCGGGGATCATGACGGCGGAATTTTTTCCGGCGCTTATGCGGAGGCTCCAGCTGCGGATCAATTACCGTAACCACCGGAAAATCGTGGTGATCGACAATGAGATCGGATACGTGGGCGGCTTCAACATCGGGAAGGAATACATCGGCCTGGACGAGCGGTTTGGGTATTGGAGGGATACGCATCTGCGGATCCGGGGAAGCGGCGTCATGGGGCTGCAGCTTCGCTTCGTATTGGACTGGAATTACGCGGCGCGGGAGAACCTGTTCGGCAACGGGAAGTATCTGTTCCAGAAGCCGAGGATACATCCGGGGTGCTGTGAAATGCAGATCATCAGCAGCGGGCCGGATCACAGCCTGCAGCAGATCCGTGATAATTATCTGCGGCTGATCCATAAGGTAAGCCACAGCATTTACATCCAGACGCCCTATTTCATTCCGGACGAACCCATTTTCAGCGCGCTTCTGCTTGCGGCGCGTTCCGGGATCGAGGTCAACATCATGATCCCCTGTAAACCGGATCATCCCTTTGTCTACTGGGCGACGTATTCCTATATGGGGGATATGGTCATGGCGGGGGCGAACTGCTATATCTACCAGAACGGGTTCCTCCACTGCAAAGGAATGGTCGTGGACGGCAGGGTTCTCTGCTACGGCACCGCGAACATGGACATCCGAAGCTTCGCCCTGAATTTTGAGGTGAACGCGGTCGTCTACAGCGAGCAGAAGGCCCGGGAGATGGAGGACATTTTCCGGGAAGACCTGAAACAGAGCAGCCGCGTCACAAGGGATCTGTACGCGGGGCGGAAGCTGCGGATCCGCCTGAAAGAACAGGTGTGCAGACTGATGTCCCCGCTGCTGTAAAAAGCCGCAGCCGCCCGAAGGGAGGAAAGGCTGCCCGAGAAAAGCCTTTGATCAGGCAGAGCGGGGAGATGGGGCAAAATTTCTGAGAGGACAAGGTGGAAAGCATTGTATTCTTTCAACCGGAGCTTTGTGCCACGCACAAAGTCTCCAGACTTTGGAAGGAGCAAGGTTCTAAAAATCTGGAAAGCGGAGTGCTTTCCAAATAAGGAAGCGGATGTCCGCCAAGGCGGGACAAGGGGTGCAGAATGAAAAAGAGAATGAAGATGTTGGGTATCGTCATATTGGCGGCGGGGATATGGAGCGGCTGTGCTTCCGGCTCTTCGGGCGAGGGACCCGATCAGACGGGGCTGTCTTCGGACGGCGAAGAGCTTCCGGCACAGGCTTATGTCACTTTGGGGGAATATAAGGGGCTGACCGTGTCCGTCGCGGCAAAAGGAAGCGTGGACGAAGCGGAGCAGGAAAGTCTGGTGCAGAATGTCTTTCGCGGCTCGGTCACGGCGCAGAACGGCGGGATCCTGAACCGGGCGGTGGAGGACGGCGACACGGTCAGCCTGGATTATGAGGGGAAAAAAGACGGCGTGGCTTTCGACGGCGGAACGGCTGCCGGAAGCCTGCTGACCATTGGCTCCGGAACCTTTATCCCCGGCTTCGAGGACGGGCTGGTCGGCGTCATGCCGGGGGAAACGGTGGATCTGGATCTGACGTTCCCGGAAGATTATTCAGCTGCGGATCTGGCGGGACAGGCGGTCGTCTTCACCGTGACGGTGAACTATATCATGCCGCAGCTGACGGACGAGGCGGTGGCTTCTTTCGGCGAGGAAACATATGCCACAGTGGAGCAGCTGCGCCGGTATGTATATGATTATCTGGAGGAAGAAGCACAAGCCGCGTACAGTTCCGATGTGGAGAACGCGGTTCTGACGGCGTTCGTGCAGAACTGTACGTTTGAAGAGATCCCGGAAACATTCCTGGCGCGGTATGAGGAAATGCTCCGGGAAAACGTCAGCGGCACGGCGGCGCAGTACGGCGTGGACGCGGATACGTATCTGGGTTATTTTTACGGCGCCACCCTGGACGAGTTCGTCGCTGCTTACGCGATAGAGGCCGCCAAACAGGATCTGGCGATTCAGGCGCTTGCGGAGGCGGAGGGCTTGGGCGTCGGCGACGAGGAACTGGAAAGACGGCTGGCGGAAGAAGCGCAGGCGGCAGGGTTTGAGACGGTGGAGGAATACGTGGGCGGTGAGTCCAAGGAAGACTACCGGGATTATCTCGTGGCAAGGCAGGTCATCGCTTATCTGGTGGAGAACGCGACGATCACGGAAAGCTGATCCAAGCTGGCCACAGCCTGAGCCGCGGCTGATCGTCCGGCGGGGCTTACAGACTGGTCTGCGGCTGATCGTTTGAGCGGTGGGGGGGCTGATAGGCGGAGCGGCGGGTCGTAGTCCGATGTCGCTCAGGTTTCAGATACGAAACACCATACTGGAGGATGGAGATATGGAACTGACGGAGATCCGGTCTTTGTACCGGGAAACACAACGCTATACGGGGAAGACCGTCAGCGTCGGCGGCTGGGTCAGGAGCAACCGGGATTCCAAGACGTTCGGCTTCCTGATCGTCAATGACGGAACCTTTTTGGAAGCCCTGCAGGTTGTCTATGGGGAAAAAACGGCTTGTTTCGACGAGGTGCGCCGCCTGAACGTAGGGGCGTCGGTGGTCGCGAGGGGGCTTCTGGTGGAGACGCCGGGGGCGAAACAGCCCTTTGAACTGCAGGCGGAAAACATCTGTATCCAAGGGGCGTCGTCGGCTGATTATCCTTTGCAGAAAAAGAGACATTCCTTTGAGTATCTGCGGACGGTTTCCCATCTGCGCCCGAGGACGAACACGTTCCAGGCGGTTTTCCGGGTACGCTCCCTGATCGCATACGCTATTCACACGTTTTTTATGGAACGGAATTTCGTATATGTGCATACGCCGATCCTGACCGGGAGCGACTGTGAAGGGGCTGGAGAGATGTTCCGCGCCACAGTTCTGGATCTGGAACAGCCGCCGCGCACCGGCTCCGGAAAGGTGGACTACAGCCGGGATTTCTTCGGGAAGCCGGTGAATCTGACCGTAAGCGGCCAGCTGAATGTGGAGGCTTACGCGTCTGCGTTCCGGAACGTGTATACGTTCGGGCCTACGTTCCGTGCGGAAAATTCCAACACGGCCAGGCACGCGGCGGAATTCTGGATGGTCGAGCCGGAAATGGCTTTTGCGGATCTGGAGGACGATATGGCGCTGGCGGAGAGTATGCTGAAATATGTGATCCGGTACGTGCTGGAGAACGCGCCGGAGGAAATGGCCTTTTTTAACACGTTCGTGGACAAGGGCCTGCTGGAGCGTCTGCGCCATGTGCTGGACTCCCGGTTCGCCCATGTGACGTATACGGAAGCCGTCCGGCTTCTGGAAAAACACAACGACCAGTTTGAATACAAGGTGTCCTGGGGCTGCGACCTGCAGACGGAGCATGAAAGGTTCCTGACGGAGACCGAGTTTCGCAGGCCGGTGTTCGTGACGGATTATCCCAAGGAAACCAAGGCTTTTTATATGAAGCAGAACGAGGACGGGAAGACCGTGGCGGCGATGGACTGTCTGGTGCCGGGGATCGGAGAGATCATCGGCGGAAGCCAGAGGGAAGACTGCTTGGAGACGCTTTCCGGCAGGATGGAGGAGCTTGGGATGAAGCCGCAGGAGTATGGGTTCTATCTGGATCTGCGCAGGTACGGCTCCGTGCCGCATGCCGGGTTCGGGCTTGGGCTGGAGCGGTGCGTGATGTATCTGACCGGAATGGCGAATATCCGGGACGTCATCCCGTTTCCGAGGACGGTGAACAACTGTGAGTGATCGAACAGGAAACAGAACCGGAAGTTTCGTGTCTCTATGAAGCTGTGTTTTGAGAGAAGCGTGGTAAATTTGTGAAAAGTAATTTTGGGGGTGAAATCTGCCGCCGTTTATGGTATGCTGGTGTCATGAAAAAGAAAAAATTCCGGTATGGAGCCGTCATCGCCAGTGTCCTCCTTTCCGCCCTGTGTCCGCCGCCGGGCGGCAGTCTGGCTGCCTTTGCGTCCACTGTGCAGGAGCAGGAGGTGGAGCGGCAGATCCAGGGTACGCAGCAGAAGCTCGAAGAGATCACGGGGCAGATTGACGCGCTGACGGACGCGCAGGATCTGATCGAAGAAAAAATCGACGACCTGAACGCGGAAGTCATCAATATGCTGACCAGCATAGGCCTGAAAGAGGATGAGATCGCCGGGAAAGAAGAGGAGATCCGGCGGAAGGAAGCCCAGATCGCCCAGGCGCAGAAAGAGTACGAGGCGGCCAAGAAACGGGAAGAAGAACATTACCGGGCGATGAAAATCCATACGAAGAACAATTACGAGAACGGGAATGTCTCTTTGCTGAGCTATTTTCTGGAAAGCTCGGATTTCGGCGACATGCTGAACCGGGCGGATTACATCAAAAAAGTCCAGGAGTATGACAAGAAGCTTCTGGACGAGTACGAGGCCATCAAGAACCAGGTGTATGACCTGTGGGGGCAGCTGGAGACGGATAAGCGGGCACTGGAAGCGGACAAGGCCGCGCTGGAGCGGGACCGGGAGGATATGAAAGTCCAGAAAGCGGAGCTGGAGAAGCTGCTGACGAAAAAGCGGCAGGAATCGGCGAACTATGACGCGGAGATCGCGAAGGCAAAGCAGGAAGCCGCGACCGCGAAGAAGAAGCTGCAACAGGAACAGCAGCAGCTCAAGAAGCTGCAGGAGCAGAAAAAGGCTTCCAACGCCGCGTCGGGGAACTATACGCCGACCTCCTACACTTCCATGATCGACAGCGCCTCCGGAAGCGACCTTGGAAAGAAAATCGCCAAATATGCCTGCCAGTTCGTGGGGAACCCCTATGTGGCGGGGGGGACCAGCCTGACGAACGGGGCGGACTGTTCCGGCTTTACCTACCGGGTATATCAGGATTTCGGCTACAAGCTGCCGAGGACGTCTTATGAGCAGCGCGGCTCCGGGGCGTCGGTCAGCTATGACCAGGCACAGCCGGGGGATCTGATCTGCTATGACGGCCATGTGGGGATCTATATCGGCGGCGGCTACATTGTCCACGCCAGCAGCGCCAAGACAGGCATAAAAGTCAGCGCGGCGACCTACCGCGGCATCCTGGCGGTCAGAAGGGTGATCTGAAAGACGGCCGGAAACGAATTTCCTAGCCCGAAACGGACGGCAGATTGCCGAGGTTGTTGTTTTCGGAGCCGTCCGGCAGGGATTTCAGGTATTCGCTGTCCTTACGGTGGGCGATCCCCACGCCTTTGATGTCGCCGTCCTTCGCCATCCGTACCCCCTCTTCCTTGCTGACGACGGAGCCGTCCGACAGCTGGTATCCGCTGATACGGCCGCTGTTTTTCACAAGTCCCACGATGTCCTTGGCAGCCTCCGAGGGGCTGGGGATCTCATCTAACGTGTTCCTTGCCAGAGCCGCCGTAAGGTCGGGGCCGCCTTGGGGGATCTGGGTTTTGTCTTTTGGAGCTTCGTCTTTCTGATTTTCCATGTTTTTCCTTTCTGTCTGCGGCGGGGCGGCAGGTATGGGCTGTAAAAATGTGTACCGGCTATCCATCGGGATCCCTGCTTTTCGTTCTCGGTGAGACAGGATGGGGAAATAATGATACAAACTCTTTCGCTGCTGCCATGCCGTTCCTGTTTAGTATGAGGATTCCCGGAACAGATATTCTGGAAATTTGAGGAATTCTGCCGCCGGATGAAAACAGCAGTGAAAATAGCATTACCAGACCGCCGGAAAGCCCTCCGGCGGTCTGGTAATGCCTGGGAAGATCGTAAAGTTCTTTACTTTTTTCCAGGTATCGCTGTAAGATAAGTTATCAGAAGCTGCGGAGCGGCTTCTGATAAAAGGCGCTGTCCTATGCGCCGCAGTTTGCTTACAAGAAGGTGTCCTTTCTTCTTGTAAGATAAGTTATCAGAAGCTGCCCTATGCGCCGCATTCGGCTCGGGGAACCGACCGGCGCATGGCAAGCCAGGGAAGCTGTCCCGCGCGGCTCAGGTGATAACGGCCGCGGGAGATGAAGTGCTTTTTTTACAGAAATTGACAGAAAAGGGGGAGGAACAGATGGAGGAGATCAGGTATCCGGTGATTGACTACGTGATGACCGGCAAAAAACTGAAGGCGGTGTGCAAAGACAAGAACATAACGGCAAAGGAACTGCAGAGGCTGCTGAACCTGGGGAGCGTACAGGCTGTCTATAACTGGTTCGGCGGGGCGCGGCTGCCCAATATAGACAACCTCTTTGCCATCAGCAAACTCCTGCGGGTGCCTATGGAAGACATCTTGGTGGAGGGGCAGAAAGAGGCTCCGGTCTTTGCGCGGCTGTACGGAACTATCACGTAAAAGGATTGCCGGGCATTCCGGGACGGTAGGAACCGTCATGTAAAAGAATTGTCGAGCATTCCACGGCGTGTGGAATGACAGGCGATTCTTTTTTTGTTAGACTGATCGTGGAACTTCCGTTTCTGTAATTTTCCGGAGGAATGGTCATCCCCCTTAGGTATCTTCTGCCGGATTTTATATAGACGGAGGAAAAGATTGTAATTATGGAGAGCATTTCTTTCAGTTACCAGGGCATATCGCCGGCGGAGTCGGAGGTATGTCTATGATAGCTTGCGACATGACGTACCAGAGGTTTAAGACGGAACTGTTCCATGCCATCCTGCGGCATGAGGAAGGACAAGGCAAGAGGATCCGGCTTCTGGAGACGGGCGATACTTCCGAAGAGATACAGATACGCGCGATGATAAAGCAGATCCACTTCATGGCCTATGGCTGTGGAGAAGAGGTGATGAGAGAGGATTTTATCCACATCGGCTGGGGAAAAGGCGGCACAACAAATTCCATATATTGGAAAGTTCGGGACTGCTTCGAGCGGTTCCGGAAAGAGGGATGGCAGGGAGTCTGGCCGGGAATTTTGTTCCAGCTTCGGGCCGCAAGCCTGAAGACCGAGTGGGTTCCCATTGGGCGGGCCGGTTTTGAACAATGCAGGAACCGGCTGATTGTGAAACCGTTTCTGTATGAAAGCCATCCGGCGGGGATGGAACAAGGACTTTCCATGGAAAGAAGGCTTTCTGTGGAAGAAAAGCCTTCCATGGAAGAGGGAATCTGCCGGAAAAAAGGCGCGGTCGGGATCCGTCTGCATAGCCTGATGTGGGAGTCGGAAACAGAATGCGTCACGGAGGCGGTCGGCAGGGAGCGGATCCTGCGGTGGGGGCAGCCGGAAGATTTCCTATTGCGTTATGCGCTCCTGAACTCTTATGACCGAATGCCGCCCAGGCTGTCCTGCGCGGCGGATGAAAAAAAAGCATACCTCTACCGGGAAGGAGATTTTGTGCCGGAGGAGGGCAGCCTGACAGGCCGCGGGGAGGCGGAGGGCGCCGGGCGGCCATGCGCTTCCGGAGGCGGGCGGCTTCCGGAGACAGCCGCCTGTTATCGGCTTTCTGCCGTTCCTGGCGGAAACGGCGCCTTGGCGATGTTCTATCCGGAAATCTTAGAAAAAATCTCTGTTTTCCTGGGGGATGATTATTACGCGGATTTTTCGGATCTTCACGCGGTAAGGCTTTACCCGGCAAGACACGGGAAGCCGAAGGAGATCTGCCGCTATCCCTCTGCGGCGCGGAAAGGCTTTTTTTACCGGTACTGCCGCGCAAGGAAGGATCTGCTGGAAGTGTGAGGACGGTCGGTTCCTGTTGGGCTGTTCTGACCGAACAGGAACCGTAGCCGCCGAGTAGCCGTTTCTGACAGCCGGGTTTTTCTTGACAAGACGCATAACCCCCTCGGATACTTCATACAATGTAAAAAAGTATTCCGAGGGGATTTCTTTTGAAGGATTATATCGAGGAACGCGCCATCAGCATTGCAAACTATATTATTGAAAACAACGCGACAGTGCGGCAGACGGCAAAAGAATTTGGAGTGAGCAAAAGCACGGTACATAAAGACGTAACAGACCGTCTCATGCAGATCAACCCCGCCCTTGCAAAACAAGCCAGGAAGGTTCTGGACGTAAATAAATCCGAACGACACATCCGCGGAGGTATGGCTACGAAAGAGAAGTATCTGCATCAGCACGGGGCATAATGAGAAAGAGCCGGAAGTGCCTTTGGTTTCTGGGGTACATAAGGCTCTTTTTGCTTCTGTCCTTTCCCAGTACCACTTCCATGTTCAAGCCTCATTCCTGTCTCCATTCGTGGTATTCGCCGCCGGAATCGCGCCAGCTGAAATACTCCGGCCATCGGAACGCGCCGTCCGGGTTAAGGTATACGACGCTGTCCGCAAAGTCGTGCGGCGGGACTTTTTCATAGAAAAGCGTATCCATATATGGCATATGATCGCGACTTTCAAAATACGGTGCGAGCTGTTCGCGATACGACGTAAAATAAACCGCGCAAAACAGCGCACACGCGACCGCCGCAGCGGACACCGTGATATACGCCGCGCCTCTGGTCTTGCCCGCGATGAAATATACGCCTTCCGCCTGAAAATGGTGACTGGGATAGGATCATGAAAGTTACAATTCTTTCATGAAAAATCTCTGCGGAATGCTTGGCAATCTGGAGAATCAGTAGTAAAGTGGAAATATAACTTGACGTTAGCTTTTAGAGCTTGCTATCAAATATCATAGAAGAGGTGGATACAGGTGTTAGGTACAGGCAGGCCTTGTTCTTTTCAGCATCTTTTTCGGGATTCTTCTGAGGGAGATTTCCATAGAACCGTAATATGCAGTTATATACTCAAGAACAACGATGGTGGTTTTTACTGGAACTGACGGGAAAAAGGAGGAGCAGAACATGGAATTTTATTTTTTGATCAAGTCATTGCCTGCCCATATCAGGGAAAAATACTATGAAGCGCTGGCGGCTGATGATAAGACGATTATCGATACGGTCTGGGAGGAGACATTGCGGCATCTTACCAAGATGAAAGACTGTTTTGATGCGGAAAAAGAACTGGCATTGTTGTTAAAATACGAAAATGCTGAAGAATGTGACATCATCAAAAACATCATCCAGGAAAAAGGCTTGTATCATAAACTGGTGGATTCACGGATCAATCGTTTTGAGGAAATCCTGAATGTGGACAGCGGCCTGCTGAAAAATGTGCTTGGAACATTTGACGCCGGGGAAATCTATAAGGCCTGTCTGGCAGCGTCGCCCAAGGTTGTCGGAGCGATCAAGTCAGTTTTAGAGGATGATCTGTTTGAATACTATAGGAAGCAGCAGAAAAGTACCGCGATTGCGGAAATAACCCAGATACAGGACAGGATCGTTGAAGCCGTCAACAAAGCGATGGCGTAGTCTGGGGGACCGTCCCAAACTTTGTGTAAGCCTCCGCCGAGATGCGGCATAGAAGCGCCGCGACGGGGGTTTACACCATGGCGGGAAGGAAGCGCGCCCCGGAGCAAAACGGGCGCCGGGCCAAAGTCCGTGAGCCGCTGCCTCTGTCGGCCGCGCAGTTCCGGCAGATCTGTCTCCTGCAAGAAGGTTCATTTTACAAAGAACCCCTCAAAAAAATTTCGGGCCATGCGAAAAAAGTGTTGCAATCTGTCGCTGGATGTGATACTGTCAATAGAAATGGAAATGATAAACATTTCCGTAGCATCTTGGCACGGATGTGCCATAAGGAAATCGCTTTCTGAAGAACCGGGCCGAAGAAAGGAAAGGCATGATGATGGGGAGGCAAAAGCGGTATGCGGCATATCCACTATACAGCGGGCCGGATCCAGTGCCTTCCGTTCCTTCTGGCCTGGCCTCAGAACGGATTGCCATGCGTGAAAACGGCGCGGGTCTTTAGTCATGTAGCCCTGCGCCGTTCTGTATTCGCCTGGCGATGCGAAACGCTCCACAGCACGATTTCACGCCCTAATCTACGTTTTCGGCGAGTTGGGATACGGAAATCCGGTCATAACCCTACTTGGCGCCTGTTTTCAAGGAATCAGGAAAGCCGACGGGGAAAAAGAATGCCGCCGCTCCGGCGGGCGGCAGATGGCGAAGCCTTGCCTAAACGTATCTCGCGGGAGGTGTCCTATGGACTGGTTTGCCTTGTTCGTGATGACAGGCAGAGAGGATGAGGTCTGCGGCACGATTCGTTCCTTTCTCCGCGCAATTGAATATTCAGGGGATTATGAACTGCTCGTCCCGAAACGGCGGCTGATGGAACCGCACCATGGCCAGAAGGTCGAGGTCTTAAAGAAGATGATGTCAAAGGTGAAATAGTTTATAATTTTGACAGTTTAGTGGAATGCGTAAGGAAAAATAAGCAATGCGATTGCCTTACATAATGAGGGGTGATTCATATAAAACAGAGAATAAAGGCTATGGGCTGGGCATTTTCGCTTGCGTGGAGATTCAATAAAGTATTATTAGTAGTATGGTTTTTCTTAATATCCATCGTATCTGTCCTTCCCGCCACGGCACTTTCATACAACAAACAAATAATTTCTTTGTTGGATGGATTCATCTTGACCGGGAACGGCAGTTTTAACGATCTTTTGCCGACCATCTTTGTTTTTGGAATAATAACTACGCTCATAGGCCTGTCTAACCGTCTTAATATGGAACTCATCTATTCCATTATGTATGATTCGTATTATTTCGGAATGGAAGAAGTCCTGATGGACAGTGTACAAAGTTTTTCTATGGAAGAACTTTTAAAAAAAGATACCAATGACGAATATCACGCCTGTGTGATGCGCGAAGGCTCTCTGACTGATTTTATAAGCGGAGTCTGTTCCTTATTGGGGAAATTTGTAGGATTGTTTTCCCTGCTCATTGTAGCATTTACTTTATCTGAATTTATTTTGATTTTTTCAATGGTATATATTATCGGCGTTATATGGATGAATCTTAAATATATAGAAAAACGGAGACGAGTCGATCAAGGGATAAGAGATCAGGAACGCCTTTCGGCACATTACGAAGGAATGCCTTATTCGGCAGAATATGCGAAAGAAATACGGGTATTCGGGACAAAAGATAAAATAATAGATGATTGGAAAGAAATATACGCGGAATTATATAAGCATGGAATAAAAAACAGCTTTGCCGCGCAGCTTCGCTCTTTTATAAGCGGTTTTGGATTTTATATATTTCTTTTTGCAATGCTGATATATTCTTTGTCCAGCGTGGCTAACGGAAGTATGACCGCGGCTGTGTTGCTGACGATATATTCCTTGTGTATGACCCTGCATGGATCTATGCCGGGTATTGCAAGCACAATGCTATATCTTGACCATGGGTTATTCGCGCTTGAAAGACAATACCGCATATTCGGGTTGCATAAAATGGGAAAAAAGAAAGAGGATGCCACCGCTGAACCAAATAAAAATACAAAAAATAATGAAACCGTATTTGAGGTAAAAAATTTATCCTATTCATACAATGACAATAAACCTACCTTAGATGATGTTTCTTTAACAATCAGTAAGGGGGAAACGATTGCCCTTGTCGGAATGAACGGAAGCGGGAAGTCTACACTTGTAAAGCTGATACTGCAGTTATACAAACCGCGTTCGGGTGAACTTTTTTATAACGGCACGAATTATAACCAGTTAGAAGATGGGTTCTTAAAAAACCACATTGGGGCTTTTTTCCAGGACTATTATTTGTTTCACCTGCCTATATGGGAAAATATTGGTTTCGGAGATATTGAAAATGTTGACAACAAAGAAAAGATAAATAAGGCGATGGAAAAAGGCGGTTCCTCTCAATTCATCTCCGCTTTACCGAAAGAAAGCGATACTTATGTATATAGATGGATAGAAGAAACGGGAGCCGACTTTTCCGGCGGCGAAAAACAGAAATTAGCTATTTCCCGCGCACACATGAGCGACAAGGAGATATTGATTTTCGACGAACCCGCTTCCATGCTCGATCCTATATCCGAACTTGAGCAATTTATGAATATCAAAGAAAAGGCTGGAGACTGCACTTCGATCCTGATAAGCCACCGGGTCGGATTCGCACGTCTGGCGGATAAAATCATCCTCCTTGACGGCGGAAAAGTCGCTGAAATCGGATCACATGAAGAACTGATGGAAAAAAACGGATTATATGCAAAATTTTTTAATGAACAGGCTCAGTGGTATGTGAAAAAAGATGCGGAGGTGGTTTGTGACGCGTAAAATCAAAGCGTTCTTTCGCGCTATATCGCTCAGCGTAAAGCTGAAAAGTCCGATTTCTTTCATAGTAAGTATACTTGGATTCGCAGCGGCTTTCTTGCCGATGCTGATGTCACTTCGTCTTGCGGATTTTACAGATAAAGCGAGTGCTTTATTCGGGAATCCTGACATTTTAAAAACGGTCATGCTGTCATTCGCGTTTTTGGCTCTGCTTTATATTGTCCAATTATTATTTGGTTTTGTACAGAATTGTTGCGCAAATGAAGACTCGGCAAGAATAAACAGATATCTCAAAGAAAGCATGATGCGACTATTAACGGAGATACCGCTTGAATATATAGAAAATCACGGCGATTTCCGCGAGAAAATGGATTTTGTCAGAGGGCATGCCGCCCCGAAAGCGGCGGGGAGCATATCCATTATATTCGGGTGGATTTACAATATCATTTCTTTCATCAGTGTAACATTTATCATTTCTGTCGTAAATCCGTGGATCACGGTATTGTTGATTGTTACCTGTATTCCGGCGGTAATTCTGTCAATGATACAAAAGGATGAGACCTATCGTTCACGGACTAAGTGGATGAAAGAAGGCCGGCTGACGCTGCATTATTCTGACAAATGCAGGACGAATGATTCGATGAAGGAGATACGGTATTTCGGGTTATATCCATACCTAAAGGCCAAATGGCGTTCTCTCATCGGTAATTATGTAAAAAAGAAGAATAAAGTGACCCGAAAGCATGTGATATATAACGGGATTGCAGATCTTTTACGAAACGGAGTATATCTTGCAGTTGTATTATTGACTGCTCTGGAGATATACAATAACCCCGAAAAGGGTCTTGGTACATTTATGCTTGTTGTTTCGGCGGCAGGTCAATTACAAGGCATTACGACAACATTGCTTGTAAATGCGGTTAGCATATTTTCTGATTTGCGTTACATAGAAGACTTTTTTGATTTAATGGGAACGCAAAAAGAAATCATAAACGACTCCAGCGAATTTTATACCAGAGCTGAAATCGAATTTAAAGATGTAGATTTTGTATATCCCGGCAGTGAGTACAAGGCACTTGATAAGCTGAATGTCAGTATTAAGCAGGGAGAAAAAATCGCCATTGTAGGCGCAAACGGCAGTGGAAAATCCACATTCGTAAACCTTTTATGCGGACTATATAAACCCCAAAGTGGAAACGCCACAATTAACGGAAATGAGATCACACAGGACTTAGCCAAGGCTCGGCGTTCCTTATCGGTCATTTTTCAAAATTTCTGCACATATCAGGATACTTTGCGGAATAATATCGCTCTTTCCGATCCGGATCGCGCTATGGAAGATGACGAATTGTTAAAGATAGCGCGTCAGACGGGCGCCGATGAAGTCATCAGTGAACAGGATGAAGGACTGGATGAGATGATCGGCCTTTTTTCAGAGGAAGGGAAAAACCTATCCGGCGGCCAATGGCAGAAAATAGCCGTTACGCGGGCATTGTTTCGCAAAAACGCATGCGTATATATTCTTGACGAGCCGACAGCCGCCCTTGATCCTGTTGCTGAAGCGAATATATACCGAAATTTTAAAAACTTGACGGGGAACAAGACAACTATTTTAATTTCTCACCGTTTAGGAGTCACAAGCATTGTTGACCGCATATTGGTTTTCGATAACGGCAGAATCGCCGAAGACGGAAATCACTCGGATTTGATGGGACAAAACGGCATTTACGCTCGAATGTACCAAGCACAAGCAAAGTGGTATATCTGACATGTTTAATCGGGAAGGGTTGTTTATGATCATTGAAATTCCAGTTTCACAAGGGGTAGCCTGCTTCTATTCAGCGTTTATTAACGCAGCAAAGTGTTTTAATAGTGCCATTGATGAGGAATATGTTTTTCTCAAAAGCGAAGGGATGAGGATGACAACCAACATTAATGACATATCCTCATTACAAGACATTTCAATATCTCATAGGTTAAATGAGATTGTATCGAGTTTTTTAGATAGCTATGGTATCGAGAATCATTATATTGATTTTAATGACTATATGAATCTGCAAACCTTTATTTACGAAGAAATTGGCAAAGGAAATCCAGTGATTTTAAAGGTGAGTTCCCGATCTTTAAAACACGATACTACTTATCATACAAATAAAGATAGAAGCCATACTTTGGTTATCAATGGCATTGATTCCGAACAGAAAAATTTATCATTCATTGATTATTTTATTCCTACTTTTCCAGCTAAATCATATGCGGGCGAAATGTCTTTTAATGATTTGAAAAACGCAGCTTTTACTCAGGACAGCCCTTATAGGGTTTTCATATTTGACTATATGGGCATAAAACAAAACGATTGGACATATACGGCAGATGCCCTACGGGATGACTTAGAAAAAAATATAGAAATATTTATTGCTTGTAAAAGCAATATGCATTTAGTCATTGATGTATTGAAGAACATTCTAGAAAAATTTACAACAAAAGATATCAATGAAAATCTTAAAGAACTTGCTTTCAATATTGCTTACTCCGGCATTATTCCATGTAGAGCGATTTTGAAAAATCTCTGTGAAAAGCATAACTGGAAAGATTGTTATAATGAACTTGATGGAATTATTAAAGAATGGTATTCTGTTTCACTTCTTTTGGTTAAATATAGTTTTCTTCCATCGGAAGTCAAATTTATTAAAATTGCTGAACGTATAGAAATCTTGGCAAATCGAGAGGAAAATATAATGAAATTAATGCTTGAAGAAAGTAAATCCTTAAAGATATAATAGAAGGGCATTTTTAGGTGGATAATATGGGAAATATTAAAAGTGAAATATTGGATATTATAAATACCAATGTTGAAAAGGCGGAAATTACAATTGAGCAAGCTGACGATGATTTAGTTGCTCTTGGCATGAACTCGATTTCATTTATCAGCATTGTTGTCGCCTTGGAGGCCACTTTTGAGATTGAGTATCCAGACGAATGCTTATTAATAACCCAATCGAATACATTAAACAAACTGGCAAACATTGTGTTTGATGCCTTAGAAAAGAAAGACACGGAAGGAGCGACTGAATGAATAATTTTGAAGTTCCTGAATTACATATTGGTGTAATATCAGACATCATTTTTGATCCTCACTTTAATACGCTAATAAAAACTTATTTCGGTGAAAATATAAAAATATACCCTATTCCTTACGGTGAACAAAATGATGATGTGTATCGAAAACAGATCGGGGAATCGGATGTCATTATAGTTTGGCTAAATTTAGAATCGTCGTATTTAAACGCTTGCAATCTTCTCTATTCACAAACCGCTCCTGACCAACAAATCATTGAAGAAGTCGTTGCCGCTTGCAAAAAATTCTACTCCGACATAACTGGGTATTCAAATGTCCATATAATATGGTTTTTGTTTGAGGACTATTTCATAAACTCTCCGGTTGTAATGGGCTATCCATATAATCCACTTGTCGATAACATAAATAATGCATTAAGCGATGCATTAAGGGATAATGTGGTTTTTATTGATTTAAAGCATATAATTGCGGAAGTTGGCGCTGCCAACGCATACGACCTAAAAAATAAATATCGTTGGAACGCGCCCTATTCCAAAGCATTGGTTGAAGCCGCCGTTAAGGAAATACACAAGCAATATCTTATTGAAAAAGGGATTACAAAGAAATGTCTTGTGCTTGACTGCGACAACGTCCTTTGGGGCGGCATTCTCTCCGAAGATGGCATAGAAAACATCCAGCTCGGCGGGAGCGGGTTCGGGCGGCCTTATCAAGATTTTCAAAGATTTGTCCTTTCGATGTTTTATCATGGTGTTATCCTTATCATTTGCAGTAAAAATGATTTGCCTGACGTAATGACTATGTTCCACAAACACAGCGAAATGATTTTAAAAGAGGAACATATAGCTTGTTTTCAAGTAAATTGGGACAATAAGCCCGATAACATAAGGCGAATTGCTGAAACGCTGAATATCAGTCTTGACAGCATGGTTTTTGTTGACGATTCGCCCATAGAGATCGAAGCCGTAAAATCTATGTTGCCGGAGGTAACAACGCTTTTATATAAACGTGATTCAATCAATGAAGGATTATCTTGTTTCAATCTTAAAAGCAATATTGATATAGTGGATATTAAAAGACGCAACGAAACCTACCGAACTAATCAATCTCGCGAAACATTAAAGGCTCAATATAAAAATTACGACCAATATATAACCGCACTTGAAATCAAAATAGATATTCATGAAGCTTTGCCGATTGAATATAACCGTATCTCGGAGCTTTCTCAACGGACAAGCAAATGCACAAACGGAACGCGATATACTGTTTTTGATATAAAAAAACGATGTGAAAACAATAGAATCAAATTATATTCTGTTTCTGTTTCAGATCGCTTTTCGGATTTAGGATTAGTAGGTGCTTTTGAAATCGAGTCAGATGTGATAACACTTTTTTGTTTATCGTGTCGCGCATTAGGAAGAAAAATTGAAAATGAAATGCTGTTATTTATCCATAATAATTATCAGATAATCAAACTTTACTTTTCGTCTACAGGAAAGAATTATGATGTAAAAACATCTTTATCTGCGGCATTCAAATGGAAGATAAAAATAATAGAAAGCCAGTGAGGTGAGCGTCATAAGGAGAATTATTCTGGCAGGAGGGATCGGTACTAGACTATATCCATTAACTCACACTACAAGTAAGCAACTGCTACCTGTATATAATAAGCCTATGATTTATTATCCCCTAAGTACGCTTATGCTGGCGGGAATCCAGGATATACTGATTATTTCTACTCCAAATGAGTTGCCAAGATTTCAAAACCTTTTAGGAAATGGAGAGAAGTTCGGCATTCATCTATGCTATGCTGAAATAAATAATGATTGTAACCCGGCTGCGGTACTGGGGGAATTGAAAACACAGGCAAGAGAGGGAGAGTTTAGCCTTACAATTTGCGTAACCACTCTTTACAGCTATATAGACAAGGCTATATTCCTGCACTTAAATGAATAAGAATTTATCAGTAAAGAAAAATGAAAAGCATAGATATAACAAAGTAAAAAAGCAGGCACGGGCAGCGGCGGGCGAGAGCATAGAAAAAAGACCGGCGGAAATAGAAACATAGAAACAAGAGAAGCGTTTGGAACCTGGGAAATGGATACCGTAGAGGGAAAGCGTGGGAAATCTAAAAAACAGCCTATTGGTACTGACAGAGAGAAAAACAAGGGCAGAAATTCTTTTTAAATTGCCAGTGCATACGGCAGAGGCGGTAAGTAGATGCCGTGAACAGGTTAGAGAGAAAAAGAGGCACAATATTTTAAGGAAGTGTTTCAAACGATAACGGCAGATAATGGCAGTGAATTTGCATATTGTGAAGAGCTGGGAAATTCCGTATTAGGATAGGGAAAATGTACAGAGCTATATTACTGCCACCCTTACAGCTCATACGAAAGGGGTACAAATGAGGTAACTAATAAAATGGTAAAGCGAAAGATACCGAAAGGCACTCATGCAAGCTCCAACTTTCCTCTGGACATCTTTTCTATAGTATGGTATCCTATATTTCACGGAAGTTTACGATTTCGTAAAAAGGCAAGTATCGGCAGATGGGGCAAGATGGAAAGAATTGCGTTCTTTTGACCGGAGCTTTGTGCTACGCACAAAGCTTCCAGACTTTGGAAGGAGTATGGTGTTCCCCATGATCAAAGCAGGAATCATCGGAGCGGGAACGATCGCGGAGGTCATGGCGGATACGCTCCGGAGGATGGGGACGGTGGAGCGGTACGGGATAGCCGCCAGAGAGTATGTCCGCGCCGAGGCTTTTGCGCGGAGGTGGGGCTTTCGTAAGGCGTATGGCTCTTATGAAGAGATGGTGCGGGATCCGGAGGTGGAACTGATCTATATCGCCACGCCCCACTCCCATCATGCTGCACATATCAGGCTGTGCCTGGAGAACGGGAAACATGTCCTGTGCGAAAAGGCGTTTACCGTAAATGCCGCCCAGGCCAGGGAAGTGCTGGCACTGGCAGAGGCGAAGGGGCTTCTGCTGACGGAAGCCGTCTGGACGCGGTATATGCCTATGCGCAGGACGCTGGAAGCCATCATCGCGGGAGGAAAGATCGGGGTTCCCCATATGCTGACCGCCAATCTGTGCTATCTGCTGGGAGACCGGGAGCGGTATGTCAGGCCGGAGCTTGCGGGGGGAGCGCTGCTGGACTTGGGGATCTATCCGCTGAATTTTGCGGCGATGGTTTTTGGAGGCCAGATAGAAAGCATCTGCGGCCAAGCCGTGATGACCGAGACCGGAGTGGACGCCCAGAACAGCATCACCCTGCGTTACCGGGATGGGAAAATGGCTCTGCTGAACAGTTCCTTCCGGTTTTCCAGCGACCGCAGGGGGCTGGTCTACGGGGATCAGGGCTATGTGGAGGTGGCGAACATCAGCAATTTTGAACGGCTCGACGTCTACGGCCGGAACCGGGAGTTACTGGAAACCTATGCCGCGCCGAAGCAGATCACCGGGTACGAGTACGAGGTGGAAGCCTGTGTCCGGGCCATCGAAAACGGAGAACTGGAATGCGCGCAGCTGCCCCACGCGGAAACGATCCGGATGATGGAGTGGATGGATGAGCTGCGCGGCCAGTGGGGCATGAGGTATCCTATGGAAGCGCAGACGTAAAGCCGGAAAAATCTCTTTTTCATCCGGAAACCGGTGTCCGCCAGGCGATGGAGAGGGGCCGAAAGAAGCTTTCAGCCCCTCTGATCCGGATACCCGCCCATGACGCCTTACAGGACGAAGGGGGCGGATGGGAAAATGGCCGTGGCAGGGCCGGAGGCATGAGGCCTTACGGAACAAGGGGGCGGATGGGAGCAAAAATAAAACTGGAAGTAAGAGTGACTGGTAAGAGAAAGGAGCGTCGTCATGCAACTGGAGGTAAGGGCGGTTCGTAAGAGCTTTGGCGAAACGGAAGTCCTGCGGGGCGTCAGCTTTGCGGTGGAAAGCGGGATCGCGCTTGGGCTGCTCGGGAAAAACGGCGCGGGGAAGACCACCGTCATGCGTATTCTGATGGAGGTCTTCCACGCGGACAGCGGCGAGATCCTCCTGGATGGGAAAAAGTTCGTGCCGGCAGCCCACAAGATCGGCTATCTGCCGGAGGAAAGGGGGCTGTACCCTAAGCGGACGGTGGCGGAGCAGATGGTCTATCTGGCAAGGCTGCGGGGGATGAAGCTTTCCCAGGCAAAAGAGAGCATGAAAAAATGGCTGAAAAGGCTGGAGGTGGAAGAGTACGAAACCCGCAAGCTGGAAACGCTGTCGAAGGGCAATCAACAGAAAGTGCAGCTGGCGGCAACCCTGGTCTGCGACCCGGACATCATCATCTTGGACGAACCTTTCAGCGGACTGGATCCCGTCAACTCCCAGATCCTGAAAGCTGTGGTCAATGAGCTGATCGCGGAAAAGAAGCTGGTTATTTTTTCCAGCCACCAGATGAGCTATGTGGAAGAGTTCTGCGACCAGATCACCGTGATCGACCACGGCAGCGTCGTGCTGTCGGGCAGGCTCAAAGACATCAAAAAAGAATACGGCAATTGCCGGCTGGTGCTGGCGGCGGAAAATTATTCTCATGAACAGCTTGCCAAGAAACTGGAACAGGAGCTGGGCGGTCTGGTGGAAGTGGACGGACGCAAAAAAGAGTTTCTGATCCTGAACATCAAAGGCACGGATCAAAGCGCCCTGCTCCGGAAACTGGCGGATACGGATATTGACGTGGAGCGTTTCGGAAGATATGAACCCTCGCTGAACGATATTTTCATCGCGAAAGTCGGCGAAGAAGCGTGAACAGGGGTTCGTGTCGTTTTATTTTGAGAAAGGAGCAGGATCGTTATGAGGAAATTCGCGCTGGTCTTGCAGTATGAACTGAAAGAATATGTCGCCAATAAAGGCTTTCTGCTGATCACCCTGCTTTTTGCGGCGGCGGCGGTCATCCTGCTGTTTTTTCCGAGGGTCTTTTCTTTTTTCGGGGCGGCGACCGGTTCGGGAGAAAGGGAGGGGCTGCCGCCGGAAACGGAAACGGCTGATCAGGAGGATCCGGCGCAGGACGCTTCGCGGGAGATGATCCTGTTCGATCAGACCGGAAAGCTGGATCCGGCGTTTCTGGCGGATTTCTTCCCGGATGTGCGCTGGACGCCGGCGGATTCGGCGGCGGAAGTAGAAGAAGCGGTGCAAGCCCGGATAGTCAAGGCGGGGTTCGTGGTAAAATCGACTTCGGAATATGATTATTACGTCTATAATAAAGGCATGTTCGACAGCAGCAGCGGGCAGTTTGAGGAAGCCATGAAGGAGTTTTACCGCATGGAATACTGCAAGGCGCGCGGACTGGACTATCCGGAAATCAGCGGCCTGGTATCGCCGCCGGTCACGGCGACGCAGCAGGTGCTGAATCAGGACGTCGGGAACAGCTACTGGTACTGCTATGTCCTGGTTATTCTGATCTTTATGTTCATTCTCCTGTACGGGCAGATGATCGCGGTATCGGTGACGGGTGAGAAAAGCAACCGCGCTATCGAGGTTCTGGTCACGTCCACCACTCCGAACAGCCTGCTGTTCGGGAAAGTGATCGCGGGGGCGATCGGCGGCCTGCTCCAGGCCGGGCTGATCTTAGGGGCCGCGCTGGTTTCCTACCGGATCAACAGGGAACAATGGGGCGGCATGTTGGACAGGATCTTCCAGATTCCCGCCAATGTCCTGCTGGCGTTTGCCTGCTTCGGCTTGGGCGGCTATCTGTTTTACGCGTTCTGTTACGGCGCCGTGGGCGCGCTGGTGAGCAAGACGGAGGACATCAGCAAAAGCTCTTCCGGGCTGATGGTGGCTGTGATGGTCATCTATTTTATTTCCCTGAGTCAGATCGGCAATCCGGACGGGATCGTTAATAAGATCTTTTCGTTCCTGCCGGTCAGCTCTTATAGCACGATGTTCGTCCGGATCGCTATGAATACGGTTTCGGCTTGGGAAGTCGCGGTCTCGTTCGGGATCTTGGTGCTGTCCATTTTCGGCGCGGGTTTCCTGGGCGCGAAGATCTACCGTATGGGAACCCTGCATTATGGGAACCCTATGAAACTGCGCACCGCGCTCAAACGTATCAGACATACGAGGTAAAAAGCGGTATGCCGCCCAAGCGGGAGGCAGAGAGGCCGTCTCAGCAGGCGGCTGATCAGGAGCCGGAGAAAGATCTGCCGCTCAAACAGGCGGCTGGCCGGGAATCAGAAAAAGCGGTATGCCGCCCAAGCGGCAGACCCCAAAAAGGAGGAACACGGTGGAGAACAGAAGATCCGTAGAACTGCCGAAAAGAAGCGAGGTTCCGTTAGAGGACACCTGGGCGATAGAAGACATGTACGCGTCCGTGAAGGACTGGGAAAAGGACATCCGGGAATCGAAAGAGCTGGCGCAGGAGGCGCAGAACCGGAAACAGGAGATGACGGCGGACGGGAGCCATTTATGGGAAACGCTCAACCTGTACGCGCAGTGTCTCCGGAAAATAGAGCTTGCCGCGTCCTATGCGGGGCGCGTCGCCGACACGGATGCCAAAAATGCCGCCGGCCAGGAAAATTTGCAGAAAATCATGAGTATCGCGGTGGAACTGGAAACGAAGCTTAGTTTTATGGATCCGATGATACTGGAACTGACGCCGGAGCGGCTGGCCGATTTTTACCGCGAGGAAGCCGGTCTGGAGGAATACCGCCTGTATATAGAGGAACTGGCCAGACGCAAGGCCCATCGGCTGAACGCGCAGATGGAGGAACTGCTGGCGGCGGCGAAGGAAATCAGAAGCACGCCGGGAACGGTCTTTGGCATGTTCAGCAACGGCGATCTGCAGTTCCCCACCATCACGGACGAAACAGGCGAGACGGTCAGGCTGACCCACGGCAGATATTCCGCTCTGTTGAACAGCAAGGAGCGTAGGGTGAGGAAAGAAGCCTTTCTCGGCGTGTACCAGACCTACGGGAAATTCCGGAATACCCTCGGCGTTCTCTACAACGGCCAGGTAAGGCAGCTGATGTTTGAAGCCAAGGCCCGTAAATACGCCTCTACCTTGGAAGCGTCTCTGGATGTCAGCAACGTGCCGACGGCGGTCTATGACAGTCTGATCGAAGTGGTGAACGAAAATCTGGACAAACTGCACCGTTATGTCGCTCTGCGCAAAAAAGTCCTGGGTCTGGACGAGCTTCATATGTATGATCTTTATGTTCCCATAGTCGCGGACGTAGACAAGAAATTTTCCTTTGAGGAAGCGAAAGCCATCGTCTTAAAGGCGCTGGAGCCTATGGGGGAGGAGTACTGCGCCCTGCTGAGGCAGGGTTTCGAGCGCCGCTGGATCGACGTCTATGAAAATGAGGGCAAACGCAGCGGCGCCTATTCCGCAGGGGTTTATGGGATTCATCCCTATGTGCTGATGAACTATAACGGCTCCCTGAACGACGTGTTCACCTTGGCGCATGAGATGGGCCACGCCCTGCACTCCTGGTTTTCCAACCGGACGCAGCCTTTTTTGTACTCCCAGTACAAGATTTTCGTGGCGGAGGTCGCTTCCACCTGCAATGAGATCCTGCTGATCCAATATCTGCTGAACCGGAACCAGGCGAAGCAGGCCCAGCCGGTCGAGGGGCAGGCGGCTGCCGAGGAGGCTGGCGCCGAAAAAGCGCGGATCAGCGAACGGGCATACTTGATCAACCGTTTTCTGGAAAACTTTAAGGCGACCGTATACCGTCAGACCATGTTCGCGGAGTTTGAAAAAACCACCCATTCCATGGCGGAAAGAGGGGAAGCGCTGACGGCGGAGTCCTTGAGCAAGGCGTATTATGAGCTGAACGTGAAGTATTACGGCCCGCAGATCGTGTCGGATGAGGAGATCGCTCTGGAATGGGCGAGGATCCCCCATTTTTATATGAACTTTTATGTGTACCAGTATGCCACAGGCTTCTCGGCGGCGGTGGCGCTTGCGCACAGGATCCTGACGGAGGGGGAGACGGCTCTTTCGGCTTACCGGGAGTTTCTGTCCGGCGGCTGTACCAGGCCTCCGGTAGAGCTGCTCAAAATCGCCGGGGTGGACATGTCGTCCAAAGAACCCGTGCGGGAAGCCCTGCGGGTGTTCGGGGAACTGCTTGATGAGATGGAACGGCTGACGGAGGGGTCTGAACCATGACGCCAGACCGAATCAAACGCAACTTCTCCTGATTTTTCAGAATAAGGCTTGAAAAAACACACGGAATACCGTATATTGTTCCTAGACACATGACAGGAGCAGAAAATCTTTTGGATAGAAAGCGCTCATGAGATCATCAGGAGGAAAAGTGTATGACGAAAGCAGAGGTTTTGAAACAGGAGATTTTAAGGCAGTACCGCAGTGTGCGCCAGTTTGCGATGGAAATGGGCATTCCGTACAGCACTCTGGTGACGGCTCTGGAACGCGGCATCGACGGCATGGCTTATGGCACCGTGATCAAGATGTGTGACAAGCTAAGCCTGAACCCGGTGGACTTTTCTTCCTTGGAAAGGGATACTCCCTTGGGCGAACAGCTTCTGGAAAACCGTGTCATGCAGAACTATGTGAAGCTGAACCAGAACGGACGCGATAAGGTCTTGGAAATGATGGACGACTTCGCGCAGCTGGATAAGTATAAGGCAAAAGGCAGGAAGGCAAAATAGCGGAGAAGCGGGCCGGGCAGCTCCAAGGGCAGACTTGTTTCTGGCGGCGGGACCTCCGGAATGCTTGTCCACGTTTAGAGTGGACAAGCAGGACTCTTTGGTGTATCCTGGCATCAGGGAGTTTTTAGGAAGGTGTTTTTTTGATATGATCAATTCGATAGGGAGGAACTGACATGCTGAGAATCGACCGCCTGACCAAGACATACGGCGGCAAGCGCGCCGTGGACGATCTGTCCTTGCATATCGCGCCGGGTGAGATCTGCGGCTTCATCGGACACAACGGAGCCGGCAAGACCACGACGATCAAAGCCGTCTGCGGCATACTAGGCTTTGATTCCGGGGAGATCCGCATCGGCGGCAAATCGGTCCGGAAAGAGCCGCTGGAGTGCAAGCGCCGCACTGCCTATGTGCCGGATAACCCCGACCTTTACGATTTCCTTTCGGGCATCAGGTACCTGAATTTCATCGCGGACGTGTACGGTGTCGGCAGTGATGAGCGCGGGAAGCGTATCCGTCAATATGCCCAGCTGTTTGAACTGACCGCCGACCTGGCTTTGCCCGTCTCGGCGTATTCCCACGGCATGAAGCAGAAGCTCGCGCTCATAGCGGCGCTCATCCACGAGCCTGATTTTATGGTGCTGGACGAGCCGTTTGTCGGCTTAGATCCGAAGGCGAGCCGTACCGTAAAGGACATCATGCGTGAAAAATGCGATAGAGGCGGAGCGGTATTCTTCTCCACACACGTCCTGGAGGTAGCGGAAAAGCTGTGCGACAAGGTGGCGATCATCAAGGGCGGGAAACTCATAGCATATGGCGATATGGCAAGAGTGCGCGGCGATTCGTCGCTGGAAAAGGTGTTCTTCGAGCTGGAGGGAGAAGGCTGAAAGAATTGCATTCTTTCACCCGGAGCTTTGTGCCGCGCACAAAGTCCCCAGATTTTGGAAGGAGAATGATGGTAAAAATGATAAAAAAGCTTTTTGTTCTCCAGGGGAAAGCCCTGCTTTCCGGCGTCTGGAAAATTCAGGGCGCTCAAAAGCCAGGCGCCGGGAAAGCCGTATCTGCGGTATTTCTTGGCCTCATAGCGGCCGCTGGGTTTTTCGTGATGCTTTATGAAATGTTTGCCGCGATGTGCGAACCCTATTTCTCAGCGGGTATCGGCTGGCTGTATTTTGCAATGCTTGCCATCCTGGTATTTGCGCTCTGCGTGGTCAGTACGATCTTCACCGCGGCGGCCGTCGTCTTTGGCGCAAAAGACAACGAACTGCTGTTATCCATGCCGATCAAGCCATCCGCAATCCTGATCAGCCGCGTATTGGTGCTGCTTGCTTCCGAGTATGTTTTCACGTTCATAGCGGCGCTCGCGGCGTTTGTTCCGTGGCTTATGGGCGGTCATGCCGCCGCGAGGGGCGTTGTGTTTTTTGCCGCCGGCGTTCTTCTTCTGCCGCCGATGTCACTCTCGGTCGCGCTGCTTTTGGCTTGGCTTCTCAGTCTGGTGTCGTCAAAGCTGCGGTACAAGAATGTCCTTACGCTGATCATTTCCGTTCTCTTTCTCTTGGGGTATCTGTTCGTTTATGGCAATCTTCAGAGTTACTTGGGCGAGCTTGCGGCAAAAGGGGGCGAACTCGCGGAGGCGTTCCGAAAAGCAATGCCGCCGTTTTACTCCTTCGGCGTAAGCGCGGCAAGCGGCGCTGCGGGTAACCTGGCGTTCTTCGCGGTGTGGGCCTTGGCGCCGTTTGCCGCTGCGCTTCTGCTGCTTGGGGCGAATTATAAAAAAACACTCACCGTAAACAGGGGAAGCAGGAAAGTCGTTTACCACGAGAAACAGACCTCCGCTCAGGGGACGCTTGCCGCGCTTGTGGGGAAAGAGATGGCAAAATTCTGGAGCAGGCCGATGGTCGTTCTGAATTCGTCCATCGGCTCGGTTTTTATGCTGATCTCTCCGGTCGTACTCCTGCCCGGAGTCGGGATTCTTCCACAGATTACGGCGCTTGCTCCGTTGCTCCATGCGAGTCCTGCGGCGCTGTTTGCGGCGATCCTTGCATTTTTAAGTTGCGCCGACGTTCTCAGCGCGTCGCTGGTGTCGCTGGAGGGCAAAAGCCTGTGGATTGTGAAAAGCCTTCCAGTGTCGGCGCAGAGTGTGCTTCGGGCGAAAGTACTTACGCATCTGCTCTCTTCGTCTCTTCCGTGCCTGTTTTCGGCGGTCTGCGTGGGAGCGGCCTTCGCGGAAAGCCTGGCGGATTGGCTGCTGATCCTGTTCGTGCCGCAGACGATGGTCGCACTGATTGCCGTCATGGGGCTTGCGGTGAATCTGCATTTTCCGAAATTCGACTGGACGAACGAAATCTATGTGGTCAAACAGGGCATGTCCGCCATGCTCACGATATTCGGGTCAATGGGTCTGCTCGTCGGTTTGGGTCTGCTGTATTTCTTCCTGGTATCCGCCGTTGTGTCCGTCACGGCGTACTTCTGGATTTGCGGCGCGCTCTTTGCCGCCGTGGGCGCCTGTGTCTATGGCTGGCTGATGAAATCCGGGGCAAAGATGTTTGCCGGGCTATCGGTGTGACTGTGGAGCAAATCGCGGCGGAGAAGAAAAATAGGACGGATCGGGAAACGATTTTGGAATATCATGCTCGTCACATAGGACGGCTTGAACGCGGATCGGCAGTCCCCCGTTCCCGGCCCGCAAAGGGCTAGGCGGGACTAGGGGCCGTATCTCAGGAAGGACTGATATGAAGTATGATTATCTGGTGGTAGGAGCGGGTCTGTTCGGGGCGGTGTTTGCCCATGAGATGAGGCGGGCCGGGAAAAAATGCCTGGTGATCGACCGCCGGGAGCATGTGGGCGGCAACGTCTATACCGAGGAAGTACACGGGATCCAGGTTCATCAGTACGGGGCGCATATTTTCCATACCTCCGACCGGAGGATCTGGGATTATGTAAACTGCTTTGCCCGCTTCAACCATTATGTGAACGCGCCTATCGCCGTCTACCGGGAGGAAGTATACAACCTGCCTTTTAACATGAACACGTTCAGCAGGATGTGGGGGGTGCGTACGCCCGGACAGGCAAGGCGCAAAATCGAGGAGCAGTGCCTGGGCAGCCGCGTGGAGAACCCGCAGAACGTGGAAGAGCAGGCGCTGTCTCTGGTGGGGCGCGACATCTATGAGAAACTGGTGAAAGGCTATACGGAAAAACAGTGGGGGAGAAGCTGCCGGGAGCTTCCGGCGTTCCTCTTAAGACGTCTGCCGGTGCGCTTTACTTATGACAATAATTACTTTTCCGACCGCTACCAAGGGATACCCGAGGGCGGCTATACCGGAATCGTGGAAAGAATGCTGGAGGGCATTCCGGTATGCCTGGGGATTTCGTACAGGGATTTTCAGAAAAAATGCGGCAACACACACGGCGGTGGAAACGGCGCCGATACGTTTGGGAAAGTGCTTTATACGGGCATGGTGGATGAATATTTCCGGTTTTCCCTAGGGGAACTGCAATACCGTTCCCTGCGCTTCGAGCAGGAAGTCATGGAAAACGTAGAGAACTACCAAGGGAACGCGGTCGTGAACTATACGGACAGGGAAGTTCCGTATACCCGTATCATCGAACACAAGCATTTTGAATTTGGGACACAGCCGGATACCGTCGTCACACGGGAGTATCCCGCTCCGTGGGAAAGAGGGAGTGAGCCGTATTATCCTGTCAACGACGAACACAACAACGCGCTGTTTGCCCGTTACCAGAGCCTTGCCCGGCGGGAAAAAGGGGTGCTGTTCGGCGGACGGCTGGGGCAGTACCGTTATTATGACATGGATCAAGTCATAGCGGAGGCTCTTGCCATGGCGGAGAGGGAAAGCTAGGTGATCCCTATGAAAAGCTGGATGTCAACCGCCTTGCGTCCTGCGGCACGGAAATCAATTTTGCTCATAATTATGCAAGCGTATTCACAAACAGCGGGTTTTTACATGATGAATCTATAGTAAAGGCATTGTTTTGGACTTGTTTCATTTGTTTCGCTGATATGATTTGCATAAACATTCACAAAATTGATTTCCGTGGTTCTGCGGCGACAGACCATATAGACGCTGGTAAGACATAAGCAAGGAAAAGGTCTAGGAAGAGGAATACGCTTATTATTTGGAAAACGCTGGAGATTTCTCTCAATCGATCCTCAGACCCATTGACTGCTTATCGTTTTGCTGATGTTTTAGCCTTTTCCTGTTGCTTCTTTATGCGCTCCGAGCATTCGTACAGGGATTTTTCAGAAAAACATGCCCGGATCTGCCGGTTCCCGCCCTGCTTAACCATAGCTGCTGAAGATCATCCCGCTGTAGGCGCTGGTGACATAAGGGTTCGCAAAACTCCGTCCGGGAATCTTGTAGGCGACGATCTTTCTTTCCACATACGCCATCGGATTCAGGGAGATCTGGTTCGTCTGCCGGAGCAGCTGATGGGTAAAGCCGCGCAGGAAGTCAAAGGGCGCGTTCTGATCCTTGGCGTCCGAAACGGCCTGCGTCAGGGCTTCTGGATCTACTTGCAGCCTGCCGTCCTCCTGTAAGCGCAGCCCCATGGACTCCAGCGACTCATAATTCAGAGCAGCGATCCCGCTCATCTCCCGGAGAAGCTGTCTGCTCCGGGGCTGGGTCTCCAGATAGGAAGCGGCGGCCTGGATAAAGCTGTTGTATCCGTCGATCAGGTTCACCACGTTGTCCGTGAATGATTCCACGTCCGTCTTCAAACCGAGGGTGACTTCCGTACCCTCGGGGCTGACGCCATACAGCCGCACATCGAACCGCCTGCCGATGGTAAAATGATTGGCAGAAGACTCACGCGGCTCCCCGTTGAGGAAAAAATGGGCGTTGGCTGCCTGGCGGCTGACATCATTCAGGCCGAAGTAACCCACCGCCCCGGCGGTCTTGCTGGTACGGTCGTCCGTGATGGAAAACAGAGCCGCCTTTTCCGCAGGAAGCCCTGTGGCCTGGGTCGTCAGCTTCAAGGCGGTCTTTCCGCCGGACTCCACGAGGGAGGCGGTAAGCCCGATGTCGGCGCTGCCGATCAGGCGCTGGAGCCTTTTTTGTACGTCCAGATTGGTTTCGGCTTCCCCGAGAGGGAACTGGAACTCATAGTTCATGTCGTTGATGGCAATATCGAAAGAGTAAGTGTCCGGCGCCAGGTTCACTTTGGCATTCGGCAGGAAATTCCCGAGATTTTCCTGCGGCGAAGCCAGTTCCCGCACTTCCAGCCGATAAGTCGGGGATTCGTCGCAGGTTCCGATAAAAGTCGCGGAAGCGATCTCCGGCCGACTGGAGTAGGCTGTCTTTTTATTCAGAAGCCCGCTCTCTTCCAGTCCGCCCAAAGAAGCGATCGTGTTATGCAGCTCCCGGGCGTGTTCTTTCAGATCCACGGCGTAGTCCAGGGCGGAGCGGCTCGTCGTGGGAAGATACCAGAAGGATTCTTTGTTCAGCTTTACGATGGAAGCGTAGACGCTGCGCAGTTCGCCCTTCTTGTGGCCAGCGTGGCGCGCGGTCTGCCTGGGAGGATCTGTGGTCAGATAGTGGCCATATACCGCGTTCATGACAGCGCTCATTGTCCGCCCTCCCCTCCTTCTTCCTGTGACAAGCCAGCCGCTTTTGGCGAGACAAACGCCAATTTACACTGACATATAGATTTTAGCACAGATGTCGGAAAATGACAAGAGGTGAAAGGCCAGTTTTGAGAAAAATATCAAGCTGCGCTTCCCCGTCAGATCTGAAGCTTCTCCGCCGCCAGGATCGCGTAAGTTTCCTTAGTAGTATAAGTTTCCTCATCGCTATCGAAGCACTTGCGTAAGATATCCCCCCTCCGGTTCCTGTAATAATAAAAGTATCCCTGTGAGTCGCCCGGGGGCGGCAGCCGGAAAGCCTCGAAAGTTTCCGAAGCCGCGTCCAGCTTATACAGCGTGGGAGCCGAGAGGTCTGAGTCCATGAAGTACAGGCTCTCCGCGTCCGGCCCGGGATAGCGCATATAATGGGAATCGGAAGGCATCCGGGCATACAGCGCCTTCGGGACCGTGACGGGCAGGAAGGCATCCCCGTCGCGCTTCAGGACGCAGACCCTGCGGTTGATCGTGCCCAGGACAAAGTAACCGCCCTGCACGTAGAAATCAAAGACGGTATCCCCGATAATGTCCGCGAAGATGGGGACGTCTGCGAACCCGGACAGGTCCAGCGGGAACTCCCCGTCCTTGCGCCCGTCCGCGTCATAGCGCTGGATGGCGAACCTGCGTCCCTCCCCCCCGTCGTTACATTCCGTGTAGAAATAGATCCGGTCCGCGCCGGCGGGGACGCAGGGCCAGATACAGCTATACTTGCCTGGCGCGGAGAAATCGGACTCGACGGGCCGCAGGACGCCCCCGGGCAGGTCGATCCACGCAAGGGTATAGTTCCATTTCTCCGGCTGGGGACGGTTGTTGAGCTGCAGGAGCAGCAGGTCTTCCCCGGCCGCGTAGATGTTGCGTACCGCATTGATGCCGTGCGCGGCGTCGTCGGGGAAATCCAGCACGGTGCGGCTTTCGCGGGTACCGATGTCCACTTCCAGGAGCTGTTCGGTCCCCGCGGCCGTCCGGGTGACCATGTACAGGCGGCTGTCCGTAAGCGTGGAGCAGTTCAAGCCAAAGTGCAGCGGGAGATACCGCGCCAGTTCCACGTTTTCCCCCGACCGGAGGTCGAACAGGCCGGCGATCTGCTCCGTGTACTCCGGGTGTTCCGGATCCGGGCGGATAGATAACGTGTACAGGACGCTGCCGTCGTCGAAGAAAGCCAGGGGGGCCGCGTTGTCCGGCAGCGGCCAGGCCGGTTCAAACAGGGCCTCCCCGACCGATGCCGTCCGGAAGGCAGGCTCGGCGGCGTCTTCGCTGCCGGGGATCACGTCGGAAGTGATGTGGAAGATCTCCCGGGAGACCCCGGCGGAGTCCCCGCCGGAGACCACGCCGGAGTCTTCGCCGGGGGTTTCCCGGGAAGTTTCGCCGGAGTCCCCGCCGGACAGTCCGCCGGAGGTTTCCCGGGAGGCTTCACCGGAAATCCCGCCGGGAGCCTGGCCGCCTTTCCGGCCGGCGCAGCCGGCGCAAGAAAGGAGGAGGGACAGCGTCCCAAGCAGGACGCAGGCCGTCCGGAGCGTTTTCTGGATCTTCATGCCGGTTCTCCCTTCTGGCCCCTGGCCGTTTCAGTAGGCCATCTCCTTCGCGAAATGGTTCTGCGTGGCGGCATGCAGCTCGGTCAGAGTGACCCAGCAGTAGCCGGTCTCGTTGGGATCAACATTTATGATGTTCGGATCCGTCACCAGGATCTCGGCGCCGTAGCCGCTGTACCCGTTGGCGTTCATATAATGCCCGTTTGTTGAATATTTCCAGGAGCCGTCCGGGAAAGAAGCGGAAAAAGCTACCCGGCAGATGGCCGGCGCGCTGTGCAGCACCGCGTTATAGACCATGGTCTGGATCGCCTGTTCGCTGGGCTGGTGTACGATCACGTAGATATTTTCGTCCTGCTCTTCATTGATGTAATCAAGCATATACTGCAGCACGCTTCCCGCGCTGGTCGTTCCGATCTCCCCCTCGATCACGCTTTGGGACGGGGCGGATCCGTTGATATACGTCAGCGTCTGTTTCACGGTGGCCGGGCCGCAGTAATATGCGGTCTCCTGCGTGAAGACAGGCACCATGCAGAGGGAAGCGGCGTTGGGCAGCGACTGGGTCGCCGCGTACCCGCTGCCGCCCGGCATGTTTTCCGGCCTCAGGAGATTGATCTTGTCGATCCGCCGGCTCTTTTCAGACAGCGAAAGCCGGCTGTCGTTCCGGATCTCGTCGATGGCGGCGTCAAGATCATTGAAGTCGATGGCGCTCTCGGACAGCCCGCCGGAGTCGCCGTCGATGAAATAGGGGCTGCCCTCATATTTTCCCCCCGCCGCTTCCGCCCCGGCGGAAGACGCCGGAACAATTGCCAGGCAGACCGCCAGGCCGATACCCGATCGTTTCTTCAGACGCATTGGTGGATTCCTCCTTTTCATTCCCGCCTGCACGGCTGACAGAAATCAGTTTACCGCTTCATTCTACCCCTAAAAATACTGGAAGCGCAAGCATTTTTTTGAAATTTTTTATCTGAAAAGCGCGGGATACAGCCTGTGACGACGCAAGGCGAAAGGAAAGAAAGCCCCCGGCGGAACCCTCGGGTACAAAACAGCGAACGGAATGGCGGCGGCATCAAAAAGCGCAGCCACCTTCCCCCCTTGGAGGAAGGCAGCCATCCCGGCAGCCTGGACATAACTGAAAGAAAATGGTGGGCGATGAAGCTTGCAGCCTGCACCGATGAAAAAAAACGTAAAAAGGGTATTGACAGTCTTTTGGGGAATGCTTATAATAAGGATGGTTGCGGACGGACAGGGATCCGGCGTTTCACCGCAATCCGGTTTTGTCAGATGTACGTGTAGCTCAGCTGGATAGAGCGTCTGGCTACGGACCAGAAGGTCGCGTGTTCGAATCATGTCACGTACATTATGTACTTTTTGTACCTTTTGTATCTTTTATTCGCTTTGCTTATATATAAGGCGAAAATCAAATCACACTAATTCATAGGAGGGTTTTATTATGAAAAACAAGATTGCAGTCCATACGGTTATCAGTACCGTGATTTGCCTTTTGATGATGGCGATTTTTCTGGCGTTTTCCGCGAAGCTACCGAACTCCGTACCAATTCATTGGGACACGCATGGCAATGTCAGCAATTCAATTCCGAAGCCGTGGCTCGTTTTCGGTTTTCCGGTTGCCTATGCCCTTGTGAATCTGATTGCCGCAGCGAGTTTAGTTGTGAAGAAAGAGAAGGGGCTATGGAAATTATACATAGTTCCGGCGGTTGCCATTATTGTAACAATTATCGTCTTATATTTGGGATTGAAATAATCTATATGTAACTGCTTTTTGGGGGGATGAGAGATGAATCATGTACTGGAAATAAAAGAGCTCACGAAAATTTATGGCAACGGAAAAAGAGCCGTCGATCACTTAACCTTTATGGTCGATGCGGGCGATATTTATGGCTTTATTGGGCATAACGGGGCGGGCAAAACCACAACGATGAAAGCCTGCTCCGGCATCCTCGAATATGACGAAGGCGAGATATGGATTAACGGTCGGCTCATTGACAAAGAGCCAGTGGAATGTAAACGTGAAATGGCGTTTGTTCCAGACAATCCGAGCCTGTATGAATACCTGACGGGCATACAATATTTGAATTTTATTTGCGACCTTTATAACGTGCCCGCTGATGAAAGAAAGCAAGAAATTGAGAACCTTTCAGAACGGTTGGAGATTAGCCGTCAGTTGGGTGATTTGATTTCCTCCTATTCTCACGGCATGAAACAAAAGCTCGCTCTTGTCGCCGCCTTTTCGCATAAGCCGAAACTGCTGATCCTTGACGAACCGTTCGTTGGATTAGACCCGATGGCCTTTCACACGCTCAAAGAGCTGATGAATGAATTATGCAGCGCCGGGAGCGCCATTCTGTTTTCCAGCCACGTATTGGATGTTGTAGAAAAGCTATGTAATAAAATCGCCATTATAAAAAATGGGGTTTTAATCAGTAGCGGAGAGCTTGAGCAAATTCTTGGAAACGAGAGCCTTGAAAATGTGTTTTTGGAGTTAAAGGACAAAAGCCATGAAAACAATTAGGAATATACTGTCTATCTACCTTTATGGGGTAACAAGGGTTAACGATTTCCGATATGAAAGAAATCCAACAAAGAAATTAAGAACCGCTCTGCTGGCTGTCGTTTCTGTAGCTGCCGGTTTATTCCTTTTTGCCGCTTGGTTCCTTTACACTGTACGGCTTGGAAAAGACATACCTTCAAGCGAACTGTTCAATATCCTGCTGGCTCCTATGATTACATTAGCAGGACATATATGCTTGTTTTCTGCGGTGCTCAGGGGCGCGGGAATCCTCTTTTTAGATGACGATTTGGAACAACTCCTTTGTTCACCGATACGGATTACGGATATTGTGATCGGCAAAACACTGATTGTATACCTTTTTAATTTTGCACTTTCGCTCTTTTTAATGCTTCCGTCTTTCATCGTATATGGCATATCTCTATCGCAGCCATTCCTTTATTATGTCTATGCTTTCTTTACCATTCTATTGGTTCCGGTCTTGTCTGTGATAATCGGAATTTGTGTGGGTATCATTATCGGGGTGTTGGTGAAGGAGTTAGGAACCCCTAAAAATCATATTCTGACAACTTTAATTTTGGCTTTTGTAATAATCATGCTAATAGGTTCGTTCTTCATTAAAAGTGCTGATGCAGACCTGTTGCTTAAAAAAGTTCTTCAAATTCTTTCAAGCCTCTATATGTTTTATTCTTACACAAGTTTCTACCTAAAAGGATTGTCTCACTGGTCAGGTGCCTTGTACTTTCTCTTGTATTTGGCTGGCTTAACAGCGATCAGCGCCGTTTATGTTGCGGGAATGGGTTTTTACTACAGAAAAATCTATGCTGCAATCCGCCGTGTGAAAAGAAAAGGTGCCTTGATCAGTGATAGGAGCTTTCAAGTAAGTGTCCCGATGAAGGCCCTGTATAAAAGAGAATTGAAACGCTATTTTTCATCCACGATGTATGTCGTGAATACGATGGCCGGTGTCATTTTTTCTTTTGTGCTTACATTAATACTGTTGTTTAAGGGGGATTATCTCTATTCATCCTTTAACTCAATTCATTACTTCACCAATATGCCGGATAAATTTCATGGCCTTATCATTATCGCTTTGACAACGCTGGTTTGTTTGACGAATACCGCCGCCTGTTCGATCTCGTTAGAGGGGAAAACTTTTTTTATGTTGAAAGGTTATCCAGTTTCACCTTTTGACATCTTTCAATCAAAAATAGCCGTAAATTTGACTCTAACAATACCTGCCATTCTAATTAATGCGTTTATTTTAGTTTTTGTTCTCAAATTAAAAGCGATCGAAATGCTCCTTATTTTTCTGTTTCCTATATCGTTCGCAGTTCTTACAGCAATGTATGGCCTGACAATCAATCTGCTGCTACCGCGTTTCGATTGGACGAATGAAGTAACGATAGTGAAACACAGCATGTCGTCTATCATTGGAATATTTGGCGGGATCAGCTTTGTGGTAATACCGTCATTCCTTGTTTTAAAATATAGCAAAGGAGATATTCTTTTCCCGCTGTTTCTTGTTTTTATTTTGGCTATGGCATTGGATTGTATCTTTGTTTTCTTATTGAAACGTCACGGAGTTAAAAGGTTTTTAAGATTGTAGAAATTTAATGGAGCTAACACAATTTAACAATGTTAAGGGCAAACCCGTTGAAAGGCGTGGGGCGCAAAGCTGAGGATCTAAGGCGTTATTTACGCTATGATAGTCTGGCTGCCAAATTCAACAAGAGCCTGCCCTCTGTAATAAAAGGGCAGGCTCTTGTCCTACTTAAATTATCAAGCTATGACGGCCGATTAAAAAGATACAGCTTTCGCCACGCTCTGATGGAGGGTAGTCTAATGAAACTATATCTAATTCATTTTTCAGTGAGGTGGAGATAAAGACGGCGCAACTCGCCTTTGCCATTTTCTACATACAAAATTTCATAGTCATAATCTAAAAAAGTCAGTATTTTGCCAGTGGCAATGACGGCGTGAACGCTGTGATACTTTTTGGTTTTTTCATTCAAAGAATCCTCCATATACTGTTTATTTGCGGCTCATCACCGCTTTCGCCAGTATACATCGGATTACAATCTTTGAGATATTACACTTTGAACCCTTGTCATTACTACATTTGCTGCCATCTCCTCGGATATTGTTACTTCTCCTATATAGCGCCATGTTTTGGGTCGTTCCATGTATCCGCACCCGGTAATAGCAACGCGCTTGTTTCGTTCACTACAATATCGTCAAGCAAGCATTTTTTTGAAATTTTTTATCTGAAAAGCGCGGATCCAAAGCCGTGCTTGAAAGATCGCCCAACTCATGGTATCCTATCCGCAGGATAGGATACAGGCCGAATGGCCATGCCCTTGCCAGGACTGCGGAGCAGTCCCGGCATCCTGCGCGTAAGCCCCAAAGATCCGGGCCGCGCCGCACAATGAGGCCGAACTTTGCGGAGCCACGGGGCCTTGCGCGTAAGCCCCAAAGGCCGCGCCGCACCTGGGAGGTAGACGATGATCAACGGATATACCCGTACCTGCGGGCTGATAGGGAATCCGGTAGGACATACGCAGTCGCCGGTGATCCACGGTTTCCTTGCGGAAAAAACGAAGGAGAATCTGGTCTATGTGCCGTTCCACGTGGCTGCCGGACACTTGGAGGAAGCGGTGAAAGGCGCCTATGCCTTGAACCTTCTGGGCTGCAACGTGACGGTACCGTATAAGACAGAAGTCCTTCCTTATCTAGCCGAGCTGGATCCTTTGGCGCAGGCCGTCGGGGCGGTGAACACCCTGGTTCGCGTGGAGGGGGGCTTCAAAGGCTATAACACGGATCTGCCCGGTCTGCTCCGGGCGATGGAGCAGGACGGAGTGGAGATCAAGGGCGAAGAGATCCTGATCCTCGGCGCGGGAGGCGCGGCCAGGGCGGTGGCGCTTTTGTTTGCCCGGCAGGGGGCGAAGCACATCTTCCTGCTCAACCGTACCAGGGCAAAGGCCTGCGCCGTCGCGCGGGAGGTGAACGCCCTGACCGGGCGCGAAGCGGTACACCCTATGGAGCTTGGGGAATACAGGCAGCTTCCCGGCGGGAAACGTTTCCTGGCGGTGCAGGCCACCGACGTGGGCATGTATCCGGACGTGGGGAAAGCGGTCGTGGAGGAGGGCGATTTTTATGAAAAAATACATACCGGGTACGACCTGGTGTTCAACCCTCCCCGGACGCGCTTCATGAAGCTGGTTCAGCGGCACGGCGGCAGAGCCTATAACGGGATGAAAATGCTGCTGTACCAAGGGATCATCGCCTACGAACTCTGGACAGGGCGGACAGTGGGGGAGGAGCTGGCGAAAGAGGCCTATGGGAAGCTGCTCAAAGCCATAAGTGCGTCGGAGGAAGAGAAAAAGAGCCTCCTGCCAAGACGCCGGGGCAGAACCAGGAAGTGCCGTAAGAACATCGTGCTGATCGGCTTTATGGGAAGCGGGAAAACGACGGTAGGGGTTCAGCTGTCCTATGGCCTGCGCCGGACGATGGAGGACATGGACAGAATGATCGAAAGACGGGAGGGCAGGAGTATCCGCGAGATTTTTGAGCGGGAAGGAGAAAACTATTTCCGGGATCTGGAAACGAACCTGCTCCGGGAGCTGCTCCAATGGCGGAGCCGCCTGATCCTTTCCGTGGGCGGCGGCACTCCGGCCAGGGCGCGGAACCGGAAGCTGCTGCGGGAACTGGGGACAGTGGTCTATCTGCGGCTTAGACCGGAGACGGTGTATGAACGGCTGAAGACAGATACCGTGCGCCCTCTGCTGCAAGGGGAGGGTTCCCCGGAAAAAGCGCTTTCGGGCGCGGAGCCGTGTTCGGAGCGCCCTCCTGCGAGGCTGCGGAAGATCCGGGCGCTGATGGAGCAGCGGGTCGCCTTTTATGAGGAAACGGCGGATCTGGTCCTTGATGTGGACGGGCTGCAGGCGGACGAGGTGGTGACGCGGATCATAGAAGAGCTGAAGAAAGGCGGATGATAAATGGGAATGCCCGCGAAAGCGGGCGGATAAGAGCAAAATGGGAAGCGGGAAAACCGTCCGCTTCCCATCTCCCTGATTGAAATGCCCGCGAAAGCGGGCGGATAGGAGCAAAATGAAAATACTGGTCATCAACGGGCCGAATCTGAATTTCCTGGGGATCCGGGAAACACATATTTACGGCGGGGAGGATTATGCCTGCCTGCTGGACAGAATCGCCGCAAAGGGCAGGGAAACCGGGCAGGAGATCACGGTCTGGCAGAGCAACCACGAGGGCGCCATCATCGACCGGATACAGGAGGCGTATTTTGACGGAACGGAGGGGCTGGTGATCAACCCGGGCGCCTATACTCATTACAGCTACGCGATCCGGGATGCCTTGGCGAGCCTGCCTGTGCCGAAAGTGGAGATCCACATTTCGGACATCACGGAGCGGGAAGATTTCCGCAAGGTTTCGGTCATTGCCCCGGTCTGCCAGAAGCAGATCTATGGGCAGGGCCTGGACGGGTATCTTCAGGCGATAGACTTTCTGTCAGGCGGCTCCCTGTAAAACGCGGTACCGCCGCGCCCTCCCAACGCAGCCCGTAAGGCTGCCGCGCAGGAACATTCCCATGGCGGCGCTGATCCCTGTGGTCTCCCGTCAGATTTTAAGCTTCTCCGCCGCCAGGATCGCGTAAGTTTCCTTAGTAGTATAAGTTTCCTCATCGCTGTCGAAGCGCTTGCGTAAAATATCCCTTCTCCGGTTCCTGTAATAATAATCGTATCCTTGTGAGTCGCCTGGGGGCGGCAGCCGGAAAGCCTCGAAGGCTTCCGAAGCCCTGTCCAGCTGATACAGCGTGGCATCCGAGAGGTCTGAGTCCATGAAGTACAGGCTCTCCGCGTCCGGCCCGGGATAGCCCATATAATCGGAATCGGAAAGCATCCGGGCATACAGCGCCTTCGGGACCGTGACGGGCAGGACGGCGTCCCCGTCGCGCTTCAGGACGCAGACCCTGCGGTTGATCGTGCCCAGGACAAAGTAATCGCCCTGCACGTAGAAATCCCAGATCCCGTCCCCGACGACGTCCGCGAAGATGGGGACGTCTGCGAACCCGGACAGGTCCAGCGGGAACTCCCCGTCCCTGCGCCCGTCCGCGTCATAGCGCTGGATGGCGGCCCGGGATCCCCCCCGTCGTCGCATTCCGTAAATAATCTGCCCGTTTTCTTTGCTGCTGTCGCAGCTTTTGGTCACCTTTCTAAATCAGCGGCATCAATTTTCCTCCTTGTACATTTTTATGATGTTTCAGTAGTGCACCGCAAAATATTTTAAGTATGTTGTACTGCTGGCGGATGATAGATTGGCAGGTATTTTATCATTCTGTCAATAAACGAGCCTTCAAAGGTTAAAGCATCAAGAAACATTTCCGGAATTGCCGCCAACTCAGCTGCGTTGCCAACCAGCCCTGCCATCTGCATTGTGATGGGATGAAAAAATTGCCATTCCAGTATTTCGTGACTTGCGGAAACAAAGCAGGTAGTAACGAAAGCACGCCAATTATCTTCAAACCGTGGATTGAGCGACCTTCGTATTGCAACAGTGGGCAGATTCCAAAAATCTCCCCGGCCAAAATGTACTGCCGAAGCCGGAGTGCCCTGCGATGCCGCAAAGATTGCACAAGGGATGCAGGAGGCCGATTTGCAGGTATCGTCACTCAGAGACAGCTCAACACATACACCTTCATCAAGGTGATGGGAATGGACATCCGAGTGATAATACATGGAAGTTACCAATCCGTGACAGCTGGAAAATATCTTGCCTTCCTCAAGTATGCGTTGATCATCCCCCGGCTTTCCTTCCGAAATCAATGCTTCGGTTAAGTCGGAAGAAGTCCCAATGTTCTCATAGATTGCCCCATGGGTACGAAATGTCTGTGAACATTCCCTGAGAAACTTTTTCGTTTCTTGTACCACATTGGCATAATCAATGAACATTGCAGCTACGGATTCAGGCCGGGGATTGTTACGGGCTAGATACATACGTTCACGCAAATACAGGCTGGATGGACCGATTAAAGATAGCTTCCCCTCTGTATAGTTGATAAACCCCCCGATATATGCACCACGAAAACGATTTGTTGCAGTAATCAGGGAATTGGCGGCGGATTCCGTTATTTGTGCTATGTCTGCAATTTCCTCCTCATTCACCTTGACTTCCTCATAGGTAAGTCTCCGAGGCCCCCCCTCATTGCCATAGGGCAGGGCGTAAATAAAGGGATGGATTTTCCGTCCTGTAGTAGCGTCTTTGGCATTTTGTAACTCATTGGCAATGTTGATGCCAAAGCTATCCCATAGGGTCTGTTGAAGCGTGGCATGCTTAATAGCATCTGCCTGTGAATCGTATAGATAGAGTGTCCTGCCCGTTCTATCCTCACGCTGGTTCTGCCCCACAAACCCAAGTGCAATGATTGCACAAAGTGCGTCTGCCCGTTCTTTACTAAGTTGCATAGTACTGTCTCCTTTCGTTTTGAAGTTGAAATCCTTAAATTGTAAAAGTTGGAATTATTTTCTTCCTGATTTTAGTATAGCGCCTTATCAACAGATTGTCAAGATAATTTTTAAATTTTTTTATGTAGGTTCATTGCCATATCACATGCAGCAAATCTCCATAGGGTTGCCGCCAGGTTCCCCAGCCTTCTTTCAGCTTCCCATCGGCATAGGCGATGGACTCCGTGTACCCCGTTGCTTTTATGGCGCTGCGGCTCCGCCCGCGGTTTTTCCGACAGACGGTTTCCCACGTCTCGGCAAAGATCCAGGTCGTTCCGTAAGGCCGCTGTCTGACTGTCGTATCGTGCCGCGTCTTATCCTGCGGCTTGCCATGCTTCTGTCCGCTCCGTCTCCGGCGCGATCTCCGGAGCCTCGCACCCACTGCGCCAGAGCGCCCTTATCCCGCCGCGCCCGTCTGCGGATAGGTGCTGGAATCCGCGCCCTTCTGTGGTATGCTCTCATTGGATCATAGGCCGCCGTCCTTTTATTGGCGTTCTCCAGGTTCCATGATACGGCTTTGCCCTATGGTTTTCTATTGCTTTTTGTTGTTGCATTTCCTTTTACAAGAAACCAAGTTATCAGCCGATGAAAAAAACGTAAAAAAGGTATGTCAAGCGTTTTTGATTTTTTCCTAAAAAATTTTTTAACCAGCTACAGGAGGGGGCTAAAAGCACCCGTTCTTAACCTCCTCCAGAACCAGCCCTGCTGATAAGCATGACCTCTCCCTTTTTGCACACAGAACAGGCCGGCTTTCACCAGCCCGTCAACGTATCTGTGCGGGGTCAGGACCTATGCGCCGGCTAGGTGCCGTCTGTGAGCCTGCTTTCCTAGAAACGAATCAAAAACCGGCATTCTCCAAGGATGTCCCATTGCCGGTATGTTTTTCTTCTGCGGAGGCCTTATCCTGTCTCCGGCGGGCCTGTCGATATTGCTGGAAACCTCTTCATGTTTCCGGATCTCCTCCAAGGCAAGTACTCTGCCGCCGGTACAGAAATATTTCGTTTTGTCAAAGGCCTCTACGAGAAGGCCTTCTGTCCTGGGCGCCAGATGGAACGGAATCCCATCATGGTCTACCGTGCGGTAATAATGGTTCTGGAAAGATACGGAATGTCCTTTATCTATGGTACGCTTCGTCAGGACCGCAAGTGTCAGGTTGATTTTCTGTGCGCCCGGACTTAAGTCAAAGACAGATTTCAGATCTGTCTTTGACTTGGAAAATTTCTCATTGTATCCGTCAAGGTATGTCCTCAGGAATTCGTTGGCGGCATCCATGGCAGATATGCCCGCAAGACGCAGCTCAACCGGCAGCCTTTGCTGGAGCGTACCGAAAAGGCGCTCGATCTGCCCTTTTGCCTGCGGCACGCTGGTCGTTTTCACGTCTACGCCAAGCTGATGGCAGGCGTATGAAAACTGTGTGAAGGAATCTTTTTCGAGGGCGGGATTTTTTTTCTTTTTGTACCGGAATACGGTCCTGTTATCCGTATAAAACATATACGGTATGCCATATGTCTCTAAGATCTGATGGAATACGTGATAATATCCGCTTAAGGTCTCGCGGCGCTCAAAATACGCTCCCACAACGATTCCGGTCGAATTATCAATGGCGGCATGTAGCGTCGCTTTCTGCGTTCCGAACCATGGATGCTCCGAAGCGTCCATCTGGATCATCTCGCCAAAATACGGACACCGCTCGCGTCGCGGGTGCGGTGCGGCGGCCCTCGCTATCTCTTTTTCGATTGCTGCCTGCTGGGCCTCTGTTCCGGCGGACTTTTTTGCCCGCTCTAATTTCCTCTGTATCTGGCGGCGGGTCTTTTTATGGACCTGCGGTGAAAGGAGGTTTCTCGAAAGCAGGATCTTCCTGACACTGCTTTCGGAGATGCCGATGCCCTCTTTCTTTTCAAGGAGCTCTTTCGCGTGGGAATAGCTTGCGTCATAATACTTGGACTGATACAGATCCGCTATCTGCGTCTGTACCTGCGGCGCAATGGTGCGTGCTGGTTTTCTGCCGCGGTTTCCATGTACGAACCATTGGGCACCTGCTTTGCGGAATCCGCTGATATAATTGCGTATGGTCCTGCCAGTCACGCCTAGGATCAGTGCCGCTCTCTGGGGGCTTTGGTTCCCCTCCAGGATGCGGCGTACGGTGTCGTACTGGCGCTGCTCATCCACACTCAGGAGGACTTCCTGTATTTTTTCCATGGCCTGCTCCCTTCTTTTCTTCGGAATAGCGCCATTTTAACATAGACAGACATCCATCTGCAAGGGCCGCAGGAAGCACTCGGAGTATCTGGTACCATGATACACAGGTGTTTCTTGTGCTGAAAAAATATTTGAAAAACTTGTTGACACACGCATAAGTGTATGATACAAGTAGACTGCAAGATTGTGGGGATTTCGGCACAGAGCGGACAGACCGCCGATGCATGAAAGACTGTTGAAACCATCTTACGGATATGGAAGCTGTCCCGCAATTTCCGTCAGAAAAGGAGCGAGGAGATGACACGCAGGAAAATATGGAAAGAATTTTTTAAGAAAACAGTTCTGCCCGCCGCTGCTGCATTGTTTTTATTCCTCATGTTCAATCCAGTATTTACCAAGAACGGCAAAACAGACTACTTTTATGTGTGGCTGTGCTGCGGTATCCCGTTCGGTATCCGACGTATGTCTGTATGGCTTGTGCCGCATGGGTACGACATAGCCGGAACGGTAGGGATTGTCGCCCTCAACTTCATATTGGGCGGTATCATTGGTGGGGTCGTTCTGGTATGGCGGCTTGTCTGTGCCGCATGGTACATACCTTTGACGGTGTACCGCCTGCTTACTGCAGGCAAAGGCAGCATAATAGAAGACCCTGTCGAATAAATAGGCACAAAAAACGGGCAGGAGAGGGCTGATTCGTATGACCGGCCTTCTGTTGCCTGTGTAGTACATGCATATAAATAACATATGTTATTTTATTTTCCCAGCAGCATCGGGTTTTGTAGGCGCGGGAAGACACAGGCCTGTCCTCTTTGTGCATGGATACCGCCGGGCATCTGTGTTTAGAGGTTTTCTTTCGGTTTAGTTTCTTTTTCGGCTGGTAATTCCCGTTCCCTTTCTGTTCTGGGGGCCACCCTGGCCCTCCGGGGAGGTCATTTTTTTTACCGGATCCGTTTTTTCCTTCCTGTATGTCTGTTTTTTCGTTTTACAGTCCGGCTCCACGCCCGTTTTGGGAAAAAGGATGAGAAGCTGCGTTCTGGGCCGCCAGAGAGAACGGCAGCCCTGTGCGGAAACGGGTCGTTGTCCTGCGGGTCTTCGGGTGTCTCCTGCCCGGCCGGACAGTCTGCCGGATCCTCCCGCCCGGATCCTTGCTGGGGCGCTTCCCCGTTTCCTGTGCGGGGGCCGGGAAACAGCACCGTGTAAAGATTGGTCTGCTGGAAGCCTTTATAGAAACAGGCCGCCTTCTGCAGGAATCCTTGCCTGACTAACGTCCTGAGCGCACGTTTGACGGTGGAGATGCTCAGGGCGACCCGCTGGGCGATCGTGCCGATCGCCGGGAAGCAGGAGAATCCCCTGTGCGGGTTTGCCATATCGATGAGGCAGATCATGACTGCCCTGGGGCTTGATTTCAGGAAGGATCCGTAGACGAGCTGCTTATAGAGATGTTTTTTCATGACCATGGCTTCTTTCTCCTTTTCTTGTCTGGCCGTGCCGCCTTGCCTGCGGCAACAGTTTTGCCACGCACTGCGCAGCGTCTGAAAAGCGCCCCCAAGTATCGCGGCACCGGATTCTGCGGGCCCGGTTCTGGGCTGATCAGGCTTTCGGGACGGGACGGCGGATTCCAGCGCTTCGTCGGCGATGCCCCAGGCCATCCGCTTCGGCATTGTCCTCAAAAGGTCAGGGATATTTCGATGGTCCATCGATCACGCCCCTCGGCCTCCCTGTATAGGGGCGAACCGCCGCAAGGAACTCCTGCGGCGTATATCGCTTTATCCAAGAGTTTTCCGACAGTCTTATACTGTCTGGGAAATCAATGCCGTCTGTATGCTTCTGCCCAAAAAGGCTCTCCGCCGATAGAAACAACAGCTTGAGCCTGCTATCGCCCAAAGGCTTACCAAGCAGGCCCGCTCTATTGTGGAAGTAGCGGCCGCCTGTCACCCATAGCAGCTTTGTTCCTGCCGGGGATGTGTGTATCCGCCGTTTCAGGACAGCCACCGACCGCAATTCGATAGAGCAGGGATTCTGCTCATAACAGCCGCTTTGCCTTTTGTTCTCACAGTCCGCAACAATGCTGTGCAGATGCTGGTGTGGCCTAACCAAAACCAAACTCTCCTGATAACCCATTTTTCACCTCCCATAAGCTCTTTCTTTCTTCTGCGGCGCGTCCGCGCTGTCGCCCTCGTCCGGCTCGCCCCCGACGATTTCCGGCTCGCGCTTGTCAAGGTTCAGCGCGATATTGGCCTCCGCCAGCCGCGCCGTTTTCTCGGCAAGCTCCGTCTCCTGCGGGAAAGGCCGCGCCACCTCGGCCTTGGCGTTTTCCATCTGCTGCCGAACCTCCGCAAGCTCCCGCTCGTCATATCCCTTGTGTTCTGCAAACCGTTCCAAAGCGTTGTCCAAGCGGGTGATGTTGCCGTGAATGTCCGTGCCGAGTTTGACGGTGTGGGAGAGCGCCCCGGAGAGCGTAACGCGGTATTCCTTTGAAAAGCTGTCGAAGGACAGTATCATCTGAAAGCCGCGATATTCGCCCAACGCCACGGGGTCGGGCGAGGACATCGCTTTGCAGGCTTCGATTATCGCCTTGCCCGCGTCGGCTTTTTCGGCAAAAAGATCCCCGCCGATTTTCATGGGCGGGAAATGGTCTTTGTCTGCCGGGTATTTCGCCACTGTTGCAATGTCGGTCTTGTAGCCGGATATTCGCTCGGTCAACCGCTTGATTGCCTGCGGATATTCTTTGAGGATTTTGTCCTCCAAAGCGTATTTTTGACTATTGTGGCTTGCTTGCAGAATTTTGAGCTTATTCACGTCCATTTCAAGCTGACATTTCTCAATGATAAGCGGATTGCCAGTCGCCAAAGCCTTGATTTCGGCGTAGGAAAGAGCCGTTTCGTCCACATCTTCCGCAACACGAACGGGAGTCTTACTCGTCATAATCTGCGCAATAAACTTCTGCTTGTTTTCCACAAGCTGGTACAAATAGCTGTCGAACGTCCCCTCGGTGACATAGCGGAAAATCTCGACTTCGGGATTTTTGTTGCCTTGTCGTACAATTCGCCCTAACCGTTGGGCCAAATCGGACGGACGCCATGGACAATCCAAATCATGCAATGCGATAAGTCTGTCCTGCACGTTTGTACCCGCGCCCATCTTTTGGGTACTTCCCATAAGGACGCGGATTTGTCCTTTGCGTACCTTTGCGAAAAGTTCTTTTTTCTTGACCTCGGTGTTCGCGTCATGGATAAAGGCGATTTCTTCTTCGGGGATTCCTTTGGCAATCAGCTTTTGTTTGAGGTCGTCATAGACATTAAACTTCCCATCGCCGTGGGGCGTGGACAGGTCGGAGAACACAAGCTGCGTGGAACGCTTTTCCTTGTTTTCATCCCAAATGCGGAACACATTCGCCGCGCAAACGGCAACCTTGCCGTTCGGGTCGTCGGGCAGCATTTCGTTGATGAGCCGTTGGTCGAGAGCCAACTTACGCCCGTCGTTGGTGACTTTCAGCATATTGTCGATTCGTGGGTCAATATCGCCTTTTCGGATAACTTCGGCACGTTCGGCAAGCTCCGCAACCATATCCTGCTGCCACTTACTCGGCTTGATAACTTCGGTGTGGAAGTTCGCCTTTGGCACAGGCAATTGCAGCATATCCGCTGTTTGAATGTCAGCGGTCATTTTGAACATCGACATGAGTTCAGGCAAATTGTAAAACTTGGCAAAGCGGGTTTTGGCACGATAGCCCGTTCCTTCCGGCGCAAGTTCTATCGCTGTAACTGTTTCCCCAAAAGTGGAAGCCCATGCGTCAAAATGCTGTAAACCGTTTTGTACAAGTGTCTTGTATTGCAGATAGCGCTGCATGGTGTAAAGCTCAACCATGCTGTTTGAAATGGGAGTGCCTGTCGCAAACACCGTGCCGCGCCCGTTTGTGAGTTCGTCGAGGTACTGCGTTTTCATAAACAGGTCGCTCGACTTTTGCGCTTCCACCTGTGCGACACCGCCCACATTCCGCATTTTCGTGATGAGAAAAAGGTTCTTGAAATAGTGGGCTTCGTCGATAAACAGGCGGTCAATGCCTAATTCTTCAAAGGTGACGACATCATCTTTTCTTGATTGGTCGGTGAGTTTCTGCAAGCGGACTTCAAGATTTTTCTTCATCTTTTCCATCTGCTTGATGGTGAATTTCTCGCCCTTGTTGCGTTTAACCTCGTCAATCCCCTCAATCAGTTCGTCAATCTGCCGCCTAAGCATAGCCTCCTGCCGTTCCGCCGACATGGGTATTTTTTCAAACTGCGAATGTCCGATAATCACAGCGTCATAATCGCCTGTGGCAATGCGGGCGCAAAACTTCTTGCGGTTCTTGGTCTCAAAATCTTTCTTGGTCGCCACAAGGATATTTGCAGAGGGATAAAGCTGTAAAAACTCTGCCGCCCATTGCTCGGTAATATGATTGGGAACGACAATAAGGCTCTTATTAGCAAGCCCCAACCGTTTGGATTCCATCGCCGCCGCAACCATTTCAAAGGTCTTGCCTGCGCCCACTTCGTGCGCCAGTAAGGTATTGCCGCCGTAAAGCTGATGTGCGATAGCGTCTATTTGGTGTTTGCGGAGTACGATTTCGGGATTCATGCCGGGGAACTTGAGGTGGCTGCCGTCGTATTCGCGGGGTCTGATGCTGTTAAACCTGTCATTGTACAAACGACAGAGACGTTCGCGGCGGGCAGGGTCTTTCCATATCCATTCCTCAAACTTGCTGCGGATGATTTCCTGCTTCGCTTGGGCGATGGCGGTTTCCTTTTTATTGAGGACGCGTTTCTCGTCGCCCTCCGGCGTGTAAACCTTGTCAAAAATCCGAACGTCTCGCAGATTCAGACTTTGTTCAATGATTTGGTAGGCGTTAATCCGCTGTGTCCCGTAGGTGTTAAAGGTGTGGATGTTTGAGCGGTCATAGGTCTTTTCGGTGACGTTCCACTCGCCCGTGTGGTGGGAATAGTGGACTTTGACGCGCCCCTGTGCATAGGGCGGGGTTTGCAAAAGCTCGTACATAAACTGCTGAACAACGTCCTCCGGCAGCCATGTTGCGCCCAAACGCACCGAGATTTCAGCGGCGGTAAGGTCTTTCGGCATGGCGGTTTCAAGGGATTTGACATTGACGTCGTATCGCCCATCGGGAAAGGTTGCCTGTGCCGCTTTTGCCAGTTCCAATTTCTCGCGGATATTACCGCTCAGATACTCGTCGGCGGTCACATAGGTTTTGCTTTGGTCGCTTGCGTTGCCGATATTGAGAAAAATAACGCCTTCAAGTTCCTTTACGATTGCGTCCTCGCTCATATCGGTGAGCTGCGCCATAAAGGAGAGGTCAACCCTTGCTTTTTCGGATAGGGATACCGCCAACGCTTCGCTTGCCGTGTCCACATGGGTAATGGGGATATGCGGCTTGATGGTGCGCTTGGTAAACATAGCGGCTTTGCTTTCCAGTTCGCCGTTCTCGTCAAGGTTTTCAAGGGAACAAAGTAAACAATATGCGCTGTCCTGCGCGAATGCAATGGAATTGCCGCGTGAGTTAATCAGCCCGTATTTGCGGGTGAAGCTGTCGTACAGACGGTTGAGCTTTGTCTGCTCCGCGTCAATGGCGTGGTCGGGGTAGTCGCTCGTCTGATAGAAAATGAGGGTGCGGACGCACTCCCGCAGTTCAATCAAGCCTTTCACACGGTTTTGCGCCGTGACGGGCATTTCCACGGGTACCATGATACTGTCTTGACGATAATAAATCTGCCCCTCCACGGTGGTGTAGGAGTAATTGCGGACATTCGGGTCGGCGGGGATAGCGAACTCTTCCTCCGGCTCGTCCTCATCACGCTCGTACTCGGTGATTTCGGCATGGATATTGGTAACGGCTTCGGCAAGCTGCTCCGTAAGGTCGCTGTCCTCAAACGGTACGCACGAAATACTGTTTTCGCCGCCGTACATCCGTGTTCCGCTTGCGGCGGACATTGTGCCGAGAATCATGTCGGGGTGTTCGGCAAAGTAGCTGTTTACGGCGATTTCCGTTTCCTCACCGTCCGCGCCTATGCCGTTCACATAGCCCAAATGCACCCAGTCCGGCTCAATATCCACAATGCGGTCACGCTTTTGGAGGAAGATAATGTCGGTGGTGACTTCCGTTCCTGCATTGGCTTTGAACGCCGTCATGGGAAGCCGTATTGCGCCAATAAGGTCGGCTCTTTGCGCGATATATTTCCGCACGGAGGAATCCTTTTTATCCAACGTAAACCGCGACGTGACGAACGCGACAATCCCGCCCGGTCTGACCTTATCAAGTGTCCGGGCGAAAAAGTAATCGTGAATGTGGAATTTGTGCTTGTCGTACCGCTTATCCGCTACGCCGTAACTGCCAAAAGGCACATTGCCGACTGCCAAATCAAAGAAGCTGTCGGGCAGTTCGGTTTTCTCAAAGCCCTGCACAGCGATATTGTTTTTTTGGTAAAGCTGCCGCGCAATGCGTCCCGTCAAGCTGTCAAGCTCCACGCCGAACAGCTTGCTTCCCGCCATACTCTCCGGCACAAGTCCGAAAAAGTTGCCAATTCCACAGGATGGCTCAAGCACATTGCCCGTCTTAAAGCCCATATTTTCCACGGCTTTGTAAATCGCCTTGATGACTGTGGGATAGGTGTAGTGTGCGTTGAGCGTGGTTGACCGCGCCGATTCGTATTCTTCGGGCGAAAGCAGGGCGTTCAGTTCGAGATATTCATCTTCCCATTGCTTGTTGTGGGGGTCAAACGCCTGCTGCAAGCCGCCCCAACCGACGTACCGCGCTAAAATCTCCTGTTCTTCGGGTGTAGCAAAACGGTTCTCAAGCTCAATATCCTGCAGGGTCTTAATGGCTTCCACGTTGTTCTTGAATTTGGTTTTTGCGCCGCCCGCGCCGAGGTCATCATCCGTAATGCGGTAATTGTGCCGCTCTGACTGCGGTATTTCGGGGTGTGGGTCAAATACATTGACCTTGCCTTTCGGCTTGGGTTTTTCCCACGCGGGGGTAAGAGGTTCATCTGTGGGGATAGGTGTTGTTTCTGTGACAATTCGTTGTCTTTCGTCGGGTAAATCCTCTATGGGGTCATACTGCCGAATGAAGTCAAAGCTCTCGCTTCGGAAAACAGGAAATCCCGCGCTGCCCTCAAAGGTCACATCACGCAGGCTCACCTTGCCGGAATCCGTATCCACGGAATCCACAACGAACCGTCGCCCCTGTATCTCGTACCTGTCGCCAATCTTTGGAGTGTGCGGTTGCGCTGTTTCCTGTTTTGGTATCGGCAGCACGGGCGTTTCCGTTTCGCCGTCTGCAATCAAATGGTCGTTTAAGTGATTTTCCCGCAGCTTGCGTTCAAACTCGTCACGCGGCATATCCCTTGTAAACAGGGGATATTTAATGTCCCGCAGCACAACATTTGAATCGTCAAAGGAGTAAATCTCATATTCGTCCATGCCAAGATAGACCGCCGTGCCAAGCTGAAGGTCGTAAACGGCGGCTTCATCGGCGGCGGGTTGTTCATGCGTGACAGGTGCGGGCGCGGGCTGTGCCGTTTCTTTTTCGGCTGGTTTATCTGTGGGAAACAGCGTGTATTCGCCGTTTTGGTAGGCGGTCAAATCCTCAAACGCCTTTTGCATGGACTGATAGCTGCGGTCAAAGTCGGCGGTGTTGTCGAGTACCGCCGCCATACCGCTCAATATCCCGGCAACGCGCTCCGGCTCGTCAAGCTGCGGACGGATTTCCTTGATTGCGTTTGTTGTTTCGCTTCCAAAAGGGTAAGGGCGTGGCACGTCCTCCGGCTGATTGGTATAGAAAAGATAGACCTCCCGCGCCAGTTCGCTCTTTTCGTATTCGGGCAAAAGGCCGCGCTCACGCTCGGTCATATACCGTCCGTCCGCGATAAGCTCATCAACACGCTTTGCAACCTTGCTCCACGGCAAAATCACTTTGTCATAGGGCATATGGTTGTTTTCACGGCTGAACGAAATGCCTTTGCTGTCGTGGTTCTCATTGAAGCCTGTGCGCCCTGTGCCGCCCCATCCGTATTCGTCATTTAGAAAGTCGGCTTTTTCTTTGGCGGTGTGGGCGTGGAGGAAGTAGGAGTAAATGCGGTATTTACCATGCTCCACGTTGCCGCCTTGCAGAAGTATTGCGTCCACTTCGTCCTGCGTGATAAATCCCGGACGCAGCGTGGAAACCGATTCGTCGGCGGTCAAGATGTTAGGGTCATATTGCAAATCGTTGAGCAGAGTAAGCGCGTCACGCATATGGCTTTCGGAAAAGCGGAAACGAAGCAGGTCATTGTCCTGTTCATATTCGGCAGCAAATTCGGTCAGCCCATCAAGAATTGTCTGCCGCGCTGTCGGCTCTGCCAGTAGTTCCGCAATATGCGCGGTGCTGTCGGGGAAACCGCCCTTGAACAGTTCCTCGTCCATAAAGGAAAATGTTATGCCGTCCGCAAGGTCGTGGTGCAAATACCACAAATGGTCGGCAAGTGATTTGAGTTCAAAGCCGTCCACTTTATCAAGCTCGCTCTGCGGAGCGAAACGCCCAAGCCGGAATAAATCCCGAATCCGTAGCTCCACATTCAGCCAATGGAGGGTGGTAGCGTTTTCCGCATAGCGGGCGTTATCGCCTACGGCAATGCGAATGATATTTTCATCCCACCAAACCGAAACGTGCTGCCCGCCGAAAATAAATCCTTTGCCGCCCTCGCCGTACTCCTTGCGGAGAAACGCGGCGTTTTCAGTCGGCGTGTGAATCCTGCGAAACCATGAAATGATACGCAGGACGCTGTTTTCCTCGTTGCCGCCTGTGGTCAAGACTTCATCTATAATCTGCTGAGAAATAGAAAAAGCGGAGGATTTTTGTTCCTCCGCTTCTCCCATAAGGGTGAGCTGCCGATATTCTGCTCCCACCCCACGAAGTCTGCGGACTTCGTGGGGACCCCGGGGCAGGGGCTTTATGCGTATATCAGTTCGCTCATCACCAGTTCCTCCGCGCTGTGGCGGATATTGTTCATCAAGCCCACCCATTTCATTTGGTCGCGGGCTTTCAAGCTCTCGTCCACGCCCTGCGCCGCCGCCATCTGCCGGGTCAACAGTTCCATGCGCTCGTTCGCCGTCTGCTCGGTTTCCATCAGATGTGCGTTCAGCTTGCCCGATGTCAGCAGGTTCGTGAACAGGATTCTGCGGCTCTGTTTGAGGAATTTCTTTCTTGCCAATGCGTACTTGCCAAGGACTACCGGGGCGGCTTCCTCCGGGGGAAGCAGATTGGGTATTTGGTAATCGCCCTGCGTCCGATATGTCAGTTCGTTCATGTGGGGTACTCCTTTCGCTGTTTTTGATATTATTATCGCCTTTTTGGGGCGGGGTTGCAAATGTGCGATTTTGATTTTGCTCCTGCCTTTGCAGATTGATAACGGTAGCCGAAATCTCACGCAGGCAGGTTTCCGAAATATCGCTTGCCGCCGTACCGAGGGCGTTGACGGTGTTGCGGGTGTTAAAGTCGGATATATAGCGGAAATCCTCAAAGTCAAGATATTCGTCCGCGTCCAATCCGCAGCGGGTGAGAAGCATATACGCCACGCTGTTTTGCAGGGCGGTCTTGTATTCCATTTCAACATTGAGGCCGTCAAGTTCCTCTAAAAAGCTGTCCTCGCGGCAATAGATGAGTTCGTTGAGGTAATCGGAAAGGTTGTCATCCACGGCATTGTGCGCCGCCGAAATGAGGGCGGCGGCAAGGCCGGAATCGTCCTCTAACTCGCCAAAGGAGTTTTCCAAGCTCTCGATAACGTCCGCTTCATATGCCGTATTCATCTGCCAAATGGGAACAGGGCGGGAAAATCGGCTTTCGTGGGTATCGGAAATATCAAAGTAGTGTTTCAAACGGGAATTGCCGTTATATTCCTCATCAAAGACCGCAATTCCTTTTGCGCCTTTGTTGACCCATCTGCCAAACTGCCGATTCCACTTCTCAATCTCCAAGACCGCCGTCGCGTCGGGGCGCTGGGCGTAAATAAGGATTTGGTCGTTAAAGGGCAGCTTATAATTCCGGCAGGCGGCGCGTATGAAAGCCGTCCATTCGGCAGGGCTGTGCGTAACCCTTTGCAGGACGGATTCGTACATCTGCATGATAAATTGGTATTTGGCCGCCATGTGGAAACCTCCTTCCCATTTTTCTTGTCTTTCATCTCAGCAGGGATTTTCCGCATACAAAACCCGCAAAAACCCGTATCACGGCTGCGGTACGGGCAATCGGCGCAATGATAAACGCGCCCGCCAGACGTGCGGATGATTCGGCTGTTCACGCGCTGTCACCGCCCTTTATCGTCACGCTTTTTGCTGTCCAAACGCAACTGTTCTTTAGCGGCCCTGTCGTGCATATCGGTTTTTGCTTCATCATGGCCCTTAAAATAATGACCGTACTTGTTTGCGTCCATTTTCAATCCCTCATTTTATGCGGTTTCCTTATCTGGGGCTTTGCCTTGCGCCACGGTCCTGCTCACGCCTGCGCCAAAGCTCCAGTGCCTTGATGATGGTTTCCTCCATCTTGGCGGACGGGGTTGAGGGGGAGAAGAACTTGCTCAGCTTTTCTCGCGGGATTTTGAACTGCTCTTTCTGGCTGCCCTTGTCCTCCTGCATGATAGAGGCGATGACATTCTTGTCGAGCATTCCTTTTGCCGCAAACCCCCGCATTTTGATTGTCTGAGCGTGAGAGAGTGTGCGGTCTTCAAAATCCATTGCCTCCAACACCATTTCCTGCATTTCGTTTTCCAGATACGAAAGCTCTACAGCAGGGCGGAGTGCGATTCTGTTCTCATCTACCATCCGCAGGATCTGTGGGATCAGCTCCGTCAGGCGGATATAACGGTGAATTTGGTTGCGGCTTTCTCCTACTTGTTCCCCCAATTCGTCAAGCGATTGCTTTCCCTGTGACTTCATCCCCAGTGGGGATGAAGTTAAATCTGTTCGCTGTCCTTGCCGTTTCATTGCGTCCATTTTCATCTTGTAGGACAACGCCTTTTCGCTTGGCAGAATGGTTTCCCGCTGTAAATTCGCGTCCACCATTGCGATAATCGCCTCATCGCGGGAAAGGCCGCGCACGATAAGCGGCATGGTTTCAAGCCCTGCCAGCGTTGCCGCCATTCTGCGGCGGTGTCCGCTGATCAGCTCGTACCGGCCATCCTCCTTCTGCCGCGCGATCGCGGGAGTTTGAACGCCAACGGTTTTCACGCTTTCCGCCATGCTCTGCATGGCTTCATCGTTTTTTACCTGAAAGGGGTGGTCGGGAAAATCGTCAATCTCGGCAAGAGGAATATCCAGAACCTTCTCTCGCCTGTCGTCGTCGCGCTCCTCCTGCGTCGTGAACAGTTCAGCGACTAAGCTCTGCTTTTTTGGCAGCTCGAACGTCTGCCCCGATTTGTCTGCCATTGCGTTCCACCTCCTTTACAAGTTCGCCGTAGGCATATGCCGCCGCGCCTTTGGGGTCATAGGCGAAAATGCTCCTGCCCGCCGCGCTCGCTTCCTTTACTTTGGTTGAATAGGGGACGGGGTGTGGGAAGATGCGGATTTTACCGCCGTATGCCTGACGGAGTATCTCCAGCGTATTTTTCGCCAGATTTGTCCGCATATTGGCGAGGGTAACCAGGACGCCCTCTACCTGCAAGGCGGGGTTGATCTGCTTTTTGACGAGCGCCACGGTGTCAAACAGCTGGGTCATGCCGATCACGGACAGATACTCCGGCTGGACAGGCACAATCACGCGGTCGGCGGCGGCAAGGGCGTTGACCGTCATCATGCCCAGCGTCGGCGGGCAGTCTAAGACAATGACATCATAGTCGCGCCGTAATTCCGCAAGATAGCTTTTCAGCACAGACTCGCGGCTCATGGCGTTGACCATCCGCATTTCAAGTCCTGACAGCTCAATACTGGACGGTATCAGGTCAATATCTTCGCTGTGGTGCAGGATACCATCCTGCGGGTCAATGGGTTTGTTCGCCACAACCTTTCCGAGTTGTGTCGCGACGGTAACAGGCAATTCCTCCGGCTGTTTCCAGCCAAGCGACACGGTCTGGGATGCCTGGCTGTCCAGATCGACGATCAGGACCTTCCTGCCCTGCCGCGCCAGCCCGATGCCCAGGTTCGTGCTTGTGGCGGACTTGCCCACGCCGCCCTTCTGGTTCGCGACCGCATACACGCGGCGCGTACCCAGTTCCATCCCGTCCTTTCCTTTCGCAGGAATCTCTTCTCTCATGGTCCAGAAATCTCCTTTCTGCCCCGGCGGCACTGCCTTTCCCGCCCTGCCGGGGCCTGCCGTCCCTGCCATGTCCCTGTGCCGTTACATGCCTGCGGCTCCATAGCCGCAGATGGCGGCGCTGCTTAAGCGGTAGCTGTGCCTCATCACAGCACCGTCGGCGCCTGCGTTCCCTTCGAGCGTGTGGACGGTCCCGCCCTCGGCATACTCCACAATTCCCACATGGTCGCTGTATCCGTCCTGCTCCCAGTCGAAAAAGATGATGTCGCCGGGTCTGGGGAGATATCCATTATCCGTCTGATACAGTCCGCGCTCGGTGAACCACGGGATGCCCTGTGACTGGCAGGAGGCAAAACGTGGGATGATGCCCGCGTCGATATAACCGCACTCGTTGGCGCACCATGACACAAAGGCTGCGCACCATTCCACGCGGCTGTCAAAACCGTACCAACTCCAATACGGCTCGCCGGTCACATTGCCGATTTGAGCCGCGGCAACCGCCACAATATCGCTGCTTCCATTGCGGGTTCCGTAAAGTACCGCGCTCCACAGGCCGGCGTATTCGTCGGAGAGCAGCTCGGCAAGCTGCGCTTTCTGCTCGGCGTTAAAGCCGTACCGCGCCGCCATTTCGTCAGCGGCCTTGTGGGACACAGTGATATAGAGGATGGTCTTGGCGCCGGTGGTGTCGGTGGAAGTGGAGTCCTCGTTGCCGTCATCCTCTGCGGTCACTTCCGTGACTTCTTTGGTTTCGGTGCGGCAGCTGATGGTATTCATATCCCAAAATACGGAACGGAGAAGCTCCTTTTTGCCCTCGTCCATCGCGGCGACGTCCTGCGCGCTGTCGGGGTCGGTGTTGACCTTGACGGCATACACCGCCAGTACCTCTTTCCACTCGGCGCGTGTGCCGGACATCTGGACACCGCCGTGGGCGTTGCTGTTTCGGATTTCCGTGATCTTGTCGGCGTATCCCCCATTGATTTCCTGTATCGCCATCGGCATAGTGTGGCCGCTGCCGGAATCCTCACCGGAAAAGAAAATCCCGAAGGCAGAACCGGCAAGCAGTCCAATCATACAGGTAATAAGGACGATCACCACGGCAACCCAACTGCCCGCCGCTATCGCGGAAATGAGGGCTTTTGTCGCAGCGATAATCGCCTTGACAGTGGCAATCACCACACGGGTCGCAACTTTGGCGGCTTTAATTGCCGCTTTTGTAGCGGCGCGGGCGGCCTGTTCAGCGCGTTTCGCCGCGATTGCCGCATATTTTGCGGTCTTGGCGGCAACTTTCGCCGTCTGCTGTGCCGTTTTCACGCCTTTTTTAGCGGCTTTTACGCTGTTCTTCCCGGTAGCCTTAACAGCTTTTACGGATTGCTTGATTCCTTTTTCGGCGCGTCCGCTCGTTTTTATAGTTTTCCGTGCCGCTTCCGTGGTCTGCCGGACGGATTGACGGGTGCGGATTAGTGTTTGCTTGGCTTCCTGTACGGATTTTTGCGCTTTATTGGCGGTTTGCCGCGCTTGGTCGGCTCTGCCTTTGAGGTCTTTAGCGGTTTTCTGCGCCTTTTTTGCCGTCTGTCTGGCTTGCTCCGCCGCCTGTTTCCTCGCTTTTGGCAGTTGCTGTCTGGCGTTTTCAGACTGCTGTTTTGCCTTATTCATGCTGTCAGCCGCAGCTGCCGCCGACTTCACCGCCGTTTCTGCTGTGGTACGCGCCCCGCTTGAAACGCGCCCGATGGCATACCCGGACGGAGAGTGACAGCCCGCCTCCTGCGTCCGTTCGGACTGGCTGTCCGCAGATTCAGCCGCGCCTTTGATGCGCCCGGCGGCATTTTTCATGTAGGTACCCACCCTGGCGGCGCGATCCGATACCTTGATGTCCCTGGCCGTGTTTTTGGTCTTAATGTCAGCCACCCGGTTCCTCACCTCCAGTCTTTTCTGCCGCTGCCACAAGGCGGCTATCCTGCAGAGGATCAGCTGATAACCGATTCTTCCGGCTTCGTGGTCATCAGCCTGTATAGCTCCGTGCTTTTGTCAAACCGGTTGATGAAAGGCACGATGGCGCTGCCGAGCCGGATAAGCCCCTCGCCCTCGCGGGCGTTGGTGATATAGTCCATCTGCGCGTCTGAGATACCCAGAAGCTGCGCCAGTTTGCCGCGGTCGGCCGCCGCCTGGCTGTGCATGACGATAAACTCCGAATTGGAGAGCATGGTGCTTGCTAGAACGGAATCCAGCAGATATTCCACATTCTGCGTGATGCCCGTGGGGTAGCCGTTCCTCTTGCGGAAACGCCGCCAGGCGGAATTGAAAAAAGCCCCGCTGTACTCATTTTCAAAGACGACGTGGAACTCATCGAGGAAGATATGCGTCCGCTTTCCGCGCCGCCAGTTCTCGGTCACGCGGTTGAGCATGGCGTCGGTGATGACCAGGAGGCCCATTGTTTTCAGCTGCCTGCCCAGGTCCATGATGTTGTAGTCGATCAGGCGGCTGCGGACATCCACGTTGGTCCTGTGGGCGAAAGCGTTGAGGCTCCCGTCCGTGAAAAGCTCCATTTTGAGGGCAAGGCGTTTGGCCTCCGGCTCCGGCTGTTCCAGGAGGTCCTCGCGCAGCACCGCAAGGGTCGGAAGCCTGCCGCCGCAGGCTTCGTCTTCTTCGCTTCCGCCTTGCGGCGAAAGCCCGTCCGCTGCGTCGCTCCTCCTTTCCCGTTTATAATTTTCATAGACATGGCGGACACAGCGGTCAATGATACTCTTTTCTTCCGGCGCCAGGCCGCCTTGGTCCAGCTGCTCAAAGAGCGAGCAGACAAACTCGCTCTTGTCGATCACGGGATCGGCACCCTCTCCGTAGCCCTCCACCATGTCCATCGCGTTGATGTGGTCGTCGCTTCCCGCCGCGATCCGGATGACTTCGCCGCCGAGGGCTTTGAGCAGAGCCGAATACTCGTTTTCCGGGTCGCAGACCAGGATATCGTCGTCGGGGAACATGAGCGCAATCATGACAAGCTCCATTTTCGCGCCGAACGATTTCCCCGAGCCGGGGACACCGAGCCGGAAAGAGTTCGGGTTCAGGAGATGTTCTTTCCGGCACATGATGAGGTTGTGGGAGACAGCATTCTGCCCGAAATAGATGCCGCCACGGTCCTGTACCTCCTGCACCTTGAACGGCATTAAGACGGCAAGGCTTTCCGTGGTGAGGGTACGCACCGCCTGGATCTTCGTGTGTCCGAACGGCAGGACGGTATGCAGGCCGTCAAGCTGCTGGAAGGCCAGCGGGGCGATCTGGCAGCGGTTTTCCTGCGCCGTGGACAGGAGCGCTTCCGTGTCCGTATCAAGCTGTTCTTTGGTCGCCGCCGTGTGGACGATCGTGACCGTGGCAAACATCATGTACTGGTCGCGGCTTGTGATGTCGTCCAGAAACTCGCGGCTTTCCTTGCGCTGCTGCTCCATATCATAAGGGACTATCGCGCTGAAATTGCTGCTGCTGTTCTGCCTGCGCTGCCAGTTGGTGATATTGGTTTCCACGCCCAGCACACGCTTTTCCACCTCGCGCACGGCTTCTTCCATCGGGACGGGCCGGATGTCGATGGAGAGGGTCATGTTCTGGCTGAGATCGGCCAGATCCGCGACCATGGTATCCTTGATGAAGGAAGCGTACTCTTTCAGGAACAGCACCCGGCCGTAGTGTTCGCCGATCTTAAAGAAGTTCCTGTCAAATTCCATGGAATCGGGGCAGAGATAGTCCTTGAAGCTGTGCCCGCGCTGCATAGCCGCATGCATATCGAACGGAAAGCTTTCCTCTCTTTCCGGATGGGAAAAGCGGTAGAGGATTTCCAGCCTTTCCTGGACGCAAAGCCCGGAGCATTCAGACCCAAGACGGGAGAAGTGGGCAGCTAAGCCCGCGCCCACGCGGGCAAAGTACGCCCGTGCTTCTCCGATATTCTTCCTGCAGACGGAGATGGTGATCGTCTTGTCAAGCACAATGGCGTCGCTTTCCGTCGCCTTTTTCAGGAGCAGGGCGTTGAGTTCGCGGCGGTATCTGTCCAGTCCTTCGCCCGTCAGGGGGATCAGGATATTGGCTTCATAGTCCGCTTTGGAAAGGCGGCTTGCGCGGATACTGATTTTCGCCGCCGCGCCGGAATCAAGGGAGTTCAAGAGTTCGGAGTAATCCAAAAACATACTCTCCTTGTCCTCGCGGCTTGCCACGGCATAGTTGATGTCCGTGAATTTCCAGGTCTTGCTGTATTTGTTCCCGCCAGAGAGGTTTGCCCTGCGGACAAGAAAGATCCCGTCCTCGTAGATCGCCTGGATGGGGATGATTTCCTGTACGCCTTTCGGCACTTTGAACCGCTCTTTGTTTTCCCTGGACCATGTCTTAAGAGTCCTTAGCACGTTCCACCGCCTTCTTTTTTGGATTTTCCATAAGCGGCCGGGCCGCTTCGTAGTAGATGTTCGTGGGCTGAAAGGCCAGATGCTTGGGCATGAGGATTTCAGACCTGAGCCACGCCCACGCGAACTGTTCCGCCGTCATGCCGTGGTAGGTGATGAAACCCATCGCCGCGAACGGAGCGGCGCCGAGGATGCACACCCAGGACACGGTTTCCGTGCCGAGGTGGCCGCGGAGTCCAAAGAAAATACCTACGGCGGCGCCGAGGGCAAGGACGGAAAAGATACATTGCCGCAGCGAAAGCCCGAAAAACATGGATTCGGTATAATTGCGGATTTCTTTGTTGATTTTCACTTCCATAAGCTGCTCTTTTCATCGCTCCGGCTCTCTGTGCCGGGCAGAATATAGGTTTTCCCTTTGTTCTCAGACGTGCGCGTAGAATAGCCCATTCTTTTTAATGCCTTCTGTACCTCTAAGGCGTGACCGGGGGACGGCTGACAGATCCCAAGCCGGATATAGGCTGAAAAACCGCCGTACCATGCTTCCTTCTGAAAACCGCCTGCCCTAAAAAATATATCCTCCCTGATTTCCTCCAAAGGTCTTCTCAGTCCTTCCTTGTAAAAAGATCCGCTGCTGTCCATCAGAGCCTGCCTCCATTCTTAAAGTCCGAGCATTTCACGGACTAATCTGTCTGCCATTTTGACCGCGCCGACCAAAACGAGCATATTAAAGATGAGTTCGCCCACATACGCCCATACCTGTGTCACCGCCGCCGCATTGGGGTCAACCACCGGGGGCGCGGACGCGAACAGGGAAAAGATAATGCAGGCAAGCACGACGACCGCGCCCTCTAAACAGACCGCCGCATAGGACTTCACAAAGGCTTTCCCCATGCTGCTTGTGGGCTCTCCCGCAAAGGACGCAAGCGGGACGGGGGCGATGGCCGTGTACAGATAGAGCCTGAAGAATCTCCCGTACACGGACATGATCATGGTAAAGCTGAGCAGCGTGATAAGCAGGCAGCCGATCAATGACACAGCCCATAGAGGTATGCTGTGAAGAAAGCCCGTGCTGCCGACAGCATCCTTGATGCCCTCCGGCAGGACGCTCTCGTCCGCCCCGGCAAAGCCCGCCGCCGTCATGATCCTTGCGGCCAGGCCCTGCGCGACAGAGAACAGCGCCGTCATGAGTTCCAGCCCGTGGGTCACGGCGGCTTTGGCGAGAACGAAGCGGATCAGTACCTTTACCGCAGTTTCGGGGCGTTTGAGCTGCGCGAAACTGCCGACGGTCTTCATCACGCCGATCACGAAAAACAGCACGAGCAGCCCTAAGCCGACAGCCTGCACCGCGCCATGGATGTCCAGGATGGCCTTCCAGATCCCGCCGCCCTTGAAGGTTTCGGGGCTCTGGGTGAGGAGCTGGAAGACCTCCGCCATTTTCTGGTTCCAGATGCCTAAGGAGTTCTCTAAATTTTCGGTAGTCCAGTCCAAAAGGCCCTCCTTTCTGGAGAAAGGTCCTGCGCCGGCATTGCCCCAGCGGCCGGCGGCGCCAGGGAAAAAGCCGGTACATGGCAGACTTAACTGGTGATCAGCGCCAGGATCTCCCTGGTGAAGGTGACGATGACGCCGCCTGCCAGGGTCAGAAAGCCGTTGGCGCGCTGCGCCGGGTCGTGGCCTTTGAGGCTCAGCCCGACCTGGACGATGCCGAAGCCCAGCATGATGATGCCGACCGCCCGGATGAGGGCAAAAATGAAGGTGCTCAGGTTGTCGATGACGGCCAGAGGGTCAGATGCCGCCAGCGCCGTGCTGCCGGTTCCCGCCGTCAGCACGAGCGCGGCCAGGATGGCTGCGGCTGTGCGCAGGCTTCCGCCTGCGCCCGCGTTCCGGCGCTCCCTGCAGGGGCTCTGTTTCTGGTCTTGTCTGTGCGGTTTCCGCATAAGATTCCTCCTTTGGCCCAGATGATGTTTCCAGGTCTTCCTCGGAGAGCAGCTCATAGGATTCGCCCTCCGGGAGCACGATTTCCAGCAGCTTCGCCGGGTCGATGTCCCCGTCAAAGACGAGAGTGGCAACCGACTGGATCCCTCCGTGCATGAACCGTTCGGCTTTACCGTCCGCCGTGCCGCGTAGGTTCGGATGGCGCAGGAGGTCAAACTTCTCATCCAGTATCGGGCGCTCCCCGCGCAGGAACAGGAGGGCAAGGCGGTTGTCGAGCATCCGCACTTCGTCGGGGGTCAGAAGCTCCCTTCCGCTGTTCTGGTAGTTGGTGTTCCAGCTGCCGTTCCTGCCTGTGGATTTTCCGTAAGTGTTCGTGTCCAGCGTTTCCTTGCCGAGCAGCTCTGAAACGTATTTGTGCGTTGATTGCTCGTTGCCGCCCAGATACAGAAACTCGTCGCAGTTGCCTACGATGGATTCCCATTGTTTTTCAAACAAAGCCTTTAACTGAGCCATATTTTGAAGCACAATGGATACCGATACGCCCCGTGACCGCATGACCGAAAGTATCTTGTCAAAATCATCGGGCAGGCTGACGTTCGCAAACTCGTCCATGAGGAAATGCACATGGATTGGTAAACTCCCGCCGTGCTTGTGGTCGGCAGAATAAAAGAGCTGCTGAAACAGTTGGGTATAGAGAATGGAAACAAGGAAATTGAAACTGCTGTCATTGTCGGGTATGATGATAAACAGCGCGGTTCGTTTTTCCCCGATGCTCTCTAAATCCAGTTCATCGGTGACGGTGAGGGCGGCAAGGCTGTCAAGATTGAATTTTTCTAATCTTGCGGACAAAGTGATTTGGATTGACTTCAATGTTTTTGCAGAGCCGGAACGGTAGTCGCGGTAATACCTGGCCGCGATATGGTCGGGGCTTCGCATTTCCAGACGGTCATAAAGTTCATCGAGGGGTGACTGATAGCTATCGTCGTCCTCGCGTACTTCGCCCGCACGGAGCATTTCCATCACCATCGGAAAATTCTGCTCGTCGGGCGGGGCTTCGTACTTCAGATAGAAAATGAACGCAAGCAGGAGCATGGAAGCCGCCGTGTCCCAAAAGGGGTCTTGGGTCTGCGCCCCTTTGGGCGTGGTACTCTTAAACAGGTTCGTGACAAGCCTTTGCACGTCGTTGTCCTCTTTGAGATAGACAAACGGATTGTAACAATGGCTGCGCCACATATTGATAAGGTCAAGCACCTTGACCTCCATGCCGCTTGCTTTCAGCAAATGCCCGGTGTCGCGGGCGATTTCCCCCTTCGGGTCTAAAATCACCATTGAGGTGTTGCAATTCATGGCGTTGGGCTTGCAGTAGAAGCGGGTCTTGCCCGCGCCGCTGCCGCCGCATACAAGGACGTTAAGATTGCGGCGGTGCTTATGCGCGTCAAAGCCGATTCGGACATTCTGTGTGAGGATTTTATTCTCGGTGAATTTCCTGTCGGCGTACTTGCGGTTGACGGCGGCGGCTTCGCCCCATTTGGCAGAGCCGTGTTCCTCGCGGGGGCGGGTGTTGCGCCGGGTTGAAAGAGTTATCCCGATTGCCAACCCGTAGACGGCAATCAAAAAGAGGACAGTTTTCAAGCTGTCCCCGCACCATGATATTTGAAATGGATTGTCTATCGCCGCCGTCAGGTTTTGCAGAATATCGGGCAGGCCTCCCGCCACGGCGGGGGCGGCAAGCAGAGCCACCCACACCACGGGGATTAAGCCGGACGCCGCAAGGATTAGGGTCTGCTTTGGGCTATCTCGCTTCATCCTGCGCCCTCCCTTTTCGCCGCGGGGCATGGAGGATCTTGAGCAGCAGGTCGTCTACAGAGTCGGTGGGTTCTTTCCTTGCAAGCGCCTTGTTCCGCAGCTCGTTCAAGGCGGTAATGACCGCGCCTTCTTCATAGGGGTCCAGCGCGACCGTCACGGTTCCCTTTTTCATCGTCCGGCAGCTCCTTTCCAGCGTGGCATTTCTCCATCCCCCGAAAGCGCCCTTCCTGGGCTTCTATCTTGCCTATTTTGCGCTGTCATTCCTCGCCGCCTTTCCCTGCGCCGCAAGCTGCCGCGCAATGCGCCCGGAGATGTTTTCGGCAGCGGATCGGATCTGCGAAAGCCCGTCCTTGACCTCCTGCGCATCCATGCCGGCAAGCAGTCCGGGCGCGGATGCGAACGAAAAGCCCTGCGTGTCCACGCCGTACTGCCTGCAGAGCAGGTAAGACGCGCAATAGGCAGAGAAGTGCGGGTCGGCCTGCGTATCCGCCCCCGTGGTGAGGTCTGCGTAGGCAAGCCCCTGCGCCACGGCGCGGAAGGTATCTGCAAACTCCATGCCCCTGCGGACGGAAATGCTCTCTGTCTGCGGGTCGTACATCACGTCGAGGCCGTCGGGCAGCCCGTCCACGCCCGTGATCTTTACCGGGGCTTTGGAAGCAAGCGCGCCCAGGAGCCGGCGCTTGGCGCCGACGGTCCACTCGCCTGTGTCCACATGGGTGATTGGGACGTGACGGGGCGGCGGCGTGTTCTTCAGCCTGCTGGTGTCCACCTGTGAGATGTCGAACACCTTCTTGACGTTGTAGCCTGTGCCGGGGGTGCCGTCGTCTTTGGTGTACTCGTGCGGCTCCAGGATGGAGATTGCCGTCTGCCCCGGCCTCACGGAGCAGTTCTGCCGCTTCCAGCAGTCAAAATCTCCAAGGCGTGAGGCGGCGGGATTCTGCGCGAAGGCCAGCAGGGCGTTGACCGCGCTGTAACGGCTAAGCCGCGCCTGCAGGTCAAGGAACGCCTGGAATCTGCCGCCGTCGCCCGCCACGTCCTGCGCGGTCCGGTCGGACAGCCCGAAGATCTCCTCGCGCTCGGCTTTCTTTCTCGCCGCGTATTCGGCCTTGGAAGGCTGCGGCGCGCCCTTCTCCTGCCCGGCAGGCGGGCTGTCCAGTAAATCATCATAATCTGCTATTGTGCGTTACCTCTCTCTCTTTGTATTTTTTTGATCTGGGCCTGGCGTCGGCCTGCGGCTGTCTGTGCGCCGCCTCCTGCGTCCTGGGCTGATCCGGAGCCGCCTTGCCGTCCAGCGCCGGCGCGTCCGCTTCTTTTGGTTTCCGTGCCGCCCTGATTTCCCGCAGCGCTTCCCTGACGGACGGCTTAGCCGAAGTACCCCCTGCGGACCTGCTTCTGCTCCCGGAGATAGGCTCGGACGGACGGGATTCTTCCGTCTCTGCCGCTCCGGGGTCCAGCGGTGTGTCCTTTGCGGGCGTGGCTTCTGCAGCGCCCGGCTTTTCTGTTTCCGGCTGTTTTCCTGGCGCGGCCTTTCCCTCCGGCGTCCCCAGAAAGTCGTCAAGCAGCTTTTCGGTATCGTTTCTGTCCGGCGCGGGCTCTCCTGTGCCGGCCTCCGCCTGTCCGCCCTGTGCTTTCCCGGCTTTGGCCTGGATGATTTCGCTTTCGATTTCCGCCCTGTCCACCGTGGCGAATCTGAGACGCTCCACCACGCGGCTGATCCGGGGCGCGTCCTCGGCCTTGACCATCAGGTCGCACAGGCCGTCCGGGGCGTTCCTGCGGCTGCGCAGGAGGCAGTAGACGATGCCGTAGCGCCTGGCTTCCCGTGCGAAAGCCGCCAGGTCGCTGTTCTTCACCGAAAAAACCTCCAGCGCCTTGCCGGATCTGAGCATCGAGGCCAGCCGTGCCTTCCCCTTGGTCTTCAAGGCGCCCTCTTTGTCTTTGAGCGCCGCCACGAGGAACGTGGCGATTTCCTTTGCCGCCGCGCCGCTGATCCTGGCGGTGAATTCGATGCCCTCCAGTATGATGTGTATCAGCTGTTCAGCGGCATCCCCTGGATTTGCCATGCTGTCTGCCCTCCTCTCCGGTCGGTTTCTGTTCCTCTGCGGCAATGCGGATTTTTTCTTTCATATCCGCTGAGCGCTTTTCTATGTCCTCACATAACCTCACCTCCCTTCGCAGTTCGCCGATTTTGGCTGACAAGGCGGCAAGGTCGCCTTTGAGCGCTTTTAACTTGTCCTCGTCCCGCATATTCCGCGATTGACAGCGCAGCTGTTTTCGGTCGCAGGACAGGGAAGCAATCTGGTCTGTCAGTCCGTCCTTGTGGGCGGTCAATTGCTCGGCGGTGTCGATGCCGTGCCTGACTAACAGGCGGGTCTCCTTTGAAATGTCCTGGATAAATCGGATGTCCTCGCGGAACAGGAAGTAGGCCTTGTTCGGGTTCGGCTCCCGGTTCTTCGGCAGGACGCCCATCTTATACAGGTAAGAAAAATACAGGGCGCGCAGCCCTGTCATCCTCCGTGCCGTTTTGATGCTGCCTTTGAGTGTGTGCCGCTTGGGCGGCGGTTCTGCCGGGGGTACCAGCCGCTGTGGGCAGGTGTTCGCCAGTATCCGTTTTCGGATGCCCTCGATGGAATAATCCCCGCCGAAGTTCCGCAGGAGCTTCAGCCCTCTGTCTTTGCCCTCCGGGCGCAGGGTGATGTCCTGTCCCGTTTTCACGTGATAGCCCATTTTCTTTATCGCGTCCCAGAACTGCCGCTCGGTCATGGATCCGGCAATCGCCCGGTCAACGTCGGTTTTCACCAGTCTGCGGTAGGTGGTCCTGCCGTCCTTTTCGGCCTTCCATTCGCTGTAGTGCCTGGACTTGCCGCGCCCCGGTTCCTCGATCACCGAAAGCCCGTGCTCGCGGCACAGCTTATCGGATTCCTGCTGCATATCGCGGTAATCCTTTCCGGTGCGGTGGTATCGGATTCCGTCCACCCACGAAACGGTGTTGACGACAAAGTGGTTGTGGAGGTGGCTGGATTTGTCCAGATGCGTAGCGACAATCACCTGATGTCTGCCGCCCCAGAGACGTTCCGCCAGCTTCACGCCGATTTCGTGCGCCGTTTCCGGCGTGGCTTCACCGGGGGCGAATGACTGATAGCCGTGATAAGCCATAACGCCGCCCGTCTTGCCGAATTTCTCTTTGACCGCCATCATCTGCTCGCGGGCGATGGGAACGCGGCAGTCGATCCCCGAAACAAACCGCTGCATGGTTTCCGCGCTTTCATCATGCGTCCGCTCCACGGTCTTTTTCGTCTGCACGGCGTAGTCGATCACATCTGAAAGCCCCTGTGCCTGCCCGTCCGTCATGCCGTCTTTTTCAAAGCAGGCGGGGTTCTCGGTTTTATCGGGATTTTCAATATACACCACTACCTTGCCGAGCCAGCCCTTGACCGCCCATATCGAGGTGGCCGCCATCGCGTCACAGCACCCTTCGCTGTTCGCTTCGGGGCTGCTCCTTTCCCCACAAAGCCTTCGGACTCTGCGGGGTCCCCGTCAGTTCCCTCGGCAGCATGGCGGCGTTCGTGATATCCAGGACGGCTCTGTCAAGAGACTTGACCGCCTCATCGTACCGCCCCACGTCCATGACATTCAGCACATGGGCTTTCTGCGCGATCTGGTTCAGGTTGTTGCCGATGCCGTGGAGTTCCCTCATCATGGCGTGGTAGTCGGGTGCCGGCGCGTCTGTGGGGACAAGGCCATTGATGAGATGGCGCAGATAGCTCTCGCGTGAAATGCCGCTTTTCTTCACGCGCTCGTTAAGCGTTTCCGCTTCTTTTTTGTTCAGCCGAAACTTGATTTCAATGCTTCTGTCGTGCATGGCCAGACTTCCTTTCGGTTCAGATTTTCCAAGGGGTATTAGGGGGATTTTCCCCCTAACAAGCCGCCCTTTGTCCCCAAAGGGCGTTGCTTGCTGGTATAGTGCATGCAAAAAAAGGCTGGGAAAAATTTCAGAAAGCAGGCCGCGTCTCCCAGGGCCGGACCGCCTGGGGAAGAATAAAATAACATATGATATTTCACGTGGCCCCCAGGGGCGCCGGAGAAGGGAAGCGGCCCCTGCGCGGCGGGAGATTCCGTCCGGCTGTTTCTGCCGGATGCGCGGAGCCGTTCTACTTACGCAGAAGGAAGCTCACCGCGCAGGATCCTGCCTGGCCTGGGGCGTCCGGGGGAGCCTGAGGCGGTCGCAGAGGGAATCGTTGTAGTCCTTGCCGGAAGGCGGCGGCTCGTCCGTGGCCGTGTATCCCGCGGGCAGGGCCTCCAGGATGGCCTGGGTGGCCAGCCGCCCCGCAGGGTCGCTGTCCAGGTGCAGATGGATGCCCCTGATTTCGGGATGGTCGGCGAGGTAGCGCGTGAGCGCGGGCGGCAGGGCGCTTCCCCCGGCAGTCCGCCCGGGCCGGTATACGCCTGAAAGCGAAAGCAGGTCGCCGCCGGAAAGGTCCGGGACCCTGGCCCCTTCAAGCGTCGCGAACGAGAGCAGGTCGATAGCGGACTCGAACAGGTGCAGGCTCCTGCCCCCGCCGGGCAGGGCGAAGGAATAGCGTTTGTCGCTCCCGGGCGCGTCCCCCTTGAAGCTGCCGACGGTCCCGCGCAGGCCTGCGTAGCGCGGGGTTCTGTCCTTGTCATAACCGACAAAAACGGCATTGGCATAGCCTCTGTTCCGGGTCTGGTAAAGCATCCGCAGGCCGGCGCAGGAACGGATGACATCGCGGCTGATCCCGCGCCTGCCGTGCAGGTAGCGTTCCACCTCGGAAATGCCGCCGTCCTCCTGCGGCAGGGCGAAGGGCCTGGGCGGCTCTTTCGGCCTGGATATGGCAGCAGGCGGCTGCAGCGCCGCCCGCCCCATGATCTGCTCCACCGCTTCCAGGAAGCCCATCCCCCGGACCTTGACCAGGTAGTCGAGCGCGCTGCGCCCGCCGATCCCCCGGCTGTGCCAGCACCATTTCCCGTTGCTGATCTTCAGGCTGTCATGGGTACGGGTACAGTAGACGTTGCCGCCCGCCCGCGCCAGCTCCCCGGGTTCGTAGCTTTCGAGGTAGGTCAGCAGGTCCATCTGTCTGGCCTGCAGGACCACCTCCGGATCGATGTATGGCATCGTAGCGTCCTTTCTGTGAACAACATATGTTATTTATACAGGCTCTGTACATAACGCACGTTATCTACAGAGCCTTTCGGCCCCTTTTGTAGGCAGGAGGCCTCAGAACCTGGGCAGGTACCTTGCGGACACGGCAAGGGGCATCACCAGGGGAGGGGCCCGCCACAGGCCGCCCCACCAGGGGACCTCCAGCAGGAGGGAGACGTCCGCGGAGACGCCGCCCCCGTCCGCAGGCGCCAGCGGAGCGTTTGAGACGGCCAGGCGGGTGAGCCGGTAGCGGAACTGGAGGCTGCCGCCGTCCTCGTATTTGGCATAGAGGGATCCGCCGCCCGCCGGGACGGCACCGAGCGTCTGCCCCATGCGCTGCGCGATGTCCGCCGTGTCAAGGGCGGGCAGCCAGGCCCCCTCTTTCCCCTGCCAGGCTCCCGCGTAGCCTTCGCGGCGCGCCTGGTAAGTCTCGTCCCAGTTCTCCTGCAGGAGGGAGACGGCCGCCGCCTGGGCGGCGTCCGAGACGCCCTCTGCGATCAGGAGGATCCGGAAGTATTCCGCCATCCCCAGCGCGCCCGCCAGCAGACAGAAAAAAAAGAGGGCCGCCGCCAGGCTCCCCGCGCCGTGCCGGTCGCCGAAAAAGCCCGGCCGCCGCCTCATTTGTAATATACCTCGCTGTACCCGGTCGCCTGGGCGCGCAGGGGGACCGGGAAGGAGCCGAAGGCAAAAAAGCCGATGTCAGCCTCTGCCGTCAGGGTCAGGCGGATCTGCGTATTGAGCTGCACCTTGGTGCCGCTGTAGTAGGAGGCGCTCCATCGGACCACAGGGTCGAGCCCGGTGCGGGCCTTCAGGGCGTCGATCACGCCCGTGACGTCCGTGTTCCCGGCGATCTCCGCCGCCCGCATGGCCTTGGCGGCGAACAGGTCCAGGCTGTATTTCTGTACGAACACCTGCGCGAGCACGGCCAGGAAAGCTGCCGAAAGGCAGGCGACGAACAGGAAGACCGCGGCGTCTAAGTATCCGGCGCCCTCTTCCTCCTGCCGCAGGGATCTTTTTTTCTTCAGGGGCGCTGCTCCCATGGCTGCCCTCCTTTCTTTTTCCGTCACGGGCCGAAGAGCTTCCTGGCGTCTTCCAGCGCGCCTGCTCCGGCGACGGCCAGCGTGACGGCGACGAACACCGCCGCCAGGACGCCGCTGCAGCGCCTGATTCCCGGCACGCGTTCCTGCGCCTGTTTTTTCAGCTTCTGCAGCTCCAGCTGCTGCAGGTCATGCGCAAGCAGCCGGAAATACGCGGTGCCGTCGTCTCCCCGCAGCACGCCGAGCAGGCCCCGCAGCGCCTGGGAGAGCAGGGGGGAGCCTACGCGCAGGTCCAGCCGCTGCAGCGCCTGCTCGTAGCTGCCGCTGTTCATGTCGGCTAAGGCGGCGCGCAGCTCTCCAGCCAGCGGCGTCTCCAGATGCCGGACATAGTTCTCCAGGAGCCGGGGGACGTCGCGGCTGTAGGCAAGCGCCACGGCCAGGACGCCGACGAAGCGGGGCAGCTCCCGTTCGATCTCTTCCCGCCTGCCTGCCTCGGCATCCGCGGCCTGCCTGCGGATGCCGAAGAACCGGAACGCCGCGAAGCAGAGCGGGAGGGCCCCCAGGAGACGGGTACGGCCGCCGAAGGGCAGAAGGGACAGCCCCAGGGCGGCGGGAAACAGCAGGCGCGCCATGGCGTCCGTCAGCTGGCGCCTGGGGCCTTGGGCCTGCCAGGCGCTGGGAAGGAGCAGGAGCAGCCCCTGCGCGGCCCTCTGCATCAGGCGCGTGGCGGACGGCTTCCCGGGGCGGCCCGCCGCTTTCCGGAGCGCCCATCTGGCCCGGCGTGTGGGCAGACGGGCCAGATGGGCGGCGCAGAGGTACAGCCCGCAGGCCAGGAGCGCCCCGGGAAGCGATAAGAAGAAAAGAGGGTACATGGTTCTTTCCTTTCCGGCCATGCGGCCTGGGGAGCGTACCGGACGCAGGCATCCCCCGCTTCCGGTACGTAAGGAGCCGGGCAGCGGGGCCGGGGAGGCCCCGTAGCTGCAGGGCAGGATGCGGACGCCTCTTTGAGGGCGCTTCAGAGCAGCGGCCTGCGGTATCCGGCTACCCTGGCCGCCGTTGCCAGGACGGCAGAGGCAACCAGGGCTGCCAGCGCCTTTCCCAGCAGGGTGCCGGCGATCAGGGCGCGCCAGCCGCTGTGCAGGAGACAGCACAGCGGGAGGAGGGCGATCAGGAACAGCGCCAGGCAGAGGTATTCCTGGGACGGCCCCCGCAGGGTCAGGTCCAGTTCCCCCTGCGCCGTACGCAGATAAGAGAGCTTCTCGATGATGGCCGGCAGCGCGGCTTTCTTCTCCGCATCGTCCATGCACAGGATCAGGGTATCGACCCATTCGTGGAAGACCGGATGGCGGATGCCTGACCTGAGCCTGCGGAGGGCTTCCCTGGTGTCGCTGGAGACCAGGTCCGTCTGCAGCGCGAATTTCCGGAAGGCTGCGGCGGCCGGCGGACGCAGGTAGGGGAGGTTTTCCTCCACCGCGCCAAGGAAGGTGGCGCCCGGGCGCAGGTAGCTGGCCGTGACGGCTGAAAGGGCGGTCTCCAGCTCCTGCACAAGCGCCTTCCGGTAGCCGCGGGAGAGGTGGCCGACATAGCAGGAAGGTACCAGCGGCAGGCCCGCAGCCAGGAGGGGAAGCAGCGGGGGGCTGCCGGGCGCCAGGGAGAACGCCGCGCCTGCCGCAAAAAGGAGCAGGCAGAGCGCGCAGAGCCGGCGGAAGGCCCCGGCCTTCCCCGTCAGGGAGAGCGTCTCCCTGGCCTGTGCGGCCAGCCCCCGGAGGCCTCCGGGCGGCCCGTCCTGCCTGGCCAGCCGGATCCGGCCGGCCAGGTCCCTTCCGGGAGCCTGGAACAGGCGCCTCCCCAGCTGCCCCAGGCTATGCGCAAGCAGCCGGGGAGGGAGGCGCAGGATCAGCAGGATCCCGGCGCCGGAGAACACAAAAGCGAGGATGTCCATCTGGTATAGTGTCCTTTCTGTGGGGGGATGTGGGCGGAGGGCCCAGGGGAAGGCTTTCAGCACAGGGCCTCTGGCAGGTCTCTGCCGGCGCCTGGGGGGCCCTGCGGCTCCGCTGTCGATAAGTAGCGCAGGAAACCGTGCGGGCAGCCGTTCTCCCGCAGCTTTCCGACCAGCCGCGGACTGGGCGTCCCCACGCGCCGGAAGCTTCCGTCCCCTTCCTGTCCGCCGTCCTGCGTGTCGAAACGCCAGAGGGTGTTCATGCGCGGCTCCAGGCCCTCGGTGCCGGTGCATTCGGCGATCTGCGTGACGCGCCTTGTGCCGTCCTGCCCCTGGCGGCAGAAGACGGCCAGGGGGAAGGCCCTGGAGGCTAAGCGCAGCAGCGTGGCGTCCTCCATGGGGTCGCGCCTCCTGCAGAGGGCCGCCATGCGCCAGTAGATGTCCTCGCAGGAGCCGGCGTGGATGGTGGTGGCCACGGTATGGCCCGTATAGGCGGCGCTGATGGCCAGGAAGCTTTCCTCGCCTTTCATTTCCGCCACCGCCAGGTAATGCGGATGGATCGTCAGCGCCGTCCGCAGCAGGTCCGTGAGCGTGGCGCCGCTCCCGGCGTCGCCCGGCTCCCCGGCCAGCAGATGCACCGCGCTGTTGCGCGGCCTGCCGTCCTGGCCGCGCCGGACGCAGTCCAGCTCCCGGCAGCCCTCTTCGATGGTGACCAGGCGCCTGCCGTCCGGCACCTGGCCGAGCATATAGCCCATCAGCGTCGTCTTGCCGCTTCCGGCGGCGCCGGCCAGGCAGACGGAGACGCCGTAGCAGTAGGCCGCCGCTAAGAAAAGCAGCATCTCCCGCGTCCCCGTGCCGTTTTCCACGAACTGCCCTAAGGAGAGCTTTCTGGGGTTCACGATCCGGATGGAGAGGACGGCGCCCTTTTCGCGCCCGGCCACACGGAAACCGACGGCGCTCACGCGGATGTTGCCGGAGAGGTAGCCCGTCACGGCAGGCCTCGACTCGTCGAAGACCGTCCCCGACTTGTGCAGGATGCGGCGGGTGACGTCGACCGCATGGTCCGCGTCGAAGAAGGTCTCCTGCGCCTGCAGGCTCCTGCCGTCCGCATAGGTGACCCAGATGTCGTCATAGGCGTTGACGTTGACCTCTTCGATGTCCGTGCGCCCCGGGTCCAGGTAGGGCGCAAGGACCGAGAAGCCGCACATCTCGTCATAGATCCGCTGTGCCAGCTCCTGGGCGGGGAGCCCTCCGGCGGAGAAGCCTTCCCTGTCTACGTACTGCCGGATGTAGGAAAGGAGCAGCCCCCGGTCCCGGCTCTCCAGCACCCCGGCGCACTCCTGCGCGATGTGCGCCTGCGTGCGGCGGATGGCCTCGCGCAGGGGCAGGACGTTTTCCGTGCCCTGGAGCGCGGCCTGCCCCCGCGTGTCCGGGTCATGCCTGAGGCCTGTCTGTTCCATCCCTTGATCCTCCTTTTCCGTTGTTCTGCGCAGCGGCCCCTTGTGCGTCCTCCCACAGGGGGAACGGGCGGGGAGGAGCCTTGCGCCAGGCCGTGATCCGGCTCTTTTCCGGCCCGGTGCCGGCGGCTGCCCTTTCTTTCCCCTGTTCCCGCTTCCGCTTCCCGCGCTTTCCTCCCGCAGCCGCCTGTTCCTGCGCGGGGAGGAGCAGGCCTGCGATCCTGGCGATCCGCTCCGTGTAATGCCGCCCCTCCCTGCCCTCCGGCGGCTCCCACAGGGCCATCTCGCGGTACTGGCGCGCTACGGCCGCGCACTGCGGCACGGCCGTGTGCAGGGCGCCCAGGAGGGATACGGCTTCTTCCCAGGGCTGGCCTGCGGCAGCGTTATTGAGGACAGTGAGCGTCTCCTGCCCGGGACGGCGGTCCAGGTCCTGCCGGAGGCGCTCCAGGCAGCGCCGGTAGCTTACGCTTTTGGGATCGGCGCAGGCAAGCTCCAGGACGGCGTCCGCCTCCCGGAGGGCCTGAAGCGTCGCGGGGCTCCCTTCGGCCCCGGCCGCGCAGTCCAGGAGGACGAAGTCGGCGGCGCGGCGCGCCTTTTCATAGACGCCGCGGATCCGGCCTGCCTGAGGGGCCGGGTAGTCCGAAAGGCTCTCGCCCGGAAGGTAGCCGATGAGCGCGACCCGGCGGTGGCCGGGGACAGGCAGGCAGGCGCGTAAAATGTCCGCAGGGCCCGTCTGGGGCCGGGCCAGGAGCGCCCCCAGGCTCTGCCGGGGGCCAGGCGGGCACGCCAGCAGGTAGGAAAGCGGCGGCGGCGCGCTTTCCAGGGCGAAGACCAGGACGTCCTTCCCCCTGCTTTCCAAGGCGAGGGCCAGCTTGAGGCTCGTCAGCGTCTTGCCGCAGCCTGGGGAGCCCGCCACGGCGACGAGCTTTCCTTCCCGGCCCGTCATCCCCCTCCCTCCCGCGCCGCCGCGCTGTCCGTCTCCGGCATCTGCGGGGGGAGCGCCTGGGGGGCCTCAGGAGCGGCCTCCGGGGCCTTGGGCCTGCCTGCGGCCGTCAGGGAGGAGAGGCCGCTCGCCGGCAGCTCCCCGCTGCGGATCTTTTCCAGCACGTCCTCCTGCCCTGCTAAGAGGCGCTCCCCGCCCTCTCCCCGCCAGATCAGCAGGACATGGATCCGCGCGTTCTGCTCCAGGGAGACGATGAGCCTCGCCTGCATGGGATCCGCCAGGACGCTGAGCGTCGCCGTATGCTCCCATCCTTCCTCCGGCAGGGGCCTGCGGCTGTAGTCCACGTCCCCCGCCTCCTGGGAGGTGACTGCGATCAGGCGCAGGCAGGCCAGCTCCGGGAGGACGGCTGCCTCCTCTCCGGCGACGCCGGCGGCCAGGCAGACGATGTCTCCCGCTTCCAGCTTGTCGGAGAGGCCTGCCGCAAAGGAAAGCACGGTGAAGGACACCGCGACCTGGGAGCCGTCCAGGCCGCCCAGGACCCCGTTTTCGGCCAGCGGGACAGGGGAGAGCTTCTCCAGCAGGCACAGGTCGCCGGGGTAGAGGTCGCTTCTGGCGTACTGCCCGACCGCCTGCCCGCTCTGCGTGGCACAGGCCTGCGCCGGGCGGTACCCTCCCGCCGGGGCCCTCCGGATCTGCCCGCCCTGGATCTGCTCCCCTGCCCGGATGTATTCCACGGCCTCTATCACGTAAGTCTCCTGTGCCAGCAGACGCCGCCAGGGCGGCGCAAGGCCCAGGCAGATCCCTCCCGCCGCCAGGATGCACAGGAGGCCCAGGACGCTCCGGTTACGGAGGATTTTTTTCATGGTCGGTTCTTCCTTTCTTTTCTGTCTTTCTTATGGTGGTCTGGATACGGGCTGCTGCGGAAGGATGGCATGGGGCGCGGCGTCCCATGGGGCCTTCCTTCTTCGGTGTCCCTGGATACGGGCCGTTCCTGCCGCGTCCTGCGCTCAGCCTGCCGGGAGGAAGAGCCAGGCGAGGTATCCGGCGGCAAGATAGGGGATGAGCGGGAAGGTTTCCCGGCCGCCGTTTTTTTTCCTGCGCCGCCAGGACTCTATGCCGATGCACAGGGCCAGGCCCGTCAGGAGGGCCGCGCACCCTCCGCGCAGCCCTAGGAAGCCGCCGGCCGCGGCGACGATCTTGACGTCCGCGCCGCCGATGCCCCCTTTCAGCCAGGCGCCGTAGAACGGCGCCGCCAGCAGGATGCCCAGCAGGTGCGCGGGAGGGGTGCGGCCCCCTGCCGCCGACAGGAGCGCCAGGGCAAGGATCAGGGCCGGGAAGAGGTTCCGGACCCGGCCGCGCCGGGCGTCGCTGATCCCGGCCAGGACAAGCAGCACGCCGATCCAGAGCGCGGCGGCCTGGTCCCTCAGGAGGGCGCCCCTCCCATCACGGGCTTACCGTGCGGTAGTCGAACATCTGCGTCACCTTCTCCTGCATGGCCGGCAGGATCGTCTGCTCCCATAGGTCCGTCATCGTCACCAGGATGAGCGCGCCGATCACCAGGGCGATGACGATGAGGATGACGAACTCGACCATGCCGCTTCCCTGCCGGTCGCACAGGAGCCTTGCGGCCTTTTCCCAGGCTCTGCGTCCCGCCTGTTTCTTCTTGGTGCCGTGGTCTGGTTCCATTCTCCGGTCTCCTTTCCTCTGTCTGCCCTTTCCGGGGCCGTTTTTTTCTTTTTCCCGGCCCATGGCCCGTGCGGGGCGCTCCTACGGGGCGGCCGGGGCGATATGCCAGTCGTCGAACACCGAGCCGGCGAGCGTGACGCTGCCGGGGAGCCCCAGCCGGAGCATCCCCGCCGGCGTCCAGGCGTCGGAGGCTGCCGCGTAGGGCGCATAGGCGCCGTCCGGGTACCACACCGGCGTGAAATGCACCCTCTGGCCGTAGGCGGAATAAGGGTTCTCCGCGAGCTGGAAGGCACCCGCGCCGTCCCGCTCCAGAACCCTCCAGTAGGGCGCGGAGAAGGGCGCCGGCGCCCCCGGGATGCCCTGGGCGTAGCCGAACTCCGGGAAGTACATCACGGCCGTCTGTGCCTGGGTGGCCTGGCCTGCCGGGGCGTTCCCCAGGACCTGCGTGCGCAGGGCGGCCGTCAGCCCGTAGCCGGAGCGCATGGTCCGGCCCCCGTCCTGCGCGGTCGGCGCCTTCCCGCCCGCCAGGACCTCGAGCGTCCCGCCGAGCCAGGCCCGGTACCCCTTCCAGGCATAGGCGTACTCCCCGAAGTCTATCCACATCGGCCGGTCGCTCAGGCCGCATTCCAGCCGGCGGGAGGAGGCGGTGCAGGAGGCCGGCGGGGAGGCGTACTGGGCGCCGCAGGAGGCGCACACGTACTGGAAGCGCTCGTCCCGGTGGCCCGGGCATTCCCAGCTGCCGCACCGGGGGCACCAGATGAGGTTCCCGTCATTGTCCCGGTTCCCGTAGTAGAAGGTCTCCCCCGTCTTCTCCCGGGCGAAGGAGGCGCCCCCGCACACCGTCTGCGGGCCGTAGCAGGCGTCCGTATGGACGTGGGGCTGCTCCACCCACCGCAGGTCCTCTTCCCAGGCGCAGGCCCATTCCCCCCAGGAGAGGGCGCCGGAGGAGGCGCCCGGCACGGCAGGCGCCCGGTACGCGTCGAAGCGGTCCCCGGCCTGCGGGTCCGGCGGGTCGTTCGCCTCGGCGTCGCGGACGCGGACGCGGATCTCCGAGACGGAGAGGTCCGCGTCCGACGTGACCCGGACCGTGAAGTCGCAGGGGTAGGAGGGCGTATGCCATGCCGCCCACGCCAGCTGCGAGCCGCCCTCCGGCAGCCAGATGGGCCCGTGCGTATAGGTGGCTCCCAGGATCTGGAACGAGACCGACACGGGGCCGGCCTGGCGGCCCGGGTAGGCCTGGGCGTCGTAGCTCCCCGGGGCGTGGAGCCCGCGCTCCGTCCCGGAGCTGACGGTGACGGACGTGAACACGTCCGTGTCCGTGCGGTAGGAGGCTTCCTCGGCGCCGCCCGCCCCGCCCGCGCCCGTCCCGCTCCCCCCTGCCGGGGGCGGCGCCTCCCCCCCGGTGTCGTTCGCGAAGCGCACGATGCCCACGCCCAGGAAGTTGACGATGTCCCCGTCGGCCTGCTTCCCGCTCCTGGGCCCCTTCCAGGCGCCGATCCCCAGCTCGTCCTCCTCCAGGAAGAGCGAGAGCGGGAGGTTCTGGTGGGTGAAGGAGCCCACCGCCCTGCGCAGCCTGCCGCCCTCCGAAAGGTCCAGGAGCGCCGCCTGCGTGGCGGTCAGGGCCCAGCGGGCGCCCCCGTGGGTCAGGTAGGCGACCGGCTCCGCCAGGATCCTGCAGGAGCCGTCCGAAAGCAGCCCGTAGGGGACGCCGCATGCCTCCGCGATCCACCTGCAGACGTCTTCCCTGCGGAAGTACTCCCGGACCTCGCCTATCCCCGCCGCCGGCCGGGAGGCGCTGGGGATGAGCGTGGGCAGCCCCAGGCCGTCCGGCATGACGTCATACCGGTACGTGCTTCCCCCCAGTACCGTGAACCCTGCCCCCGCCAGGCAGGAGAGCTTGTCCGCGGCCCCGCCGTGCCGGTCCACGGCCGGGGCGGCGTTCACGAGGTCGGCGCTCCTCCCGAGCCGTGCGGCGTCCGCAGTGCGTATGACGCTCACCCGGACGCCCTCGTCGCCGGGGACCCACCTCTCCTGCGCGCTCCCGCCGCCCATGCCGCCCCCGCCGGCGTCCATGTTGGGGTCGGCAGCCGCCCGGGCGCCCGCCGGGGAGGCCAGGGCGGCCAGCAGGCAGGCCCCGGCCAGTATCTTCGTCCGTATCCCCATCCGTCCCCGGCCCTCCTTTCCCCCCACGCAAAAAGCGGCGCCTTCCCCGCGCCGCTTCCCTTCCTGTGCCTGCCCTCCCGGCAGGCGGCCCTCAGGGCGCATCCCCGCTGGCCCCGCCGAACTCGACCCGCTCCGCGAGCCGCCTCCACATCTCCTGCTCCTCCGGGGGGAGCTCCTCGAACGGCACATAGGGCGTCACGTCCTCCCAGCCGGAACCCTCCCGATACTCATACTCCCTGCCGCCTTCCGTCATGCGGTCGCCGGTCCTGGGGGCGCCGCCCTCGACCCAGAGCCATATCCAGCCGTGACCCTCCTGATACTCATACTCATTGCCGCCTTCCGTCTTGCGGTCGCCGGTCCTGGGGGCGGCGGCCCGCGCCTCTGCTTCCGCTGCGGCCCGTGCCTCTGCTTCCGCTGCGGCCAGCGCCTCTTCCTGCGCGGCGGCCTGTGCCTCTTCCTGCGCCTGTGCCTCCTCCCGCGCCCGCGCCTCTTCCTGCGCGGCGGCTCGCGCCTCCTCCTGCGCCTGTGCCGCTGCGGCCAGCGCCTCTTCCTGCGCGGCGCCCTTGCGGACGGCCCGGGCGGCGAGGCCGCCCGCCGCGGCCAGCGCCAGGGCGGCCAGCAGGGCGCAGACGGCGCCTTTTTTCATTTTCTTCATGTCCTCTTCCTTTCTCCTTTCCCTGCCGGGAGGCCCTCCCGGAGGGATCCTGCCTTCCTCTCAGGGACAGGATACCGCGGACGCGCAGGCCTGTCAAGCAGGAAATGCCGCCCGTCCGCCAGTCTCACCCGTCTGCCGCTCCTTTCACCTCCCGGCGACCATCTGCCTTCTGTGGCGCGGCGCCGGCTCGGCGTCGAACTCCGCCTCCAGCACCTCGAAGGGGCTGCTGTGGGCCTTCTCGGCGACGTCGCAGGCGTCCTGCGGGTCGTCCGCGTAGACGAAGACATGCCTTGCCACCGTCTCGGTGATGTTGACCCGGTACCTCCTCTTCATCCTCTACCTGCCTTCCCGCCGCTCCCTCTGCGCCCTCTGCGCTGCGGCGATGATCCCGTCACGCGTGGCGCCTGGCCCCGCGAAATTGCCGATCCGGAGGATGGCGGGATCCTGATAGTAGCTCCAGCTGTTCTGCCCGATGCTTACTTTTTCCAGGCCCCATATTTCTCTGGTCCCGGTATCCAGGAAGACTTCCGTGTACCGGGTGCTGTGCCTCCCTCCCCCGCTGTCATAGAAATCCCTGATCTGGGCCATGAGCCCTTTTTCAAAATGGTACCCCTTGTACGCGGTGGTTTCCATGCACACTCTCCTTTCTGTCCGCCTGGGCGGACATCCGCCGCTTCTTTCAGCGGCTTCCTCTGCCGCAGGCCCTGCCTGCGCCCCTGGCCTGTCCTTTCCCTTGCCCGTGCGTCATGCCCCCCTCTCCGGCAGCCGGCTCCCTGTCTGGGACGTCCTGTGCCGCACGTCTGTCCGCTCTTCCAGGACGGCCTGGCTTCTGGTCGAAGATCTGCCTCTCGCCCCGCATGACGGACAGGATCCCGTCCGCAAGCTCTGCCGGCTCCCGGTCGTATCTTATGCGGTCATGTTTCCAGCTGCCCCGCGTGTGGTTGATCGCGTTCAGCAGCTTGATCCCTCTTGCGGGCGGCTGCCAGCCGTTGAGGTTGCTGGTATAGTCGTCAAGCAGGAAGTCGCTGTCCCGTATGCCGCCTGGTATGCCTTCTTTCTTGTCGCTCCCGCAGGGGACGAATACCCTGTGCGCACGGCCGATCTCAGGCAGGTGCCGGTCCAGCCATCCGTTTTTTTCCTGCAGCGCATATGCGCTGTCCGCCAGGTAGGCGGACAGGATATGGACCTCGACGTCAGGGCAGCTGCGTATGATCTCCCTGACTGCCCCTACCACGTTCCCATGCGGGGCCAGCTTCTCGAAATACCCCTTTTCATAAAGGGTCTCCAGTTCATCGACG
>JAISOV010000005.1 GCA_031275405.1 Clostridium sp. | reverse complement strand
GAGAGGGTGGCCAGGTAGCTTTCCCGGAGCGTGATCACGGTGCTTCCCTGCGTGACCGTGTAATGGGCCGGGTCCACCTCGGCGCCGTCGCAGAGCAGGCGGGTGAACTTCGTATGGTCTGCGTCTATCCTGGCCGTGACCGGGCCGCCGCCCCACGCGCCGAACTGCGCCAGGACGGAGTAGACGGTACCGGCGCCGGGAGCCGCAGGAGAGCCGCCGCTCCCGCTGTTTCCGCTGTTTTCGCTGCTCCCGCCGTTTTCGCTGCTCCCGCCGTTTTCGCTACTCCCGCCGTTTTCGTTGCTTCCGCTGTCTTCACTGTTTTCATCCGGCTCTTCCTTCTCGGGCGGCCCTTCCGCCGCCAGGTCGGGCGCAAGCGGCGTGCCGGCAAAGTCGGTATGGTTGTCGCCGTTTGACTGCTCCACGAAGAGATACAGGGTATCCCGGATCGAGTCGAAGCCCTCCGGCAGCGTCACCTGGACGCTGCCGCTTTCGTCCTCCTCGCTTCCTATCTCCTTGAGCCTGCCGTAGTGGGTGACGTTTCCGTAGAAGGCGTCCCCGCCGCGCCTGACCAGGGCGGAGAGGAAGCGGACCTCGTCTTCTTGGTATGCCGCGCCGGTGTAGGGGACGGTCAGCGTACTGCCCTTATTGTCTGCCTGGCCCAGCGTAAAGCCCGGGGCGAGGCCGCCGTCCACCATCGTGAATTTATAGGATTCCTCCGGCGTATATTCCGGAAGGCTGGATCCGGGTTCTTCGGCCTTGCCGCCTTTGGCGGCGGTCGTGAAGAGGGCCAAGGACACATCCAGCCACAGAGCGGGGCGGAGGTAGCACCCCCTAGCACTCTCATCAGTCAGGTTCCAATTCGATATAGTGCCGCTGGTACCGACGATGTAAACATTCTGCTCGCCCTTCGGCGTGCGGAGCCAATACGCGCCATTGAATTTCCGTTCGTTTTCCGTGAGCGCTGCCGCTTCCGCTTGGGAAAGGGGCCAGAAGGCCTGGTTTTGGACACCGACGTCCGCCAGTGTGCGCCGCTTGACCAGGCTGCCCTCATGGCTGGACAGGTTAAGGCCGGAGAATGCCTGAGCCATCGCAGTCTGCAGGGTGCTTCCGTGGTAGATGTTTGAAGCTGAGGGATCCGACTCATGATCGTCGGATACCGGGTTGAATGACGACTGGCCGAAGTCCAGGTTTGTCGCAAGCAGGGTCAGGGCGCCTTCTTCCGCAGCCACGTCGCTGGTTCCCTCCTTTCCGCCGACCACCAGCCATTCCTTGCCGCCGAAGCCCACGGTCTCCGCAGCGGAGGCGGAAGAGGGCTTCGATTCCGGTCGTTTGTCCGCCGCCAGCGCCGGGGCTGCGGACAGCCCCAGCGCCAGGAGGAGGGCCGTGGCGGCCGCAGCCGTTTTCCTTTTCATACCCAGTCTCTTTTGGATGTCCATTCTATCTCCGTCCTTTCTTTTGATCCGTTCCTATGGCTGTCAGAAGGTGTACCTTTTGACAGTGGCCAAAATACGCATTTTATTTTTTATTTTACCACAATTCCGCACGGATTACAAACGGTTTTCCTAGAAAAAGCACAAGATATTTCCTGATTGGAATAAATATGGAAATTTCTGTGAATCTGGCCGCAGGAATCCGGCCACTGTCAAAAGGTACGCTTTCTGGAAGCTGGTTCAACGGTTTCCCTTACGGCTGCTGCGGCATTCCGCAGCTCGCCGGTAGAAGGTGGACTGGCTGATACCGCCGCAGTCGGCCAGGACTTTGGAGAGTGGAATCTCCTTGCGTTCCCACCCCTTGACCAGCTCGCCGAAACCGTCCGGGGTCTGCTTGATGGGTCTGCCCAGGTGTACGCCGCGTCTTTTGGCGGCGGCTATGCCCTCCGCCTGACGCCGTCTGATATTCTCTCTCTCGTTCTGGGCGACGAACGATAGCACTTGCAGCACCACGTCCGAGAGGAACGTTCCGAGCAGGTCCTTAGCGTAGCGCGTGTCGAGCAGCGGCATATCAAGGACGACGATGTCCACGCCGCGCTCCTTCGTGAGAATACGCCATTGCTTGATGATCTCGTCGTAGTTCCTGCCGAGGCGGTCAATGCTTTTGATATATAGCAGGTCGCCGGCCTGCAGCCGTTCTGTCAGCCTGCTGTATGCCGGACGGTCAAAGTCTTTGCCGCTTTGCTTGTCCGTAAATATGTTCGCGGAGGGTATGCCCAGAGCTGCTATCGCGTCAAGCTGGCGGTCTGTGTTCTGTTCGGCGGTGGATACCCGGACGTATGCCCACTCGGTCTGCCTGGCCTTTTTGTTCGGCATGATCTTACCTCTTTCTTGACTGTGGTTTCGTTATCGTTCAGATGAAAAGAACCTATGGGAGAGAAGCGCCTCTCCCATAGGTTGGGTTACGTTACTGTTTGGCAGGAATATCCGGCGCGGCCGCGGGTGTCCATGGCTATGCCCCTATAGGGGCGTAGCCCGCGCAAATCGCCAGGACGGCGCGCGCCAAGCCGCACGCACGATCTTCGGCAAGGACAGCTGACGACAATCAGCAAAGACAGCGAAATGGCAGCTTGCGCGCACAAAGTGCGTCCGGCAGCTTTTGCCGGATACAGTCAGCTGTCTTTGCCGAGCGGTCACTGAGGTGCGCTCCTGCTGGCGAGTGCCGAAATTTTGCGATGGATTTTCCCTCTCCTGGCATACCATGACAGCGCGCAGGAAGCCTGACGCGGACGGACGTCGAAGCCAAACGCCGCAAATGGCCGGCGGAGCAGACGGCCATGCCTTCTTGCGAGGCGCGGAAGCTGCCGGAGATGACGGATGGCGAAAGCGGGCCGGCATTGCTGCTTTCGCCGTTCCGTGTCCGGTGCCGAGGAAGATTTGAAACGGCTCGAAGAAATATGGAAGGAAGCGGCTCCGTCAGACATGAGGTTCGGAACGTTACGGCTGCGGACAATTTCTCTGTCGCGGCCGGCCGTATTGTCCCGGAAGCTGGTACGGCGGATATGGCGGACCGGTTCGTCTTTCCCGAGGCTGCGAAGTCGGACACATCCGGCATTACGGAGTACGCTGCGTATCTTGACGGCAGCTATACGTCGGAGGAACGGCTGCCGGGTGATCAGGGCGAAACTGCTCGCCAAACGGCGCGGCTTACGCCTGCCGCCATTGTCCGCGATGAACTCACAGAGGGAGGGTTTACGGTTCCTCACATCTTTGATTTCGGACGCGCCGACCGGAGATCGCTTGGGGGAGTGGATAGCGGCGAGTACGCGAGTGTTTATGCGAGTGTTCTGGATGGAGCCGTGATCTATGTGACGGAATATGAGTTCTTCCGCCGACCCGGCGGCACACAATGGACACATCCCGAACCGGCGGCTTGGAACGGCATAGCCCTGGCTGCCGCGGCTTACGCGGCGGCGGAATACCTTCGGGAACAGCTTGGAGACAGCAGCCGTCTGTTCAGCTTTTCTGCGGCGCGGTTTGACGGCTTGGAGCGATATGCGCCGGTATACGCGGAGCCAGGATGGGCGTCTGTGAAGTTCTTCCTTTCCGAACGTGGCCTGGAGGGCGTGTCCGGCCGCCGGAGACAGCGGACGATCGTCGCGGCAAGTCCTGACGGCCGGTCACATTGGAAAATCGTCGCCTGCAACGATGAGGCCTTGCCCAGGTACCCCTCCACATGGAAAAACACGCGGAGGCCTGGCAAACCGGGGCCGCCGCGTGTTTTTCCATCAAGCGCCTTCCTCGCCGCCGATCTTCCGAAGGAATGGAAGTCGCCGCCCTGCGTTCCTTGCGCTCTGGCTGGGCAGAGCGGCTATTTCTTCATCCGGTAAACCGGATCCGCCGGATAGCCGCCTTTGAGCTTCTGCATTCCCCTCTGGAGCGCGTCGCGGGAATCTTTCCAGTCCGCGCCCTGGTTCCGGTAGTCGAATTTTTCCACCAGCCAAGCCACATCCCCGGAAATCCGCTCCATGTTGGCTTCCATCACAGCGAAGACCGTCCGGTAGAAGCTTTCCTTTTCCTGGTCGCCGAGCCGCGTATCCGCCGCTTCGCATAAGCTTGCGAAGTGGGGCAGGCAGAAGCCCTTGCCGCGGCTGATTTTTTCCCGGAACGGGCCGTCCTTCTGGTACATCTCAAAAAAGGTGTCCAGATACCGAGCGTAAGCTTCCCGGAAATGATTGCAGATATAGCAGGAATTCTCTCTGGAGCGGATCCACATGCCGACCGTGTTCCCGTTTTCGGCGTTCCTGCGGAATTTATCCTTGAAAGAGACCTTGCCGGGACGGAAAGAGGAAAACTGCCGTTTCATCTCCCCGAGGGTTTTCTGGTAATGGGTCTTGAGGATCCATGCGTTTCCCAAGGCGTTGCCGTAATCGAACATCTTTTTGAAATGCGTCCGGCAGAAACCAGCCTGGTCGGTCGCGTCGCGGACGTCGGCTTCCATGTAGGAAGCGCCGGAGCCTAGCACGAAATCCAGCAGATCCCGCTCGATATTGCGCTCGATATAGCAGAACGGACACTCGTCGCGGGTATTCACCGCATCGTTCAGGGGGATGGTGTAAAGCTGTTCTTTCAATGGATGTACCTCGTTTTTCATTTTTTTATATTGTAACAGGCTGTTTGGGAAAAGGAAAGAGGCGGCGCCTAGATCTTGTTGCAGTAAAAAATGGTTGTTGACAAACCTCCGCCAGCCAGAAGACATCAGCGCCTATCCGGATATTTTTTTTCAGAAAATCAGCAGCTGCATAGAAACGCACAAGGGGCCATGCGAAATCTACGCCGCGCCCTTCGCCGTCTTCCTCAATCAGGACGACAGGACTTACGTGGAGCCGGACATCAGCGTGATCTGCGACCCGGATAAGCTGGACGACAGGGGCTGCAACGGCGCCCCGGACTGGATCATCGAGATCGTATCGCCCGCCAGCAGGCGCATGGACTACTCGCTCAAGCTTTTCAAGTACCGTTTGGCCGGCGTCCGTGAATACTGGATCGTGGATCCCGACAAGAACCGGGTCACGGTCTGGAACTTCGTAACGGACGACATCGGCGAATATTCCTTTGCCGATACGGTCAAGGCCGGTATCCATGACGAACTGTATCTGGATTTCTCACAGCCGGACATCCTGGGTAAAGACGGCGGAAGACAGACGGAGAACACAGCGGAAGACGTCCGGTAAAGACAGCGGGAAACGGCCGGCCAGGGCAGCTGAGGGGCGGCGGGAAACGTTCCGCAAAAACAGCCGGCTGGAACGCCATAAGACGCCGTGCCGCCGCTTAGCACTATATCGGGGAATTTTATCTCCGAATAGGGGTCACATCATTGACAAACGCACATGGAAACTTATGGATTTCGCAAGCGAGGTTTGACTTTTTTTAGAAACCAAGGTAAAATACAGCGTATCACAACCAACATAACCCGGCAGATTCCAATGGCAGAAAAGGAGAAGGATATGAAAACGGTTCATCCTATCGGGAGCATCCCGAACGATTCGGAATTCAATGCTTACGGCTGTGTATGCAGTGTCGCCGTGGGGAACTATAGTGCGGTAAGCGGCGATGTTCCTTGTAATGTCTGCGCATACAGCTGCGATCCGGGCAATCAAGCGAATATGAACGCGAATCAGGCGCTGTCACAGAGCCGGGTGACACATACGTAAAGGACCGTTCCGGCAGGAAGAGACGGTAAGGCAGAGAGGATGTAAAGGCGATTGGCCTGCCGGGTATCTTTTATAGCAACAACAGAAAGCGGACGGGTCGGCTTTCCCTGATAAAAGCCGGGAAGGGGTTCGGTATGGAGCGGTACCGGTGTGTCAATGGGAAGCGGTGTAAGCGGCGCGGAGGAATCAAAAGCATCACGGCGGCTCTCCTGGCATTGGTCTTGCTTCCCTTGTCGGCCTGCGGCGCTTCTTCCCTGCCGGAGGCTGCGGACGCGGAAAAAGAAGATACAAGCAGTACGGCACGGCAAGGGACGGATCTGCCGGATACGCCGCAGGATCCGGGAGCTTCCGGGTCGGATACGCCGCAGCGGGTCTATGTACAGCCAGAGATGAGCGGGGAAATCAGCATCAGCGTGTATGAATCCGCCGAGTGGCTGGAGACGGCGGTTCTGCTGTTCGCGAAAAAGTACCCGGACATGGAGGTCAGGATCCAGAGCTTCTATCAGGGTACCGACATGCTGATCACGGAGGGGGGAAGCGTAACCATGAACCCGCGTCCGGCAGGGCAGACCCGGGAAGACTACATCGCGCAGCTGAACACCCAGCTGCTGTCGGGCAATGCGGCCGATATCGTGATCACCTCCATCGGGCTGCCCATCGGGCGGTATATCCAGATGGGCGTTTTTGAGGATCTGTCCTTTTACCTGGAATCTGCGGAAGAGATTTCAGACGATGCCTACTACTGGAATATCTTCGACGCCTGCCGGACAAAGTCGGGAGCCTTGTACCAGCTGCCCCTTTCCGCGATGGCGATCCCGCTGCTTCGCTTTGAGAAAGAGCTGATGGAACATACGGGACTAGGCCCGGCGCCCGGTACGGCCGCGCTGACATGGCGGGAAGCTTTGGACTTAGGCAAGGCGATGTATCAGGCTTCCACGTTGCCGAATACCTTTCTGGACGACGCGGGGACGATCGTGGGGAATCTTTTTACCAAGGCGGCGGTCGCTGCGGTGGACTATGATACCGGGAAGATCACACTGGATCGGGAAAGCCTGCTGCGGCTGCTGGCGGTTTATGAAGAGCTGGAAGACTACCGGACTGTGCCGGAGGGCTTTGATTTCTACAGCAATGAGTATCATCAACCGTATACGCGATCCTATCAATCGGATGTGGAGGCGGCTCTGGGAGTACTCTCCGGCCAGGGGGTTTGTCTGCAGTGGAAGCATGACGACGGGAATGTCTATCTTTCGCCTTATTACGCGCTGGATTTCGGGATTACCGCCCAGTCCCGGAATCAAGGGCCGGCATGGGAATTTTTAAGGTTTCTGCTTTCGGAAGAGGTACAGACCCTGCCCTCTTTTCCCTATGCCGGGGTGAACCGGAAAGGGCTGCAGGCACGGGTGGAAGGCTATCTGGCTACAGCCGGACTTTCGGAAAAAGCGGAGGAAGTGCTGGCCATGGTGGACGGCTGGGTATCCCAGATCACGGCTTACCGGAGTGAGGATTCGGAACTGATCCAGCTGACCGAAAGCCTGACGAAGGCATTCAAGGAGGGCGAGCTGACCGCGCAGGAAACGATCGACACCCTGGCCAGCCGTCTGGAGCAGTATATGAATGAATAAGGAAGAATCGGCGGGAAAGGCGGAATGGGCGGGTATGCATAGCAGATGAAATTTTTAGCGGAGCATATCTTTTAGAAAGCGGTCTGCCCGGAGCAAAAGTATGGCGCGGTGATGCCGGGAAGATTCCGTTAAGACCGGAAACGGCGGAAAAAGTACAGCCTGATCTGTTCCTTGCGTGGTACCCCAGAAGCGTTTTGCCTGCCGGAGAGGCAGTAAGGACTTCTGTCTTCTTGTCGGTGCTGGCAAAAACCGTTGAAATCGCATTGACAGAGGAAGCATGGACTGACAGAGCAGAGTGCAGCGTAGAGATTTTTCATGATAGCAGATATTTATTTCAGCTGAAGCTATGGAGCAAAGCAGAGAGGTCTGCCCAAGGTCATTTCCGTGAAACTATGCGGAACGTATCTTTTACAAGCCGGTCGTTTGAAGCGGCAAAGAAAGAAGTTTGGAACCAGCTGAAAGAACGGCAGGAAATGGGTTTTGATAACATGCGGCCCGGCGATATTGTGAACTGCTGTAGGGAACATTTTCTGTATGACGAGCCGATGGTCTGCTTAGAAAGCCGGCTTGAGGATGGCTGTAGATTTCTGGGAGCGTTAAAGTATCATAGGATCAAAGAAAATCTAGGCTTTGTTTGGGAGCAGTTTGTCCGTACATGTTCTTGAAAGGAATCGGTGCGCGTATGCGTTCAGTCAGAAAGCGTAAACAGGGATCCGCCCATCTTTTTCCCGTCCTGGCGCTGTCCGTCAGCCTGGGCGGCTTCGCCCTTTTTTATCTGCTCCCTTTCGTCGTTTCCGCAGTCTATGCGTTTACGGAAAACCCGGTTCGGCTGCGTTTTGCGGGTCTGCGGAATTTCGAGGATCTGGCGCGGAATCCGTTTTTCCTTCTGGGGCTGAAAAACACGGTTCTGCTCATGGCGTATGCCATTCCTCTGAGCTTGGGAGCCGCCCTTCTGCTGGCGCTGGCATTGAAGCGGCTGGGGCGGGCCGGCAGTCTGCTCTGTGCCGTCTTCCTGATTCCTCTGGTGCTGCCGTCCGCCGCTACCGTCCAGTTCTGGCTCAAGATTTTTGCGAAAACAGGAGTGCTCAACGGCTTCCTCCACCGCTTTGGGATCGCCGGGCTGCCTTGGCTGGCGGACGGCTATATTAGGGGGGTCATGGTCTTTCTTTATCTATGGAAATATCTAGGATACAATGCCGTGCTGTTTCTGGCGGGGCTTTACGCCATCCCGGAGGTCTATTATGACTGTGCCCGGGTCTTCGGAGCCGGCCCGTGGCAGAAATTCCGCCGTGTAACCCTGGTCTATCTGACGCCGACGTTCTTTCTGGTGTTCCTGATGTCTTTTGTAAATTCCTTCAAGATCTTTCGGGAGATTTATCTGATGATGGGCAGTTACCCTCCCGAAAGCGTATACCTGCTCCAGCATTTCGTGAACAATACTTTGCTTTCCCTGCATTACCACAAGCTGGTGAGCGCCGTTTATGTGCTGACTTTGCTGATCGTGGCGGTGGTCGTGCCGGTGTTTCGGGCGGAGGGGAGGATCGCGGAACATCTGAGGGAATAGCCCCAAAAACCGGCGCTGTAAGCGGACGTTTGCATTCCGCCGCGCCATATGCTCATGGGCGCAGACTGTTTCGAGGCTTCCGCGCCCGGCGGCTCTGCACACGTCTCCGTTTCGCAGGAAAGGAATGGTTATGAAAAGCAAACGCAAAAAGTGGCGGCTGTTTCTGGTCGTGCTGTGTTTCTCCCTGGTATGGATAGGCCCGCTGGCGGTGACGGTCACAAACTCGTTTGCCCCGAGCCTGACGGGAGAAGCGCAGGAAACGCAGGCAGAGGAGGACGGCTTCCTGAGACTCTCCTTTCTCCCCGAGAAATTTTCCTTGGAGCAGTATGCGGCGATCCTGATCCAGACGCCGGTCTATCTGAACATGTTCTGGAATTCGGCGCTGATTACCGTCGCGGTCGCGGCAGGGAGCGTCGTCGTCGCCACCCTGGGAGCCTATGGCTTTACCATGCTCCGGTTCAGGGGAAAAGAGCTTCTGTTCCTGGTCTGTATCGTGGGGATGCTTCTGCCGCTTCAGGTGACGCTGATGCCGAACTATCTGGTCGCGGGCTTTCTGGGGATAGAGGACAGCTATCTTGCCATCATCCTGCCCGGCATCTTCCATCCTTTCGGCGTCTTCCTGCTGCGCCAGCAGATGAAGCTGCTGCCGTGGGAATGCGTGGAGGCCGCCAAGATGGACGGCGCGGGGCAGCCGCAGGTTTTCTTTTATATTGTGCTTCCCATGGTGAAGTCCGGGATCGCGGCTCTGGTCATGCTCCTGGTCATCGAGTACTGGAACCTGATCGACCAGGCGCTCATCTTTATCAAGGAAACGCAGAAGCAGCCGCTGTCCGTATTCCTGGCGCGGATCAGCATGGAAGCTTCCGCGTTCTCCTTTGCCGCCGCCACGTTTTATATCGTTCCGGTTCTGGCGCTGCTGTGTTACGGGCATGAATATCTGAAAGCGGGAATCGGGCTGATGAACGCCGGGGAAAAGTAAGGGGGGTGGCAAGGTGCGAAAGCATATAGAACGCAGAACGGCGGTATTTCTCCTGTTTATGGGTCTGTTTTTTGGCCTGACAGTTTTTCTGACGTATTATTCCAAAGTGGTGTATCTGCGGAATCTCCCGGCGGTGGCGGCGGCCATGCCGGAGCGCACCGGGGAAATGAAAAACGGGCGTTATACCTATATCGTGCCGGAAACCGCCATTCATATGGACATCATGAGAAAAACCTATGTCTTGACGGCGCGGTATCAGGCGGATATAATGGGAGAGCGTCATCTCGCGGTTCGCGTGGATGTCTGGGTGCTGGAAAGGCGCAAGGACGGGACGGCGCTGGTGGACGGTATCGTGCGCGAAGAGCCTGTGCTGACGGACACGGGCGATAGGATCAGCGCCGGAGCGGCCGTCAAGCTGGAGAAGGAGGTCTGAAAGCCAGACTCTTCGGGCTGTTTTTGATAGGAAAGGCTGGTCATAACATGACGCAGGCGCGTTTAAGGGAACTGCTGGACGAGGTGGCGGCGGGGACGGTAAAGCCGGAAGAAGCCGTTTTTCAGTTCAGGACGGAGCCGTATAAAGATCTCGGGTTCGCCAAGGTGGACATGCACCGGGGGATCCGCCAAGGGATGGCGGAAGTGATCTACGGCGCGGGGAAGACCAAGGAACAGATCTGGCAGATCGCGCAGAGCATGAGGGCGGAGAAAGAAAAGACGGTGCTGATCACCAGGATGAGCCGGGAAGCTGCGGACTATGTGGCCGGGCAGACCGCCCTGCTGTATGACGGGCTGTCCAAGGTGGGAATCATCGGAGAGCTGCCCGGCAGGAGCGGCAAGGGGAAAGTCCTGGTCGCCACCGGGGGGACAAGCGATCTGCCGGTAGCGGAGGAAGCGGCAAAGACGGCGGAGGTCTTCGGGAACGAGGTCGTCCGCTTGTATGACGTAGGGGTGGCCGGGCTGCATAGGCTGCTGAACCACGTGGAAGCAATCATGAGCGCGAGGGTCATTATCGCCATCGCGGGCATGGAAGGGGCCTTGGCAAGCGTCATCGGAGGGATGGCGGACTGCCCGGTGGTCGCGGTTCCCACCAGTGTCGGGTACGGCGCCAACTTCGGCGGCCTGTCCGCGCTTCTGTCCATGCTCAACTCCTGCGCGGGCGGCGTCAGCGTGGTCAACATCGACAACGGGTTCGGCGCGGGGTATCTGGCAAGCATGATCAATCATTTATAAAGCACTTTCCTGCCTTGCAGCGGTCGTTGCCCGTGAAGATGTATCCGGCAGGCCTGAGATCAACCATTTATAAAGCACGGCGGCGCAGCGGATGACGAAAGCGCGGCAAGGATGTTTCCGCCAAGGCGCTACGCGTTTTGGAGAACATAAAAAAATTTCACGATGGAAGGGAAAGGGCCGGACGCTGACCAAAAAACATCGGTTTTCGGCCGCCCCGAGGCCTGTCCGCGCAAAACGCTTTCCGGAGCGAAGCGGACGGAAAGGAGAATCAACATGCATATGGCAGACGCGTTACTCTCACCTGCGGTAGCGGGAACTTTGTATGCCTGTTCCGCGGCGGCGGCAGGATATTCCGTGAAGAAGGTAAGGCTGGAAGAAGAGCCGCGCAAGATCCCGGTCATGGGGGTGATGGGCGCTTTTGTGTTCGCGGCGCAGATGATCAACTTCACCATTCCCGGAACAGGCTCTTCCGGCCATCTGTGCGGCGGAATGCTCTTGGCCGCCCTGCTGGGGCCGGGCGCTTCTTTTCTGACCATGATCGGCGTCCTGCTCATACAGTGCCTGCTGTTCGCGGACGGCGGGATCCTGGCACTGGGAGCCAATATATGGAACATGGCCTTTTTCGGCTGTTTTGTCGGGGGCGGCCTGATCTGGAGAAGATTCCTGCGAAACGGAGCGACCAGACCCAGGATCATCGCGGCTTCGCTGACCGGCTGCATCGTCACGCTGCAGCTGGGAGCATTTTCCGTCACGCTGGAAACCCTCGTTTCGGGAGTGACCGAGCTGCCGTTTACCGTTTTCCTGGCGTTCATGCAGCCGATCCATCTGGCGATCGGACTGGTGGAGGGGCTGATTACCTCCGCCGTCCTGCTCTTCGTATGGGAAGCCAGGCCTGAACTGCTGAACCTGACGGTTCCGGCGCGGAGGGAGAAAAAAGGGAAGCTGTCGTTTGGCAGGACTCTGGCGGTTCTGGCGGCGGCCGCCGTCTTGGTCGGCGGCGGGCTTTCCCTCGCGGCCTCTTCTTTTCCGGACGGGCTGGAATGGTCGATTGAAAAAATCACGGGAAGCACGGAGCTGGAAAGAAACGCGGACGATACCGCCGTGGAAGCCTCCGCTCCGCAGACGGGAGGCGCGTATGCCGCGGCGGCAAAGATACAGGAAACGACGGCCCTGCTTCCGGATTACGCGTTTCCGGATTCCGACACCGTGCTAGGCACCTCTTTTTCCGGAATCGTGGGCGGATTTGCGGTGGTGGCGTTCAGCGTGGCCTGCTGTTACCTGTTCCGGTTCTTCCAAAGGAAGCGCAGGAGTGAGTAGGCTGCAGGCTGCGATCCGGGAAATCTACGCCATGGAAGAACAGGCGCGGAAGGATACGTGGCCGAACCGGCTCCATCCGCTTGCAAAGCTGATCGTCACGTTTTCTTATATTGCCGTCACCGCGTCGTTCCACAAATATGATCTGGCGGGGCTGCTGTCTATGTGCCTGTATCCCCTCGTCGTCTTTGCGGCGGGGGATCTTCCGTTTGGACGGTGCCTGAAAAGGATCTGGGCGTTCCTGCCGGCCCTGCTTTTGGTGGGGATCTGGAATCCTTTCTGGGACAGGGTTCCGGTGGCCTTGACGGGGCAGCTGTCCGTTCCCGGGGGCGTCCTGTCGATGGTCAGCCTGATGTGGAAAGGGGTCTTTGCCGTTCTGGCGGCTTATCTGCTCCTTGTCACCACCGGGATGGACAAGATCTGCGGCGCGTTCCGAATGGCGCACGTTCCGGCGGCGCTGGTCACGGTGATCCTGTTTACTTACCGTTATGCCGTGCTTCTCCTGCGGGAAGCTTTGGAAACGATGCAGGCTTATTCGCTGCGCGCGCCGGGGCAGAAGGGCGTGCATTACCGGGCGTGGGGTTCGATGGCCGGGCAGCTGCTGCTTCGGACGATGGATCGGGCGGCGCGGGTGTATGAAAGCATGTGTCTGCGCGGCTACGCGGCGTCCGGAGGGAACGGGGAGGCTTGGAAAGACGTGTTTTTTCAAGGCAGGTATGAGCGGATGGATCTTGCGTCTTTCCTGTGGCTGGCGGTCTGGACGGCGCTCTTCTTTTTTCTGCGGCTGTTCCCGCTGTTTCGGATCGTGGGGAGCCTCGTCCTGTCAGGATGACTCGGGCGTGAAAGGCGCGGGCATAGCGGCGCGGGCGGGCAGTATGATCCGGACGGAAAGGATACGGGACGGAAGATGAGCCATATACGGATTGAGGTGGATGAGGTATCTTTTGGATACGAAGCGCAGACCAAGGTTCTGGAGGACATTACGTTCCGGGCCGGGGAACGGGAAGCGATCGGGATCATCGGAGCCAACGGGGCGGGGAAATCCACCCTGCTTAAGCTCCTGGTGGGGCTGTATCCGGATTTCGAGGGCAGTATCCGCGTGGAGGACATTCCGGTGGAAAAGAAAATGCTGGCCAGAGTCCGGGAAAAGATCGGCTACGTCTTTTCGGATGCCGACAGCCAGCTTTTCCTTTCGACCGTCTGCCAGGATGTGGCGTTTGCCCCCAGGAATTACGGGCTTGCGGAAAAAGAGGTGGAGCGGCGGACGGATCAGGCTCTTAGGATGGTGCGGATCGAACATCTGAAAAACAGGCGGATCCATGAACTGTCCGGCGGCGAAAAGAAACTGGTGTCTATTGCCACCGTTCTTTCCATGACGCCGGATATTCTCCTGATGGACGAACCCAGTATCGCGCTTGACCCGCAGAACCGGAGGAACCTCATCCGGATCCTGAACGGTTTTGAACACTTGAAGCTCATCGCTTCCCACGACTTGGATATGATCCTGGACACCTGCGGCCGGGCGATCCTGATGAACCGGGGGCGGATCGTCGCGGACGGAGCCGCCGGGAAGATCCTGGCGGACAGGGAGCTTCTGGAGGAAAACGGGCTGGAGCTGCCGCTGCGGTATGGCGGCTCCTATGCATAAATGCATAAGTACATAAATGCATAAGTACATAAATGCATAAGTACATAAATGCATAAGTACATAAATGCATAAGTACATAAATGCATAAAAGTTTTTTCCCGGGCGGGAGAAAGGTTCTGGGAAGGTTCCGGTTGCTTTTTGCGCTCTGATGTGCTAACATAGTGACGTGATAAAATGCAAAGCACACACAACGCGAAACCATACCATGGAGGTGCGGTTCTGATGATAGGTCTGATCGACTATGAAGCGGGCAATCTGGCAAGCGTGTCCAACGCCCTGCGAAGAATCAGGGTGGAAGCCAAGGTCATCAAGACCCCGGAGGATTTCGGGGAAGTGTCCGGGATCATCCTTCCGGGGGTCGGCTCCGCCGACGCTACGATGAAATCCTTGGAAAAGAGGGAGCTTCTAAGGCCGCTGGAAGAAAAGGTATTAGGAGAGAAGATCCCGTTCCTCGGCATCTGCGTGGGTCTGCAGATCCTGTTCGAGGACAGCGAAGAGGGCGGCTGTCGGTGCCTGGGATGGATCAAGGGCAATGTGCGCCGGTTTTCCGGCGGGGTGCGGGTGCCGCAGATCGGGTGGAACCAAGTGGAGTTTCTGCGCCCGGATCCCATACTGGATCGGGTGGAAAGCGGAAACTATTTTTATTTTGTGAACTCCTTTTATGCCGTACCCAAAGAGGACGGCGTACAGCTGGGAACTACGGTGTACGGCCGGCCGTTCTGCTCGATGGTGCGGAAAGACAACCTGTATGCGGCGCAGTTCCATCTGGAAAAGAGCGGCGAGATCGGGCTGCAGCTTCTGGAAAACTTTGCGCGGGTAGACCCTGGGCGGCGGTCTTGACGGATCAGCCGGGGGATTTACCTGGAACCTGTGAATGAGGAGGCGGACATGCTGACCAAGCGACTGATTGCCTGTTTTGACGTGAAAAACGGCTTTGTGACCAAAGCACAGCAATTTAACGATAATATCTTAGTGGACAAGGCGGAAGCCGTCGCACAGAAGGTCTATGACGAACAGATTGACGAGATCATTTTTTATGACATCACCGCGAGCGCGCAGAAGCGGAAAACGGATCTTGAGACAGTGTCGAAAGTGGCGGAGCGGGTCTTTGTTCCCTTTACCGTCGGCGGGGGGATCAAGACGGTTGCCGATATGTATGATGTTCTTGCGGCCGGCGCGGAAAAAATCAGCGTGGATTCCATGGCGGTGCGTAACCCGCAGATCATCCGGGACGGGGCGCGCGCGTTTGGCTCCCAGTGTATCGTGCTGAGTATGCAGGTGAAAGCGGCGGGGAAAAGCGCGAAGCTTCCCAGCGGATATGAGATCGCCATTGACGGGGCGGCGGTATACACCGGGATGGACGCGGTAGAGTGGGCCAAAAGAGGGGAAGCGCTGGGCGCGGGGGAAATCTGCGTGAACAGCATCGACAACGACGGAATGCACGGAGGCTATGATCTGGACATCACTTCCCGGATCAGCCGGGCGGTGAATATCCCGGTCATCGCTTCCGGCGGCGCCGGAAAGCCGGAACATCTCAAAGACGCTTTCCAGAAAACCGGAGCCACCGCCGCCATCATCAGCTCCATCCTCTATTCCCCCCGGCTGGAGCGCAATTATACGGTTCGTGAAATCAAGGAATACCTTAGGCGCAGCGAGGTTCCGGTCAGGCCGTGGGCGGAAAGACCGGAATAACGGCGGCTGCGATCCGGCGATCCGTGGAAAGGAGTCATTGTGGGCATTTCTGTAGAAAATGGAAAAGTATTCAAAATGGACACGCCAAATACGTCCTACATCCTCACCGTTGTGGACGAGGAAGGCTTTGTCGGGCATACTTATTATGGCAAGCGGCTTCGCTCGGCGCGAACCGATGACTTGATGCGTATCCGCGAGAATCCGTTTGTGCCGTCCCGGAATCACCGCGACCGAGGAACCTTTCTGGACACGTTCCCGATGGAATATTCTGTTTACGGCTCAGGCGATTTCCGCGAAAGCTGTATGATGGCAAGAAGTACCGGCGGCTATGTGGGCAATGTCTTAGAATACAGAGAATATCAAATCTACAGAGGGAAGAAACCGATACCAGCCTTGCCGTCTACTTTCGGCGGGGCTTCCGACTGCGAGACGCTGGAAATCATCTGTGAAGACCCGGGTCTTGGCCTGCGGGTCACGCTTTTTTACACGGCTTTTGAGCGGCTGGATGTGGTCACGCGCCATGTGGAAATCAAAAATATCGGAACGCAGAGCGTTTTTCTGGACAGAGTCTTGTCCTGCTGCATCGATATGGATAACGATCGGTTTGAAATGCTGACGCTGCACGGTTCCTGGGCGCGTGAACGCACGGTTTCCCGCGTCCCTGTCGGACAAGGGCAGAAAAGCGTCTCCTCCCTGCGCGGCGAATCGGGCCATCAGGAACAGCCGTTTTTCGCGCTGGTCAAGAAAGATACCACGCAGGAAGGCGGCGAGGTGTATGCCTTTCATTTTGTTTATTCCGGGAATTTCTTTGCGCAGGCACAGGTGACGCAGCATGACACCGTCCGCGCCGTCATGGGCATCCATCCGCAGAATTTTTCATGGAAACTGGAGGCGGGAGAAGAATTTGCTTCACCCGAAGCCGTGCTTACCTATTCCTGCGAGGGGCTGGGGAAGATGACGCGCACCCTGCATGATTTATACCGCGGCCACCTGATACGCGGCCGGTTCCGGGACAGGAAACGGCCCGTTCTGATCAACAGCTGGGAAGCGACCTATTTTGACTTTGACACGGACAAACTGCTTTCCATCGCGCGCGCCGCACGGGAACTCGGCGTGGAGCTGTTTGTGCTGGACGACGGCTGGTTCGGAAAAAGAGAGGACGACAATTCCTCCCTCGGAGACTGGACGGTCAACGAAGAAAAGCTCCAAGGCGGGCTGGCGCGGCTGGCCGGGGAAATCAGCCGGCTGGGTATGCGGTTCGGTCTCTGGTTCGAGCCGGAGATGGTTTCTCCCGACTCGGATCTGTACCGGGCGCACCCGGACTGGGCGCTGGCGATACCCACGCATACCGCCACGCGGCTGCGGAACCAATATGTCTTAGACCTGTCGCGGCGCGATGTCCTGGAGCATATCTGGAAAAGCGTCAGCGACATCCTCCGCTCCGCCGACATTACCTATGTGAAATGGGATATGAACCGGCCGCTTACGGACGTCGGAAGCGCCATGCTCGGCTCTGACCGGATGGGAGAAGTGGCGCACAGGTATCTGCTTGGCGTCTATGAGCTTCAGGAGCGGCTGGTTACGCAATTTCCTCATGTCCTGCTGGAAAACTGTTCGGGCGGCGGCGGACGCTTTGACCCGGGTATGCTTTTTTACAGCCCGCAGATCTGGTGTTCGGATAATACGGACGCGATAGAACGGCTGAAGATCCAGGAAGGCACGGCCATGCTCTATCCGCTCTCCGCGATCGGGGCGCACGTTTCCGCCTGTCCGAACCATATCACAGGGCGTACCGTGCCCTTGGAAACGCGGGGCTTTGTCGCCCTTGCGGGTACTTTCGGGTACGAACTGGACGTGGCCAAATTATCCCAGCCGGAAAAAGCGCAGGTTTCCGCGCAGATCCGGGTGTTCCATCAGTACCATGACCTGATCCGCAGCGGGGATTATTACCGTCTCGCGTCTTACGCCGAAAACGGAGAGTTCGACTGCTGGCAGATCGTTTCCAAAGACAGGACGGAATCGCTCATTACGGCGATACAAGTGACGGCGCGCCCGAACAGGCACAGCCGCCGGATCTTTCCGAAAGGGCTGGACGCCGCGAAAACCTATCGGGCCGAAGTCGTCGGCGGCGAGCAAGAAGATGTCCGTATCCTCAACGGCGACGCGGTGATGGCGGCGGGGCTTCACATACGGGGCGCCTGGGGCGATTTTCAGGGGAAGCTGATCTACCTGTCCGGCAGGAAGAATCTGTGATAGGCCTTTCTGCCGCGGCATCCGCCCTCCCGTACAAATGGATACAGCGTAAAGCGCGGAAAATCAAAACGTGCCGGCCAAGAGGGATCTGCCAGCCTACAGCCAAAAGACCGGCTTGTGCGTGAAGGCGCTCTGCCGTGCGAACGCAATTCCGCTCATTTCCGTTTGTAGGCTTCTTTCTCATAATATAACAAAACAGCTGTTCTGTTTTTTTCTACATTTTCTGACATGAGTTTTCTGAAAAAAACTGTGGATAATGTGTATAACTTAGTGCATAAGTGAGGTTTTCGCTCTTTTTTATGTTTTTCGTGTGGAAAACTTTGGGGAAAGCCGCTTTTTCTATAAACGATAAAACGGAGACTTTCCCCAAGCTTCCCAATTCATCCTGTGATGACGGGAACCGGTATCCTTTCCTATGCCTTAGGCTGTTTCGCAGTTCCTGGCCAAAAGCAGCCGTTCGGCAAAAACCTGCCCTGTAGATCCTGGCTTCCGCGTCAGTCAGAAGATTCGTCTGACGGCCAATACCTTCCTGTAATCCGCCCTGGAGATAATGATCCCAGTCCGGCTTGTAGACGCGTGGACGATCTGGCCGTTCCCGATATACAGAGCCACGTGGCCGGAGTAGCAGATCAGGTCTCCCGGCTGCGCGTTTGCCAGTCCGTCTACTGCGGAACCCTGCTTCCTGTCCGCGGAGGAAGAGTGCGGAAGGCTGACGCCGAAATTGGCGTAGACGCTCATGACGAAGCCGGAACAGTCCGCGCCGTTCGTCAGGCTGGTGCCGCCGTATCTATAAGGATTGCCTACAAACTGTACCGCGTATTCCGCAACCGATACGCCCATCTCGCTGCCGCTTCCGACCGCCACAGGAACCTGAGCCGCCTGGTTCTGCGCTGCCTGGGTACCGCCCGTTTTCGTTGCCGCCGCCTCTCTTGCCGCCCTTGCCTTTCTTCTCTCTTCCGCTTCTTTTGCCAGGCGCTTGGCTTCTTCTTCCAGAGACTCCGCCTGTACAAACTCCCGTCTTAAATCCACGAACTCCGCCGATACCCAGCCTGTGCCTTCCTCGACGTCCACCGACACCCAGCCTTCCTGTTCCTGTAGTACCACCAGGTCGTCGCCCAGAGGCACCAGCCCCAGCACCCCCGCCTCCAGGCTAGGCTCCTTGCGTACTTTTAAGGTCTCGGTATTGACAGTGGCGATCCTTGTGCTTACCTCTTTCGCCAAGGCAATAGCCGCTTCCCCGGTCACGCAGTATTCCGCTTTCACATAGCCTGTGACGGAGCCGGAGGAAATCTGGTACCAGCCGTTCTCTTCCGAAACAAAAGTTCCTACCGAATGGTTGTATAATTTTCCCAGGATCTCCCCTTCTTCGCTGGGAAGGCTCCTGACATTGACATAATCGCGTACCTGGGCGATCACCAGGCTTTTGAGCTGTTCATCCTCGGAGTCTTCCTCCGAAACCAGGCCGGCTTCTTTGCGGGCCTGCTCCAGAGCCGCCCGGTCCAAAAGGGATTCGATCCGGGCAGAAGTATTGCCGTACCTGCTCTGCAGGATCTCCAAGGTAATCCCCTCCGCCAGCATGATATTCACGCCCCCGTTAGGCAGTACTGTGGATACCCCGCTCGCCTGGGCCGCCATGCCCGTTCCGGAAAAGGTAATCGCCGCGGCCAGTGCATATATGGCTGATTTTACTATTCTGCGAATCATATAGTCCTCCTGGATCTCTGTGTCCCACTCCGAGTGACTGCCATGCAGCCCTTACAGACCATCTTGACAAGACGCAACTTATTACAAAATTGTTAAATCTGTTAATAAATATAGCATTGAAATATGAACTTGTCAAGAGGAAATTTCAAATTTATTTCGGGATTTCTTTCAGAAATATTTGGAAAGTATTCGGCAGAGACAGCTGCGTCCTTGCCTGTTGATCACAAAAAAGGCACCGCCCCGCCAAAGGGCCGTGCCTCATACAATGGGCGGAAAGAAAGCCCGCAGAGCTTCCTTTCTCTGGACAATCGTTCGGAGGATGGAGGGCAGCCCGGTCTGCGGACGATAGCCCACCCGTGGAGGGCGGTTCAGTCCGTAGAGGGCAGTCCGGTCTGCGGGGGGCGGCTGGCCTGGTTCAGATATGCTCCCGCGCTGACCGCCGCGTTGGCGCCGTCCGCGACTGCGGTCACGACCTGCCGCAGGGGCTTTTTCCTGATGTCGCCGGCGGCATAGATCCCCTCCCGGTTCGTCGCCCCGTCTTCCCCCGCCAGGATATAGCCGCTTTCGTCACAGTCCACCAGTTCCCGGAAAGCTTCCGTGTTCGGACGGATCCCCACCGCCAGAAAGACGCCGCTGACCGGCAGCTCCCTTTCGCTTGCGTTCGCCGTGTCTTCCAGTATCAGGCTTTCCACCGTGCGTTCCCCCCGGATGGCGTTCACCCGGCAGCAGCATAAGATTTCCACGTTCGGCAGGCTTTTCAGTTTCTCTTGCAGGATCTGCGCCCCGCGAAATTCTTTCCTCCGGTGGATCACGTAGACCTTTTCACAGAACCTCGCCAGATAGCTTGCGTCTTCCAGCGCCACATCCCCGCCTCCTACCACGGCGACCGTCTTTCCCCGGAAAAATGCCCCGTCGCAGGTCGCGCAGTAGGATACACCCGCTCCGGTCAGCTCTGTCTCGCCGGGTACCTGCAGCTTGGCGTGGGCGGCTCCGGTCGCGAGGATGACTGCTCCGGCTTCCAGATCCTCTTGTTCCGTGTGTATGATTCTGCATTTTTCTTTTACGGTGATTCCGGTTACTTCGGCTTCCCGAAAAGCCACGCCCAGTTTATCGGCATGTTCCCGGAACTTCATTCCCAGATCGAAACCGCTTACGCCGGGCATTCCCAGGTAGTTGTCCACTTCATAGGTGTTCAGGATCTGCCCGCCGCTCATGGGACTCTTTTCCATGACCAGCAGATCCAGGCCCGCCCTTTTGGCGTATACAGCCGCTGACAGCCCCGCGGGGCCAGAACCGACAATGATGAGATCGCGCATTTTTTTACTCCTTTGCTACCATACATTATGCGCCGCATTCCCCGAAAAGTCAACGTTCCTGTTGGGCAGGATCGGCCGGTTACAGCCCGGCAAGTCCTTGGCTTTCCTTCACCACTTGAAAACCACGATCCCGATGATCGCCAGCACCATGCCGATCCCTTTACGCCATTCCCAAGGCTGTTTTTCCACTCCGAACCAGCCCAGCAGTTCGATGGCGTAAGCCACGATCAGCTGTGACACCACGATGAGCATGACGGCACGGGCAGGCCCGAGCAGATCCATCCCTTTGATGACGGTATAGGTGATAAAGGCGCCGATCGCCCCGCCTAGGAGCATATATTTGGGTTCTACTTTCCATACATCCAGCAGGGAGCTTCTGTCCATAAAGACCCAGGCGCCCAGGCAGACCAGCAGGGCCGTCAGCTGGACGAAGATACTCGCCGTCCAGATACTGGAAGTCTTTGTGACCTGTGTGTTGAACACCCCTTGGACGCTCATCAGCGCGCCGGAAATCAGCGCAATCAAAAAACCAATCATGTGGCAGCCGCCTTTCTGGCAGCGGCTCCGTCCTGTCGTACCAAAGAGGACGTTCTGCCGTTGCCGCTCCTGTCTGTGTATTGTAATCATTTCCACATGATCGGTTAATTATTCGCTTTCCTTCCGGAACCGCCGTATGACCGCAAAACCCTGTATCCTTGCGCCTTCCGCCCACTCGGCGGGCAGCCTGTCCGACCGGACGGCGCTGCGAGCCGTCCCGCTCTCCCGGTAGGGGCGGCTCATCTGTCCTCCAGCAGCTGCCGGGCATAGCCCACGACCTGCCGGCTGATCTTGAAGACTCTCTGATCCGTCATGACCGCTTTGTTGCGGCGGAGGGCTTCGATATGCCGTCCGTTCAGGATCGTCCTGGCGGTGGGGGAGAAAAAAACAGGATAGCTTTCGACCTGGCAGAAAAAATTCTCGGCGCTGCTGGCGATGGAGATCCTGCGCCCGTCGGCCAGCGTGATATGAAGGGAACGCCCTTCTTCCGTGGCATACAGGATCTCCGGCTCCGTGACATAGATGGTGTCCTTTTCCTGCCTCAGCTCGATCAGGGGCGGGGCGTTTGCCTGGATGGCCAAGGCGTGGTCTAAGGAAGCGGACAGTTCGGCGGCTTTGATGGGCTTGTCCAGGAAGAGGATATTGTCCGGAAGAGCAGACTGCCGGTAGTCGATACCGGAACAGCACAGGACGATAGGCTTGTTCACGCCCTTCGCCACCAGCGCCGCGGCCACGTCCGCGCCGGTGCTTCCCTCCGTTTTACAGACATCCACATAAAAGACGTCATACAGCATAGGATTGTGAAGAAACGCCTGGGCGTTTCCGAAAGAGTCGATGTAAAACACTCCGGCGGAAGCCGTCCGGCGGTCGGATTCTCTTTTCAGCAGCCGCTCCATCTGCTTGCGGTCGGCTATGTTGTCGTCGCATACGGCTATGTGCATGGCCTCGGCCACCTTCCCCCGTTTCGGTCAATGAAAAACGGTCAAACGCGGTGATCGTTCCAGGTTCCGGACGGTCATTCTGACCAAGGAACCGTTCCTAAAGAACAGACGCCTGTTCCCCCGTTTCCCCGGATGGGCGCGCCGCCTGCATTTTCATGGCGCGAACCTTGCAGGAAAGCCCGAACAGATTGATGAAACCCTCGGCGTCATGGTGGTCGTACAGGTCGCCGGTTGTGAAGGAAGCAATGCTTTCGTTGTAAAGGGAATAAGGGGAAGCCGTTCCGGCTTTGATGATGTTGCCTTTGTATAGTTTGAACTTCACCTCTCCGGTCACATACTGCTGCGTTTTTTCGATGAAAGCCTGCTGCGCCTCCCGCAGGGGGGTGAACCACTTGCCTTCGTAGACCAGGCTCGCGAAGCGGCTCCCGATTTCCTTCTTCATGGAAAAAGTATCGCGGTCCAGAATGAGTTCCTCCAGCTGCTTATGCGCTTCCATCAGGATCGTGCCGCCGGGCGTCTCGTAGACGCCGCGGGATTTCATTCCGACCACGCGGTTTTCCACAATATCGACGATTCCGATCCCGTGTCTGCCGCCCAGCGTGTTCAAGGCACGGATGACGTCGGAAGTTTTCATGGAAATTCCGTTCACGGAAACGGGGATCCCTTTTTCAAAGGCCATCGTCACGTACTCCCCCGTGTCCGGCGCTTTTTCCGGGGTGGTTCCCAGCACCAGAAGATGTTCAAAATCCGGTTCGTTGGAAGGATCCTCCAGTTCCAGACCCTCATGGCTGATATGCCAGAGGTTGCGGTCACGGCTGTAAGAGCGGTCGGCGGAAAAGGGCAGATCAATACCGTGGGCTTTACAGTACGCGATTTCGGACTCACGGGAATCCATGTGCCATTTGTCGCTGCGCCAAGGCGCGATGATCTTGAGATCGGGAGCCAGGGCCTTGATTCCCAGCTCAAAACGGATCTGGTCGTTGCCTTTTCCGGTGGCGCCGTGGCAGATGGCGGAGGCTCCTTCCTTGCGGGCGACTTCGACCAGTTTCTTGGCGATCAGCGGCCTTGCCATGGAGGTTCCCAGGAGATATTTGTTCTCGTAGACCGCGCCCGCCTGTACGCAGGGCAGGACAAATTCCTCACAGAATTCGTCAATGACATTTTCGATGTACAGTCTGGACGCGCCGCTGGATTTTGCCCGTTCCTCCAGTCCGTCCAGTTCCTCCGCCTGTCCGCAGTCCACGCAGACGCAGATGATCTCATAGTCGAAATTTTCCTTGAGCCAAGGGATAATGGCGGTCGTGTCCAAGCCGCCGGAGTAAGCCAGCACTACTTTTTCTTTCATGTGAACTCCTATCTGTATGACCTTTCTTCTGATCCATACTATACACCGGAAGCCGGAGGAAATCAAGCATCAAAAATGAATGAAAATCCGGATAAAAAAGAATGAAATCCATACAAATTGAATAAAATACAAAAAATAAGAATAAAAGTGAATGTTTATCCAAAATAAAAGCTTGACATTTTTTCTCCGCCGTGCAAGAATATAAAACATAGGCTTTCCTGCGAAGGCGGACAAAACGGCGGAAGAGCGGCGGAAAGACGGAACGGAAAAGAGAAGCGTTTATGAAAAAACCGGAATTTGAAATCAGGCCTCTGGCCGTCACGGATTACGAGGGGCTGTATGATCTTTGGAAGACCATCAAAGGCTTCGGCCTGCGCAGCCTGGATGATTCCCGGGAAGGGGTGACGAGGTTCCTGGAGCGCAACCCCGGCATGAGCGTGGCGGCGGTATCCGGGAACCAGCTCGTGGGAGGGATACTCTGCGGCCACGACGGCAGGAGGGGCTGCCTTTACCATGTATGCGTCCGGGAAGACTGCCGGCGTCTGGGGATCGGGAAAGCGATGGTGGTGAGCTGCATGAAACGGCTGCGGGAGGAACGGATCAGCAAGGTCAGCCTGATTGCTTTCACCCGCAACGACGTGGGGAATGCTTTCTGGAACCGTATCGGATGGACGGGGCGGAAGGATCTGAATTATTATGATTTTGTACTGGATGAAGAGAACATCACGGCATTCAATCAATAAGGGAACAGGGAAGAGAGAAAAAGCCTCGTTTTCTTTTTAGGAAGGCGGCCATATGGGTATCAAGACGACAGAGGGCGGCGTGACCGCGCCGAAAGGCTTTGAAGCCGCCGGAGTGGAAGCCGGGATCAAATATCAGGGCAGGAAGGACGTGGCGTTGATCTACAGCACGGTTCCCAGCAGAGCGGCGGGGGTTTTTACCACGAACGTGGTAAAGGCGGCCCCCGTCCTCTGGGATCAGAAACAGGTGGCGGAGTCCGCGTATGCGCAGGCGGTCATCATCAATTCCGGAATCGCCAATGCCTGTACCGGGCGGCAGGGAAGGGAACGCGTGGAGGAACAGGCGCGCCATGCCGCCGCCGCGCTCCGGATTCCGGAATCAGCGGTCCTGGTCGCGTCTACCGGGGTAATCGGTATGCAGATTCCCGGAGAAAAAATCAAGGAGGGGATCCGCAGGGCCGCCGCCGCGAAAGGGACGGGGCGGGAAGCTGCCCGCAGCGCGGCGCAGGCCATCATGACCACGGATACCCTGCCCAAGGAGGCCGCCGTTTCCGTGGAGATCGGCGGGAAGACCGTTACCATAGGAGGCATGTGCAAAGGCTCCGGCATGATCCATCCGAATATGTGTACCATGCTGGCGTTCGTGACCACGGATGCCTGTATTTCCAAGGAGCTGCTGCAGAAATGCCTGCGCCATGACGTGCAGGATACGTTCAACATGGTTTCCGTGGACGGCGATACGTCCACGAACGACACCCTTCTGGCGCTTGCGAACGGGCTGGCGGGGAACCCGGAGATCACCCGGGAGGATCAGGACTACGACCTCTTCCGCAAGGCTCTGCGCGAGGTGAACACGGCCTTGGCCAAACAAATAGCGAAAGACGGAGAGGGCGCGACCGCCTTGCTCCAGGTGACGGTGAAAGGCGCCGCCGCCAAAGAGGAAGCGAGGAAGCTGGCGAAGTCGGTCGTCTGCTCCTCGCTGACGAAAGCCGCCATTTTCGGGCATGACGCCAACTGGGGCAGGATCCTCTGCGCTTTAGGTTACGCGGGAGTCTCCTTTGACCCGGAGAACCTGGATCTTTCTTTTCAGAGCGAAGCCGGACACATTCCCATCTACGGCGGCGGGGTCGCCTGCGGCTACAGCGAAGAGGAAGCCGCCAGAATCCTTTCCGCGCCGGAAGTGACCGTGACCGTGGACATGCACATGGGGACTGCGGAAGCCACCGCCTGGGGCTGTGACTTGAGTTATGATTATGTAAAAATCAACGCGGACTACCGCTCGTAGGGGCTTGGCGGAGGGAAGCGAGGAGGAACGGAGGGGGAAACCGCAGGAAGGAAGAGGCCGGCCCCGCAGGGGCTTCGCGGAGGAAAGCGGCGAGGAACGTGGCTGCCCGGTCGGGCGGCGAAGCTTGCGAGGCGCGGGATGGCGCGGCCCGTAGACGCGGCGGGGGTGAGTTTGCCGGTGTTGGCGAAGCTTGCGAGGGGCGGGATGGTGCGGCGGAAACGGATCCATGGTTTTGCCGGATCGTTGGCAAGGGAGGGAAAGGCAGATGGAAAAGCATACGGAAACGGTTCCGCAGAAAATGGACGTCCGGCAGAGAGCGGAGGTACTCCGGAAAGCGGAGGTTCTCATTGAGGCCCTGCCTTATATCCAGAAATACAACCGGAAAATCATTGTGGTAAAATATGGCGGAAGCGCCATGAGCAACGAAGAACTGCAAAAAAACGTGATCAAGGACGTCACCCTGCTGAAACTGGTCGGATTCAAGCCGATCATCGTCCATGGCGGCGGCAAAGAGATCAGCCGCTGGCTTGGGAAGGTGGGGAAGTCCTCCGAGTTCGTCAACGGCCTCAGGGTGACGGATGAGGAAACGATGGAAATCGCGGAAATGGTGCTGGGAAAGGTCAACAAGAGCCTGGTCACGATGGTTCAGGAACTGGGCGTAAAGGCCGTGGGGATCAGCGGAAAAGACGGCGGCCTGCTGACGGTGGGGAAAAAACGCCCTGAAGGGCAGGACATCGGCTATGTAGGCGAGATCCAGGCGGTCAACGACAAGATCCTTTTCGATCTGCTGGAGAAGGATTTTCTTCCGATCGTGGCGCCGGTCGGTCTGGATGAGACGTTCCGCACCTACAATATCAACGCCGACGATGCCGCCTGTGCCATCGCCAAGGAGGTCAAGGCGGAAAAACTGGCTTTCCTGACGGACACCGAGGGGCTGTACAAGGATAGGAACGACCAGGACACGTTCATCTCCCACCTCACGACCGCCGAAGCCAGGGAACTGATCAGCGGCGGCTTCATAGGAGGCGGGATGCTGCCGAAACTGGAGAGCTGCATTTCGGCTGTGGAGAACGGGGTGAACCGCGTACATATCCTGGACGGGCGAAGCCCGCACTGCCTGCTGCTGGAAATCTTCACGGATCAAGGGGTCGGCACCGCGATGATGGCGGCGGAGCAGAAAGGAACGCAGCAGGATCCGCCGCGTGTCCCGGGCGGTCAGGCGGCGGTGACGACGTGAAACAGAAAGGAAAAGAATACTATGCGGGAGAATAAAGATGACATGGGCAGCTTGACCATGGGCAGCTTGACCATGGGCGGCGTACTGATGGAAGAAGCGCAGGCCGCGTTTCTTCATACTTATGACCGCAGTCCGGTGGTTCTGGAGAAAGGCGAGGGAGTCTATCTTTATGACATAGAGGGGAAAAAATATCTGGACTTCGGCGCGGGAATCGCGGTATTCGCTTTGGGGTATCATAACGAGGAGTACAACCATGCCCTGAAAGCGCAGATTGACAAGCTGATCCATACCAGTAACCTGTATTATAACGTTCCGGCAGTCCAGGCGGCGAAGAAACTGAAAAAAGTGTCCGGAATGGATCGGGTCTTTTTTACCAATTCGGGGACGGAAGCCGTGGAGGGCGCCATCAAGGCGGCGAGAAAATACGCTTACCGCAAAGACGGGTGCAAGGACCATGAAATCATTGCCATGAACCGTTCTTTCCACGGACGTTCGTTCGGCGCGCTGTCCGTCACCGGCACGGCGAAGTACCGGGAGCCTTTTGAGCCGATGATCGGATATGTGAAATTTGCCGACTGGAATGATTTTGACAGCGTGCTTGCGTGCGTGAGCGATAAAACGTGTGCCATCATCCTGGAAACCATCCAAGGCGAAGGAGGGTTTTATCCCGCTTCCCCGGAATTTTTGGGGAAGATACGCGCACTTTGTGAAGAAAAGGATATTCTGCTGATCCTGGACGAAATACAGTGCGGAATGGGGCGGTGCGGCGCTTATTTTGCGTGGCAGCGTTATGGCGTAAAGCCGGACATTATGACCGCCGCCAAGGCCTTGGGCGGCGGAGTGCCGGTGGGCGCGTTCCTGATGACGGAAAAGGCGGCGGCTCATTCCCTGGGCGTGGGAGACCACGGAACCACTTACGGCGGCAATCCCCTTGCGTGTGCGGCGGTGGAGAAAATGCTTGATTTATTTGAGCGGAACCATATAATAGAACATGTGGGCCGGATCGCCCCCTATCTGGAGCAGCGGCTGGAGGGACTGGTAAAGGAGCATGAGGGCATTGTGGAAAGAAGGGGGCTGGGCCTGATGCAGGGCCTGGAGTTTGCCGCCCCTGTCGCCCCGGTGATCCGGAAAGCTTTGGAAAAAGGGCTGATCCTGATCAGCGCGGGGACGAAGGTGATCCGTTTTGTGCCGCCCTTGGTCATCACAAGGGAGCATGTGGATGAGATGCTCGGAATCTTACGGGAATGCCTTGCCGAAGAGAAAGTCTGACGGAGGAATGCCTGCCCGGAAAAGCCGGCCGGCGACTTCTGGAAGATAGGGAACTGACAGGGGAAACCGGCAAGAAGAATGGACGGGAAAAGTGATAGGGAAAATTTGCAGATATGCCGAGTGGGCATGGAGAAAAATATGCATGGAAAAAGAAGGCTGATTGCTTTCCTGGCAGTGCTGGGCATGACGGCGGGCGTATTCTATGGAAGCCAGGGCGAACTTACGGCTCCGGTCTCGGCGGGGGAACAGAACCGTTCCGAAACGGAGGAAGCCGGAGAGGGTTCGCTGTTTGAGGGCGGGAAAACCGGGAAAAAGACCCTGTATTTCTGGTATTCGGACGCCGCGCTGACGGATTTCATCCACAGCGCCGCCGTGGCGTTCGGGGAGGAAAACAACGTGGTGGTTCTTCCGCAGCTGGTTTCGGGGAGCGAGTATCTGGAAGCGATCAACGAAGCTTCCCTGTACTCGCCGCAGACGCCGGACGCTTATCTGATCAGCAATGATTCCCTGGGAAAAGCGTATCTGGCGGGACTGGCGGATGAGATACAGGACGTCGCGCAGGTGTGCGACGACGAGCATTTTCCGCAGTCCGCCTTGGCGGCGGTCACTTACCAAGGCAGGAAAGTGGCGTATCCGTTTTTTTTTGAGACCAGTATCCTTTTATACAATCAGACCTATCTGGAGGAGTGGGCCGGGCAGCAGGCGCGGCGGGCTTTGGCGGAGGCGTCCGAAGACGGCCCGGAGGAAAGCGCCGGCCCGGAGGGAGGCGGTATTCTGGACGAAGAGGAACTGGCCGCTCAAACGGCGGAATATATGCGGGCTGCCGTACCCAAAACGGTGGAGGACATCTTGGAGGTCGCGGACACCTTTGACGTGCCGGAGGGTGTGGAGGGCGTCATGAAGTGGGATGTTTCCGACATCTTCTATAATTCCTGGTTCGTGGGCAACTATATGGTCGTGGGCGGCGACCCGGGAGACGATACGGGGAACATCCACATCAACAATCCGGAAGCGGTGCGGTGTCTGGAAGTCTACCAGAGCCTGAACCAGTTTTTTTCCATGGACGCGGAAGGTTCGGGTACGGGTACGGTGACGTATGATTCCGTGATACAGGATTTTCTGGATGGGAAGATGGTGTTCACCATCGCCACGACGGATGTCCTCGCGAAACTGGCGCAGGCGGAGCAGGAAGAAGGGTTTGCCTACGAGTACGGCGTCGCCCCGCTTCCGGACGTCAGCAGGGAACTGCGGAGCCGTTCCCTGTCCGTGACCAGCGCCATAGCGGTCAACGGGTATTCCGACCAGAAGGAACTGGCCAACCGCTTCGCGGCTTACCTGGCGCAGGACTGCGCCCCGAACCTGTACGAGCGGACAGGGAAGATGCCCGCCAATCTGGCCGTGTACAAAATAGAAGAAGGGCTTTCCATGAAAGCCGCCGCGATGCAGACCTTTTTAGAGGAATATGCCAAGGGCGTTCCTCTGCCCAAAATGCTGGAAACCAGCAATTACTGGATCCAGCTGGAGATCCTGTTTTCCAAGGTATGGAACGGGGAGGACGTGGCTTCCTTAGTACAGGAACTGTCCGATCAGATCCTGAGCCAGGTCGGAACGTAAGGCGCCGTCCCTTGCGAGGCGAAGGGTGCTGTCCGTAAGCAATCGGAACTTCCTGCCGGTCAGATTTCCGGCTGTGACGCCCCGCCGCATGTTCATACGGCGTAGGGGCGTTACCTGGGGTATTTTGGGAACCCGGTAACGATCTTGGCGGTCACGCCGATCATGACGGGCGGCAAACCTGCCCCTAAAACCCCGAACAGTATTCCTTGCGCTATCTGAAACGGGATCAGTTTAGGCATTCCCGTCCAGCCTAACGGCAGCGAAAAAAGAATCGTGCAGAAAATTACAGAGATGGATATGCCAGTCCCCAATACTGTATTTTTGTCGGTCGTCTCATTCCACTCTCCCTTTCCGGTATGGACTTGAAAGGTTACTGCTCGGCACGGACAGCTGGGCAGTAACCCAAAAAGGCCTAGCTGATCTTATCCGTTTCTATTTGCGGGGAAATGTCTGAAACAGGCTGTTGCCCTTGTGCGGGAAAATAAAGGTAAGAGATGTGACCTTGGTCTATGTACTGCCGCTATACTCACAAAATTACTGGCAGGCCGCTTTTTTACTGACTTTCTGTTACTGCTTGATACCTATTTTTCTTTTGTACTTTTTTGATTTTTCCCTTGTATCAGGTACATGTAAGACCAGCCAGAGTTTTCAACCAGAGCCTTCCACTAAAGTTTACAGCCAGAGCCTGTAACCAAAGCCTTCCGCCATAGTCTCAACCGATGGTTCTCTTGTAGGACGCCGCTTCTTCCTCTGTATACTTGGCTGCGTTTTTTCTTTCCGTACCTCGTTCTTTCGTGCCTTCACGGGGTTGCTCCCTGCGGGAGCCGGAAACATCTTGCGTATACCTCAAGCTCTTCTGTACCTTTGGGAAATTCATCTTGCATTTATATCATACTCGCCGCCGCCGCATTTGTCAACACTTTTTTTCAGAATCCTCAAAAATTCTTCGTTTTTTTTACATCCTCTTGGATGTTTTTTTCTTTTTTGTGTTTTCATGGAACATTTTTCTTCCTTCCCTTGTTTCTGCCCGCTCCGCCGCTTCCTACAGTTTCGTCAGCACGAAAATGTCATAGATGGCCCGGATCGCCGTTTCAAAATCCTGGTCCGCTACTCCGATAACGATGTTCAGCTCCGAGGAACCTTGGTCGATCATCTTGACGTTGACGTCCCTGTGTGCCAGCGCGGAAAAAATCCGTGCCGCCGTTCCTCTGGTGGATCTCATGCCGCGTCCTACGACCGCCACCAGTGCCAGATCCGCTTCGATTTCGATGTCGTCCGGCGCGGCAAGCCTGTGGATGCCCGCCACGACTTTCTGCTCTTTCTCGGCAAAGTCCTCCTGATTCACAAAGACCGTCAAGGTGTCGATCCCGGAAGGCATATGCTCAAAGGAAATGCCGTTTTCCTCAAACACCTGCAGCACCTTGCGTCCGAAGCCGATTTCCGAGTTCATCATGTCTTTTTCCACATTGATGGAGCAGAAGCCCCTTTTCCCGGCGATACCGGTAATCACGTACTTCGATTTCTGGCAGGTGCTTCCCACGATCCAGGTTCCCTCGTCCTCCGGAAAATTGGTGTTGCGGATGTTGATGGGGATCCCCTCCTGCCGCACGGGGAAAATAGCGTCTTCATGCAGCACTGTGGCACCCATGTAGGAAAGCTCCCGCAGTTCCCGGTAAGTAATGGTGCCGATCCCCACGGGGTTTCTGATGATACGCGGATCCGCAAGCAGGAAGCCGGACACGTCCGTCCAGTTTTCATAGACGTCCGCCTTGGCCGCCTTGGCCGTAATGGAGCCGGTGATGTCGGAACCGCCCCGCGAAAAAGTCTTGACCGCCCATTCCCCGTTTTTCCCCTTGGGGATGGAGCCATAGAACCCCGGAATGACCGCCCGCTCACAGCCGGACAGCCTTTGGGAAAATACTTCCTGTGTCCTCTCCGCGTCGAATTCGCCCTGTTCTTTGAAAAAGATCACTTCCGCCGCGTCGATGAACTCATAGCCTAGGTACCGCGCCATTAGGATTCCGTTGAGGTATTCTCCGCGGGAGGCCGCGTAATCGCTGCCCGCCAGCCGCCGGAAGCCGGCTTCGATGGCCTGGAATTCCTCCTCCAGGGACAGATCCAGGTTCAGTCCTTCGATGATTTCCCGGTAACGCCCTTGGATGGCGTGAAACAGCGGAGTAAAATCTTTCCCTTCCTCCGCCAGGGCATAGCAGGAATAAAGCATATCCGTCACTTTGGTATCTTTGGGATCCCTCTTGCCCGGGGCGGAGGGGACGACGTACTTCCTCTCACCGTCGGCGCGTATGATATTTGCCGCTTTCTGAAACTGCTGCGCGCTCGCCAGGGAGCTTCCGCCGAATTTCACCACTTTTGCCATCGTTATGACCATACCTTTCTGCGAAAGGCACAAAAGAGGCATGAAACAGCCTACGATTGCGTTCGCTTGAAAAATTAAATAGTTTTTTGGTATAATTGTGTTTGAGAAAGCGGGCACACTACAAAGCGCGTGGAGGTGAGTGCGTTCAGCGTTTTGCTGTTCCGAATCGTTATGTGCGCAGGATGCTCTTTCAAGCACAAATGAATGTGGGTTTTGAACCCCGTAAACTTATCTTTGGAGAGACCGACTACTCGTTTTTCAGTGAGCATCCAGTCCCTGCCTGTTTCCTCAAATTTAATTGAGGAGATTGCCTATGCCTAAAATCGTTTACCCTGTTTGCTGTGGAATTGATGTCCACAAATCCTTTGTGGTGGCATGTATTGCTTCCACAGATTCCGCACTTGTCACCACTTACAAAAGCAAGCGTTTTTCCACCTTCACAGGTGACTTGCGCCGTCTTGCCGAGTGGCTCGGACAAAACAACTGCCGGGATGTCTGTATGGAATCCACGGGGAAATATTGGATTCCAGTCTGGAATATCCTTGAGCCGACCTACAAGCTCGTTCTTGCCCATCCGAAGTATGTCAAAGCAATCAAGGGCAAGAAAACCGACAAGCGGGACGCCAAATGGATTGCCGACATCTTCAAGCACGACCTCATCAATGGGAGCTTTATCCCACCCGCCGACATTCGCCAACTTCGGGATTTGGTGCGTTACCGGCTCAAACTGACCAGTTACACCACCGGGGAAAAGAACCGCGCTCAAAACTGCTTTACGGTGTCCAACATCAAGCTGGACGATGTTTTTTCCGATGTGTTCGGGAAATCGGCAACTGCTATTACAAAGCGTTTGCTTGAAAACAACGAATCCTTTGATGTCACGCCGTACATCAGCAAGAAGTGCAAAACCCCAGTCTCCGAAATTCAGGCTGCTATGGACGGTGTGATGTGTGAAACACAAGCTGAAAAGCTCCGCATTATCCGTTCCCACATGGAGAATCTTGAACTTTGCAAGCTGAATCTTGAATCAGAAATCCTGTCGCTTGCGGAAAAATTCCTGCCTCAAATCAATCTCGTCTTGACTGTTCCAGGTATCAAGGATTTTGCCGCCGCCGCAATCATCGGCGAAATCGGCGTTGATATGTCCGTGTTCCAGACGTCAAGACATCTTTGCTCGTGGGCGGGTCTCACTCCGCAAAATGACCAGAGCGCGGGGAAAAAGAAAACTACTCGTGTTTCCCGTGCCGGAGTGTATCTCAAGCCGTTGTTAGTTCAGTGTGCTCTATGTGCTATTCGCAGTAAAGCAAACCCCGAAATAGCCAACCGTTACAACGCAATCAAAAAACGGCGCGGGCACAAGAAAGCGATTATCGCCATCGCCAGAATGCTGTTGACTGCCATCTACAACATCCTGAAGAAGAACGAGTCGTACAATGCGGAGCTTTACCGTAGGTCGGACAAGCCACCCATTCAGCGCGAGGTTTCAGTGGAGCAAGCAATTTTCATCTTGCAACGCCAAGGGTATCTTGTGACCGCTTCTTGCTGATTTTACATCGCTTTTTTGACTGCCTCACGGCGGTCTGCTTTGCTGTACCTTCTTTTGGGACGGTTGCGGGTTATACTGTTTCAAACTTTTTCCTCCGTTTTCTTACTGCCATCCGGCAAGGCCAGCCGCCGGTTCCCGCCCGCGCCGTTTCGCAAAGACGGCTGACATGGAGCAAGGACAGCCGGATGGAGCGGGAACAGTTCCATTCCGCAAGGACAGTCCGAATTTCCTTTTATTCCTCTGCCGCCGCCCTGTTTTGGCCGCTCTTTTCTTTTTGCAGAAAATATTCCATCAGTTCATGCCCGACCCGGATCTCATGTCCGCCGGCACGTGCTTCTTCTTCGTTATAATCCCAATGGCGGGTCAGCGGACGGGTGCTGTCATAGAGCAGATAGGGTACGGGATCCGAGCTGTGGGTGCGCGTACGCACCGGGGTGGGATGATCCGGAAGCACCAGGAGACGGAAATCCTCCCCGGCTTCCTGAAGCTTTTCTGCCACCGGCCCGACCACCTTGCCGTCTATCAGCTCGATGGCCCGTACTTTTTTTTCCGCGCTGCCCTGATGGCCCATCTCGTCCGGCGCTTCCAGATGGACGTAGGCCAGCTCATAGCCGCCGGTGGTCAGCGCCTGAACCGCCGCTTCCACCTTCCCCGTATAATTGGTGTCCAGGCCGCCGGTGGCGCCCTCGACTTTCGCCACGCCCATACCGGATCCTGCCGCGATCCCTTTGAGCAGATCCACGGCGGACACCATCATGCCTTTTTTCCCTGTCTTGTCCTGAAAAGAGGACAGCGCCGGTTTCGTCCCGGCCCCCCAGAACCAGCAGCAGTTTGCGGGATTCCGTCCCTGTTTCTTGCGCTCGAGGTTGATGGGGTGGCTGACCAGTATTTCATAGCTCTTCTTCATCATTTCCCGTAAAGCGGGAACGCCGGGAAGATAGGCGCCGATCTTCCGCCCGGTCACGTCATGCGGCGGCGTCAGGGGAACGACGCGCCCGCCGGCCCAGATGAGACAGTGGCGGTATCCGGTTCCCACGTAGAACTGCCAGATCTCATCCCCCAGCTGTTTCGCCACCTCATGGAGCAGCACGGCGCTTTCCTGTGTGCCGATTTCGGAAGAGCTGTGGTCGAGGATGGTTTTTTCCTCAAATACCGGCTCCTCCTCGGACAGGGTAACGACGTTGCACCGGATCGCCACGTCGGTGTCCTTCATCTCCACGCCTATGCTCAAGGCTTCCAAGGGAGAGCGTCCGGAATAATATTTCGCCGGGTCGTAGCCCAGCACCGAGAGGTTCGCCGTATCCGAACCCGGACTCATACCTTCCGGGATCGTGTACACCATGCCGATCTCCGACAGCTTGCTGAGCCTGTCCATGTGAGGCGTGTCCGCGTATGCCAAGGGCGTCTTGCCGCCTAAGCTTTCCAGCGGTTCATCCGCCATTCCGTCTCCTAGTATGATGATGTATTTCATGATTCCAACATGCTCCTTCCAAAGTCTGGAAATCTTTGTGCGTAGCACAAATCTCCGGTTGACAGAACGCGATTCTTTCAGCCTTGTCCCCCGGAAATTTCCGCCCCGCCTGTCCGGCTTAGCGGCCGCGCCGATCGGGCAGTGGAAATTTTGTTTCTATCGAAAGATTTCTTTCTAAAATAAAGATTTTTTGGCTTCCGCTTACGTCGGCATCACCCGGAGCCTGCTAAGGATGAGACCGCCTAAGGTTTTGCATTTTGCCGTGAAGTCCTTTTCTTTCATCGTTTCGGTAAAATAGCCGAAATCTTCCCTGCGTCCGGGGATTTCCAGAAGCTGCCCTCCGGGAAAGGAAGTCTTCACCTGTTCCAGTGTTCCGGCTTTCCCGCGCACGAAAAAGCTTCTCTGCGTTTCCCCGATTTCCAGAAGCTGCGCTTCCTCTTTTTCCCAGAAGCACATCATGCTCTTGCCTTGGTGCCTCGCGCAGTCGATGACATCCGATACCACCGCGCTGGCAGTCGGCAGTTTCCCTGCCCCCTGCCCGTAATACATGGAATCTCCCAGCATATTCCCTCTGACGAACACGGCGTTGAAGACGTTATTGACCATGCTGAGCGGATGGCCCTCGCCGATCAGGAAGGGCGCTACCAGAACCGCTGTCACGTCCGATTCCTTAGGCGCCACCATCCTGCTCATCGCCAGCAGCTTGATGGTTTTCCCCGCCGCCTTGGCATAAAGGAAATCCGCCGGTTCCAGTTTCGTGATCCCCTCCGTGTACACCTTCCCCGGCGGCACGTTTTTCCCCAGCATCAGCGAGGATAGGATGGCGATTTTCCGGCAGGCGTCGTGACCCTCGATGTCCGCTTGGGGATTGCGCTCCGCATAGCCTTTCTCTTGGGCTTCTTTTAAGACCTCCTCAAATTCCGCCCCCTCTTTTCCCATTTTGGTCAAAATATAATTGGTCGTGCCGTTCAGGATCCCGGTGATCGCTTCGATCCGCTCCGCCGTCAGGGAATAGTTCAGCGGGCGGATGATGGGAATCCCGCCCCCTACGCTGGCCTCAAACAGATAATTGCAGTGTTTCGCCCGCGCTATGCCCAGAAGCTCCGGGCCGTGCGCCGCCACCAGCTCTTTGTTGGAGGTGCAGACGCTCTTGCCGTTTTCCAAAGCCCTTTTGGTGAACTGGTACGCCGCGCCCACGCCGCCCATGGTCTCGCAGACGACCGCTACCTCCCGGTCTTCCAGGATCAGATCGACGTCATGCACCACTTTGTCTTCGTAAGGGTCGCCCGGAAACTCCCGGATGTCCAGGATGTACTTGATGTAAAGTTCCTCTCCGGCTTTCTTGTTCACCATCTCTTTATTTTTCTCAATGACTTCCACCACACCGCTTCCTACGGTGCCATATCCTAAGACCGCTATGTTGATCATTGTTGCTCCCATCTGTCCGCGCTGTCCGATCAAGCGTCTCCGGCGGACGTACCCATCATTTCTTCATCCGGCTGCCATTGCCGGACTTGTCCGGCTGTCATTACGGGGTCTGTCTAGCTGTCATTGCCGGACTTGTCTAGCTGTCATTGCCGGACTTGTCCGGCTGTCATTACGGGGTCTGTCCGGCTGTCATTACGGGGTCTGTCCGGCTGTCATTGCCGGATTTGTCCGGCTGCCGTTGCCGGATTTGTCCGGCTGTCATTGCCGGATCGTCACGTTATTCTCTTGCCAGCACTTTCACATGGTGGATGCCTTTCTGCGTCTCCATCTGCTCTATCATGTGGGAAATATCCCCGGTGGCTTTGAGGATCTGGACGCTGACGCTCACGGACGCGATCCCGTTGATAGGAATGCTCTGGTGGATCGTCAGGATGTTCGCCCGGTAAGCCGCTATGACCTTTAATACATCCGACAGGGTTCCCGGTTCGTCGTCCGTCTGGAAAGTAAGGGTGAACGTCGTTCCCCGGGAGTTGTCGTGGAAATCAAAAATATCGTCTTTGTACTTGTAAAAAGAGCTGCGGCTGATCCCCGCCGTGTCTGCCGCTTCCTGGATCGTCCTGGCTTTCTCGGTTTCTAGAAGCCGTTTGACCTCCACCACTTTCAGCAGGACTTCCGGCACCGCTTTCTGGGTCACGACAAAATACTTGTTGGCTTCTCCCATGGAATGAAAGCCCTCACTTTCCATGCTTCCGGCTGTTTCTGGCCGGAAGGCTTTCGGGAACGTTCTTGGGGAATCGTGTCTGGACGAAGACATGCATTCCCCGCTTCAGACATACAAAAAGCTGAGTGGCGGGCATAGGGGGAGGCTATCGCTGCGAAGCAGCCTGCGTTCATGAACATGCAGCGAAGCGGAATGCAAACGAACGCTTTACATGTTTTAGGAACGCTTTCCGGCATGTGTGCCTGCCGCGTACAGTTGTTCTCAAACGAAAAGTATTTTAACATAGGGCGGAAAGAAAAGCAAGTGGAATTTTTGATCTTTTTGGCGGCTTTGCTGCATCGGATATTGTAACGAACTTTTAAAAATCCGAAAAAAATTATGATTCGACTGTTGACATTGCCCAAAGGACATGCTATCGTCCAGATATAGGTTCGCAGATTTTTCCATGCGTTTCGCTGCTTCGGATCAGTGATAGGATAGGGAGTGACTTGGTGAATGATAGAAATCAGGAATCTGACAAAACGGTATGAGGATTTTACATTGAATATTCCTGCCTTGACAATGGATCGCTCAAAAATCTATGGGCTGCTTGGGAAAAACGGAGCAGGAAAAACCACCCTGATGAACTGCATCATCGGCCAGCTGGACTACGATGGCTCCATCTCCATTGACGGGCTGTCCTACAAAGAAAACAGGGAGAGAATCCTGCAGCAGTTAGGCTATGTGGGCGACAGGCTGTTTTTTTATAGGGAATCAAAAGTTTCTGAATTCTTTGAGTTCGTGAGTTCTTTTTATCAGAACTGGGATGAGGCAGAAAAATCTTCCTTGATCAGAACTTTTCGTCTGGAGAAGTATCTGCGCCATAAACTCTCCGCGCTCTCCCGAGGCACCGCCTTAAAAGTGGCTCTTGTGGCCTGCCTGTCGTCCAGACATCAATACATTGTTTTAGACGAACCGACGTCCGGCCTGGATCTTGAGACAAGGGATGATTTCTACCGCGTGCTGAAAGAACACAGAGATCCGGAATCCCTGGTTCTGTTTTCCACACACTTGACGGAGGATGTGGAAGAGCTAGCCGATCAAATCATTCTGATCAGCGACGGCAGCCTGCTCTTTCATAAAAGCAAAGAAATCCTGTTGCATGAGAGCGATACCGGCCATCTCCGGAGCGTTCTGAAAAGCATTCTGACGGACGGGAAACCGGAACCACAAGAATAAGGGGGAGCCATGATGATCAGCCTGCTGAAAAGAGAATGGATCGTTTCACGAAAAATGATGGCAATAGCGATCTTGTTCCTCACGGTCTGCTTAACATTCGCAGTCTATCAATTATGCAATGGAAAATACGACGAATCCGCGTCGTTTATATCAAGCTTCCCGTTTATGATCATTTTAGTCAGCATGAGCAGGCCGTTTGTCATCGAGACAAGAGACGAAGTAAACAAATTCCTGAAACTGCTTCCGGTCAGAACACGCTGTATCGTCATGGCAAAATTCCTGTTTTTTGATTCGCTCTACCTTTTTCTTTCCATTTTGTTCTGGATCATTAGCCATATCCTTTCCGCCGTTTTCCAAGATTCCTATCCATTCAGCATGGGGCTTACGTTGATGCAGTTTTCGTTGGGATTATTCCTGGTAAACTTTAACATATGCGGTTATTACGTTTTCGGCGGGGAGAATATGCAGTATGTAAGTATTTTAGGCTTCGTGATTGTCATTTTCAGTGGCTTGTATGTTGCTAAGATCCCGGCGGTGCTTTCGTATCTTATCCTGCCGTTATCTGCGCTGGTTTTCAGTATCTTATTCGCTATACTGGCTTGTATGGCTTTCCGGTCGAACAAGCCTTTATGGAACATAGGCTTCGGAAGAGCCCTAAAAAGGAGGTTTTGAATGGAAATACTAAACGAAGAAGTGATGGTGAGTTGTAACTTTAATTGTCCATCTCCTGATATAGTTTTTGTCATACTATCCCTGTCAAGGGAAGGGTGGAGATTTGCGGAGCAAATACGACCCGACTTTGACAACGCTCACAATGATATCATCTTGCAAGGGCGTTAAGCGGTTTACTGCTTAACCCCTTAACCACATGTCCTCATGCCGCCATCACCGCCGCGTTTGCGCTTATGCCGTCCAAAATCCGCCTCGGGTAGTCGTTCATCCAATCCTCCACCGCTTGGATCTTGGCAATACTCACCTTGCCAAAATCCGTTCCCTTTGGAAAAAACCTCCTGATGATTCCGTTTGCATTTTCGTTGCTGCCGCGCTCCCAACTGCTGTATGGATGTGCGTAATACATTTAAACCGCTTCCCATCATGCCTGCACGACCATTCCAAGCTCTCAAAATCAAGGAATTCACTGCCGTTGTCCGTGGTTATCGTTTTGAATATTTCCTTGATTTTACTGCCATACCGCCGGTCTAATCTGTCCAACGCACGCCGCACCGAACGCTGCGTTTTATCCGGCAAGCGTATTATTATTTCCTGCCGCTTTTTACGCTCGGTCAGCGTCAAAAGCGCGTGTTTGCCGCCTTTACCGCTTACGATCAAGTCCGTCTCCTAATGTCCGTATTCACTGCGGTCGTTGGCTTCCTTGGGGCGATTATGGATGCTTTCGCCCTTGAGATTGTCGGCGGCTTTGCGTGGTTTTGTCTTCTCCTGCTTCCACCCTTCTTTGCGGAGCAAATCCTTGCGGCTTACATCAATTTCTCCGCTGTCGATGTTATTGTACAGCGTTTTGACCGAAATTGCAACAGGGAAGCCAATGAATTTTCTAAGCTCCGGCTCGCCGTTGATTTTGGCGTATCGACCTTTGTTTTTGCCGCTCTCCTCATGTTTGCGTTGTGCGACATCCCATGAATATTTCTGCTTGTATTCGTATGTCAAACCATCCAAATACTGCCATGTACCGTGCTTTATCTCACGCGTCAACGTCTTTGGCGTACAGCCGATAACTTCACAGACCCGCTGAACGTCAAGAAAATCAAAGGAATTGATGAGCTTCGCGTCTACGAGAGGGCAATCGTTCAGCCGGACTACACCGCGATGTTCTACGGCCAACCGCGGTATTATCAAGTAAGCAGTATAAGCGGATTTTTCACCGTTCACGCGAGCCGCTGTTTGGCGTTTTGCAACAGCACAATGCCGGAGCGAACGATGAATCCCGAACTGCGCTACTGGGGAATACCTGAATACCAACGCATAAGCCGCGAATTGCGCGAGTGTTCCACCGCGCACGGTCACGCCGTTAAACTTCTTGAACGCGCCGTTCAGGCGGTTTACTCTATGAAAAACCTTTCAAGCATTGTCGGCACGGAGGACGGCGAACAGTCGGTGTTGAAGCGGTTACAGCTCATCGACCTTGCAAGGGGCATACTCAACAGCATAGCGATTGACAGCGACGGCGAGAGCTACGAGTTCAAGTCTATGCAATTCAACGGCGTCAAGGACATCATCGACACAACTTGTAATATGCTGTCGGCGGTGACGAGTATCCCGCAGACGGTGCTGTTCGGGCGTAGTCCTGCGGGTATGAACGCGACAGGGAACAGCGACCTTGAAAATTACTACAACCTCATTGAGCGGATTCAGAAGATGATGTTGCGCGGCAACCTCAAAACGCTTGTTGATGTTATCTTACGCTCCGCTCTTGCCAAAGGCGCGATTAAGGATAAGCCGAAGTACAGGATTGAGTTCAATCCGTTGTGGAGTTCGAGTGAAATCGAGCAAGCGACTGTGGACCAGTCAAGAGCGCAAGCGGCACATGTCAAAGCGCAGACGGCGCAGATTTACGTTGATATGGGTGCGCTTGACCCAAGCGAAGTGCGGAAAGGTCTTGCCGACGATAACGAGTTTGACATTGAGAAGTTGATTGACGATATTCCGGAGGACGACCTTGAAGCCGCTATGCAAGAGCCTGTCGCTACAACGGCAATGCCGTCGATTCCGGCGGGTACGCCCGTCAAGTTCGAGTTGCCGTTATCCGCAGGTCAAAGCGCAGACCGAGCAGATTCACGGGGTGACGGCGGACCGGGTAGCGGTCGTTACCCGAAAGGGAGTGGGGATAAGAATAAAAGCAGTTCAGAGCGGCGCGAAAAAGCAAAGAGTTTCCTGCCCGACGCTGACAGTTACGAAGCCAGTCCCTCGCAGGGGCGGAATAAGCAACAGAAAAAATACTTGCGCGAACTTGGACATACAGAGAGCAACATTACGGAGTTTAATGATATTGTCAAACTCACGCCGCCGAGTGTATCAAATACAGACGGCAAAGACACCGACGCGAGCGTTGGCGTTCTCGTGTTGAACCCCACAGGCGAGAGCATACTATGCGGAACACGAACCGACAACAAGCTCATCTGTGGCGCGGGAGGGCATATCCAAGAGGGCGAAACGCCCGCGCAAGCCGCTATCAGAGAAACGCAAGAGGAGTTCGGCATAACGCCGACGAATCTTCGGAGAATAGGACAGATAACGGATTTTGAGGGCGGCAAGTACGGAGAACCGATTATTTACCTCTGCACGGAATTTGAGGGCGATCCGAAAGCAAGCGCGGAAATAAAGTCGCCTACGTTCTATCCGTTGGACGAGATGCCGGGCGGTATGCCGGGAACGTGGAAGCTATTCCCGCCATTTGCCGAAAGTTTGAAATTTCTTGATAAAATTTCAGAAAACCTCATGACAAACGAGGGTGAAAGTGATATAATAAACAGTAACAAAACCACACCACAACTCGACGGCGGTGATGGTAGCGGACGCTATCCGAAAGGGAGCGGCAAAAAGAACCACACGCTGTCCGCGAAAGACAAGCAAAAGTACAACGCTCGCATTGTTGGCAAGAAAACGTCAACTGGCACGGAAATTACAGGTTTTTCCATACACGCATATCAACGCATTGCGGAACGGCGCGTATCGCCTAACCGAATTGAGCAGATGATGGCGAAAACGCCGGAGAAAAGCAAAACCAACCCGAAATGTGATGTGTACAAGGAAAACGGAGCGGGATTAGTCGTTGACCGCGATTCAGGAAATATCGTCACGGTTATGTGGACGGGTAAATAAAGGAGTGAGTTGCTTATGAATACCCTTGTGAATACTCCGCTTGCTTTTAAGGACAAAGATTATTCATTCATTGAAAGCGAGTTTGGATTAAGCCGTGAAACCGTCAATGCTTTATCAGATGACGGCTTGGTTGACCTATACGAAAAGTGTTGTGAGGTTGAAATCGACGAGACAAGCAGAGCGGGAGACAGATCGCTTACAGAGCGGGGCGATATGGCTGTGCGGCTTGTGAACCTCATACACGGACCGTATGACAGCACCGAGTACGACAGAGAAATGGCGTTGAGTTAAACGCCGTTTAATACGGTTGAGAACTAAAACGTCACGCCAAACGGCGCGGCGTTTTTGTTTTGCCTGAAAGACATCACCGCATATTACGCTTGCAGGGCTTGAATATCTGCATAGCAACAAATTTATGATTGAAGCCGCAAAAAACGCAAAAGGACGGTGATAACAATGGACACAGCAATCCTGCAAGCCTTGACGCGAGAAGCCGTCAAGAAGAAGTTCGGACGCAAGCGGATACTCGTGAGCAAGGTAGTACCGCGCTATCCCGACAGCCTTGAACGCGAGTATGAGCGCGTAGTGAACGCCTATATGCGGGTGTTCCACGCCGCGCTTGCGGAGCGTTTGCCGAAACTCCGTGTGTTACTTGAAAACGGTGTTCGAGCGGACGCGGCAGACGACGGGCAACAGCCCACGTCAGTCAATCGAACGGTCGCGGAAGTAGCCGCATTCGGCACGTCGCTTGAAACGCTGTTTGAGGAAATCAGTCAAGACCTCGTAGAGCGGCAGGGCTTGTTTGACCTTTATGGCAGGATTGAAAAGCTGACGAAGCTCACGCGCAAACTGACTGTTGCCGAATGGAAGCGCGTCGTCAAGCGGACGCTCGGCATTGACATAATGACCGACTATTACAGCGGCTTGAAGTTCCGGACGCTGTCAGACAAATGGGTCGCTGATAACGTCGCGCTGACTAAGACGCTTCCGCAGGAAACGCTCGGCAAGATGAAAGAGCTTGTTAAAACAGGCTACCTGAACGGCTCGACAGGCAAGACGATAGTGAAGCAAATACAGGAAGCCTATGGCGTGGATAAGAACCACGCCCTTTTTATTGCCCGCGACCAGACCGCAAAGCTGAACGCGCAGATAACGCAGGAGCAATACCGCGACGCTGGTGTGAGCGGATATATCTGGCGCACAATGGACGACAACCGCGTCCGTGACGGTCACAGGCATTTGAATAACAAGCGGTTCAAATTAGCCGAGCCGCCGATTGTTGACGCTAAAACAGGGCGAAGATGTCACCCGAAAGAAGACTATCAATGCCGCTGTATGGCGTTACCGATATTCGGCATTGACGACGTTGTACTGCCGTGGGAGAAAGACCCTTATGAAGCCACGTGGCAAACAAAAAAGGAGGGCAATTAAATGGCTCGAATGATTAAACCAGTCTATGACCCGATAGGCAAACGCCTTTTGTACTGGGGTGGAAATGGGTACGCAGAAATTCCGGGCGGCGGGTTAGACGCTGTTTCCCACGATGACACGCTGACAGGGGACGGAACGGCGGGTAATCCGCTTATGGAGGTGTCGAATTTTCGGTTAAGTCCGCTTTATCAAACAACTTCACAGGGGTACACTGCGCAAGTGTTTCCGCTGTGCTTGGAGTTTCAGCAACAGACATCGAGCTACCCTCCGAGTACCACGGCGTACACGGAGAGCGACGCGATTGTTTCAATATAGGGGGTAATTATTTTGGACAATGAAATTGTACTTGCGTGTACGTCGGGGATTGAGGAACCTGAAGCAATCCTTGACTACACGCAAAAGCTGTTGTCGTCAATTATCGCCGCTTCGGGCTGCCTTGCATTCAACATTTGTTCAATAACGTATCGGTCATCTCGCAAAATATGCTTGTGTTTTTTCCGTTTTGTGCTACTATTAATTTGTTCCATTGGTGAACCTCCTGTTTGTTTTTCTTGACAAAAAACATGATATCAGGTTGTTCCTTCCAATGGAACTTTTTTGTGTTCGTGGACAATTAGCCTTTCAATTCAGCTAATTTTTGACACATATTTCATAGGACAAGAAGCAGGCGCCGCTTCCTGCCATCCCTTCACGGCGCAAGAGCGGCGCCTTTCCTCAGAAGCCGCTCCGCTGCTTCTCATCAGCCGGATGATCCCTATGGCAGA
>JAISOV010000039.1 GCA_031275405.1 Clostridium sp. | reverse complement strand
GCGTAAACAATGAGCCAAGCGCCGCGAAGCGGCATTTGGCGAATGTACGCGAACCACGGTTTGCGAAGCAAACTGTGGTACCATATCCGCAGGATAGGATATAGGCCGAATGGCCATGCTCTTGCCATGACTGCGGAGCAGTCATGGCATCCTGCGCGTAAGCAGAAAAGGTTGCCGGGCATCCTTTCCCTAAGTGTGCGAGGCACACTTTGTGCCGCGAAGCGGCCTTGACAAGTGAAGCCGATTTCGATCGCCTGCAAGCGGGAAGCGGGTTCACGAAGTCCAATGGCTGCAAAGCAACCGTCTGGCGAATGTACGCGAACCATGATTTGCGGAGAAAATTGTGATAAATATGAGTACAGCCGCAGGAAGCGGCGGAACGGAGGTCACGATGGGCAGTGCTGGCGGTGCAGGCATTGGCGCAGATACTGATATAGATATGATAGAAGGAACGCATTCCGGGGAACGGATCGTCGTCCTGGATTTCGGTGGGCAGTACAATCAGCTGATCGCCCGCAGGATCCGGGAGTGCAACGTGTACTGCGAGGTACACCCTTACAATATCAGCCTGGAGCGGCTGAAAGGACTGCGCCCTAAGGGCGTTATTTTTACGGGAGGACCTAACAGTGTGTATGACGGGGGATCGCCTTTGTGCGGCAGGGAACTGCTTGAGCTTGGCATCCCGATTTTAGGTATCTGCTACGGCGCACAGCTGATGGCTTATCTGCTGGGCGGAAAAATCTCGGCCGCTCCCGTGAGCGAATATGGCAAGGCCGAGGTGACGGCGGACGTGGACAGTACGTTGTTCCAAGGGGTGTCCGAAACAACTGTCTGTTGGATGAGCCATACGGATTATATAGAAAAGGCGCCGGAGGATTTTACGGTCACTGCCCGGACTTCTGCGTGTCCGGTGGCGGCGATGGAGAACGAACAAAAAGGCCTGTATGCGGTGCAGTTCCACCCGGAAGTCGTCCACACCAGAGAAGGCATGAAAATGTTGGAAAATTTCGCCGGGAAGATCTGCGGATGCAAAGGGGACTGGCGGATGGGTTCCTTTGTGGAAACCAGCATTGCTCTCCTGCGCGGGAAAGTCGGGAAAGGCAGGGTGCTGTGCGCCCTGTCCGGCGGCGTGGATTCTTCCGTGGCGGCGGTGCTTCTGGCAAAAGCGGTGGGGAAACAGCTGACCTGCGTCTTTGTGGATCATGGACTGCTGCGAAAAAATGAGAGCGCCGAGGTAGAGGCGGTGTTCGGGCCGGGCGGCGCGTATGATCTGCATTTTATCAAGGTCGATGCCAAAGAGCAGTTTTATGCCAGACTGGAGGGGGTGACGGAGCCGGAGCAGAAACGCAGGATCATCGGGGAGGAATTTATCCGTGTCTTTGAGAGGGAAGCCCAAAAAATCGGCTCTGTGGACTTTCTGGTTCAGGGAACCATCTATCCGGATGTGATCGAAAGCGGCCTGGGCAAGTCCGCAGTGATCAAATCCCATCATAATGTCGGCGGACTGCCGGACTGCGTGGATTTCCAAGAAATCATAGAGCCGTTGCGTCTGCTGTTCAAGGACGAGGTGCGGAAGGCCGGTCTGGAACTGGGGATCCCCGAACATCTGGTGTATCGGCAGCCGTTCCCCGGGCCTGGCTTAGGGATCCGGATCATCGGGGAGGTTACGGAGGAAAAAGTCCGGATCGTGCAGGAGGCGGACGCGATCTACCGGGAAGAAATCGCCAAAGCCGGGCTGGACAAGGGTCTTGGCCAGTATTTTGCGGCGCTCACGAACATGCGTTCCGTCGGCTGCATGGGCGACGACCGAACCTATGACTATGCGGTGGTGCTGCGTGCGGTGAACACTTCGGACTTCATGACCGCCGAGGCGGCGCAGCTGCCTTGGGAGGTGCTGGGGAAGGCGACGAGCCGAATCGTGAACGAGGTCAAAGGCGTGAACAGGGTGCTGTATGACTGCACGGGGAAGCCGCCGGGAACGATAGAGTTTGAGTAAGTTATATCAAGCGTTGCGGAATTCGTTCGTAGAATCGGGGAAGCTCCATAAGCATTCCATCCAAAGATGAAAAGGGACAGCTTTATGATTGAAGAATGAGAAAGTATTGCTGACGGCGCCCGCCGACGTGGCGAAGCAGATTCATCTTTACTTGATGCTGCGCTACAGCCGCCGCAGTGAGTGAAAGCGGCGTGCTGCTTCAATGATGCGTGTTAACGTTCCGTACTGTCATGATCGAAAGACCACGCCGTTCCTTTCAGAATGTTTCAGCAAGACAACCCCGATCAAAAAACTGGACAATTCCGCAAACCCTGCGGTGTACCATATCATTTCCGATCCAAGCAAGCGCGGCAGGAACAGAATCAAAACGGAATTGAACGCAATACATCTGCAAAACATGAGGACTATCGCTTGCGCGGTTCTCTTTGTCGAATACAGGTATGAGCCGATCATCAGGTTCAGCGCGACCGGCAAGAAAGCCCATCCGAATTTCGGAAGCGCCGCCGCAACGGTTTTCAGCAGATACGGGTTGGAGTTGAACAAGGGGTAAACGTATTCTCCGCAAACAAGCAGAAACACGTAAATCGTCAAACTTGCCAACAGGTTGATCGCCACACCCGAGCGGAAGTAAAATCGCAGATCACCGGCACTTTTTTTCCCGTAGCTTTGTCCGATCAACGGCTGCAAACCCTCCGAGACACCCAAGAATACGCCCATTAAAAAAGACATCATGTACGACATGACGCTGAATGCCGATGCCGAGAGATCGCCCAACATGCGGATCAGTACATAGTTCATGCAAAGTGTGGTGACGGGCGTGCTGAACTGCGCCAACATTTCGGGCAGACCACGTTTTATGATTTTACCTATAAGCGGCAATGAAAAAGATATTCTTCCAAACCGCAATGTTCCTTTGCGGCGGATAAAATGCGTTAGCAGAATCAAAACGACCGATATTTGGCCGAGACCCGTGGCGACCGCCGCGCCCTTTATCCCCATTTGCAGCGGGAATATAAAGAGCCAGTCCAGGAACACATTCATCAGCGCCCCGAGAAGAACAGACGTGCCTGCCAAACCGGGAGAACCGTCGTTGCGCACGAAGCCCTGTAAGATAACACCGAGCGACATAGGCAATGAAAAAGCACTATAGTAAAAAATGTAATCGGCGACCATATCAAGGAATGTGCTGTTGGCTCCCATAAGGGCAGCGACTTGATACGGAAAACCCAAACCCGCAGTCATCATGATCACCGCAATGAGAAAAGCGAGCAACGCTGCGTGACAGAAAGCGTCGTTTGCCCCTCTTTCATCCCCACGCCCCAATCGGATTGCCGTGATGGTGATACCGCCGCTGGTCATCAAGCTACAGAGCGCCCCCATAAACAGGGTGAACGGCAAGGCAAGGTTTACGGCGCCGAGCGCGTCCACGCCGACGCCCCTACCCACAAATATGCCGTCCACAACGATGTACAGGAACATGCCGCACATGCCCACAACCGAGGGAAGCGTGTAACACAGCAGGTTTTTCTTTCTAAATTGTGTTTTTATGTTATCCATTTAGGTCTTGTCCTCCCTGCGCAAAAATCTTGTCCGTTTCGTTTTTGAACAGCCGGAGATACTTCTCCGAGCAGCGGAGCATGGCCTCTCTCTCCGAATTGCTCATTTTCTCAAAAACAGTCTCTTCGATTTTGCATACGACGTCAAGGTGTTTTTCTGAGAACCGGTAGCCTTCTTCCGTCAGGAAGATTCGTTTGCTTCGCCTGTCACCCTCCAATTCACTTAGGCGTATGATGTGCTTCTTTTCAAGTTCTTTCAGCGCCGAATGAACCGTTTGCTTGCTGATTGACCATTGTTTCCGGATGTCTCTCTGCGTGATGTTCTCCCCGGACTGCCGGATGCAGTACAAAATCCAAAAGGCGGTGTCCGAAATGCCGCTCAGTTTGGCGAAAAGGCTGTACAGGGCGTCCGTTTCTTTCCAGATTGAGAAGTATTCTGAAAGTTGTTCGTGAATGTCCATCTGCAATCCCCCTTCGTATAGTCCGAAATAATACTAAATAGATATTATATGAGTCGCTCCCTTTTGTCAAGCCTTTCTTGTACCATATCTTTTCATAGATTCCCCTGTTTTGCCATCACTCGTATCACTGAGCCGATTGTCCGTTTTCCGGGATTCGGCGCCGAGTGACACAGGTGATACAACTTTGCCGGAGGTTCCGTAAATTTCTTAAAACAGCTTCGGGTCAAAAGAGAGCGCAAGCCCGACAAGGACGCTGCCGACAGCGCCGTCCCGCCGAACTTCCAAACGGCGGCGCAGCTCCATGACGAAGTTCTTGTTGTTCAGCGGTTTATAGCCGTTGTCCTTTGCCCAAGTCGTGTACTGCGCGTACAGCGCCAATGTGGACAGGTGGCAGCCCTCGCGCTCCACGGTGTATTCCGCGAGGAACATCCCGATAATGTCCGCTTCCCGGCGGTACGCAGCGATTGCGTCCGTCACGCGCTTCGGCGTGTCGATGCCGGCTTCGAGAATCAGCCGACAGCCCATAATCAGCCAGTTGAGTATCGCGCTCTTGTTTGCCGTTTTGCGGAAAGTCTGTTTCAGTCCCGTGTCCTGTTCCTCCAGCGAAAAATGTTTTTCAAACGGTATCAGCTTGACGCGTCCGGACGCGAACACGGTATTGTCGGACGCTCTCGGCAGATGGTTTGTGTTGATGAACATCTTAAATTCCAGGCAAAACTCAAACGGATTTTCGTTGAGGAACCGCCCTGCGTAGGTGTCGCCGCCCGTAAGCTGCTTGATGAGCGCGATATTAAGCTCCAAGCCCTTTTTCGGCTCCGGCATATTGACAAGCCGCGAGCCTTTCAAACGGGCAATGTCCGGCGAGGGCGACGCTCCGTCCGACGAACGCCGCGCGAGCGTTTGCGGCTGAATGGTACAGGTGTAATCGCCGAGAATGTGCGCGATTGTTTCCGTGAACGTGGTCTGGCCGTTGCGCGTGGTCGCGCCGTAGAGAATATAGAAGCACTCGAACTCCGTCAGTCCTGTCAGCGCGTAGTCCAACGCCTTTTGCAGATAGACCGCCGTTTCGGTTGGGCATCGCCGCACATAATCTCGCTGATGAACCGGTCAGAGCGTTCGCGTTTCGCCTTGCGGTCGAACTTCACCCGTGCCATTTTCGTAATTAAATTGGTGGTGTTATGCGGCTGTAAAGCGAAGCTGCGGAGATGCAACGTGCCGTTTTAGACGTTGAGCAGCAGTCTGTCTTTGTCAAACTCCGTCAGGCTTATGGGCGTGATGGAACGGGCGTCAATGAGTATGCCCTCGCGGTTGCGGCAAGCCGTCAGCTTCCCGGAGTACTTCACGAAATCGGAATCGCCGGCGTGATATGTTTTCGCGTACTCGCCAATGCTCTCCAACTTTTGTATATCCTTAAAGATTGCAACATTGTCTGGGTTTGCATATGGTTCTATAATCGTGCTTTTCTTTTGGGTCGTTGGTATATTCACAGGAAGGGTCGAGCATATACTCTTCGTCGGGTTCCACAAAATACTCGGCTATCTTCCGAAGAATGCTTATCTCAATTTGCGATTTAATGGTTCTTAAAGGCGTAAACTGGGTCACATTTGTTTTGAAAACAGGTCGCTGTTGCCAAGGTCCTAATGCTTTATCTATGTATGCATAAATGCCTCCGGGCGTTATAAACCCTGTAATATCAGCGGCTCCACCTTTGAGGGCTTCAACAAGTAGACCTGTGAAAACTCCGTGACCGCCAATTTCAGCTGCCGTCTCATCTGATTTACTGGCTGTTAAAATTGTTACACCATTTCCTATTGCGGCTGCCTGTTGCCCCGTCGTTGGAACACTACCCAAAAATCCAGCGTGACAACAATCCAAAATTACAATTTTGCTTTTGCACTGTGAGTTATTAACGATATTATGTATTATAATATATGCAGCTCGGATATATGCAGCTCGGAAAAGAAAGAGTTATTTTCGAGATTTCAAATTTAATTTGCCGTTTGCGATGGTGTAATAGTCGCTTTCTATAAAAAACCATTTAACCCCTTGACAACCTGCGTTCTGTTTCTCCGGTATTTTGCCGTTCACCCTGTCCTCCGATAGTGTTTGTCAAGGAGGATTGTCCAAATTCTCAAAAAGTTTTTATTTTTGAGGATTGACGCGTTTGGCCCTGCCCGATTGTAGATTTCACGATGTAAAGCGCGAAATCCATTGCTTTTCCTGAAATTTTGGTGTATAATTATCTTGCGGATCTGCATTGGAAGAAGAAACAGCCGAAATGCCTGTTGACAAACAGGCCTGATTGCGTTATGATGAGCGTGTCCTATCAAACATGATATAAGGGGCCTGTTATGAACATGCCGTTATCGGCCTGAAAAACGAACCCTGCAAAATATTTCGACCTCGCCGACGCGATGAATATTCTTGTGACGCTCAGGGGAAAAGCGACCGAGAGTATTTCGGGTAAGCGGTCAGCAAAGTCGTTAGCCGCGCCAGCCGTTCGATACCGAAGCGAAAGCGATGTTTCGTGTGTTCGGAGGGGAGAAGCCCGAACCGTATGCCACGGCGAACAGCTTGACAGATATATACTGTGCCTTGCGATGCGGAACTGCTGCGAATGCAGCAAAGGCGAAAGCGGCTGTGGAAAATTTTATGGCCGTTGTCAATGTGACAGCGCCGGCCGAAGCGGATTGCCGGGATGCTCTCGGATTTCCTATGAGTGACTTCGAGGACGCGGTGGCGGCGATTTGCGCGAAGAAAATAGGCGCGGACTGTATAGTTTCACGTAACCGGAAGTTGATCAGTGCGAATACAGGAGTCGAGGGAATCAAGCCCGGCCAGCCGCCCGCGGGGGTAAAGTAAAGAAGCCGTCATGCCGTCGCCTGTGCCGTCAGGGGAGACCCGGCTGGCTGTCCGCGAGGTAAAGGGAAGAAATCCAGCCAAAACGGCTGCAAAGTTGATTGTGAAGCCATATGCCTTACAAGGAACAGAAAGGAACGGAAAGGTATGAGATTTATTATCGCAGGAAGAAATCTTGAGGTAACGCCGGGGCTAAGAGCGGCCGTGGAAGAAAAGATCGGGAAGCTGGAAAAGTACTTCCATCCTGACACGGAAGCGCACGTGACATTAAGCGTGGAGAAAGAACGCCAGAAGATCGAAGTCACCATACCGGTCAAAGGGAACATCATCCGCTCGGAACAGGTCAGCAGCGATATGTATGTGTCCATTGATCTGGTGGAGGAAATCATTGAAAGGCAGCTGAAGAAATACAAGACGAAAATCGTGGACAAGCATAAGAACGCCGGTTCGTTCAGCAAGATGTTTGTGGAAAATGATTACATGGACGATGAGGAAGTGAAAATCGTCCGCGCGAAGAAGTTCGGCGTGAAGCCCATGTATCCGGAGGATGCCTGTGTGCAGATGGAGCTTCTTGGACATAATTTTTTTGTGTTCCACAATGCGGAAACCGACCAGGTCAATGTCGTCTATAAACGCAAGGGCGACACTTATGGGCTGATCGAACCGGAATGAGCGAACCGGGCCGATATGCCGGAATCACGCGCTTGGTCTGCGCCTAGGGTCATATCCTAGGCGCTTTTTTCATATAGTGGCAATAAATGCATAAAACGAGGGAAAAATGATTTTTCCGAAACAGGGTACTCATTATGCCAATACCATGAAAAAAGGGATTCTGACGGAGATCCTGCTGCTGGTGATCCTTGCCGCCGCCGTGGTGAAGCAGACGGCGGACACTAGGGCAAGTTCGTTTTCCTTAGAGAAGGCTGCCGTCTCGGATTACATAAAGTGGGTGGATTTCACAGTTTCTTATGAAGCCCTGTGCAAAGCTTATGAATGGGATGTGGATACTTATGGCAGCGCCCATGAGATTGACTGGATTGACCTGCTGGCCTGCACGGCGGCTGCCACGGGAGGGGAATTTGACAAAAAAGCCTTGTCTTCTTTGAATAAGACCGCTAAGTCGCTGGCGGAGGGGAAGGCCACCGTTTCGGAGCTGGCGCAAGGCCTGAAATATTTTTCTTATTATAAGGAAGTCTACGAAGCGGTGCTGGGTGGAATGTTAGGGGAATTTGAGGAAGAATCCGTGGATGAAAACGGCGAGAAGCGGTTTCAGACAGTGTATGGGCTGAAAGCGTATTTTCCGTTGGCAAAGGGCTTTGATTACACGCATTATGACGATTTCGGGGCGGGAAGAAGCTTCGGGTATCAGAGGAAACACTTAGGGCATGATATGATGGGGCAGATCGGTACGCCTATCATCGCCATCGAATCCGGCTATGTGGAGGCGCTTGGCTGGAACGCCTACGGAGGCTGGCGTATCGGTATCCGCAGTTTCGATGGGAAACGGTACTACTATTACGCCCATCTCAGGCAGAATTATCCTTATGCGGAGAATCTGGAAAACGGCAGCGTCGTCACGGCGGGGGACGTCATCGGCTATATGGGGCATACCGGGTACAGCACGAAAGAAAATGTGAACAACATTAAGGTGGTACATCTGCACTGGGGAATGGAACTGATTTTTGATGAATCCCAGAAAGAGGGCGACAATGAGGTCTGGATTGACGTCTATCCGCTGACCAGGTTTTTAGCCCGTCACGCCCAGGCGGCGGAAAAAAAGGAGGGCAGCAGGGAATGGGTACGATCGACCAGGATGAGGGATCCGCTGGCACAGGCGGCTCTTGGGAAGAAGTAGACGGCCGGAGGGATGGCCGGAGAGGGCGATCAGAGAGATAGATAGCCGGAGAGACGATCATGGAAAACTCTGCGTTCCATGCGTTGAACCGGAAAGCGGCGCGACTGTTTTTTGGAATCCGCCTGGGCGGGTTCCTTCCGCTCCGCCTATGTGGCATTCAGCAGTCTGCCGGGACTGGCAAAGTATCAGAGGCGCGTTTCGGAGGGCCGCGCAAGCATGATAGGTTTCCATTGGCCATTTTCAAAGGCGGGCGCGGCACGATCGCGCTGCCCGCCGAAAACCCTGCCGGAACGGTACGCCTGTCGGATAGGCAAGTCCTGCAAACACGAGGAAGACCCGACGCATGATATTCCGGATACCGGAGACGGGCGATATTCCAAGCTGGCTCGCCTACAGAGCGGTCATGTGAACATACGGGAAGAAAGAACGGGAGGATGGAGGCCGGGGGCGAGGATCCGGCTAGGGAAGGGAGCTTCCTTGTCCGCGCCGAAACTTTTCCGCAAATTTCAAAAAAACAGTTCCGCTTTTTCGTCGTCCTGTGTATAATGATAGATACTGGAGTACTGTTCCACGAGAATATCCCGCGAGGTCTTGCCGCGAGGAGGGCGATATGGACATATGGAAAAAGGAGATCACAGGATGAACGAGAAACTGAAACCGACCAACAGCAGTGAAGTAAACCAAGCGGCGGAGCAGACTGCCGGCCAGAAAGCGGCGGAGCAGACTGCCGGCCAGGGAGCGGCGGAACCGACCGCCGCTTTGCCTGACGCGCCTGCGGAAAGCATGGCGGACTATGCCGCCGAACTGGAAGCCTCTTTCCGGAAGATTCAGGAGGGCGACATTCTTTCGGGAAGCGTCATCGACGTAAATGAGGAAGAAGTGGTGCTGGATCTGAAATACTATGCCCAAGGCGTCATCAAAGCGGCGGATTTCAGCAATTCCCCGGACGTCTCGATTCTGAATGACGTACACAAAGGAGATACCGTGGAGGCCGCCGTGATCCGTATGGACGACGGGCAGGGCAATATCCGGCTTTCCAGAAAAGAAGCCAGCAAAGTGCTGGCATGGGAAAAACTGGAGCAGTATCAAAAAGAAGGAACCAACCTGACGGTGAAGGTTTCCGGCGTGACGAACGGCGGCGCCATCTGCTATGTGGAGGACATCCGGGGTTTTCTGCCCGCTTCACAGCTGTCCTTGGAATATGTGGAGGATGTGAACCCTTGGCTCCACAAGACCCTTACGGTTCGGGCCATTACCGTGGATCGCGCAAAGAATAAGCTGGTCCTGTCCGCAAAGGTCATTCTGAAAGAGGAAGCCAAAGAAGCCCATGCCCATAAAATCTCTATGGTCGTGCCGGGCAGTATCCTGGAGGGAACCGTGGAAAGCCTGATGCCCTATGGAGCGTTCGTGAATCTGGGGGATGGCCTGAGCGGTCTGGTACATATTTCCCAGATCAGCCAGAAGCGGCTGAACAAGCCCTCAGAGGTGCTGTCGGTGGGAGACAAGGTGAAGGCGAAGGTACTTAATACCAATAACGGGAAGATTTCCTTGAGCATGAAGGCGCTGACGGAAAGCCGGGAAGCGGACAGGATCGAGGACTTCCACTACCGCTCCGACGGCGAGGCGACGACAAGCCTTGGAAGCCTGTTTGCCAACCTCAAGCTGGATCTGTAAAAAAGCGGACAAGACGTAAAAGGAAGGCTTCGCCCGTCATGATTATGGAGCCGCTGGCGGACGCGAACTGGCAAATGGCGTACCCAAAAAGGAGTGGAGATTTTCAAAAACGCCGATCCGAACGATACGCCCGCCGCGTGGCCGGCTCCGCCGGCTGTGGAATCAGCCGGAAGTGACGCTGGTTTTGTCGGGCATGAGCGTCGGCAAGCAGCTGCGGGATTCTCTCGGAACCGCGGGTGACACTGTTGTCAGCTGTTTGCCGGAGCAGGAAAATGCCGTGATGGAACCAGTAAAAGCGGTATTTCAAGGGATGTGCAAAATTCCTTGCAGAGGGGATCACTGCTGTGTGCCTTGCCCGGAAAAGGCCAACCTTCCGGGGATGATCGCGGCGTATCACGCGAGTTTCGCCAGCCGTTTTGTCATGGGAATGACGCGGTACATCACAAGTGCCGGCGCAGATCCTCTCGACAGAAGCTTCCAGGCGCGTCGGTGTGTGAACTGCGGTAAATGCGGGAGCCGCCGCCCGCGGCGCCTCGCAATTACAAAAGGACTTGGAACCGCGGCAAAACGTATGGAGCCGTTTTGGTCCAAGGGTGTGGTTCAAATTCTTGCAAGTGTGCGAAATACCAAGAAAAAGGAGAGGAAACAATGACCCTATATGAAACCATCTTCGTTCGCAGGAGCGTTCGGCAGTACGACAAAACCCCGCTGGAAGCGGCGGCTTTGTCTGAGATTCAAAACTACGTTGAGGACGCAGAACAGCTGACGGGGCAGCCGGCGAGATTTGAAATCGTGGACGGCGGCAAGTTAAAGGGCGGATTTTCGCCCCATGCCATTCTCGCGTTCGCCGACGGCGGCGACACGTCGCTCGTCAATATCGGCTATACCCTCCAGGGCGTGGATTTGTGGCTGCAGAGCGTCGGCTATGGCAGTATTTGGTGCGGTATGGCTTCGCCGAAGGACGGGGGAAATGACTATCGTATCCTGCTCGGCTTTGGCAAGACTGACGTGCCGCTGCGCAGCGGCGAAAATGACTTCAAACGCAAGAAAATCTCTGACATATCCAATGAAGACAACGCGGTTGCCCGCGCCGCGAGAATCGCGCCGTCAGCCGTGAATTTTCAGCCGTGGAAGCTGGCTTTTACGGATGGCAAGGTGACGATTCAGTCAAGTGTCGGGCTTGTCGGGCGGGTAATTCCGGGGCGGTTCTATCTGTTCGACCTCGGCATTGTGACAAAGCACGTCGAAGTCGCGCTGGTACACGGGGGCAGGACGGTGACGGCGATGGAAGTTCACGGCAAAGGGAGAGACAGCTCCGTGGAGATCCGCTATGAGTGAAACAACCGGGACAACCGCAGCCGTTCTGGCGGCGGCGCTATCACTCCCGCAAGATGGACTTTGACGTGTCCGCAGGCGATGGCCCGGGTGAAAGCGGACACGGTACGCACTTGCGGTTTGCCGTGGACGCGGAAAAGTTTAGGACGAAAGCGAGAGGACGAAAATGAAGACCATCTATCTCGCGGGCGGGTGCTTTTGGGGTTTGCAGAAGTACCTCTCGCTGATACAGGGCGTTTTGATAACCGAAGTCGGCTATGCCAACGGCGCGGCTGCTGACCCGACGTATGGGCAAGTCTGCGCGGGCAGCGGCCACGCGGAAACTGTGCGTGTGGATTACGACGAGAGCGTCATAACGCTGACGCGGCTTCTTGACTTATACGCCGATGCGATCGACCCGACGTCTGTCAATCGGCAGGGCGGCGACTTTGGCATACAGTACCGCACGGGCATTTACTATGTGGATGAAACCGACCGCGACATCCTTGCGGGCTGGCTTGCGCTGCTCGGCGAAAGCCTGGCAAAGCCCGTGGCGATTGAGCTGAAACCGCTTGAAAACTACGCCAAAGCAGAGGAATACCACCAAAACTATCTCGAGAAAAATCCCGGCGGCTACTGCCATATCGGGAGCGACAAATTTGCGTGTGCGGCGAACGCGCTTCATCACACAAAGAACGGGAAACTCCGCGGGAAGCTCACGCCTATGCAATACGAAGTCGCGGTGGGCGGCGCGACGGAACCGCCGTTTCAGAACGAATACTACGACAGCTTCGAGCCGGGTGTTTACGTTGACATCATCAGCGGAAAGCCGCTGTTTGTTTCGACGGATAAGTTTGAATCGGGCTGCGGTTGGCCCGCGTTTTCAAAGCCGATAGACGCTGCGCTTGTCCGCGAACTCGCCGACGATTCCTACGGCAGGACGCGCACGGAAGTTCGGGCGAGCGAATCCGGCGCGCATCTCGGCCACGTCTTCGATGACGGTCTGCCGGAACTCGGCGGCTTGCGCTACTGCATCAACAGCGCGTCGCTGCGGTTTGTGCCGAAAGCCGATATGGAGCGCGAGGGGTACGGGGAATATCTGCGGCTGGTGAAATAACCCCGTTTGGCCTCCGGTTACATTCGCGGGAACCGGCGTTTGAGTCGGCGCGGTATCATACGCGCAGGCAACGAACCCTTTCAAAAAAACTTCCTTTTTTCAAAAAAAAAGCTTGCCAAACCCTCTTTTCCCATGTATACTATATTCTGCTGTGACATGATAGCGAGGAAGCGAGAGGTTGTTGCTGGTGAGGAATCAAGGGCAAGTTTTCCGTGGAGCGAATGTCAAGTTAGAAAACTGACGGCAAGTCACTGTACCCGGTAAGATGGCCGCCAGGACAGAACAGACCCGCAATCAATCTTTAAGGATTCCATTCTTTGTGGATTCGTTATTTTAAGGAGCGGCTCTGCCCGGACGGAGGCGGGGAAGCGCGGGAGGAAGCTGTACGGCGGAAGCGACGTGGGAGGGCGCAAGCCCTCGGAGTGGAATCATCCAGGACGGTCTGTGGAACGGATCAGGACACACACGGGAGAGTGTACAGTCACCGCTTGTCGTACTGAAATCATTTCAAGTGCGAAAAGGAGGCGACTTTTTTATGGCAAGTCAAATAATGAGGATTACCCTGAAAGCGTATGATCATCAGCTGATAGACGCGTCAGCCAAGAAGATCATCGAAACAGTGAAGAAGAACGGTTCACAGGTCAGCGGGCCGGTGCCTCTTCCGACCAAGAAAGAGATCATCACTATTTTAAGGGCGGTACACAAATACAAGGATTCCAGAGAGCAGTTTGAACAGCGGACGCACAAAAGGCTGATCGACATCATCATGCCGACCCAGAAGACCGTGGACGCGCTGCAGAGACTGGAAATGCCCGCCGGGGTCTATATTGACATCAAAATGAAGACTAAGTAGCCGGCACAGACCTCTACAAAGACGTATGAGCGCAGCCCCGCTGCGTTCCGCTAGGTAGAATGATTCCATGCCGCTGCCTTGCGGCAGATCGTGAGGAGGTAAGACGAAGGAATGAAGAAAGCAATTTTAGCGACTAAAATCGGGATGACACAGATTTTCAGCGAAGACGGCACCCTGACCCCCGTGACGGTACTCCGGGCGGGGCCGTGTGTAGTGACCCAGATCAAGACGCCGGAGAACGACGGCTACAGCGCGGTCCAGGTCGGTTTCGTGGACAAGAAGGACCGGATCATCAACAAGGACGCAAAAGGCGTCCGGGAAATCATCCACAGACATGGGACGACCAAGCCCTTGCAGGGACATTTCAAGAAAGCGGGCGTATCTTCCAAGAGATTCGTCCGGGAGTTCAAGCTGGAAGGAGCGGAAAATTACGCTTTAGGAGCGGAGATCAAAGCCGATGTCTTTCTGCCGGGCGATAAGATAGACGCCAGCGCCATCTCCAAAGGGAAAGGCTTCCAAGGCACGATCAAAAGGCACGGACAGCATAGAGGGCCTATGACGCACGGTTCCAAGTTCCATCGCCATCAAGGCTCCAACGGCGCGTGTTCTTCCCCCAGCCGGGTATTCAAAGGAAAAGGGATGCCCGGACATATGGGCTGTGTCAAGGTGACGGTTCAGAATCTGGAGGTCGTCCAGGTGGATCCGGACAAGAACCTGCTTCTGATCAAAGGTTCCGTACCCGGACCCAGGAAAGGGCTTGTGACCATCAAGGAAGCCGTGAAAGCACAGAACTGACAACGCGGGCGCGAGAGCGGAAGGAGGATCATTTCAGATGGCAAAAGTATCTGTTTATAATATGGAAGGAAAAGAAATCGATACCATAGAACTCAGCGACGAGGTGTTCGGCGCGAAAATCAACGAACATCTGGTACACATGGCGGTCGTGCAGCAGCTGGCGAACAACCGCCAGGGAACGCAGAAGGCCAAGACCAGAGCCGAGGTATCCGGCGGCGGCAGGAAGCCCTGGAAACAGAAGGGTACCGGACACGCGAGGCAAGGCTCCATCCGGGCGCCCCAGTGGAAAGGCGGCGGCGTGGTCTTCGCCCCCGTGCCGAGGGATTATTCCTTCAAGATCAATAAAAAAGAAAAGAGGGCGGCCCTCAAAGCCGCCCTGACCGACAAAGTGCAGGGCGAGAAGCTGATCGTCTTAGACGAGCTGAAACTGGACGAGGCAAAGACCAGGAATTTCCTGCGGATCATGAAGAACCTGAATGTGACGAAAGGCCTTGTGGTGACGCAGGAGGCGGATCATAACGTGTTCCTGTCGGCAAGGAACCTTCCCGACATCCAGACGGCCATGGTGAACACCATCAACGTTTATGACATACTGAAAGCGCAGGTTCTGGTCGTGACCAAGGACGCTGTGCGCAAAATCGAGGAGGTATACGCGTAATGGCAGACATTAAATATTATGACGTGATTCTCAAGCCGGTCATCACGGAAAAAAGCATGAAAGGAATGGGCAATAAGGAATATACCTTTTTGGTGCATCCCACCGCCAACAAGACCCAGATCAAAGAAGCCGTGCAGAAGATGTTTGCAGGCACGAAGGTCAAGAAAGTCAATACCATGAACCTGCCCGGGAAGAAGAAAAGGCGGGGGACGTCGGTGGGTTTCACGGCGAAGACGAAGAAAGCTATCGTGAAGCTGACCGAGGACAGCAAGGACATCGAGCTGTTCACCGGCCTGTAAGCCGCAGGAATGCCGGAAACGGCGCGTATTGACTGTAAAGCAGCAAAAATCAGAAAAAGGAGATCAGAAAAATGGGAATCAAGACATATAACCCATATACACCTTCCAGACGGCATATGACGGCTTCCGATTCCTCCGAGATCACCAAGCAGGAACCGGAAAAGAGCCTATGCAGGCCCCTGCAGAAACATGCCGGTCGCAACAACCAAGGCAAGATCACCGTCAGGCACAGGGGCGGCGGCGCCAAGAGGAAATACAGGCTCATTGATTTCAAGAGGAACCGCAAGGACGGGATGCCCGCGAAGGTCGTCGGCATCGAATACGATCCGAACCGTTCCGCCAACATCGCGCTGCTTGCGTATGAAGACGGGGAAAAAGCTTATATCGTGGCCCCCGCCGGGCTGACCGACGGCATGACCGTCGTAAGCGGCCCGGAAGCGGAAATCAGGGTGGGGAACTGTCTGCCGCTGTCCGCGATCCCGGTCGGCACCAACGTACACAACGTCGAGTTGCTTCCCGGCAGGGGCGCCCAGATGGCGCGTTCCGCAGGCAACAGCGCGCAGCTGATCGCCAAAGAAGGGCGGCACGCCACCCTGCGTCTTCCCTCCGGAGAAGTGCGGATGGTGCTGGCGGCCTGCCGCGCCACCGTCGGCGTGGTAGGCAACGGCGACCATAACTTGATCAACATCGGAAAAGCGGGCAGGAAACGCCACATGGGCTTCCGTCCTACGGTCAGGGGTTCTGCTATGAACCCGAACGACCATCCTCACGGAGGCGGCGAAGGAAAGGCCGGTATCGGACGTCCGGCACCCAGTACCCCTTGGGGCAAGCCGGCTCTCGGCTACAGGACCCGCAAGAAGAAAAAAACTTCCAATAAGTTAATCGTCAGAAGACGCGACGGCAAAGCGGTCAAGTAAAGGCAGGAGGAAAGACAATGGGCAGATCACTGAAAAAAGGACCTTTCGCGGATAAAAGTCTGCTGAAAAAAGTAGATGCTTTGAATACGGTCGGGCAGAAGCAGGTCATCAAGACCTGGTCGCGCCGCTCTACGATTTTCCCATCTTTTGTAGGGCATACGTTCGGCGTCCATGACGGAAGAAGGCATGTGCCGGTGTATGTGACGGAAGACATGGTAGGGCATAAGCTCGGCGAGTTCGTCGCCACCAGGACCTTCCGGGGGCATGGCAAGGACGAGAAGAAGTCAAAGGTAAGATAGGAGGACAAGAACGTGGCAAAAGGACATAGATCCCAGATAAAAAGAGAGAGAAACGCGCAGAAAGACACCCGGCCCAGGGCACTTCTGTCTTACGCCAGAGTATCCGTCCAGAAAGCCTGCTTCGTACTGGACGCCATCCGTGGCAAGGACGTGGAAATCGCGCTGGGGATCCTGCAGTACAGTCCCAGATACGCTTCCGCCTTGATCAAGAAACTGCTGGAATCCGCAGTCGCCAACGCACAGAACAACTTAGGCATGGATACGGAACGCCTATACGTCGCGGAATGCTACGCGAACAGAGGGCCTACCATGAAGCGGATCCGCCCCCGGGCGCAGGGCAGGGCTTACCGGATCCTGAAGAGAAGCAGCCATATTACCGTTGTGTTGGACGAAAAGCGATAGGAGGACAGAGTGATTTATGGGACAGAAAGTTAATCCTCACGGCCTGAGGGTCGGCGTGAATAAAGACTGGGATTCCAGATGGTACGCGGAGGGCGATTTTGCGGATTACCTCGTGGAGGACTATGAGATCAGGAAGTTCCTGAAAAAGAAGCTCTACGGCGCGGGCGTTTCCAAGATCGAGATCGAGCGGGCGTCCGACCGGGTGAAAGTCATCATCCACACGGCGAAGCCCGGCGTGGTGATCGGCAAAGGCGGCGCGGAAATCGAAGTGACCAAACAGGAGATCTCGGGGCTGACCGACAAGAAAGTCCTGGTGGACATCAAAGAGCTGAAAAGGCCGGACAAGGACGCGCAGCTGGTGGCGGAGAACATCGCCCAGCAGCTGGAGAGCCGTGTGTCCTTCCGCCGCGCCATGAAATCCTGCATGAACCGTACTATGAAGAACGGCGCGCTCGGCATCAAGGCGGCCTGCTCCGGACGCTTAGGCGGCGCCGACATCGCCCGGACGGAATTTTACAGCGAGGGGACGATCCCGCTCCAGACCTTGCGGGCTGACATCGACTACGGCTTTTCGGAAGCAAACACCACCTTCGGCAAAGTAGGGGTGAAAGTCTGGATCTATAAAGGAGAGATACTTCCTGTGAAAGGCAGCAAGACGGAAGGGAACCAAGGTTGAAGCGTTCAACCTCCCTGATTTTTACGCCCGCCGAAGCGGGCAGATGGGAGCATAGATCATTATGTTAATGCCGAAAAGAGTAAAACATCGTAAACAGTTCCGAGGCTCCATAAGAGGAAAGGCTCATAGGGGGAACACGCTGACTTACGGGGAATACGGGCTGGTGTCAATGGATCCTTGCTGGATCAAATCCAACCAGATCGAAGCGGCCCGTGTGGCGATGACCCGTTATACTAAACGCGCCGGACAGGTGTGGATCAAGATCTTTCCGGATAAGCCCGTCACGGCCAAACCGGCGGAAACCCGCATGGGTTCGGGCAAAGGCTCGGTGGAATACTGGGTGGCGGTCGTGAAGCCCGGACGCGTGCTGTTTGAGATCGCAGGCGTTCCTGAGGAAAGCGCCCGCGAAGCGCTGCGTCTTGCTATGCACAAGCTGCCATGTAAATGTAAGATCATTTCCAAAGCGGATGTGGAAGGCGGTGTATCGAATGAAGAAAACTAAATTTCTGGAAGAAATGCAGAATAAGTCCGGCGAGGAACTGGCGAAGGAACTGGTAGCCGCCAAGAAAGAGCTGTTCAATCTCAGGTTCCAGAACGCTACCAACCAGCTGAACAACACGGCGAGGATCAAAGAAGTCAGAAAGAATATTGCGCGTATCCAGACTCTGATCACCCAGAAGAAAGCACAGGCGTAAGCAGGGCGGAAGGAAGAAAGGAGCTTATATCCGTGGAAAGGAATCTCAGAAAGACCCGTACCGGGAAAGTAACCAGCAATAAGATGGATAAGACGATCGTGGTGGCAATCGAACAGCGCGTCAAACATCCTCTTTACAAAAAAGTCATCAAGAAGACTTATAAGCTGAAAGCCCACGACGCCGAAAACGCGTGCAATATCGGCGACACCGTGAAAGTAATGGAAACAAGACCTCTCTCCAAGGAAAAAAGATGGAGACTAGTGGAAATTCTTGACCGGGCGAAATAAGCCGGCCGCCATTCGGAAGGAGAGCGAATATGATTCAGCAGGAAACCAGACTGAGAGTCGCAGATAACACCGGCGCGAAAGAGCTGTTGTGCATCCGTGTCATGGGCGGCTCTATGAGAAGATATGGACATATCGGCGATATTATCGTTGCTACGGTCAAAGACGCAACACCAGGAGGCGTTGTAAAGAAGGGTGACGTGGTAAAGGCTGTCATCGTGCGTACTGTGAAAGGCGCCCGCCGCAAGGACGGTTCCTATATCCGTTTTGACGAGAATGCCGCCGTCATCATCAAGGAAGACAAGACTCCAAGAGGAACCCGCATTTTTGGGCCTGTGGCAAGGGAGCTTCGTGAAAAACAGTTCATGAAGATCGTTTCCCTGGCTCCGGAAGTCATATAACAGGAGGCGCGTATGTCAACAGCGAAGATCAGAAAAGGTGATCTGGTAAGGATCATCACCGGAAAAGACAACAGCAAAGAAGGAAGGATCCTGTCGATAGACCGTAAAAAAGGCAGGGTCATTGTCGAGGGCGCGAACATGATTTCCAAGCACTGCAAGCCTTCCCAGGCGAACCCGCAGGGCGGCATCATCCAGAGGGAGGCTCCTCTGGATATTTCCAATGTCATGTATGTCCACAAAGGGAAACCCACCAGAATCGGCATCCGGATCCTGGAGGACGGCAAGAAGGTACGTTTTGCGAAATCCACAGGCGAAGTGATCGAATGACGCGGAGAAGGGAGGGCTTACTAGGTGAGCAGGCTTAAAAGTTTGTATCAAGATGAAATCGTAGAAGCGATGATGAAGAAATTCGGCTATAAAAATAGAATGCAGGTTCCCAGGCTGGAAAAGATCGTCCTCAACATGGGTATCGGCGAGGCAAAGGAAAACGCGAAGATCCTCGATAACGCCGTGAGGGACATGGAAACGATCGCCGGGCAGAAAGCGGTCACGACCAAAGCGAAGAAATCCGTGGCGAACTTCAAGATCCGCGAAGGTATGCCGATCGGCTGTAAGACCACCCTGCGCGGGGAGAAGATGTACGGGTTCCTGGACCGCCTGGTCAACCTGGCGCTGCCGCGTGTACGTGACTTCCGGGGCGTAAGCCCGGATTCCTTCGATGGGCGGGGCAATTATGCCCTCGGGATCAAAGAGCAGATTATCTTCCCGGAAATCGAATATGATAAGATCGACAAGACCAGAGGCATGGACGTCATCGTTGTAACCACGGCCAAGACGGACGAAGAGGCGCGGGAACTGTTAAGGCTCTTCAACATGCCGTTTACGAAATAGAAGGAGGAGATTTTCATGGCGAAAACATCACTGAAAATAAAACAGCAGAAAAAGCCCAGATTTTCCACCCAGGCATACAGCCGCTGCAGGATCTGCGGTCGCCCGCACGCCTATCTGAGAAAATATGGGATCTGCAGGATCTGCTTCCGTGAATTGGCATACAAAGGACAGATTCCCGGCATCAAGAAGGCAAGTTGGTAAGAAGGAGGCAAAATCCATGACGATGAGTGATCCGATCGCAGATATGCTTACAAGAATCCGTAACGCGAACACTGCAAAACACGATACGGTGAATGTCCCTACTTCGCGGATGAAGCTGGCGATTGCCCAGATTCTTCTGGAAGAGGGCTACATCCGGAAATATGATGTCATACAGGACGGCAGTTTCCAGGCCATCCACATTACGCTGAAATACAACGCGGGCAAGACGCAGAGGGTGATCTCCGGCATCAAGAGGATCTCCAAGCCGGGGCTGCGCGTCTATGCCGGAACGGAAGAGCTTCCCAGGGTACTGGGCGGACTGGGCATGGCGATCATTTCCACGAACAAGGGCGTGGTGAGCGACAGGAAAGCCAGGGAGCTTCAGGTCGGCGGGGAAGTGCTGGCCTTTGTCTGGTAAGAAACGGACGTCTGGGAGCCAGGGCCTGTCCTGCGGACAGGATCTCCCGGCCTCCCTCTTGGTCGGGAACAGGAAGTTGGAGAATAGGAAACGGTAATCCAGAAAACAGGAGGTACGGGCATGTCGCGTATAGGCAGGATGCCAATCGCGGTTCCGGCGGGGGTGAGCGTCGAGATCGCAGAAAATAACAGAGTAACCGTGAAAGGCCCGAAAGGGACGCTGGAAAGAGTGCTGCCTTCCGAAATGGAAATCAGGCAGGAGGAAAATGTCGTCACGGTTTCCAGGCCGAACGACTTAAAGAAGATGAAAGCCCTGCACGGACTGACCAGGACGCTGGTCAGCAACATGGTAGTGGGCGTCACGGAAGGCTACCAGAAGAAGCTGGAAGTGAACGGCGTAGGCTATCGGGTACAGAAAGCCGGCAGGAAGCTGACCCTGTTTTTAGGCTATTCCCATCCGGTGGAAATGGAAGACCCCGAGGGGATCGAGACCGTCCTGGAGGGCGCGAACGGGATTCTGGTGAAAGGGATCGACAAGGAAAAAGTCGGTCAGTTTGCCGCCGAGATCCGGGATAAGAGAAAGCCGGAGCCGTACAAGGGCAAGGGTATCAAGTATGCCGGGGAGGTCATCCGGCGTAAAGTCGGCAAGACTGGCAAGAAATAGATAAGGAGAGTGTGAAAATGGTTAAAAAAGAATCCAGATCATCCATCCGCGTGAAAAAGCATAGAAGAATCCGTAACCGTTTCAGCGGTACCCCGCAGAGGCCCAGGCTTGCGGTGTTCCGGAGCAACAGCCATATGTATGCCCAGGTCGTTGACGACACGGTCGGGCATACTTTAGTAGCGGCCTCCACTCTGGAAAAGGAGATCAAGGCGGAACTGGAAAAAACCGATAACGTCGCCGCCGCCGCGTACCTCGGGACCGTCATCGGGAAAAGGGCGCTGGAAAAAGGGATCACCACGGTTGTTTATGACAGAGGCGGCTTTCTGTACCATGGTAAGATCGCGGCCTTAGCGGACGCGGCCAGGGCTGCCGGATTAGAATTTTAGGAAGGAGCGGACCATGAAGAGATCAATGATAGACGCCAGCCAGTTTGAGCTGACGGAAAAAGTGGTCACGATCAAGCGCGTCACGAAGGTCGTGAAGGGCGGACGGAACTTCCGGTTCACCGCGCTGGTGGTCGTGGGCGACGGCAACGGCCATGTGGGCGTGGGCTTAGGCAAGGCGACGGAAATCCCCGAGGCGATCCGCAAGGGAAAAGAGGACGCGTCGAAGCACCTGGTGACGGTCGCGATCGACGAACACAGCAGTATTACCCATGATTTCATCGGCAGCTACGGCGCGGCAAGGGTGCTGCTCAAGAAAGCCCCGGAAGGAACCGGCATCATCGCCGGAGGCCCTTCCCGTATCGTATGCGAGCTTGCGGGCATTAAAAATATCCGTACCAAATCCCTAGGCTCCAACAATAAGCAGAACGTCGTCCTGGCGGCGCTTTCCGGTTTAGGGCAACTGAAATCTCCCGAGGAAGTGGCCAGGAGCAGAGGGAAATCCGTAGAGGAAATCCTGGCCTGACAGACCTATCAATCTTTCCGGCGAGGGTTTTGATGAGAAAGGGTGGTCATCACAATGGCAGAAAAGAAGCTGAAAATCACTTTGGTCAGATCCATCATCGGAGCGGTTCCCAAGAATAAGGCGACCGCGCTTGCTATGGGGCTTCGTAAGATCAATAAATCCGTCATACTTCCGGATAACGAGGCCACGAAAGGGCAGATCCAGCGGATCCGGCACTTGATAAAAGTGGAAGAAGTAGAAATCCAGTCAGAGCAATAAGGAGGTGTCAAGCATGGAATTATCCAATTTAAGGCCGGCGGCCGGCTCCAAAAAGAACCGTTTCCGGAAAGGACGCGGGCATGGCTCCGGAAACGGAAAGACCGCGGGGAAAGGCCATAAAGGACAGAAAGCACGTTCCGGCGCTCCCCGCCCCGGATTTGAAGGCGGGCAGATGCCTTTGTACCGGCGGATTCCGAAAAGGGGATTCACGAAACCGAACGCCAAAGAAGTCGTCGCGATCAACGTAAGCGCCCTGGAACGTTTTGAAGACGGAGATACCGTCACGGTACAGTCTCTGCTGGACAGACGTATCATCCGTAAGACCGGGGATTGTGTCAAGATACTCGGAGACGGAGACTTTACCAAAAAGCTTACTGTGAAAGCGGGGGCTTTCAGCGCATCCGCAAAGGAAAGAATCGAAGCGCTTGGTGGAACAGCAGAGGTGGTGTAATGCTTACAACCCTGAAAAATGCGTTCAAAATAAGAGAAATCAGACAGAAAATCTTCTTTACCCTGGCAATGCTGGTTGTGATCCGTATCGGGTCACAGCTTCCCGTGCCGGGAGTGGACAGGGAATATTTTTCCCAGTGGTTTGCCGCCCAGACAGGTGATGCCTTCAGTTTCTTCGATGCCATTACGGGCGGTTCGTTCCTGAACATGTCCATTCTGGCGCTGAATATCAACCCCTATATCACTTCCTCCATCATCATGCAGCTGCTGACCATTGCCATCCCTAAGCTGGAGGAAATGCAGAGGGACGGAGAAGACGGAAGAAAAAAGATCGCGGCCATTACCAGATATGTGACCGTGGCTTTTGCGTTGATTCAGGCCACCGCCATGTCGGTCGGCTTCGGCAGGCAGGGGCTGCTGGTGGAATATAACGCTTTGAACGTCCTGACCGCGGTCGCCGCGCTGACGGCGGGCAGCGCGTTTCTCATGTGGGTCGGGGAGCGGATCACGGAAAGCGGCGTGGGGAACGGGATCTCCGTCGTGCTGGTCATCAACATTATTTCCCGGCTGCCACAGGATCTCGCGGGGCTGTTTGAACAGTTCGTCTTAGGGAAGCCTCCCGCTACGGCCGTCCTTGCGGCGCTGGTCATCCTGGCGATTATCGCGGGGATGGTGGCCCTGGTCGTCGTCCTGAACGCCGGAGTGCGTAAGATCCCCGTACAGTACGCTAAAAAAATGCAGGGCAGGAAGATGGTGGGCGGACAGACTTCCAGCATTCCCTTAAAAGTGAATACCTCGGGCGTGATCCCGATCATCTTTGCGTCCTCGATCCTCCAGACCCCGATCATCGTCAGCTCCTTCGCGGGCTACCAGGGAACCGGCTTCTGGGCGGAAGTCCTCAAAGGGATGAATTCCTCCAACTGGTGCAAGCCGAGCGAGCCGGTCTACACCGTCGGCCTGCTGGTCTATGTGGTGATGATCGTGGCGTTTGCCTATTTCTATACCTCGATCACGTTCAATCCGCTGATGGTCGCCGATAATATGAAGAAACAGGGCGGCTTCATTCCGGGCATCCGTCCGGGCAGGCCCACCAGCGACTACTTATCCAGAGTGCTTCAGTACGTGATCTTCATCGGCGCGGTAGGGCTGACCATCGTGGCGGTGATTCCGTATTTCTTCAACGGGATCTTCGGCGCGAGCGTGTCTTTCGGCGGAACCAGCCTGATCATCATCGTCAGCGTCATTCTGGAGACGGTGAAGCAGATCGAATCCCAGATGCTGGTACGTAACTACAAGGGGTTCCTCAACGACTGACGCAGAGGGACACGAAAAGGAGGGCGGCATGAAGATGATCATGCTTGGGGCGCCCGGTGCCGGAAAAGGCACACAGGCGGCGCTGATTGCCGAACAATATCAGATACCGCATATTTCCACGGGGGATATTTTCCGGGCGAACATCCAGAACGGCACAGAGCTGGGCAAGGAAGCGAAACAGTATATGGACAAAGGGCTTCTGGTTCCGGATGAACTGACCGTCCGGATCCTTCTGGACCGGGTGGCCAGGGAAGACTGCAAGGACGGCTATGTCCTGGACGGCTTCCCGAGAACCATCCCGCAGGCGCAGGCCCTGGACAGAGCGCTCGGCGACGCAGGGACGGGGATTGATTTCTGTATCGACGTGCATGTGGAGGATGAGCGGATCGTGTCGCGGATGAGCGGCAGGAGGGCCTGCCCGGGCTGCGGCGCGACCTATCATGTCGTACACATCCCGCCGAGAAAAGAGGGCGTCTGCGACGCCTGCGGAAGGGAACTGATCCTGCGTGGGGACGACAGGCCGGAAACCGTGCTGGAACGCCTCAGAGTCTATCATGACCAGACCCAGCCCCTGATTGATTTTTATAAGCGGAAGGGCTGCCTGTATACCGTGGACGGAGCCGCGGGCAGGGAAGAGGTGTTTGCCGCCATTACGGCAGTCTTAGGATCCAAGGCAGGGCCGGAATAAAAGCGGGGTGTTCTTTTGGAAAAGGTTTTGGAAAGAAGGTTTCAGAAATGGCGGTTTCCATTAAGTCGGAGAGAGAGATCGAGTTGATGAGGGAGTCCTGTAGGCTGCTTGCCATCGTACACCGGGAACTGGAAGAGACCCTCCGCCCGGGCATGTCAACCATGGAGATCGACGTCATGGGAGACGGACTGATCCGCAAGCTGGGGGGGACGCCGAGTTTCAAGAATTACGGCGGCTATCCCGCCAGCGTCTGCGTCTCCGTCAACGATGAGGTGGTACACGGGATCCCCAGCAAGCATAGGATGATCCAGGAGGGCGACATCGTGAGCCTGGACATCGGCCTGAAATACAAAGGCTACCATTCGGACGCGGCGAGGACCCACGGCATAGGCAGTATCAGTCCGGAGGCGGCCAGGCTGATCCGGGTGACGAAGGAAAGCTTCTTTGCCGGGATCCGGATGGCGAAGGCGGGGAACCGCCTGTTCGACATCTCCAATGCCATCGACGCGTTCATCCAGCCTCACGGCTATGGCATCGTAAGGGCCCTGGTAGGACACGGGATCGGCACGAGCATCCATGAAGACCCGCAGATCCCCAACTTCGCGCAGCGCAGGCGCGGCGTGAAGCTCCAGAAGGGCATGACCCTGTGTATCGAGCCGATGGTCAACATGGGCAGGGCGGATGTGGAATGGCTGGCGGACAACTGGACGGTGGTCACGCAGGACGGCTCCTGGTCGGCGCACTACGAGAACACCATCCTGGTCACGGACGGCGAGCCGGAGATTCTGACGATGTGAGGGCGGCGTCAGTTTGAAACTACGTTTCAAACTGAGAGTTTTGTCCTTTCGGACAAAACATCTCGCTTTATTGGGAAAGGATGGGCGTATGAATGGAAGAGAGGCATTCCTTGGATATTTCGCGATTTCTAAAGCGGGGCATGACAAAGGGAAGCTCTATGTGGTCGTGGGGGAGGAAGAAAAACTGGCATACCTGTGCGACGGCAGGCTGCACCCCTTGGCGAAGCCCAAGAAGAAGAATCTCAGGCACGTCCAGCCGGTCAGCCGCCCGGCGGAGCCGGATCTGCCCGGCCGGCTCTTAAAAAAGGAAACGGTATCTGACGAACAGATCAGGTACGCCATCAAGCAGTACTGTAACCGTCAGCCCCCAAAAACGATTTAGAAAGGATGCTGTGGAGGGATCTATGTCGAAAAGCGATATGATTGAAATCGAAGGAATCGTAAAGGATAAACTGCCGAACACCATGTTCAACGTGCGGCTGGAGAACGGACATGAGGTGCTGGCCCATATCAGCGGCAAGCTTCGTCAGAATTTTATCCGGATTCTGCCTGGCGATAAAGTGACTTTGGAAATGTCGCCTTACGATTTGTCTAAAGGGCGTATTATCTGGAGGGATAAATAGCGGATTGGCTCTTGCAAATCGGCTGTGTCCATGTTACAATGGAAAACGGTCTTTTTTGAAAGGAGGTCTTCAAATGAAAGTTCGGTCGTCAGTCAAGAAGATATGTGATAAATGCAAGATCATCAGACGCAAGGGAAAGATCAGAGTCATCTGTGAGAACCCCAAGCACAAACAGAGACAGGGATAATCACCGGCTTGTCAGAGCGGGTATCTAAAAAGGCTGCCATCCGGCTGCTCCTGCCGGACAGCAGCCTATAAAGATACGGGCGTAGGATTTACGGGAGATTACTTGTTGATACTGTTTGGGAGCCGTCCGGCGGGCAGAAGTCGGACGGCGGGAAGAGGAACCGGCATTCTTCACAAGAACAGAAAGACCGGAGGAACATCCATAGGAAAGTATCTATTCGGAAAGTATCCAGATAGGAAACCTCCGTATGGGAAGCACCTATGGGACTGGCCACGGTTGGGCGCTGCCCGCGTCAGAGCGGGCGGTGCTTCCGTCAATTAGTATCTGATCTGGTATCGGACGCGCAGCGGCGCGGAGAAAATGGAGGAAACGCAATGGCTCGTATCGCAGGTGTTGACTTGCCAAGAGAAAAACGCATTGAAATCGGGTTGACCTATATTTACGGGATCGGCAGGTCAACCTCCAACAAAATCCTGAAAGCGTCGGGCGTAAACCCGGACACCCGTGTCAGGAACATGACGGACGACGAAGTGAAGAAACTAGCGGACGCCATCGAGGGCATGGGGATCATGGTGGAAGGCGATTTAAGGAGAGAAGTCGCCCTGAACATCAAACGGCTCCAGGAAATCGGCTGTTACCGGGGCATCCGCCACAGGAAAGGACTTCCCGTGCGCGGACAGAGGACCAGGACCAACGCCAGGACGAGAAAAGGGCCTAAGCGGACGGTAGCGAATAAGAAGAAATAAGCTCTGCTGTTCTGCCCGTCCCGCAGAGCAGCAGTCAGGAAACAGGTCAACCAGATCAGAAAGTAGGTTAGTTTAAGATGGCGAAAAAAGTTACCAAAAAAGTGACCAAAAAGCGCGTAAAGAAAAACGTTGAACGTGGACAGGCGCACATCCAGTCTTCCTTCAATAATACGATCGTCACATTGACGGATCTGGAAGGGAATGCCCTCAGCTGGGCAAGCGCCGGAGGTCTTGGCTTTCGAGGTTCAAGGAAATCTACTCCCTATGCCGCGCAGATGGCGGCGGAAACCGCTACCAAAGCGGCGCTGATACATGGGCTGAAAACGGTGGAGGTCTATGTCAAAGGGCCTGGCTCCGGACGGGAGGCGGCGATTCGGGCGCTGTCCGCCAGCGGGCTGGACGTGCTCAGCATCCGCGACGTGACCCCCGTCCCCCATAACGGCTGCCGCCCTCCCAAGCGCCGCAGGGTGTAAGGGACGCGTGAGGGCGGGCAGGAAATGATCCGGTCGTTGGAGGAAAGTACACAAAGCGTAGAAGACACGCTTGGCGTAGAAGACACGCTTGGCAACATGCCTGGTGCGGAAAGCATGTCCGGCGTAGAAGACGCGCCTGGCGTGAAGGACGCGCCGATGGACGTACTGTAAACAATAAGGAAAGAAGGTGGCATAAAATGGCAGTCAACAGAGTACCGGTCTTAAAAAAATGCAGGGCGCTGGGCCTGGAGCCCTCGTTCCTCGGTTATGACAAGAAGTCCAACAGGACAAACGCTAGGGCGGGGAAAAAAGTAAGCGAATACGGACTACAGCTCAGGGAAAAACAGAAAGCGAAGTTTATTTATGGGGTGCTGGAAAAACCTTTCCGCAACTACTACCGGAAAGCCGACCGGATGAAAGGGATCACCGGCGAGAACCTGATGGTCATGCTGGAGAGACGGCTGGACAATATCGTCTTCCGGATGGGCTTCGCGAGGACAAGGCGGGAAGCCAGACAGGTCGTAGGCCATAAGCATGTGACGGTAAACGGCAGGGTGGTCAACATTCCGTCCTATCTGGTGAAAGCCGGGGATGTGGTCGCGGTCAGGGAAAGCGCAAAATCCATGCAGAGGTACAAAGAGATCCTGGAAGTGACGGGCGGCAGGCTTTTTCCGGAATGGATGGATGTGACGATAGAGGATCTGAAAGGGACAATCAGGAATCTGCCCAGCAGGGAGATGATCGATGTTCCGGTGAATGAAACGCTGATTGTCGAGCTGTACTCCAAGTAAGAGTTACGGTTCCTTCCATCAGACAGGCCTGTAAAGGAGGGTATTTGCGGTGTTTGATTTTGAAAGACCAAATATTGAAGTTGCTGAGATTTCCGAAGATAATAAATATGGCAGATTCGTCGTAGAGCCTTTGGAACGAGGATATGGCATTACGCTTGGCAATTCTTTGCGCAGAATCATGCTTTCTTCCCTGCCGGGGGCGGCGGTCAGCCAGGTGAAGATTGAAGGTGTGCTGCATGAGTTCAGTTCCATCCCGGGCGTAAAAGAAGATGTGACGGAAATCATCATGAACGTCAAGAACCTTGCGATCCGCAATGACAGCGAAACCAGCGAGCCTAAGACGGCCTATGTGGAATTTGAGGGCGAGGGTATCGTGAAAGCCTCCGATGTTCAGGTGGATCAGGACGTGGAGATCATGAACCCGGATCTGGCCATCGCCACCTTATGCGGAAAAGGCGCCAAGCTGTACATGGAACTGACCCTGACGAAGGGCAGGGGGTATGTCAGCGCCGAAAAGAACAAGCAGGACGACCTGCCGATCGGAGTGATCGCCATTGATTCGATCTATACGCCGGTAGAGCGTGTGAACATTACCGTGGAGAATACCCGAGTGGGGCAGATCACCGATTACGACAAGCTGACAATGGACGTCTACACCAACGGAACGCTTGCTCCGGATGAGGCGGTCAGCCTGGCGGCAAAGGTACTCAGCGAGCATCTGAGCCTTTTTATCGACCTGTCGGAAAACGCCAAGACTGCGGAAGTCATGGTAGAGAAAGAGGACGATGAAAAAGAAAAAGTGCTGGAAATGAGCATTGATGAACTGGAACTGTCCGTCCGCTCGTATAACTGCTTGAAGAGGGCCGGAATCAATACGGTGGAGGAACTGACGAACAAGACTTCGGAAGATATGATGAAGGTCCGCAACCTGGGGCGGAAATCTTTGGAAGAGGTACTGGCGAAACTGAAAGAGCTGGGCCTGCAGCTGAACCCGATGGAAGAATGAAAGTAAGATTCTGGAAACCGTCTGTGAAATATTCCAAAGGGAAAGCATCCGGCCAGTAAGGCCGACGGGCGTGGCCGGGTGTTCCATAAGTGGAGGAAGGACAATCATGACAAGAGGGTATCGGAAACTGGGGAAAACTTCTTCCCAGAGAAAAGCGTTGATGAGGAACCAAGTGACCGCGCTGATCTGGCACGGCAGGATCAGGACGACCGAAGCCAGGGCAAAGGAAGTCAAGAAGATCGCGGAAGGCTTAGTCGCCATGGCGGTGAAAGAAAGGGACAACTTTGAGACCGTCAAGGTCATGGCCAAGATCCCGATCAAGGACAAGAGCGGGAAAAGGGTCAAGGAAGTCGTGGACGGCAAGAGAAGGACCCAGTATGAGACTGTGGAAAAAGAGATCAGGAAGGACCTTCCCTCCCGGCTCTATGCAAGAAGCCGGATCAAGAGCGTCCTGTATCCGGTGGTCTATGTTCCCCAGGAACGCGCCGGCAGGAAGCGCAACACCAAAGAGGTGGATCTGGCCGCGAAACTGTTTGACGAATACGGGCCGAAATACGCGAACCGCAACGGCGGATATACCCGGATCATCAAGCTCGGCCCCCGCAAGGGCGATGCCGCGATGGAAGTGATCCTGGAGTTTGTGTAACCGTCTGTTCCCGGAACATGCCGGAAAACCGTATGTGCGCAGCCTGCGCGTAATTTCGTCCGGCGTCCTGCGCCGCATACTTGCGGGCTGCGCGGACGGCACGGGATCTGCGCGGATCCTGTACAGGCTGCATGGATCATAGAGAATCCAGCGGGCGGACGGCGCGGGAAGCGGTCTGCCCGTATTTTTTCCGGCAGATGGCCAGTCACGGCCGTCACTGCCGTCTGGCGGGGCCAGCCATGAGGATCCTTTTCCGTCAGGGCGCTTTCTGGAAATGCTGGTAGTCCTTACTGGAGTTCCAGCTGCCGCCCCAGGTGAAGCCGTGTTCCGTAAACAGGCGGTAGCACAGGTCGGACTCATCGATCTTATAGGGGAAACTGCCGCTGCGGTCGGCATAAGCCGCCGCCGAAGCGGGGGAAATGCGGGCGTTTCCGTCCGTCTGGTAAACGACATAAGGATTGTAGAAAGGATTTACGTCAACGGCAAGTCCATAAGCGTGCCTGGACAGATTGCTGGAATTCTCCACCGTCCGGTGGTTGAAGCAGGAAGTATTGTTGTCTTCCATAGAAGCTCTGTCGTCGCCGTCGTACTCGTCGATCAGCCGGATCTTCTCGATCCGGTATTCGTTCCGGTACAGTTCATAAAAAATCTCCGCCAGATCCTGGGCGATCTTCTCGTGGCAGATCAGCTCCCCCTCGGCGACCTTTCCTTCAAAATCATAATGCAGCACATGCACATACCGTAGATCCCCGTAGGAAACCGCAGCCTCCGTCTCGTCCGCCGGATAAGAGACCGCACGGATGTAACGGCGCAGGCTGGCGGAGAGAGGCTCATAGTAAAAATCGGCCGTATAGCTGATCCTGGCTTCTTCCACGCTCGAACCGTTCAGCGCGTGGCCGGCTAGGACAGGGCGGGCTTCCGTAGGGGAGCCAGGCTCCGCGTCGGTTTCCGGGTAGGAAGGGGAGCCTGGCTCCGCGCCCGTTTCCGGATAGGAGGAAGCGGGTTCCTGGTCCTCTCCCGCCGCAGACCCCGTAAGCTCCGCAGGATAGCCTGACGGGGGAGCGGAAGCTTCCGCGGCTTCCATGGAGGCGTTCCCGGCGGAAGGGTCTCCGGCGGCTCCGGAAGCGGAAGTTTCCGTGGAAGCCGCCTCCTCGGAAAAGTATTCGGATAAAGTCCTGGAATCTCCGCCCAGCAGCTTAGACAGGCTGGCGGAGACAGCCACGATGGCGGCCAGGGCCAGCAGCATTTTCAGGAGGGCGTTCCGGTTCCCTCCGGAGGAAGGGCTTCTGTTCATAGGCGTGTCCTCCTTTGCTGTGCTGTCATCCGTTCCGAAAAAACAGATCCGTTCTCTACGGGTTCCCTTGTGATACGGATCCCGTGTCTGCACACGGTCTTTCTGATCTTAGCATACCACAGACAGAGCGGAAATCCAACCCGGTTTTCAGCCGTTTCTGTCCTGGATTTCCGGGACGGAAGAAAGAACCGGAAAAGACAGCGCCGCAGCCGGATCTGTCCGGAAGCCGACGAGATCTCTGTCTGTTTCCGGAGAGCAAAACAGCCCGGAGTCTGCCGGAAGCATGACCGGCAGTCGAAAAAACAGGCAATCAGGCAGTTTGGAGGATCCCGCGCCAGGACAGCCGGCAGGATCCACAAAAGTACCGGCCAAATACTGAAAACAATGGACGTTATGACGGCTTTCCGGCGGCAGGGCGCGGGATGCCGCCCATCCGATTCTACACC
>JAISOV010000002.1 GCA_031275405.1 Clostridium sp. | reverse complement strand
ACGCCGCCCCCGTCGCCACCCGCTTCCCCGGCGGCTCCTGCGCCGCGGGCTTCTCCCCCGCGTTCGTCGTGAACGCCTGCCCGTCCGGGCTCCACGTCACATAGGGGCTGTCATAGATGGCTTCCGCCGACAAAGGAAAAAACGCCAGAGAATAAAAAAGGAGTACAGGAAACAGACAGCCCGCCAGCCGCCATTTCTTTTTCATATTTCTTCCCTTCCGCCCGCCTTGAGCGGGCATACCAATCAGGGAGGTTGAAGGCTTCTTTCAACCTGATACCCATTCCTTAAAGAAAACTTCCGACTTGAAATCGTCAGATATGAGACTTCGCCTTTTCTCGCTGGTATACCGCCGCTTGCTCGTCCATGCCAAGCATATGGTAGCAGCGGCTCAGTCCGTCCAACGCGATATCTGTTCCGCAACGCAGATTCAGGATCGGCTGCGTTTCATAAGCCGCGTTATAATACCAGATAATAGCTTCCTCGTAATCTTCCTCCGCTTCATAGTAAGCGCCCATTTCACAGCAGATTTCCGAACATCCCTCATCTGCGATCACCTTACAGGCATATTTGAAAAAACGAAACGTGTCCTTGTTCAGCCTGGCGGCACGGGCTGCCACACAGGAAGCTTCCATGACTTCCTCGCCGTTTCTGCTCACATCAGCGGCAGACCCTTCAAAAAAAGCGGCGGCCTGCGCAAAGTCCTCCGGCGTACCCGCTAAGAACAGCTCTCTGGCATACATATTATGCAGGCGTTTAGACAGTCTGCGTTTTTTTAATGTTTCCTGATGGAAAATCCGCAGATCCCGACCTGCGTGGCTGGATGTGGGCATATGAGTAATCACAATATCGCTGTCGTAGAGATATGGTTCCAGCCGCACCATCTCATGAACCGGGTCTTCCCACACAAACCGCCGCAAACGCTTAAATAATTTCGGTCTGTACTCTTCATCAAAATTATAGACTGCTCCGAACTGCAGCTGGTTCCCATATTTCATCTGCACGATCTCGATTTCCGGCGGCAGCGTTTCTTTCAGCAGCCGGAACCTCTCCCTGTTTTCCCGGTCTAGTACCTCGTCCGCATCCGCAGAATAAATATACTCTTTAGAAGTTTTGGAAAAAGCAAAGTTACGAGCTTGGCCGAAATCATCCACCCATGGAAAGTCATAGACGGCACCGGTATAACGGGCGGCAATCTCTCTTGTGGCGTCCGTGGATCCGGTATCCACGATCACGATTTCATCCATCAGATCAGACACACTGTCCAGGCATCTTGCCAGTACCGCTTCTTCATTCCTTACAATCATACACAGGCTTATCGTTATCATATTTATGACCATTCCTTTCCCATCAGGCGGATATACAAAACACAGGCAGTCCCATCGGAAACAATCGTTCACCATCCGAACGCTCTTTCACTATCCAAGTACTCGTTCACTATCTGAACTACCGTTCACTGTCTCAACTACCGTCCACAGTCTCAACTGCCGTTCACTGTCTCAACTACCGTCCACAGCCTCAACTGCCGTTCACTGTCTGAACTATTGTTCAGATAAAAGAAAGCCTGCCGAGATTCCCTTCGGTATGTGATGTACATTGATCATATCAAAATGCACACGGCACTACAAGTATTTTCCCGGCACTTCCTGTTTTGTACTTCTTGTCCCGTTACTACTCAGCAAGAACAGCTGATCACATCCGGCGAGGGCAGCCGGATGGCAGCTTGGCGCACGCTGTCCGCGTCATTTTGTGCGACATCCGTCCACGCCCAGATATGGCGTTGCCATACATGGGCATGGACACTGATTACTTCGCGGCAGATTCCTGCCGAGCAGCATCCCTGTTCCGCCTTTGCAGATCGGGTCACTCTGTCTGCGTTTCACAAAAACGGCCACACCGTAAGCATGATATAGGGAAGAAACGCTACCGGCTGTTTCAGATTCCCCCTGGAACTGATATTATGCCGCTTCGCCTGTACTGCCGCCAAAGCTGCAAAAGCAGCCAGCATATGCCATAAAAAGGTATCCATTTTCCCTCCGCCGATACTTTCAAAAAGGGCACAGACCATAAAAGCTTTGGCGTCTGCCTTTCCGTACATCTTTGCAAACAGAAATTTCTGGAGCAGACAAAAAACCACGAGAGAAACAGCGGAACCTTTATCAAATGGCAGGAAACAGGATAACATGATGCCGATTCCCGCTGTTACATCATGTGAAAAATCATATACCTCTTTCGTCTGGAGATCCGTGACGGAGCCAACCAGCAGGTAAGCCGCCAGCACCCCGGCTCCGAGTCTTCCCACAGTTCCCCAGTCACGCAGACACAGGCTCAGGAACCAGCCTATGATCAGGCTATAACCTAAGATCAGCTTGTTTACTTGATTGCTTCTCACCAGGCCTTGCGCCGGATCATAACGCAGAATCATCCTAAGGCAGCCATCTGCCAGCAGACCGATTTCCGCAGACAGGAAAAACGCTTCCAAACAAGGCCCTCGGTTGATATTCAGGCCTTGTTCCATATTTTCACCACATGCAGTGTTCCGGTACTTAACCGCAGAAAGAAGCTCTCTACGCTGTCCTGCTCCAAAAAGATATTGACCCTCCCCGCCGCCGTGATTTTATCCTCCGGTTCGATGACAACGCCGGAACTGTCAAAAACCTGCTGCACCAAGACATTTTCCCATGCCAAAGTAACATGCCTCAGTTCTTCGTCCACCGTATAAATGTGAATCCTGTCGCCGCTCCGCAAAACACCGCTGACCACCTGATATAAGTCGTCCGCCTTGAATCCTGCTATGACCGGTTTCTTCATCGCAGAAATCATTTTTTGTGTTTCTTCCGTCATAGCGCCTGTGATCATGGAACCCTTGTCAATGTCTCCCGCTGTCATCCTGCCGATCAGCTGTCGCTTGTCCGTCAGCGCGGCGGACGGAATCAGTTTTTTTTCCATCTGCGCTTCCTCGAAATATGTTTCCACATTTTCTTCCGTGAGGAAGATACCTCGCGCCAGTTCCTTGGCGGCAACCAGTACCGGCCCTTTTTCGTAGGCGCTCATCGCGTTTTTCTCCATATTGACCATCATCAGATAAACAATGACAGCCGCAAGAAACGCTGACAATATCGCTCCCGGCAGGATATTCTTCTTGCCGTCTACGGACGATTCTTTGATTCTAAAACGCTTCCTCTTCATAGCCGCACCCCCGTCCGCCTTGGCGGACATACATTCCGTATTGGAAAGCGCCGCGCCTTCCGGCTTGCTTCTTTCATCCGCCTTGCGGACGCCGCTTCTTATCCATGTTATGTCTTCTGCCCGTTCACTTCCATCTTTTTTAGTCTGTTTCCATCTTTATTTTATCTTTTTTTATTTTATCTTTTCCCGTCTATTCCGAATCTGTCTGCCGTCTTTTTCCGGTCTGTTCCGCTTCTGACGCTGCCAGGGCCTTGCTGACCACATCCACGCTTTTTTCCTTTTCCGCATACGTACTGATTCCTAGAATGCCCTCCACCGGAAAGCCGATCCTGCTATAGACAGACGTCGTTTCTATCAAGGTTCCATCCGGCGCCTTGATTTTTCCGACTCCCCCTTTCTCTAGCCACGTGCTTCTTCCGGACTGCCCGAACCGCGATACCGTCACATCATCGCCATTCACATTATAAATAATATATTCCAGGATCTCTACCTTACCTGCAGCCAGCTCTTTGCTGCTGCTTTCCCAATCGGCATTCAGCTGAAGATTGCCTTTCAGCGCTTCCTGGTAGGACACATAGGCCGTTTCCGGCGAAGCGATTCGTAGGATGTGGGTTCTTCCATATTCCTCAATGTCAATCACAGCGGAAGCCAGGTTGGAAGCCGCCAAGGCATCCTCCATAAACTGGCTGGTAATATAAAACAGCATGATCTGCATATGCACCGCCAGTATCAAGATCATCAGAATCAGAAAAAACATCCCTGTCACCAGTTCCACTTTGCCCCAAGTCTTCCGGTAGAGCCTGTTTCTTGTCATAAGCCTTTCCTCATATCATGCCCTCAGGCAGGATACCTCCCCCTCTCTCTAATTCTTGGCTGTAGAGACGCGTATCTCATGAAAGGGATAGCCCTGTCTGCGAAAGAGCGCGGAAAAGAGACCTTGCTCCACCGTCATCTCCCTGCCTGGAATCATGCCTTGTATCCGCAGGGTAATCGGGCTTCCATATGCTTGTTCGCTCATCGTGCTGGCGCTAAAATCCACTTCGGTAATCCCAAGCTCTTCAAGCTCCCGCGTAAGGGCGGCCTTGTCATGGGCAGTCAGAAAACCGACGGTTTCCATGCGCAGGATGTATTTTCTGGCCAGCTGACCGACTTCCAGTTTCGCATTCAGCAGCTGGAGCTGGTTCATATAGGCCATCATCAGAACGGACATTGCGATTACGATCATACCCGCTGACAGAAAATCCATGATGGAACCGCTTTCTTTCTTCCTGAAAATGATAAAACCCGCTCCTTTTCTTCCTTTCATGATAGTTCCCTCCCAAACAATCCATACGTCAGCTGCTGCTCAGTGAAAGTATCCCGCGAAGCAATGAGTACCCAATGCCATACCTGGCATTGTTGCCATACCTGGCAGCGCCATATATGGCATGGGCATATATGACCATGTATGGGCATGGGCGGTGTTTTGTACAAAATCACGAGGACAGTGCGCGCCAAGTTGCCATCCGGCTGCTCTTGCCGGATAGGATCAGCTGTCCTTGCCAAGCAGCGGCAACCGTCCACATGCTACGCCACATCTGAGTCTAATATATTCTTTGCCTTTTCTCCCATCTGTCCGACGACATCTCTGATCAGATTCGTAAGCTGTTCTTTCATCACCACACATAGAAGCAGCGCAATAATGCAGAGACCTACTGTCACCAGAATGCCGTCAATACCCTGGCTTTTTGAAAGCATATTCCTTTTCAGAAACACTCCCGCCCTTTCCCGCCATTCTTTCAGCCGCAGCTTCGCGGCAAGCCATAAGCAGTTCATACTTCCCTCCATTCCGCCGTTTCGGCGACTGTTTTTTGTCTCAAAATAGGATGACTTCCGAAAACATATGCGTCACGCAGGCATACAGGATGACAGACAAGACAACCGCAAAAATTCCCAGCTGGTAGAATGTGATCCGCCTGTCCAAGCGGCTTTTCTTCCTGCTCATCAGCGCGGTTTCCATATCTTTGATCTGTTCCGCAATATCGGTCAGCAGGTCTACCGCCTGTCCGGATTCCTGCGCCTGCAGAATGGTGATACATAACGAGTCTATATAACGGTTGTCAAATTGTTCCTGAAAACGATCCAAAGCTTCTCCCAGCTCCGCTTTCATGACGAGATCTCCCGACAGATTCAGCAACGCCAGCCTAAGACGCTCCTCCTGTACGCTGCCATAGCACTCCGATAAGGCATCCGTTACGAACACTCCCGCACGGATCTGCAGAGCGAGGGCATGATAGACCAGTTTCAACTCCGGCAAAAGACGTTCGTTATCCCTGGCGTTCAGATAGGAAAGCAGCCTCCCTGGCAGATAGCACAGAGCCGCTGCCAATAACACTCCGCCCAGCGCTCCATAATAAGCGCCGATGGCCAGGCCCGCCACCCCCAGAACCAGTCTGACGGCTGTATACCGGATAGGGTCTACCCACTTTCCAAAGTGGAAGGAAGCGCCGCTTTTTTTTAACAGACGCTGCAGCCTGGAGTAATCCATCAGCACGCCCTTTCGCACCCGGACATAGCGGCTGAATTCTTCATAAGCATATAGCACCAGTCTTTTGGGATGGCCGACAGCCGCAACCGCAAGCAGAAAACCGAAGACTTCCGCCGCCGCCGCGACACACAGAATCTTTATCCATATCCGAATCGTATCCACATCCATTTTTGCTCCCATCTGCCCGCTTTGCCTAATCAGGCGTCTTTTGCGGGCGCAGCCATCAAAGGGTGAAAGTTTCCGCTGAAAATGATCTGTTTGGATCTGTTTTTATCTGTTGATATTCCTGATCTGTCTGCCGAAAAGCCCGAAAATCATAAGAAGCAGCCCTGTTCCGATCCGTCCGGGCAGGGTATGCAGCAAGATTCCCCAGATAGAGGTATTGATGAGCTGTTCCACGGAAAGCAGAGCGACGACCGACATTCCCGCCAGAATCATCATATTGGCGGCGGCATCGTGCATCAAAGAGTTCCGTTCCTGCCTGGTTCTTAAATGTTCTTGAACCGCACGTTTGCTGTTGCTGACGAAAACCGCAAAGTCCGCCGAATATCTGACGCTGATTTCCATGTTCCGGACTAACTCTTTGAATCTTGGATGTTCGATTTTTTCCGCCATAGAGAGCAAGGCCAGTTTCACGTCGCCGGAAGTCTGCGCTTCATAGTAACATTCATCCAGTACGCTTTTTAACGGTTCTTCCACATATCTGCTGATCTGGTTCAGGATCCCGGTTACTTCTCCGGCGGTGATACTGTAATTTCCCAGAAAGTCCAGAAACTTTATCAGATTTTCATTCACCGACTTATAATTGCGGCTCATCAGAATGTTTTCTACGGCATATCGCAAAATCTGCAACAGGATGATTCCTGCCGCGCCGCCCGTCAGGCCGCCTGTCAGCAGGAAGCCCGCTACGTAAAAAACGGCGGAAACGGCCAGGTTCAGGAGCAGCCATACCTCCGGTGTCAGAAACGGAAATTTTCTGGCCATTCCGCTGTATACAAGCCTTTGCTCCATACGGTATAAATATCCTTTCCGTTTCTGCAAAAGCTCCAGGTTCTTCCTGTTATCTTGTTCCCTTCGTCTCGCCAGCCCGTCCATAGAATCGTATGTGCGCCGCATGATATTGCGCAGAATCCTCTCCCTGCGAACCCATAGGCTCAAAAGCAGGAAAGCCAGAAACAGGTTAAGCAGAAATATGATTTTCCATCCCATGTTTGCTCCTATCCGCCCGCTTTGCCCTGTCAAGCGTCTTTCACGGGCATACGAATCACATGTTTTTACAGAATCCTTTCCTATTTTTATAGTTTATAGAATCCTTTCATACGTCAGTTCCTGCTTCTGCTCATTCCACCCTTTCAGCGCATAAATCTGCCGTACCTGATAATGTGCCATGTATACTAATGTTTCAAAGCAGTCCATCATCTTCATTAATTCATTCCGGGAATAGCGGCTGTCATACATGGCATAGTCTACCAGCTTATTGACTGCCTTGTCCGCGGCCGGAGCGTGGATGGTCGCGGCGCAGATCTGGCCGGTGTAAGCCGCGTTAAGCAGATACAGAGCTTCCTCTCCTTTTACCTCTCCGATAATGAAAAAGTCTATGTCCATTGTCAAGCCCGCGATACTGATGTGTTTCAGATCATAGTGGATCTGCCTCTCCCCGCTTCCGGGCAGAGAGTGCAGGAACATCATGTCCGGATGGAATTTCGTGGTAAGTTCATCTGCCTGCTGTGTCACCAGGATCGCCATATTGTCCGGCAGGGTTTCCTTAAGGGCATTCAGCAGGGTCGTCTTACCGGGAGAGTTGCCGCCGCAGATTAAGGTGGAGCCTTGGCGGAAACGCCGAACCAGCAGTTCCGCCGTTTCTCGGCTCATCATTTCCTGCCGGATCAGTTCCTTCATTTCCGGAAAGTTCTTCGGGATCTTACGGATACACAGGTAAGGCTCGCTGTAAGTATTTACCAATGGCATGGAAACGGTAAAACGCAGGATGAAATCCGGATGGCTTTCCGTATCGGTGAATCTCTGGATCGCGTTCATGTTGGATATATTCACCTGATTCTTGGTGGCGGCATACTCCACAAACTGCCTGTATTCTTTTTCCGACAGGAAAGCCACTCCGCCGGCCATCCTCTGCCCCTCCTTTTTGACACGGATGTTATCATGGCTGACAATCCGGATATCCGATATGGCCGTATCGTCAATCAAAGGAGAAAGCCGGGAATATCCGAAGATATATTGCTCAAAAGCCGTCAGCAGCTCTTCTCTTTCCTCGTGAGCCACTTCATAATATTCCTGTATGTGCGCTTTCGCCTCTTCCAAAAAAGCGGCTTTGCTGATCACGCCTTTTTTCATCTGCATCAGAGAAGGCTGTTTGCCGGTAGTATAATCGTTCACCAGGCTTTGCAGTCTTTCTTCTTTGGTAGGCAATCTTGTCTTTTTCACGTTTTCTGTCTTCAACCTTACCGCCCTCCTGATCCTTTGCGGCTGTCCTGCCGTACTGTCTTTCTGACACCTGTAGGAACTTAGGAACTGCTACGGAAGAAACGTACCTCTTAGCGGCTTGTTTTCGCCGATACTTTGTCCCAAAAAACTTATATAGACCACTATGCGCGTTTTTTGGACCTCGTCTCGACGAAAACCGCCCGCTTATCCGTACAAATGATTCTGTAACACTTCCTTATTTCCCGCCCTCCCCACCGTACCGGGCAGCAGACTGTCACCAAGCAGACTCTGCCCGTCTTCCCTCCTTTCTGCCATATTTCCTGAAACAATGGTCTTCCGTACCAAAATCCACGCCATACGAGTCATACAACACACGCACGGGAAGAACCCCAAACCGGGAAACGCCCAGAAACGAACAGGACAGCCAGCATATACGGAAACGAATACGGAATACAAGACGAAACAGATACTAAAAAATAATGAAAAGGAATAGAAAAGAAAAATAGGAAAACCCCAGACAGCTTTGAAAACTTGACTGTTTACGATAGAAAGAAGAGCGGAATCCATCCATTGGAAAAACTATTGTTTCAGTAATTTTTAATCTACACCAAAACCCATGCCCTGTCAAGCACTTTCTGAAACTTTTTCAGACCTTTTTTCAGAGGTCAATTGCAATACCAAATGCAACAAAGCTTCCAGGGGGAGGGTACTCCCCGGCTCTCCCGGATGTCTCCTCCCCTCTCCCGCCTTCCTGCGTACCCCTGCCACCGGCTCCTGCGTCCCGCAGGCGCCCGCCCCGGCTGCCGCCGGGCTTCCTTAGGGAAAGCCGCCGGAAGCGGGGCCGGGAGCAGCCGCCAGGCTCCCGGTCAGGGGAGCAGGGCGGCAAGGGCAACAGAGAGCAGCCGCCCGATGCCCGGCAGGGCGCGCACCGCAGCCTCCTCGCCGGTCTTGGGGCTGCGCAGGGCCGCCCCGCCTTCCGGGTCGCCCGCAGGGGCAGGGGCTGCCGCCGGCCCCGCTCCCGCCGTCCCCTTCCTGGCCGGGGTCGGCCTTGAGCGGCGCGAACGCGTAGACCGAGAACTTCCTCAGGTACATCACCGCAAGGCTCCCCTCCACCGTGAAGTACTCGCCGTCCGCGTTCGTCTCAGGCCACCGGGGCACGGACTGCAGCTCCCCCTGGTGCACGCGCCAGAGCGCCAGCCCTTCCGTGCGCCCCTCCAGCCCCTCCGGCAGCCCTGTCGTCAGCGTCAGCGGCAGGGGCGTCTCAGGGACGGCCACCGGCGCCTCGACGATCCCGCCGTCCTCGTCGTAGACGGCCTTCCGCAGCGTCAGGTCCACGTACCGCGGCACCTCCCTGCCCTCCTCCTGCGCCTTGCTGCGGATCATCTCCGTCTCCGGCGTCTCCCCGGCGAGGTCGACCTCGACCCAGATCTTCCCGTAATAGCCCTGCTCTATCTCCTCCTCTTCAAAGTCCTCGATCACTCCGGCGTCCAGCAGCAGCCGGACGCTCTCCTCGCTGAACTCCCAGTCCTCGTCCTCCGGCTCCGGCTCCCCGGCGTCGTAGTCCAGCCCCTCCGGCAGGACCCGCGCCCCGCCCCAGGCCCAGCTCCCCGGGCTGGCCCCCCACTGCGCGTACAGGTCCAGCGAGTCCACGCGCCCCGCGGTGGCCCCCGCGCCGTAGATCTCCCCCGGGGCATAGAAGTCGCCGCTGCCGTCCCTTTCGGTGTTCCAGCCCAGGAACCTGACGCCCGGGCCAGGCTTCGCCAGGGTGCCGCCCGGCGAGGCTTTGGCGTCCCCGGAAGCAGCGGTGCCGGCGATGGTGAACCCGGCTTCCTCCGCCGCCTCCGTCCAGGGCTGGCGCGCGGGCGGCTCCCCTTCCTCCCCCGGCTCCCCGCCGCCGTGGTAGGTCACGGTGGGCAGATGCCCCTGGAACTCGAAGTAGAGGAAGTTTGCCGCGGGCCTGTTTATGTAAGCATATTGGGACGGCGGCTCGAAGGCCGACCCGTCGTCCGGCGTCCAGACGACGTCCTCTATGCTGTCCAGGCTCGTCGCGTAGCCGTACCGGTAGAGGTAGAGCGGCTCCCCGGACGTGGGCGCGGCGACCTTTAACTGGCCGTGCAGTATATGGTTGTTCTCCTTCCCCAGGGCGGAAACGGCAGGAAACTGCGCTATGATTCTTCCCCCTGCAGAGACGTTGAAAGTGTTGTGGAGGAATAAGGCCCTGCTGTAATTCGTTGACTTCTCCTTGACGATGCCGACCATGGTGCCGTCCCCTAGGTTGCCGCCGCTTGTACTGTACAGGCCCCCGCCGATTTCGGCGCTGTCCCCGATGCCGGTCAGGACGCCGCCTCCGCTGACATAGAAGCTGCTCTTGGCCGCTTCTACTCCGCAGCTATATCTGCCACCTTTTCCCCCGATGCCGGTCAGGACGCCGCCTTTCTCGACGATTATATTCCAGGGGGACGTGAGACCGTACATGTACACGCCTACGCTGGCATACCCGCCGGAAGCTGCACTCCCGCCGGTGCCGGCCAGGCTGCTCCCGGCGCCGCTGACGAGGATCCCATGGTATGAGTAGACGCCGATGGTAGAATATTCATTGCTACCGCCGGCCGCTATACTGCTCTTGCTGGCGTCGCCGGTCAGCTTGCCGCCGCTCTCGACGGTGAGGGTGCCTTCCTCCACCCGCACCCCGGCGTTATTCTTGGTCGTGCCGGCGACGGTGCCGGCCAAGCTGCTCCCGGCACCGCTGACGGTGATGTTCCCCGTCTGACTATACACGCCGGTGACGGAGGCGGTGGCGGCGGTACCCGTCGCCGTGCCGGAAAGCTCCCCGCCGGTGACGGCGATGGCCCCTGACGCGTACACGCCCGTGCCGCCCATCTTCCCTGTCCCGCCTTCCCCTTTCAGGCTGCCGCTCCATACGCTTACGCTCCCCCAGGAGAACACGCCGTTGCTGTACCCTGTCCCGGTCGTATCGCCCGCCGTGCCGGCCAGCACTCCGCTCCCGGACACGGCGACGGATCCCCACGTATACACCCCGGCGCTGTTGTCGTAGACGGTGGCCGCGCTGCCGGAAGACGCCGCTCCTGTGCCGGTCATGCTTCCGGCAGATTCCGTCCCTTTTCCGATCCTTTTTCGGACTTTTTCTGTATTTGGGTTTTTCCCCGGAACCGCCCTGTCCCTTTCCGGAAATTCTTACTCCTGAACATGCCGGCGGTACCCGGGTGTCTCCCATGACAGTCCCCAGACAGGGGCGCCCACTTCCCAAGGGAATCCCCGCTCT
>JAISOV010000020.1 GCA_031275405.1 Clostridium sp. | reverse complement strand
AGACTGACAAATTCCTTTTCTTGATCCGTGAGAGCGTTTTTCGATACTTTCATTATCATAACCTCCATTTGTTTTGATGTGGAGATTATTGCCAATTACACGGAGTTTTAATCAGCCTCAAAAAAGGCGGCTAAATCGCCGCGCCGCTCCCGTATACGTTCCTTGCAAACAAGAACCCTTGCATTTCATACGCCCGCGCTATCTTGCCTATAATCGTGTCTATCGCCTCTTTCTGCTCCTTGTCCGTGATTTTGGACAGTAGAGCGGCGGCTTCTTGCTCCGCTGTCTCGACGTTCGCAATGCCGGGGTGTAATTCTCTGTTTTCCTCGTAGTAGCTGTAAATCTCTTCGTAAAAGTTCGTCATGGTGGTTGCTCCTTTCAAATTTTTTATTGACTTCGGAGCGGGACAGAGGTATAATATACATATCCCGCTTCGGTGGGTCTTAGGCTCTTTACATCGTTACTTTGACGGGTGCTGATGTAAGGGGCTTTGCTTATGCTACGCTAAATCTCTTGCAGAACGTTTCTTTGAGGTACGCGCTGTAAATGTCGGCGTGGTCTGTTTGCAGGGCTTTCTTGTCAATGTCCGTCCGCTTGCAATCGCTGTATGATAGCTTGTACTCGCCGACAATCAGCTTGCTTTCTCCCCGCTCGGTCATTGCCGCTTTGAGTTCGTCCGCTATCGCGTCTGCCATTGCTTGGGCTTCCTCGGCAAGGCGTTTGTACTCGCGGTACTGCTTGATTTTTTCTAACATAATTGATTACCTCACTTTGTTTGTAGTAGGTTGTTCTCTCAACCTCTGAATACAGTATAACACTATTCACGGGAATAGTCAAGCACTATTTACGTGAAATGTTGCGCAAAGTTTCGGCACTATTCCCGTGAAAGTTTGTGCATTATTCACTGTTTACGTGAATAGTAATTTGTGATATAATTATGTATAATGAGAGAGGTAACGCAATTAAAAACCGCTCCCAGTAAAATTGAAAAGAGGTGATTTTATAGCAGTCAGCAAGAAACAACAAGCCTCGGTTCATAAGTATGTCAAAGAAAACTATGACAGGCTCGAACTAACTGTACCTAAGGGTAAAAAAACGGCAATCAAGGAACACGCCGAAAGCAAAGGCGAAAGCCTTAACGCCTTTGTCAACCGTGCCATTGACGAAACGGTAGAGCGGGACAACGTGAAAGGAGAGGGCGAAAATGCAAGCATGTAAAGCATATTATCAAGATGGGCGGTTTATCCCGTTGGAACTGTTAAATATTCCGGATGGGAGCGAGGCAATTATCGCCATACTGGACGCGCCGCCAAAAGACACTAACCGCCAAAAAGTGGATAGTCTGCATAGGATTTTTGAGACAATGCGCAATAGCGATGAGCCAACGCCGGAATTTGAGCGCGTCCACTTCCGGGAGGTTGAAGTATGATTTACGCGCTCGACACAAACATAATTTCTTATCTGCTGAACGGCAACGCCAAAATAGCCGCAAAACTCGAAGCTGTCATTGCGTCGGGTGATGATGTAATGATTCCGCTGATGGTTTACTACGAGATACGGCGCGGCTTAAAGGCGAATAATTCAAAAATTAAAGCGGCGGCTTTTGGTGAAATGTGCGCGGAGCTTAATGTGAAAACGCTCACAATCGCCGACATGAAAACGGCGGCGGATATTTACGCCGAACGGAAGCGGCAAGGAACGCCGATTGATGACGCTGATTTACTGATTGCCGCGCAAGCCTTGACGAACGGCTACACGCTCGTTACGCACAACATAAAGCATTTTGAGAGCGTAAACGATTTGACGGTTGAGGACTGGACGGAATAGACAAAGCGGCGTAAAATACCGTCGTTTTGCGCGGCTGTCAGAAGGTACGAAATGGAGGACAGAAAGGTGTCAGAAAGAATAAAAATAAGGATTAAAGACTTTTACAATAATGCGGTGGGGGGGAGGAATCGGAGTATATCGATGTTAGTAAAGATGTTTATGAATGTTTAGTCAATTCCTTCCGAAAGGAGGCGCATGCGGAACTTATGCGGGATTTAAGACATAGGACTGCAGACGGATATGTAGAAGGTGATACAGAGGACTTGATGATGGATCAAGAAGAAAGCTTGGAAGAGCAAATAATCTCCAAGATGGACTTAGAAATATTACAGGTAGCGATGCAGTCACTCACTGATATACAGAAAGAGAGACTGCATTTTCATTTTTTTGAAGGACTTTCCACAAGAGAAATAGCTGAAAAGCAGGGAACGGCTCAAAATGCTGTCTGGAAATCACTTCAGGCTTCCATGAAAAAAATAAAATCTTTTTTTGAATGAGGGTGGTCAAAAAGGGTTTTTGTGTGAGTACCTAATGAGAGGCATTTTTAGCTCGGACGGCTCATAATAATCAAACATTTATACAGGAGGAGATAATATGAAAAAGAAATGGGTGTCAATTGTATTGACTGTAGCATTGTCCTTATCAATGTTAGCTGGGTGTGGGAGTACAGCATCGCCTTCACCAGGGAGCGATTCTCAGGCTGGTAGCAGCGGTGAAGAACGTATGACATTGGAACTGTGGACTAGTAATCGAGATATACTGGAGAACAGTGATGCATGGTATGTGAAAAAAATTGAAGAAGAATTTGATGTCAATATCGAAATGAAATACCGGAATGAAGGTTCAACGGATTACAGTGAATGGCTGACTTTGGCGATGGCTGGGGACGAAGCTCCTGATTGGTTTCGAGATCAGTCGATAAGTCTGACCACGCTTTCTGACTTTGCGAAACAGGGGCTTATAGCAGAACTCAACCCAGAAATGGTAAAAGAAAATATGCCAAATTATATGGCATGGACGGCAAAGTATAAAGATATATTTGGCGATGATCCTTTTAGTTTATATATGGTGGATGGGAAGACATATGCTATACCAGATGCAAAAGTGGATCTGACACAGTTCTGTCTGATGGGATATAGACAGGATTGGTTGAATAACCTGGGATTAGAAGCACCGAAAACTCAGGATGAATTTACGGAAGTGATGCGTGCGTTCACATTCGACGATCCAGATGGAGATGGTGTGGATGATACATATGGATATATTGGAATTACCGGGGATACGGACTGGGCATTTAGCCCGATATTTGCTGCATATGGCACATATCCAGGCATCTGGTATGTAAAAGAAGATGGAACAGTAACAAGAGGTGAAATAGAACCGGAAACAAAGGAAGCCTTGAAATATATTAAGGAATTATATGACATGGGAGTTATTGATCCGGAATGGATGACAATTGATTTTGAAGGAGCCAAGAACAAGGTGATTAGTTCTGTAGTTGGATCCAGTTGGCAGAATTGGTCCACAATTTTAACAGTAGATGGCTGGTGGAGTACGTTGAAAGAGGTAGAACCCGATGCGGATTGGGCTGTGTCTGCTGGTATTGAAGGCCAAAATGGTGATATGGGTGTTATGCAGTTTAACCCGTTAGCGGGTGTAGGTTTGGTTTTTAGTAAGCATATGGAGAGTCAGCCTGAAAAAATAGCAAAATATCTTCAGGTATTCGATGCGATTGCAGGGGATCCAGCGTGGCATGAGGCAGAGATTTGGGGTGTCGAAGGAGAAACTTTTATTATTGATGAAAATGGAAACAGACAATATACCGATGAATATGCAGATGAGGGAAGTAGGGTGGAATTTGGGATAACGGCCGATTATCGTTTCCCGTCACTAGAACAATTCCAATATGATCCGGACATACATGATGCGATTGATTATACTCAAGAATTGAATGCGGTAAGGCAGGAAACACTTGGTATGATTCAGGGAAAATATGATATTCTTGGAAACTTTAACCTTCCTATTTGGAATGATGTGAGCCCGGAACTACCCGATCTGAATGTGATTTTTGCAGAGATGATTACAGGGGAAAGAGATATTGAAGAATTTGATGCAGTTGTCCAGGAGTGGATGAATAAAGGTGGTATAGAGGCACTAGAAGAAGCGCAGCAAATATATGATGAACGTTTTAATTAAGTAATTGACCGGCGGCATGTTCTCATGCCGTCGGATCCTGATAAGGAGGTACGTCATGACAGGGATTAGTGTTAAAAAATCAAAAGCAAATATACAGCCATTGTCAAAAAGAATTATAAAATACAAGGCTCTTATTATCATGATGCTGCCAGCGATTAGCTTTTTTGCCGTTTTTTGTTATGCACCCATGTATGGAGTTGTTCTTGCTTTCAAGGACTATAGTATATCAAAGGGAATAATGGCAAGTGACTGGGTTGGTCTATATTATTTTAAGCGTCTGTTTTCTAGTTCTCGTTTCTGGGAAGTTATGCAAAATACATTAGTTATCAGTTTGCTGAAGTTAATAATCGGTTTCTTCCCGCCGGTTATTTTTGCGCTTTTTCTGAATGAAGTGCAAACCAAATGGTTCAAAAAGCTGACACAGACGGCATCTTATTTGCCATATTTTATTTCATGGATTGTAATGGCCGGTATTGTCAGAGAAATTTTTTCTGCGAATGGGGTAATTAACCAAATTATTACCAGCTTTGGCGGAGAAGCGCAAATATGGCTCAGTAAAAAAGCATATTTTAGGACGATATTGGTTTCGACCGACATTTGGAAAGGTTTCGGCTGGGGATCGATAATTTATATATCTGCTATTTCATCTATTGATCCGCAATTGTATGAAGCGGCTTCCCTGGATGGTGCGGGTCGTCTGAAAAAGATACTTCATATTACGCTGCCTTGCCTTATTCCCGTTATAACTATTAATATGATTTTGGCTATGGGCGGTGTACTAAATGCCGGCTTTGATCAGATATTTAACCTTACTAATTCTTCGGTAAAGGGTGTGGCAGATATCATTGATACTTATGTATATGAATTAGGAATTCAAAATAGAGATTATTCACTTTCAACGGCAGTTGGTCTTTTTAAGTCGTTAATAGCAATGATTCTTGTACTGAGTACTAATTTCATAGCGAAGCGAATAAACGGTGCGGAATATACTTTATGGTAGAAGGAGAGTAAATGAAGAAAAAAATGACTTGGAGTAATTTGCTTTTTACAATTATTAACGGTTGCCTAATGATATTTATTATTATAACAATTTACCCAATTTGGAATCAGTTTATCCTTTCATTTGCAAAAAGAGAATACCTTTATGCGGTGGAGGCACAGTGGTATCCCAAAAGCTTTAATTTGTCCAGTTATAAGGTAATTCTAAAGTATAAAGACGTTTGGACAGGATATGCCAATACAATTCTAAGGACAGCGTTGGGAACGATATTGAGTCTTCTGGTGACGGCAATGGCTTCTTACCCATTAACCAAAAAAGATTTCCCGGGGAATAAAGTGCTTACCTTCCTCATACTGTTTACGATGCTGTTTAATGGGGGATTAATACCAAGTTATCTTTTGATGACACAACAACTTAAATTAACCAATTCAATTTGGGCGTTAATTTTACCGATGCTGGCAACACCGTATAATATTTTTATTATGAGAAACTTTTTCATGTCTGTGCCTGAGTCCTTGGAGGAATCTGCGAGGATTGACGGTGCCGGATATTTTCGCATTTTCTGGCAGATCATCGCTCCGCTGTCTAAGCCGGTTCTGGTTACTGTTGGGCTGTGGGTTGCAGTGGGACATTGGCAGGCATGGTATGATAACCTGTTATATCTGCAAAAACCAGATAAATGGGGCTTACAAATGATACTTCGTGAGTTGCTTGTTAGCAATCAACAGGAAAATATTTTTCAAGTAGTAAAAACTACTTTTGGAACAGCAGGAGCGGTTGATGAAAGACAGCTAAAAAGTGCTATCATTGTAGTTTCAATACTACCGATGATTATTGCTTATCCTTTTTTACAAAAATTTATGAACAAAGGTATTATATTGGGGGCTGTAAAAGGCTGATACGAATGATATTTTGGTAATATTAAGTGAGGAGATTTACTACAATGACGGAAATAAATTTAAGAAAAACGAAAATCAGGGACGGATTTTGGTCGCCTATGCAAAGGTTAGTGAAAGATGTGGTCATTCCTTATCAGGAGAAGATATTAGATGATCAGATTCCAGGAGTAGAGAAAAGCCACGCATTAGCTAATTTTAGGATTGCAGCTGGTTTAGAAGAGGGAGAGTTCTATGGTATCGTATTTCAAGACAGTGATGTTGCCAAATGGCTGGAAGGAGTTGCGTATTCTTTGGCAATTGAATCAAATCCGGATTTAGAAGCGCGTGCGGATGCGATAATTGATATTATTGAACGTGCCCAGCAGCCGGACGGCTATTTGAATACATATTTTACGATAAAAGAGCCAGAACATAGATGGCAGAATTTACTAGAGTGCCATGAACTATATTGTGCCGGACATATGATGGAAGCTGCAGTTGCCTATTACGAATCTACAGGAAAAGATAAGTTGCTTAAAGTTATGGAAAAGATGGCAGATCACATTGATGGTGTGTTTGGTCCTGAAAAGAGATTAGGCATTCCGGGGCATCAGGAAATTGAAATTGGGTTAATGCGTTTGTTTCATACTACAGGTAAAGAAAAATATCGTAATCTTGCGCAGTTTTTTATTGATGAACGGGGTGAAAATCCCAATTTCTTTAAGGAAGAAACCGAAAAACGCGGATGGTCGCATTTTGGAATGAATCCTGAGGATACAAAGTATAATCAGAGTTTTGCACCGGTAAGGGAACAGAAGACGGCAGAGGGACACAGTGTACGTGCAGTATATATGTATACTGCCATGGCAGATTTGGCAGGCGAAATTAAAGATGATACGTTATTTAAAGCGTGTGATACGTTGTGGGATAATATCGTAAATAAAAGAATGTATATAACGGGCGGAATAGGATCCACAGTGGAAGGAGAGGCTTTCTCCATTGACTATGATCTTCCAAACGATTCAATTTATGGGGAAACTTGTGCCTCCATTGGTTTGGTGTTTTTTGCAAAAAAAATGTTGGATATTGATCCGAATAACAGATATGCGGATGTGATGGAACGTGTTCTTTATAATGGGATTATTAGCGGCATGCAATTGGATGGAAAAAGTTTCTTTTATGTAAATCCTTTGGAAGTCAATCCGGGAATATCGGGTGAACTTCATGGATATAAACATGTACTTCCCGAACGTCCGGGCTGGTATGCTTGTGCATGCTGCCCTCCAAACGTGGTAAGGTTGATTATGTCCCTGAGTAAATATGCATGGGGAGAATCGAAGGATATAATATATTCTCATTTATTTATGGGCGGAGAGGCAGAATTCGAGAATGCATATATAGAAGTAATCAGTAACTATCCGTGGGAAGAAAACGTGGTATATACAGTAACGCCCAAAGAAGGAAAGGAGCACTTTACCTTGGCGATACGTATTCCGTCACATGTTGAAAATGTGGTTATCACGTTAGGAGGAGAAGAGGTATCACAGGACGCAATAAAGAAAGGGTATCTATATATTGAAAAGGATTGGATGAAAGGGGAACAAGTAGAAATAACTTTTGATATGCCCGTAAAAAGAATTCGCAGTAATACAATGGTAAGGAATAATACTGGACTTGTAGCGTTGATGCGCGGACCTATTGTGTATTGTTTCGAAGGTGTGGATAATGGAGAATACCTTCAGGAACTGTGGATACCTGGTGATGCTAATATTACTCACAAAATCAGCAATGAAAAACCGCTTTCCGATATGGTGGTTCTGGAGGCAGATGGAGTAAGATTTAAGCATAGAGACACTTTGTATACGGAAAAGAAACCTCAGGTGGAAAAGGTAAAAATGATGGCTATTCCTTATTATGCATGGGGAAATAGAGGATTGAATCAGATGCGCGTATGGATGCCTGAAATAATAAGATTATAAATTGATATATTAAAATGCTGGAGGATGGGATGCAAGATGATATTGGAAAATAGTAAAATGAAGGCGCTTTTCGATGAAGACAGACTTGCATTCACCTCGATACGAGACATGGGGAATGAGGATAATTGCCATTCTTTGGACTTTTTATTAACGCCGGAAGAGTTTCCACAGTATGATGTGGAGCAGGGAAGGTGGCTGGGGAATGTATTTCTAACCACCGAAAGCCGGGGAATTTTCAGAAGTATGAATACTGATGCCTCGAAAGATAGTCGTAAAGTGACGGTAAGTAAGGACAGCATAAGAGTGACGTATGAAACAGACAGTAATCACATGAATGGAATTCGAGATATTAATCTTACACTTACTTATGAGCTCAAGACAGAAGGTATTTATTGGTCGATAGAGGTAGGAAATCCATCCGAAAATGACATATGTATTAGAAAATTGGGTATTCCATTATTGATGAATCAATACTTTAGAGGTGGAAATCTTTTTCAATATGAAAAATGTGTCTTAAGACATACTTGCATTAGTAATCATCATTCTTACATATATTGGTCTAAATCAAGCGGCAGGATGCCGGTGCTTTTGTTTCAGGCATTAGGTGATACACCCTTAAATCATTTTACCTGTGACAAGAAAGATTCGGTGTTTGGCAGAACGGGAAGTATGGGAGAAGCATTTGAAGGCTGCTTTTTTGTATATCCGATACATGAAAAAACGGACTCTTCTCACTTAACAACTTCTGAGTTGACATTAAAGAGCGGGGGAAAAAAGGTGTACCGCTTTTATCTTGGAATTGCAGAAAACATGGAGGAAATGAACGGGCGGATTGTAGAAAATGGCGGAATAACAGTCAAAGCATTGCCGGGAATGTGTGCACCGATTGATGAAGACATTCATTTAATGATAGAAAGTAACAACATCGTAGAACTGGATTTGAAAAATAAGGGAGATGTGCTTTGCGAAACCTGTGAAACGAATGGTCTTCAGGTATCAAAACTGCGTTTGGGAGGGTATGGAGTCAGAGATATATGGCTGAAACAGAACGATACTGTAATGAAGCTTCAGCTATTCGGTATGGAGCCTCCCGGGGAAATGATAAAAAAGCAGGCAAAATTTATAGCTGAGAACCAATTCGAGACGAACGAAGCAGATCCTTGTTATCATGGATTGCTCATGTGGGATATGACCGTAAAGCAACGTATCAATTCAACGTGTAATCCCTTTGGAGATAATTGGTTTGCCGGTGGAAGCGATGAAATAGGATTGGTGAGCGGTCTTTTCCTGTCAGGTAAAAATGTTTACCGGCCCGAGGAAAAGGAAATTCGAGTACTGAACAGTTATGTTCGGGATTTTATTGAAGAACGTCTGACCGAGCAGCCGGGATACAAAGTACACAGAATGGTACCATGGTTCGAGATGTTTGAGCCATGGGCAGGATATGGAGCAGATGATGCATGGAGAGCCTTCAATTACGTCCATGTTATCAATACTTTCATAAACATGTATTGGATTGCCGGGAAATATTCATATGACTTTTTGAAAGAACCTGCCTATTATGCTAGGCAAGCATATGCATATACAAAAGGAATGTTTTCCCATTGGATGTTTCCCAATGGAGTAGGAGCTACGGAGTTCGCGAATATGGGAGAACTGCATATAGCATTGTCGCTTACGGATATATTGAGGAACGAGGGACTGGAAGAGGAGGCAGAGTGGACGGAGAATACTGTAAAGAATAAAGCAGAATACTTTGCACGACAGGAATACCCTTATGGAAGTGAGATGGCTTATGATTCCACCGCCTATGAGGCTGTGTATGCTTATGGAAAAGCTATAGGAGATAAGCGGATTATGAAGATGACCATGGATGTAGTATGTGCGAATCGTGGTAAACAACCAATTTGGTATTTATATCAGACAGATTTGCGACAGATGGGAGATAGTAGTTGGAATGTCAGCTATATGACTCAATTGGGGGCCTATCCTATTTTTGATTGGTTGTTTGGACAGAAGATGGGATTTGAATATAAAAGGGGAGAAGGCAGAGCATCAGATTTACTTGAGACTTGGTATGCATCCTATTTGGCTGGGTGGTCGATTTATAATTCAGGAGGATATTGGTCGGACGCTTCAGAAAATGAAGGAGCAGCGGGATGGATTATAGATGGTGATGTAGGCTGCTGTAGTGGAATGATAGATAAACACGGTCCTTATTTGAAGGGGATGGTGGCTATGTCCGGCGAGGGAGCATTGGGATTCTATGGAGCCTTACAGATTGCGGCAGCAGTCGTCATGAATCATCCTGTTCTGGGACGATACGGCTTCGGATGTAGAATTTTCAACGAATCGGATACAGAAATCATTATCCCAACAGATGGGTTAGGAGTCAGAGTATATCATTTGATAGATGGCTGGATGTTGGAAATGAATCAGGATAGCGTAGAGAGACTGGAATGGGATGGAAATGTACTACGAGTATTTGTGAAAAACCTATCACTTCATGCACATGAACTAGCTATTCGATTAATGTATCGTGATGTAGACTTCAGCAAACGTATTAAAATAATGAAAGATATGGAGATTATAGATATTAAAATGAAGTAATTTACTAAAACAGGAGCGCGGAATCAAATGGTGCTCCTAGTTTTTTACATTCTTTATTGTTAAAGGTAATAGGATGAAAAATAGAACGAATTATATTAGATTTTAGATAAAATCACGCGGAATTAAATGGTTAAGTTATCAATTTGTATTGAGTGTGTATCAATAATAACTTTCTAAATATTATTTTAAATAGAAATAGAAAATATTGATTGAAGAAAAAATACAAATGAGTAGCAGGGGAATTATACAAAATAAAAATATTTTATCTAAAGTGAAATGCCCTTTGTGAAGGGAGGGTAAGCGCATGAAGACAAAAAGTTTTATCCTCAGAAGATAGGCGCAAGTATAATCGTAGAGTATGCGTATATGGCTATAGTGGAAAGAAGCTGGAACGAGCGGGAATGCAGAGACTTTTGCAGGATATTAGGTGTAGAAAAATTGGCATGGCAGTTATAAAAAAATTTTCCCGTATGGCAAGAGATCATATTATTATGGGGGATGTTATTGCTAAAATATTTCCATTTCTTCAGATAAGATTTATATCCATTAATGACTATGATGGTAGAACGCCTAACGTGGATGTGTCCTTTCAAAACCTTGCTTATGTTTTTTATAGTGAGGAGTGTTCAATTAAGATAAATGCGGGTATCCGCACTGTACAAGAGCAGGGAGAATATTACACTTTTAGTGCGCCATTTGAGTATCAGATGAGCAAAACGGTAAAGAATAATTTGGAAGTGGATGAAGTAGCAGCACCAGTCGTGAAGAAAATTTTCCATATGAGAGGTGTATTGAAGTATACAAAACAGAAGATAGTTAAAATACTAAATAACGAAGGTGTTACAACCCCGCCAAATACATTAACTAAAAGGCTGGAAAATGTATCAAGAATTATAAGGGGGTACAGAATATTGCAACAATTTCATATCAGCTTATCTGACGCCGCAGCTTATTATGTCGAAGAAGCGCTATCATCTTTGTCGTATAGATAAAGAAGCTTTTATGAAAAAATGGATGAAAAACTTACTATGAATATGATTAGAAATAAAATCTTTACATTGTTCTACATAAAGGTTGCGTTTTTTTGTGGATTTAATACGGTGCACGGTGTCGGAAAAATCATTCAATCAAATATAAAAATTAAAACACAATATAAGAAATTAAGCGGATACTGCTTTCCGCTCAATTTTCATATAAAGAAAAATGTCGTAATACACCATCAATTCATAGGTACCGTGGTACCGTCAAGTATTTTGCGCAAATTAGTTTGCAGTCTCTGAAAGGATGAAGTCAGCCGGCAAAGGAAGCGTCTTCGACAGTCGCCTCCAAATGCTTCATGTTCATATACTTCTTGTTGTCCCACTGGGTGCCGGCCACATGGCGAAGTCGGGCGCAGACCAGCATGAGCGCCGAATTGCCATCGGGAAAGCAGCCAACCACCCGGGTGCGCCTGCGTATCTCTCGGTTCAGCCGCTCAATAATGTTGTTGGTACGGATGCGAGTCCAATGCTCTGAGGGGAAATCCGCATAGGTCAGTGTCTCTTCGACGCCGTCCTCAATCTTCTTGGCAGCCTCCTTCAGCTTCATTGCCTGAAGCTCGGCCACCATCGCTTTCGCCTTCTCTCTGGCAGCCTTTTTGCTCTCCTGGGCATGGATAGCCTTGAGCATCTTGGCGACTAGTTTCACCTTAGACTTCGGCACAACAGAGAACACATTGCGGTAGAAGCGGACAATACAGCGCTGGTACTTTGCTTGCGGAAATACTTCGTAGCTGGCCTCCAGCATCCCCGGGCACTTGTCGCCCACAATGAGCTTCACACCGTCCAGACCCCGGCCTTTCAGCCACTGAAAGAAGCTGACCCAGCTGGCCTTGTCCTCTTTCATGCCCTCGGCGGCGCCCAAAACCTCACGGTAGCCGTCCTCATGGACTGCAATTGCCACCAGGACAGCCACATTCTGATACTCTCCGCCCCAGTTGCGGCGCAGGTAGATGCCATCTACATAGACATAGGGATATTTCCCTCCCTGCAACGGCCGGTTGCGCCAATCCTCGATGTGAACGTAGGCTTTCTTATTCAGTTCGCTGATGGTGGAGGGGGATACCTTGCTGCCCCAGAGGGCTTCTGTGATGTCCTCTACCCGGCGCACCGACACGCCGGCGAGGTACATCTCGATCAGCGCTTCTTCTACGCTACTCTCCCGGCGGCGATAGCGCTCGATGACGGCAGTTTCAAAGCTGATTCCCTGGAGACGGGGCACATTGAGGGTAACATCGCCGGAGGTGGTGGTGAGGTTCCGGCTGTAATGACCGCTGCGATACCCTTGGCGCTCCTCGCTGCGCTCGTAACGCGCCGCTTGTGTCAGGTTCTCCGCCTCGGCCTCCAGTAGACCGTTGAGCGTTTCTTCTACACTGCCACGGACCAATTCTCTGATTTGGCCCTTGATTACTTCCTCGTTAAGCTGTACAATTTTCTCGGACATGGTTTGCTGTCTCCTTTCAGAATGGTGTGTGGTAACTTCATTCTATCAGAGAGCTGCAAACCTTGTCTCTTTTTATCCCTTTGGCAATTTGCGCAATTTATTCTACCTTATCAAAGCTGTACGCAGACGTGCAGTATTTTCTGCAAAATATCGCACGGGTAAAGCCGTTTTGCTTTCTGGATTTGCAGGCGGAGCGAGAGCGTTGCAAACGCATTTTCGGGGAAGAAAATGTGGCGGCGATTATCGCCTACCTGCGAGAGCGGTTGCTGTTCAACTACGAACACGACAGCGGCTGGGAAAATCACGCCCTGCCGCAACAGAGTGACATTGACCGCTTTCGCACAGAAGAAAACCGTTTGCGGGAGTTTGTCCGCACGGTGAAATTTTACGATGAATTGGGACAGGGTATGGACAACGCCCGCGAAATCGGTCGGATGTTTGTGGCGGTATTGGAAGCGCCGACAAAGCGCACCGAGAGTAATTTGATGTCAATGGCGCTGGACTGCATAGAGCGGTATCGCCCCGGCGGGTTCACCGCTTTTGAGCGTGTCATGCGGGTGCAGACCGAATATATCCCCGTGCCGAAAACTAAAAAGCGTAATGTCTTTGAGATTGGTCGGCGAATGACCTTTGAACGATTCGGCGATTTTCTGCTTGCCGACTTTTTCGAGGGGCTGCACGCAGGGCATTACCCGCTTAGGTGCGGCGTTTGCAAGCGTTATTTCCTGCAAGCCAACGCCCACCGCCGCAAATACTGTTCGGGCTACGCGCCGAATGACCCGAAAGGGCGCTCCTGCGAGACATATGCCGCCCGCTCCAATCGGCTTGCCAAGGAATACGCCGCCGACTACCCCATTAAGCTGATATATAACCGCCGCAGGGGGACAATCAACAAGCATTTGGAGCGCGGGAAAATCAGCGCAGAGCAGGCCGACAAATCCAAGAGATATATTGAAGCTGAATGAGGCAATATGCGAACCCAGATTACAGTCACATGGAGGACATTTTCTAGTCGGTTCCTGCCCCGCTTCCGGCATACAAAGAGCTGAGCGGCGGGCATAGGGGGCTGTTTCCTGACCGCGAAGGAACGCTTTACAAACCGGGAGGAAGGAAGTATACTATAGGAGCCGATCAAAGCGGGTTGCAGACTGATCGGACGAGAAGAGGGAAGCGGTGCATTTTGCGGAATATAAAACGATCCTATCCCCGAAAAACGGGATGAACCTGTATCGAGGCTGTACCCACGGCTGCATTTATTGCGATGCCCGCTCGGCCTGTTACCAGATGAAGCACGACTTTGAGGATATTGAGGTAAAGGCGAACGCCGCCGCGGTCTTGGAAGCGCAGCTTTTGAGAAAGCGCGGCCCCTGCATGATCGGCACAGGCGCGATGTGCGACCCGTACATCCCTCTGGAAGAGGAACTGCGCCTGACGCGGCAATGTCTCGAAATCATCGGGCGGCACGGCTTTGGGCTGGCGGTTCAGACGAAATCCGTCCGGATCCTGCGGGATCTGGATCTGCTCAAAAACATCCATGAAAAGAGCAAATGCGTGGTACAGATGACGCTGACGACTTTCGACGAGAATCTGTGCCGCATAGTGGAACCGCGTGTCTCCGCCACCGCCCAGCGCCTTGCCGCGCTGGAAACATTCCGCGACGCGGGCATTCCCACCGTGGTGTGGCTGTGTCCGATTTTACCGTTTCTAAACGATACCGAAGAAAATCTGCGCGGAATTTTAGATGGCTGCGTTCGAGCAAAGGTGAAGGGAATCCTCTGTTTTTCCATGGGCGTCACCCTGCGCGAGGGCAGCCGCGAGTATTTTTACCGGAACCTGGATGAGCGTTTCCCCGGCATGAAAGAGCGGTATCTTTGCGCGTTCGGCAATGCGTATGAGTGCCTAAGCCCCGGCCATGCGCGGCTGCGCGAGATTTTCCGTGATGTCTGCCGCAGGCACGGCATGATGTACAGGCCCGATGAGGTGTTTGCCTATCTGCGCAGGTTCGAGCAAAAGGAGCGGCAGCTGTCGCTCTTTGACTGAGACGGACGATGCAGGGAAACCATAGGGAACGGATGGAGGAGGAAACAGATGGCCAAAACAGATGGCGGAACGCGGAACCGGAAGATACAGGCGCGGCTAAGAAGCCTAAGGGAAGCGATGAAAAGCCGGGGGATTGATTTCTATCTGGTTCCCGCCGCCGACTTCCACGGCTCCGAATATGTCGGCGATTATTTCAAGGTAAGGGAGTTTTTCTCCGGCTTTGACGGCTCTAGCGGCAGCCTGCTGGTATGGCGGGAGGGCGCCGGGCTATGGACGGACGGGCGCTATTTTATCCAGGCGGGGCGCCAGCTTGCGGGAACAGGTATCACCCTGTTCCGCATGGGGGAGGACGGCGTACCGGAAATAGAAGCATTCCTGAAACAGGAGATGAGGCAAGGGCAGACCCTTGGCTTGGACGGCCGTGTCATTTCCGCCCGGGAGGGGAGACGTTATGAGGAATGCCTATATGGCCGGGACGGCCGGCAGCAGAAAGAATGCCTGAAACAGGAGGACGGTCTGGAATATGAGGCCCGCCGGAAAGGAAAGGGAGGCTCCCTGGCGTGTGAGCAGGATCTGGCGGAAACGATCTGGCGGGACAGGCCGCCGCTTCCGGCTGGGAAGGTCAGCATCCTGCCCGAACGGCTTGCCGGGAGAAGCGTAGAAGAAAAACTGGCGGATGTGCGGAAAAAATGCCGGGAGGAAGGCGCGGAAAGCCTTTTCCTGACCAAACTGGACGACCTGATGTGGCTCTTCAACATCCGCGGCTGCGACGTGGCATACAACCCGGTGGCGCTCTCTTACGGCTATATCACGCAGGACGAAGCCTTCCTCTTTCTCCGGAACCGGGCGTTGGACGGAGGAGGCGGGGACTGCCTCGGGGAAGCGCCGCCGGACGAAGGCGGCATAGGCTATTTCCGGAAACATGCCGTAACCGTGAAGGACTACGGGGAGATCCTCCCCTTTCTTCAGACCCTGCCCGGCGGACAGGACATCCTGGTGGACGACAGATACTGTAGCTATCTGCTGTACCGGCGGTTACGGGAGGGCGGCGGGCGGGGGCCAAACAGGCTGATCGAGCGCCCGAACCCCACGGAGTTCCTGAAAGCGGTCAAGAACCCGACGGAACTTGCCAATATGGAGCGCGTCGTCTTACAAGACAGCGTGGCAGTGACGAAATTTATTTACTGGCTCAAAAAGCAGATGCAAAAAACGGGAAATGGCGGCGAAGTCCTCACGGAAAGCTCGGCGGCGGACTATCTGGAACGGCTCCGCGGACAGATCCCCGGTTTCCTGGGCTTATCTTTCCCCACGATTTCCGCCTACAAAGAGAACGCGGCCATGATGCACTATGAAGCCGTGCCGGAGACCGCCGCCGTCCTAAAGCCGGAGGGCCTGTTGCTGGTGGATTCCGGCGGGCAGTATCTGGGCGGCACCACCGACGTGACCAGGACCATCGTACTGGGGGCGGTATCGGAGGAAGAAAAGAAACATTATACGCTGACCGCCGCCGGGCTGCTGCAGCTTGCCGCCGGGAAATGGCCGCGCGGCTGTACCGGACGGAACCTGGACATCCTGGCGAGAGAGCCGCTCTGGCAAGAGGGGCTGGACTACCAGTGCGGCACCGGTCACGGGGTGGGCTACCTCCTGAACGTACACGAGGGGCCGCAGAGCCTGCGCTGGCGCGTTTCCAAGGATCAGCCGGAGGCCGTTCTGGAAGAGGGGATGGTCGTCACCGACGAGCCGGGAGTCTATGTGGAGGGAAGCCATGGGATACGGATCGAAAACATCCTGGCGGTGAAAAAGGACGTCCGGAACGAGAACGGACAGTTCCTGTCCTTTGACACGCTGACGTATGTTCCCCTCGACCCGGAAGCCATCGAGGAAAGATACCTGACGGCGCCGCAGGAGGCGCTCCTTGCGGCCTACCAGAGACGGGTCTATGAAAAGCTGTCGCCGTTCCTGACGGAAGAAGAACGCGCCTGGCTCCGGGAAATTGTAAAATCCCCATAAATTTTTCTCCGCCTTTCTTGACTTTTGCCTGGGCATTTGAGATAATACAGAAAGCATGTGGCAGCGGCTCCTGAGTCTGCCAGCAACCAACAGGCCGCCGCTTTCCGGCGGTGAGCATATTCTTTGAAGGAGGGACATATTGCATGTCAACAAAAGCTTATTACCCCATTTCTGAAATAGGCGCGGGCAAGCCCGGATTCGCCAAGACCCGTTCCATTATTGAAGCGGCTTTTTACGGCAACAATGTCATCAAAGTCACGACTTTGAAACAGGCATACGAGCTGGCCAAAAATTCCACCGGAACCGTAGTCACGGATATGCCTGTCTATAAAGCGGAAGAACTTGGTCTGGAACAGGATTCCAAAGTCCTGCTGTTTAACGACGGCGCGATCACCGGACGCTACGCCGCCGCCCGCCGTATCGCGGGGGAACCGGGAGTGAACTGTGAGGCTCTGGATAAAGTAGCGATGGACGCGATTTATGAAACACGCTGGAAGACCATGTACCATGTGGAGGTATACGCCGGCCTGGATCCGGAGTTCATGGTAAAGTGCCATCTGCTGATCCCGGAAGGCGAAGAGAACATCCTGTATTCCTGGATGCTGAATTTCCAGTACATGTCTGATAAATATGTCGAGATGTACAAAAATTCCAAGCCGGTCGGCGACGGCAAGGAGCCGGACATCTATATTTTCTCTGATCCGCAGTGGAGCGGTTCCGACCGTCCGGGCGTTGATCTAAGCTGTCTGAGCGATCCGAAATGCCTGTGCTACTTTAACACCAATCAGAACTGCGCCTGCATTCTGGGCATGAGGTATTTCGGGGAGCATAAGAAAGGCACGCTGACCATGGTCTGGGCGATTGCCAACCGCAACGGCTATGCTTCCTGCCACGGCGGACAGAAAGAATATACTTTGGGCGACGGCTCCAAATATGTGGCTTCCGTCTACGGGCTGTCCGGTTCCGGGAAATCGACCCTGACCCACGCGAAGCACGGCGGAAAATATGAGATCAAAGTTCTCCATGACGACGCGTTCATCATCAACTCCGATACCTGCGCTTCGATCGCGATCGAGCCGACTTATTTTGACAAGACGCAGGATTACCCCACCGGCTGCCCGGACAACCAGTATCTGCTGACCGTGCAGAACTGTTCCGCGACGCTGGACGAGGAGGGCAGGATCCAGATCGTGACGGAAGACATCCGGAACGGCAACGGACGCGCGATCAAGTCCAAGCTCTGGTCTCCGAACCGCGTGGATAAGATCAACGCCCCGGTAAACGCCATTTTCTGGATCATGAAAGACCCGACCATTCCTCCGGTCGTGAAGCTCAAAGGAGCCGCTCTGGCTTCCGTCATGGGCGCGACCCTGGCCACCAAAAGGTCTTCCGCGGAAAGGCTGGCTCCCGGCGTAGATCCGAACGCGCTGGTGGTGGTTCCTTATGCCAATCCGTTCAGGACGTACCCCTTGGCAAACGACTATGAGAAGTTCAAGAAGCTGGTCGGCGAGAAAAATGTGGACTGCTACATTGTCAATACCGGCGATTTCATGGGCAAGAAAGTAAAACCGGCGGATACGCTCGGCGTGCTGGAAGCTATCGTGGAGGGCAGGGCGCGGTTCCAGCCTTGGGGGCCTTTCTCCGACATCGAGATCATGGAGTGGGAAGGCTTTGTGCCGGATCTGGAGGACGCTTCTTACGTGGAGCAGCTCAAGGCGCGTATGCAGGACCGCGTGAACGCCGTAGAAGGCTTCAAATCCGCAAAGAGCGGCTATGACGCGCTTCCGGAAGAAGCTCTGGAAGCACTCAAGAAAGTGGTAAGCGAAGCGAACGCTTTATAATATGCGGAAATATGCGGACTGCCGCTCCGGTTTGCGGGGTGGAGGAAGCAGCGGAAGTAGGAAATATTTCCAATGTTTCATAATACTTCTTAGTTTTTGCCAGAATTTATAGTTGTAAAATCTCTGCGGATTGGCTATAATAAAGTTACCTGAAATGTGCGATACCTCTTGTTATTTTTGAACCTACATTTCTTTTAACGGGATTCCTACATTGCCGAGCGGCTGTCAAGCCTTCCCTCGAAAGAGGAATGCAGAGGAAGACAAAAGTTCGGTTGCGGTTGCCCACCTAGCATTTGCTAGGAGTCAAAAGACAAGAGCCGGCATTTCGGGATGTTTCTACAAATGACAAAGAGGGTATCCTAAAATCTGAAACGATTTGGGATACCCTCTTTTCAGACAGAAAAACTTATCGTTCGCCTGTAAGGATGGTATTTGCGGGAACGCGGAGAGGGGGCAGACAGGCATGGGGAAAGGCGGATGGGGGCTGAGCAGATCCCAGCGGATGCAGCTGAAAGCGCTGGCCTGCGCGCTGGGCATTCTGCTGATCGTGATTCTGTTGCTGGCGAAGCTGGTCTTCTCCCTGGTCGGCAGGGAAGAAGAACCGGACGCGCAGATCGTGCCGCCGCTTCCCCCGGTGGTCGTACAGCTGAAAAATATATGGATCATGGAGGTCGCGCAGGATCGGCTCCTGGTTTTCCGGGAAGGGAGAGAGGAAACCTATCCTTTCGGCAGGGTCGCTTATGAGGACGGGGCGGACGAACCGTACATAGTGCCGAAAACTTTCCGGGAACAGGTGGCGGATGTACTCCTGACGGACGGCTATGTGACCGAAGTGCGGATCAAGACGGAAAAAGTCAGCGGGAAGGTGCTGAGCGTCAGCGACCGGACAGTCGAACTGGAGGGCGCCGGGAGCTTCCCTCTGGCGCGGGACGCGCAGGGCTACCGTCTGTATGGCAGCCTGTCCATGTGTACGCCGGAGGATCTGCGGATCGGCTATGATTTCCAGGATTTTGTGCTGGAGGACGGGCAGATCTGCGCGGTGCTGTCGGTCAAGGAAGAAGCTATGGAATCTATCCGGGTGCTGCTGAAAGCTTCGGACTACAGCGGGCTTTTTCATGAGAGCGTCACTTTCCGCGTGGACACCGGCTATACCATACGGTATGGCGCCGCCGGGGATCCGGCGGAAGAAATGCGTCAGGCGGGGGAAGCCTGTACCATAGACCGGGACAGCGCGTATTTCCAGGGGGAACGGATTACGGTCACTCCCCTTGCCCTGACCGGAAAAATCACGCTGAGCAGCGTAAACCGGAGCCAAGGCAGCCCCTCCTACCGGGGCTGCCTGGAACTGCTGTCCACGCCGGACGGGCTGGTCGTCCTGAACGAAGTCTTGTTGGAAGAGTACCTGTATTCGGTGGTTCCCAGTGAAATGCCGGCCTCTTATCCGGAAGAAGCGCTCAAAGCGCAGGCCGTCTGCGCCCGGACTTATGCTTACCGGCATATGCTTGCGGCGGGCTATCCGCAGTACGGGGCGCATGTGGACGACAGCACAGGCTACCAGGTCTACCAGAACATTCCGGAACAGGAAGCGACCACGACCGCGGTAAAAGAAACTTATGGACAGCTCCTGTATCGGGAGGAACCGGAAGAGCTTGCGGAAACATATTATTATTCCACTTCCTGCGGCCTGGGCAGCGACGCGGCTGTATGGAAATCCCCCGCGGACAAAGACCTCGGCTATCTGAAGCCCCGGCGGATCAGCCGCAGCGCGATGGAACAGTTTCTGGAACTTTCTCCGGAATCCGGCCGCGGGAACCGGGAGGGAGGGCTGGCTGCTGTTACGGAGCCGGACGGGAATACAGAAGCTGACAGGGAAGCCCAGGCGATGAGAGAGGAAGGAGCTTTCGACGCGTTCATCCGCTCCAAAGACGAGGACGATTTTGAATGCGCGGAGGGCTGGTACCGCTGGACTTACGCGGCTGCGAGCCTGGATGAAGGGCATATGCTGGCGGTGCTGCAGAGCCGTTACGCCGCCAACCGGAATCTGGTTCTGACGCGGAATCCGCAGGGGGAGTTTGTCAGCGAGCCGATCAAGGAGCTGGGAACGGTCACGGATCTTCTGGTCGAAAAAAGAGGCGGCGGCGGAGTCGCCGACGAACTGGTGATCAAGACCAGCCAAGGTACTTTCAAGGTTCTGGGCGAGCATAACATCCGCCATGTCTTGAACGACGGAACATCCAAAGTATATCGGCAGGACGGAAGCAAGGTGGCTTCCCCGACCATCCTGCCAAGCGGCTTTTTTGTCATCAACACTGTGAAGGAAAAAGGAGCCGTGACAGGCTATACCCTGACCGGGGGAGGATACGGGCATGGAGTGGGAATGTCGCAGAACGGGGCGAAAGCCATGGCCGCCTTAGGCTATTCGGCGGCGGACATCCTGCGGTTCTTCTATGAAGGCTGTTCTTCCCGGAACGTGTATTTCTAGGGAGCGTGTCCAGGGAGCGCGTGCTTCTAAAGAACGTATGCTTCTAGGGAGCGTGTCCAGGGAGCGCGTGCTTCTAAAGAACGTATGCTTCTAGGGAGCGTGTGTCCAGGGAGCGCGTGCTTCTAAAGAACGTATGCTTCTAGGGAGCGTGTCCAGGGAGCGTGCGCTTCTAAAGAACGTATGCTTCTAAAGAGCGTGTGTCCAGGGAACGCTTGTTTCAAAAGGATGTATGTTTCTAAGGAATGCGCGGCTGCCGTGAGTTTTTTATGGCGCGCTTCCGGACACGCCGTTGCAAGGATCTGAAAATTCAGAAATGGAAGGCGGAAGAAATGTTGATTCGGAAACTATGGACAGTCTTTCGGGATTTCAGCAGCCAGATGGGGACAAGCAATATCGGCGCACATGCCGCCAGTACGGCTTTCTTCTTTTTCCTGTCGGTGGTACCGATGCTGGCGGTGATCAGCACGGTCATTCCGCATACGCCTCTGACGGAAGAGGATCTCGTGAAAGCGGTGACAGAAATCACTCCGGACAGGGCGGACGGCCTGGTCGTCGCCCTGGTTGCGGAGATCTACCAGAAAGCGGACGGGGTCATGTCCTTGGCGGTGGTCGCTATGGTCTGGTCGGCAGGACGGGGGGTTCTGGCTCTGACCCAGGGCCTGAACGCTATTTACTCGGTGAAAGAGGAACGCAATTATTTTGTGGTGCGGTTCGTCGCCACCCTTTATACCGTGGTCATGCTGGTCGTGGTGATCCTGTCGCTGTTCCTTATGGTGTTCGGGGAACAGCTGGTGAATTTCCTGCTGCGCAGCATTCCGGAGGCAAGGACGGTAAACTCGTTTCTGGTGAACTTCCGGTTTATCCTGGCCTGGATGGTGCTGACCGTCCTGTTCGGCGCGGTGTATGCCTATGTGCCCAACAAGAAGCAGAAATTCCGCGACCAGATCACTGGGGCGGCGTTCGCGGCGGTGATCTGGAGCATTTTTTCATGGGGCTTCTCCCTTTATGTGGACGGCACCAGCTCTTACAGTATGTACGGAAGCCTTTCCCTCATCGTCATTCTGATGGTGTGGCTGTACTCCTGCATGTACATCATGATGATCGGCGCTTATCTGAATCTGTATTTTCAGCCGGAGAACCAGCCGTAGGCTTCGCTCGATCTTAGCGAATCAGATTCCTGGATCTGAAAAAAATCGGACTTCTGACCGGAAAGGAAACGAGATCCAGAAATCGGGAAGGGAACCGGATCCATGACTTCCGGCAGTCAGCCAGATTTGTAGTTCCGAAAACAAAGCAGATTTATCAAGGAAAAAACCGTTCCTCAATTTGAAAAAAATCCCTTGACAATCAGCGGATACTTCCCTAAAATATAGGAAGAGCAGAAAAACAAAAAGCGATGAGGGTGCCAGTAGGGAATCATTTTCTTGCAGAGAGAGGAAGCCGTCGGCTGAAAGCTTCTTTAAGTCCGGATGATTACCCGAATTTCTCACCTGAGCTGCCTTGGAGGAAATGCGGGCCGGACGGCTCGCAGAGTATTTCAGGCCGGAAACGCCCGTTACGCGGAATGAGAGTCCATTTTGAATGGGAACTTGGGTGGTATCGCGGAAGTCATTTCGTCCCTTGCTGGAACGGCAGGGGATTTTTATTTCCCCAGAAAATTCCTCCGGACTTCCCTAGGGAACAAAAGCCCGCCAGGCGGGCAGATAGGAGCCGAACATGAAAGCAAGACTGGAACAGCTTAGGGAACGGGCGCTTTCCCAGCTACAGGGCTGTGACACCATGGAAAAGCTAAGCGAGATCCGGGTCGCCTTTCTCGGGAAAAAGGGCGAGCTGACCGGGATCTTAAAGTCCATGAAGGAGGTCGCGCCCGAGGAGCGTCCCCAGGTAGGGCAAGGGGTCAACGAAGTCCGGGAAGAGCTGGAAAAAGCGCTGGAGGAAGCCAAGGCGCAGATGGAGAGGACGCTGCGCGAAGCGCGGATGAAAGAGGAAATCATCGATGTGACGCTTCCCGCCCGGAAAGCGGCGTTCGGACACCGGCATCCGAATACCATCGTGCTGGAGGAGCTGGAGCGGATTTTCATCGGCCTGGGATATGAGGTGGTGGAAGGGCCGGAGGTGGAACGGAACTATTACAATTTCGAGGCGCTGAATATCCCGGCGGACCACCCCGCCAAGGACGAGCAGGACACCTTTTTCGTGCAGACCGAAGGGCTCGCGCCCGGGGAAATCCTCCTGCGGACACAGACTTCTTCCGTACAGGTGCGCGTCATGGAAAAAGGGAAGCTGCCGATCCGCATGATCGCGCCGGGCCGGGTCTTTCGGTCGGATGAAGTGGATGCCACGCATTCCCCCTCTTTCCATCAGGTGGAAGGTCTGGTCATTGACCAGGGCGTCACCTTTGCCGACCTGAAAGGAACTTTAGGGCAGTTCTGCAAAGAGCTGTTCGGGGAAGCGACCAAGGTCAAGTTCCGCCCCCATCATTTCCAGTTCACGGAGCCGAGCGCGGAGCTGGACGTCTCCTGCTTCAAATGCAAGGGGCAAGGCTGCCGCTTCTGCAAGGGCAGCGGCTGGATTGAAATCCTTGGCTGCGGGATGGTTCACCCCAAGGTGCTGAAAATGAGCGGCATCGACCCGGACGTCTATTCCGGCTTTGCTTTCGGGCTGGGCGTGGAACGCGTCGCGCTGTTAAAATATGAAATCGACGATATGCGGCTCTTGTATGAAAACGACGTCCGCTTTTTAAGGCAGTTCTAAAAGCGGGTATTCAGCAAAGACCGCTGGACATATTCAGCAAAGACCGCTGAATATTACATTTCAGAAAGGAAACCAGGACATGAAGATTGCGTTATCGTGGCTGAAAGCTTATGTGCCGCAGCTTTCCTGCACCGACCGGGAGTTTAGCGACACCATGACCATCTCCGGCACCAAGGTGGAGGGGTATACCAGGACGGACAAAAATCTGGAAAAAATAGTGGTGGGGCAGATCCTTTCCATAGAAAGGCATCCGGACGCCGACAAGCTGATTGTCTGTCAGGTGGACATCGGCGGCCGGACGCTGCAGATCGTGACCGGCGCCCGGAATGTGCGGGAGGGCGATAAAGTTCCGGTCGTGCTGAACGGAGGAAAGGTGGCGGGCGGCCATGACGGCGGGCCTTTGCCCGAGAACGGGGTTCCTATCAAGGCCGGGAAGCTTAGGGGAGTTGTTTCCGACGGAATGCTGTGTTCCATTGAGGAGCTGGGTTCGAGCCGGGAAATGTATCCCGAAGCGCCGGAAGGGGGCATCTACATCCTGGATCCGGAAGCGCAAGTGGGCGCGGACGCCCCTGAGATCCTGGGTCTGCGCGACACGGTGTTTGAATTTGAAGTCACCAGCAACCGGGTGGACTGCTACAGCGTGCTGGGGCTTGCCCGGGAGGCGGCGGCGGCGTTTCGGCTGCCGTTCGTGCCGCCCGTGGTCACGGAGACCGGGAACGGGGAGGACGTGCGGGAAGCCATCCAGGTGGAAGTGGAGGACACGCAGCTCTGCGGCAGGTACTGCGCCAGGGTCTGTAAAAACATCAGAATCGGCCCATCCCCGAAATGGCTGCGGAGACGTCTCGCGTCCAGCGGGATCCGCCCCATCAACAACCTGGTGGATATTACCAATTATGTGATGGAAGAATACGGCCAGCCTATGCACGCTTACGACCTGGATCTGGTGGCGGGGCATAAGATCATCGTCCGGCGGGCGAAAGAGGGCGGCGAGTTCCAGACCTTGGACGGGCAGATCCGGAAACTGGACGGCGACATGCTGATGATCTGTGACGCCGAGAAAGAGATCGGCATTGCCGGGATCATGGGCGGTGAAAACAGCAAGATCACGGACAAGGTGTCCGCCGTTTTGCTGGAATCGGCGGTGTTCTACGGCGCCGGTATCCGCAGATCCGCCAAAAGGCTGGGGCTTCGCTCCGAAGCCTCCGCCAAGTTTGAAAAAGGGCTGGACGCGAGGAACGCGCTGGAAGCCGTCAACCGGGCGTGTCAGCTGATGGAGGAGCTAGGCTGCGGGGAAGTGGTCGGGGGGGTCGTGGACGTGAAAGAGCCTCTTGCGCCCCTGCGCCGTATCGCTTTTTCGCCGGAGAAGATCAACCGGCTGCTGGGAACGGAGCTTCCGGGGGAAGAAATGCTGGCGATCCTGGAACGGGAAGGGCTTTCCTATGAAGCCGCCGCCGGAGAGCTTGTGGTTCCGTCTTTCCGCCAGGATCTGGAGGGGGGGGCGGATCTGGCGGAGGAAGTCGCCCGGTTCTATGGATATGACCGGCTTCCCGTGACCCTGCCGAGGGGCGCGACCGCCGTCGGGAAGCTTCCCTTTGCGCTGCGCGTAGAGGAAAAGGCGAAAGACGTCGCGCAGTACTGCGGGTTTTCCCAAGCCATGCACTATTCCTTTGAAAGCCCCAAAGCCTTTGATCAGCTCCTGCTCGGGAAGGCTCATCCCCTGCGCGGCGCCGTGACCATATCCAATCCCTTGGGGGAGGACTTTTCCGTCATGCGCACCACCCCTTTGAACGGTCTGCTGAACAGCCTGGCGACGAACTTCCGTCATCGGAACCAAAAGGCAAAGCTCTTTGAACTGGGAAAGGTTTATCTTCCCAAGGCTCTGCCTCTTACTGACCTGCCGGACGAACGGCTGCAGTTTTCACTGGGTTTTTATGGGGAGGGCGATTTTTTTACCATGAAAGGGTTCGTCGAGGCCTTTCTGGACAGCGTCGGCATGGGTAAAAAGCCGGGCGGCTCTTCCGCAACCGAGTACTTAGGGGACGGCGGCCTACCGTTCCTGCATCCGGGCCGGCAGGCGAAGATCCTCTATGACGGGGCCGAAATCGGCTTTCTGGGAGAGGTTCATCCGGAAGTCCTGGACAACTATGAAATCGGCGTGAAAGCTTATGTGGCGGTACTGGATCTGCCCGCGATCCTGCCCTATGCCACGTTTGACCGGAAATACCAGGGACTTGCCCGTTTCCCGGCGGTGGAGCGCGACGTCAGCATAGTGGCGCCTAAGGCCATACAGGCGGCGGAGATCGAGAAAATCATTGCCCGGCGCGGCGGGAAGCTTCTGGAAACCTATGAGCTGTTTGATGTCTATGAAGGCTCGCAGATCGCGGAGGGCTATCGGTCCATGGCATATTCGGTTACGTTCCGGGCCAAGGACAGGACGCTGGAGGAAAGCGACGTGGCCGCCGTTATGACGAAGATCCTCAAGGGGCTGCGGCAGCTTGGGGTGGAACTGCGGCAGTAGCGGCGGGGCGGAGGGAAGAAGAAAATCCCTTGCCGATCCTGTCCGGACTGTGTATAATGATAATGGTGCGTAGCCGGGCGCAAGGCTCGTTTTTGGCTTTGCGTCCGTGCTTCCGGTACGTTTTCAACAATAGAACAGATTCGCAAGGGGACGGAAGCCGTTTCGGGACCGGCACGGTTTCTGTGCCGTATGGCGCAAGGAGGAATGGGATGGAAAGAAAGAATGTATGGCTCGGCTACCAAGAGGATCAGCTTGCGCGGCTGGAGACGTTGAACAGGGAATATATGGATTTCCTCGACAACGGAAAGACGGAACGGGAATGTGTCGGTACCATCGTGGAAACTCTGGAGGCTTCGGGCTACCGGGAACTGGAGCGCGTTCTGGCCGAAGAGGGCGGACGGCTGAAAACAGGAGACAAGGTATACCGCGTATGGATGGATAAGACCATCGTGATCTTCCGGATCGGCAAAAAAACGCTGACGGACGGGATGAACGTCCTCGGGGCGCACATCGACAGCCCGCGGCTGGACATCAAGCAGGATCCCTTGTATGAGGAGGGGGGCTTTGCGTATCTGGACACCCATTATTATGGCGGCGTGAAGAAATACCAGTGGGTCACGATTCCTCTGGCTATCCATGGGGTAGTGGCCAAAAAGGACGGCAGCACGGTCGAACTTCGCGTCGGGGAAGAAGCGGGCGAGCCCGTGTTTTTCATCTCGGATCTTCTGATTCACCTTGCCCAGGAACAGATGGAGAAAAAAGCGTCCAAGGTGATCGAGGGGGAAGCTCTGGACATTATCGTGGGGAGCAGGCCCATTCAGGTCGGGAAGAAGGAGCAGCCGTCCGCAGGGGAAGCCTCTTCGGAAGAGAAAGGCGAGGACGCGGAAAAGAAAGCGGCCAAAGAGGCCGTAAAAACCGGGATCCTGAACATCCTGAAAGAAACCTACGGCATCCAGGAAGAGGATTTCCTGTCGGCGGAGCTGGAAGTCGTTCCTGCGGGGGGGGCAAGGGAAGCCGGGTTTGACCGCAGCATGGTACTGGCTTACGGGCAGGACGACCGGGTATGTGCCTTTACCTCTTTCAAGGCCCTGCTGGATGCCGGGGAGACGGACAGAACCCTCTGCTGTATCCTGTCCGATAAGGAAGAAGTCGGTTCGGTCGGCGCCACCGGTATGCATTCCCGTTTCTTTGAAAACACGGTGGCGGAAGTCATGAACCTGTGCGGAGAATACAGCGAACTGAATCTGCGCAGATGTCTGTCGCGCTGCCATATGCTGTCCTCCGACGTCAGCAGCGCCTATGACCCCTCCTTTGCCGACTGTTTTGACAAAAAGAACGTCGCCTACTTAGGCGGCGGCATGGTCTTCAATAAATTCGGCGGCGCCAGAGGGAAAAGCGGCTCCAACGACGCCAACGCGGAATACCTGGCGCAGCTCCGGAACATTCTGGAGCAAGGCGGGATCCGTTTCCAGACGGCGGAGCTGGGCAAAGTGGATCTTGGCGGCGGCGGGACCATCGCGTACATCCTGGCGCATTACGGGATGAACGTGATCGACAGCGGAGTAGCGGTACTGAATATGCACGCCCCATGGGAAGCGACCAGCAAAGCGGATGTCTACGAAGCGTACCGGGGCTATCAGGTCTTTCTGGAAAAAGCCTGTTAAGCGAGAGCCTGTGAAACAAAGGGAGGATGAGGTGGAGCCGGTGATCAGAAAGTCGGAGTTTTCTTTTGAACTTCCCAAGGGACTGATTGCCCAGGATCCTCTGGCGGACCGCTCTTCCTCCCGGCTTCTTCTGCTGGACAGGAAGACTGGAAGGATCGCCCACCATGGCTTCCGGGAAATCGCAGGCTTCCTGCGTCCCGGAGACTGCCTGGTGCTGAACGATACAAAGGTTCTTCCGGCCAGGCTGCTGGGGGAGAAAAAGGACACCGGCGGACGGGTGGAAGTCCTCCTTTTGAAAAGGAAGGAAAAGGACGTCTGGGAGGCTCTGGTAAAGCCAGGAAAGAAATGCAGGCCGGGGGCGGAGCTGGTGTTCGGCGGCCTGTTAAAGGCGCGGGTACTGGAAACAGCCAAAGAGGGCGGCCGCCTGGTGTCTTTTCAATATGAAGGCGTTTTTGAAGAGGTGCTGGGCCGCCTGGGGGAAATGCCGCTGCCCCCGTACATTACCCATAAGCTGGAGGATCCCAACCGTTATCAGACCGTTTACGCCAAAGAGGAAGGCTCGGCGGCGGCGCCTACCGCCGGACTGCATTTTACCGAGGAGCTGCTCGGACAGGTGAGGGAGATGGGCGTACAGACGGCTTATGTCACCCTGCATGTGGGCTTGGGAACCTTTCGCCCCGTGAAAGCGGAAAACATCCTGGAACATCCGATGCATGCGGAAGCTTATCAGATCAGGCCGGAAGCGGCGGAGCTGATCAACCGCGCCAAGGCGGGCGGCGGCAGGGTCGTCTGTGTGGGAACCACCAGCTGCAGAACCGTGGAAAGCGCGGCGGACGGAGACGGCCAGGTCGCGGCGGGCTGCGGGGAGACGGAGATTTTTATCTATCCGGGATACCGCTTCCGGGTGCTGGACGGGCTGGTCACGAATTTCCATCTGCCGCAGTCCACGCTGCTCATGCTGGTGTCCGCGCTGGCGGGCAGGGAAAACGTGCTTCGGGCTTACGCGGAGGCCGTCCGGGAACGGTACCGTTTTTTCAGCTTTGGGGATGCCATGCTTGTGATATGACACCGAAATCTTACCTTTGCCGGCAGGCCGGAGGGCGGAGAAAGGGCCGGGGGAGGAGAGAGTTTCAAAGATTGTGTAAAATTCAGAAACTGATATAAGACATGCTGATCGTTACGCAAGGACAGGGCTGTTCTTTCAGGGTTCTGTCCTTGTCTGTCTGATAACGCCGGTTTTCTGCACGTCAACAAAACCGGCTGTTTTTAACCAGTTTTATCAATAGCCAAGCCAGGCGTTTTTCAAAGCAAGTCTCTGGCTGGAAGTGGATGACGCACCAGTCCTGGCGGCTGCTTTGCTTTTTCGTGCCGCCCACATAAGAGGTATGCATTGTTTTGGAAAAATGGCCGTTCCCGCCCCTGCGCGTTCGTCCGTCAAGCCGGAAAGCGGACACTCGCATTCCACTGCGCTGCCTGCCCAGGAACGCAGGCTGCTTCGCAGCTATCGGCAGCCCCCGCTCCCCAGCTGGCCCTTTGCGTGCCGGAAGCGGGGAAAATGCTTCTCTGCGTTCCAACAGATCACGCAGGCGGCATCCTGCGTCATGTCCTGGCTTCCCCTAGGAAGAACAGGGCGATGGTTCCAGGCCCGGCGTGGGCGCCGACGGTCGGGCTGATATGGCTGATCATGAATTCCTGTATGCCCAGACGTTCCCTGACCAGATCCCTGACGAACTCCGCGTCCTCCAGGGCATCTCCATGGGAGATGAACACCATGTCGTTTTCTTCCCGGAACGACCCCATTTTTGCCTCCATAAAGTCCACCAGGGCGCTTAACGATTTCTTACGGCCCCGCACTTTACCGATCGGGATCAGGCGCCCCTCGTCGTTTACGCATAACTGGGGCTTGATGGACACGATCGTTCCCAGGATCGCCGCCGTTTTGCTGAGACGCCCCCCTCTTTGGAGATGGTGCAGATCGTCTACCGTGAATACGTGCGCCACATGCAGGAGATGGTTCGTGACCCACTCCGCCGTCTCTTCCATGCTTTTCCCCTGCGCGCGCAGCTCCAGGGCCTTGCGCACCAGAAGCCCCTCTCCTAAAGAAGCCGCCAGGGTGTCGATGACGATGATCTTGCAGTCCGGATGTTCCTCCATGACCTCCGCCGCCGCCAGGCGGATGCTGTTCAAGGTTCCGCTGAGAGCGGAAGAAAATGCCAGGCACAGGATCTGCTTGCTCTCGTTGTAATATTCCTCCAGATTTATCTTCGCTTCTTCCGGATTGACCTGGGAAGTCGTGGGCATTTTCCCGCCGCGCATCAACGCGTAGAATTCCCGCCAGTCCATTTCCCTGCCCTGCCCATAGGTCACGCCGTCTATGATATAACCTAAGTTCATGCGGCCAAGCTGATGTTCCGTCAGGTATTCCTCCGGCAGATCCGCAGTGCTGTCTGTGACGATTTTGAAATTTCCCATGATAACCTCCATCTTTTTGTTTCGTTCAGGATACCGGGAATCCGTTTTGCGGACGCCCGCCTGACGGTTGCTTTGTAACCGTTTTGGCGGCTTTGCCGCCGTTTGACTCGCTGCCTATGCGTAGGATACCATTTCAGGAAATATTTTTCAAGCCTTTCTTTGGTCTCGGAGCTTACTTTTTGCTTTTTTTTGCCCTTTTTTGTCGCCGGATGTTTCTGCCGGACGGATTCGGCAGAAGCCGCGCCCCGGAGAAACCGAGGCGCGGCCCGCAAGACCTGTTTTCTTTTCCGCTCTGAACGGCTGTGCAGAGCCGTTCTCTCACTCCTGCCGCGACTTGGGATGTTCCTGCCGTTCCAGCGCGCCGGGCAGCCGGGGGCGGAGCAGCCTGTTTTTCAGCCGTTTCAGGTTGAATGGAAACAAGGGGTAAATATAACTCTGATGGGATACCGTCTTGTTGGTGGCGACCGCGGCCAGACAGATGAGGAGGCCGCCGATATAGCCCCATAGTCCGAAGATCCCGGTGAGGATCAGCGTCAGCATCCGCATGAATTTCAGCGCGTATCCCAGTTCGTAATTGGACTGGGTATAATTGGCGATCGCTACGAACGCCATGTACAGCATCACCTCCGGGCTGAACCAGCCGCTGTTTACGGAGAATTCCCCCAGCACCAGCGCCGCCATGACGCTCAAGGGAGTACTTAGCATATTCGGGGTGCTGACCGCCGCCAGGCGCAGGCCGTCTATCGCCAGCTCCAGAACCAGGAACTGCCAGATCAGCGGAAGATTCGGCTCCTCTTTCAGCACGATAAAGGAAAAGGCGCTGGGGATCCACTCCTGATAGCGCATGAGCAGCAAAAAGGTGGGCGTCATGATATAGGTGATCAGGGAGATCAGGAACCTTGTCAGCCTCAGGTAGGAACCGGTAATCGGGGGGAAATAATAATCGTCCGCCTCTTCCACCACGTCAAAGATGGACGTGGGCATGACCATGGCGGAAGGCGAGTTGTCCACCAGTACCACGATGTTCCCTTCCAGGATCTGAGCCGCCGCCGTATCGGGCCGCTCGGTATACTTGAACTTGGGGAAAGGATTGTACCACTTGGAACGGAACAGGCACTCCGCAAGGCTTTCCTGGTTCATGGTCAGGGCGTCCACCTGGATGTTTCGGATTTTCTCCTTGATTTCTTCCAGAAAGCTATGCTCTACCCGCGAATCCAGGTAACAGAGCACAATGTCCGTCTGGGAACTTTTCCCGGCGCTCATCATCTCCATCCGCAGCTGCGGCGTCCGGATCCTGCGCCGGATCAGCGCCGTATTGAAGACGATGGTTTCCACGAAGCCGTCCTTGGAGCCTCTCAGCACCTTGTCCTTCTCCGGCTCCGTGACCCCTCTGGCGGGGTAGGTGCGGGAATCGATCAGCAGGGCGTCGGTATAGCCGTCGATGAGCAGGACAAAGACGCCGGACAGCAGGGAATACAGGATCTTTTCCCACTGGTTCTGCAGATCCACCTCCACATGGGGGATATGCCGCTTCGACATGCCATGGGCGTCCGAGGGCATATCGCCCGGGGTAAGGCCGATAAAATACTGGAGCATTTTCTGCATCATGTCATCTTTGCAGAAGCCGTCGATGAAATACATGCAGGCTTCCCTGCCGCCCACGGTAATCACGCGGTACACTATGTCAAAGTTGATGTCCGCCGCCAGCTTCCGGTTCAGGTACTGCATGTCCTGGGTCAGGACGCCGGACAGCTGCCTGCTGTTGCCGGACTGCCAGGCGCCGGGGGCCTGCCCGTCCCTGCCGTCCGGAGCCTTGGTATGGTCTTGATTCCTGCCGTGCCATAAGAGTTTCTGTAGTTTCAAAGCAAAACTTCCTTTCCGGTCGGAAGTACCCTTCCGGCTTTTTCTTTTGGTACTTACTTTTCCCGGAAAAGAAGTTTCTTATTCAAGAGGTGCTTCAAGAGGTGCTGCCAAATCCTCCGTTCCGTATCCCCTGCGCGTCGTCCTCCGCCGTAATCCCGTACCGGAGGAAGATTCCCTGTAGGAACCCGGCTCCGGCAGCCAGTTCCAGCACCTTGCCCTCTTTGGAATCGTTCGTGATCTTGGCTAAAATATGCCCTTCGTTGTCCGAATAAAAATAGTCGCTGTCAATGATTCCCACCGTATTATCCAGCTGCAGGCGGCAGCGGAACCCCAGTCCGCTTTTGGGAAACAGCTGTAAGACCCACTCTTCGTCCATCTCCGCCCGGATCCCGGTGGGGATACGGATGGACTGCCCCGGCTCCAAGCGGAAAGGAAACGGAGCATAAAAATCATAGCCCGCGCTTCCTTTGGTCGCCCGCGTGGGCAGTTTCAGGTTCTGGTAAATCTCCCGTAGGTCGCTTTCCGAATATTCCGGGAACCCTTCCCGGAAAGCTTCCCGGAAGATCTCCGGACTGACCTTGTGAAACCTTGCGATTCGATCCATAGTAAGACCCGCCTTTCTGATATACTGACGATCTATGTCATAAAGAGTTTACGAGGCGCTGCTTTATCATAGGGCAGACCGGCAGTCCGTGCCGGGAAGCGTTCCCGGAGCGAACGCTTCCTGACCGGCCAAGCCGGCAATCGGTAGGAGAAAACGTTCCCGGAGCCGCCGCTTTCTCATACGTATAACACCGGCTCCGCCGTCCTGCCGTCCGCAGTCGGCACGGCCAAGGAGCTTGGCACGTCGATCACTCTCTGGTTCCGGCTCCCTCGCCAACGAAGCTTCGTATCTTTTTCCTCGATCCGGAACTCCCCGTCCACCAGTACGTCCACGTAACGCAGTCCGGCATAGGAGCGGCAGTCTTCCCACAGTTCCCCGGTATACAGCCAGATAGTCTTTTCGGGGAAACGTTCCTTGATTTCCCTCATCAGCTCGCGGACCTGCGCGCGGTTTGCCGGATGGAGGGGATCTCCGCCGGAAAAAGTAGCCCCGGAAATATAAGGCTTCTCCAGCTGGCTGAAAATCTCCCGCCTGGCGGGTTCATCGAACGGCAGCCCCCCGTCCGGATCCCAGGTAAGGGGATTCTGGCAATGCTTACAGTAATGATTGCAGCCGGATACCCAGAGTACCACCCGCAGACCGTCTCCGTTGAGCATATCGTCTTTCGTGATGTCGTGATACCTCATTTCTACATGCTCTTCCTTTCCGCGATTTCCGCCATTTTGGCGGCGTTCAGCCTCGTGTCGCCATGCACCCGGGAATAGGACAGGTAGCCGTTCATGCGGTCTATCTTGGTCAGGTTGCGGCTGCCGCATTTCGGGCAGACATTCATCTCCAGTTCCTCGTACCCGCAGTCGTCGCAATAGGACAGGGACAGGTTCACGCCCTCGTAGAACCCCAGGTCCATCGCCCGGCGGATCAGGGTCCTGATCGCTTCCAGATTGTAGTCCACAGGATACTTGACATACTGGATCTTGCCGCCGTTGCTCAAGTCCCAGAAGCGGTTTTCCAGATCCTGCTTCTGGATCGGCGTAAGGTTCTCCGTCACATGGCAATGGAAGCTGTTGCTGACGTATTCCCGGTCGGATACCCCCTCCACGATCCCGTATTTTTCCCGGAACTGCCTTACCTGTAGGCCGCACAGGCTCTCGGCGGGCGTTCCGTAGATCGCGTACAGATGGCCGTCCTGCTCCTTGAACTCCGCGATCCTCCGGTTGATATGCTCCATCACTTTGATCGCGAACGCCCCGTCTTCCGCCAGGGATTTCCCGTTCCACAGCTCCTGCAGCTCGTTCAGCGCCGTGATCCCGAAGCTTGCCGTCGCGGATTTCAGCAGGGGCTTGATCTTGTCGGAGAGCTTCAGGGTGCCGCCCAGAAAGCCCCCCTCGCAGTAGGCAAGCGGGTTCGTGGAAGCGCGCATTTCCCCTAGATACGCGTAAGTCCGGATATGGAGGCTGCGGATCAGGTTCAGGTAGTAGTCCAGAACCTCATAAAAATCCCGGCTTTCTTTCCTGGCTTTTGCCAGGATCATCGGCAGATGCAGGGAGACCACCCCGATGTTGAACCGCCCTACGAACACCGGCTCATCCTTTTCGTCCGCCGGATGCATACCGCCCCTTTCAAACCAAGGGGAAAGGAAAGCGCGGCAGCCCATGGGGGAGATGATTTTCCCGTACTGCTTGTAGATCCCCGCCACATAGCCTTTCCCGGTCAGGCTCAGCCAGTCCGGGTACATGGTCCTGGCGGAACAGCGCAGTCCGGCCTCGAACACGTCCTCCAGCGGCTTCCCCGCGCCGTGGAGCTTCTCGTCATACAGGAAGACGATCTTCGGAAACAGGACGGGCTTCCTGCATTCTTTTTTCCCCTGCCCCTTCCGGCGGACGTTCAGCATGGTGACGGTCGCGAGCCGGGCGAACCGCGCGGTTCCCGTGCCGGCCGTCATGGTGATGAAAGGATAATCGCCCCGGCTGCTGGCGACCGTGTTGAACTTATATTCCCAGCCCTGGAAGCCCTGCTCAAACTCCCGCTTGACGTCCTCGTAAGCTTCCTCCTGGGCCCGCTCTTCCGAAATCCCCAGGCGCAGGTATTTTTTCAGGCCGCGCTCGTAAGATTTTTCCGCGTAAGGCGCCAGGATCAGATCCACGCTCGGCACGGTAAAGCCGCCGTACTGCTGGCTGGCCGCGCTCAGCACGATGTCGCCGATCACGTCAAAAGCCACGTCCAGGGTCTTAGGCTCATTGTACCAGATGTTTCCCATCTCGAAGCCGCCCGAGAGGACGCGCTCCACGTCGAACAGGCAGCAGTTCATGGTATCCCGCCTGGCGGACATGTCATGGACATAAAGATAACCGTCGCGGCAGGCCTGGATTTCCTCGGTGGTCATGAAGAATTTCTGGTACAGCTCCTTGTTCAGCTGATTGAAGATCAGGCTCCTTTTCGTGGAGACCAGCGCCGAATCGGTGTTGGCGTTTTCCTTATCCCCGATATACATGATGGACTGGCTCTTCTTGTACACGTCGTCCAGCATCCGCACGAAATCCTGCTTGTAGTTGCGGTAATCCCGGTAGCTTTTCGCCACCAGCGGCTTCACCTGTTCCAGCGCGCTCTCCACGATGTTGTGCATGATCGGAATGGGGATCTCTTCCTGCCCCATTTCATTCACCTTGTCCACCACATACTGGCAGATCCGCTTTTTCTCATCCTCCGTAAACTTGGTCAGCGCCCGGTAGGCGCTCTTCCCTACCGCGTTAATGACCTTCTGTACATGAAACGCTTCTTTGCTGCCGTCTTTCTTGATGACGGATACAGTTTTTGCCGGCCTGAAAAAAATGCCGTAATCTTCCGCTTCCCCGTTTCCCCGTTCCGACGCAACGCCCATCCCACAGTCCATCCTTTCTTCCGGTTTCTTTTGTTTCGGCACAACCACGTCATTCCGCACATCTTGTGTATCGCATTCCGTTTGGCACTATATTTGGTGGTAAAATCAAATTCAGTATAAAGAATTTTTCTGCCCTTGTCAACGGGTCTGACGCATTATTTTCCCTCTTTGCAAAGGGGAGCTTGGACGGTCCGATCCAAACATGCCAAATGACATCCGGCTGCCATATCGTTTGCCGTTTTCCTTGCCGCTATGCTTCCGTCGGCGGGGAACGCAGTGCCGGCCTTCTTCCCCCTGTTTTCCGCCGGGTCGTGAAAACGGCGCAGCCTGGCCCGGAAATCCACGTATCATCAATATCTTGGAAATGTATGACTATTTCCTCCATAAATTGGGTACTTTTATTGAGTAATTCCAGGCTTCCAGTAAAATGTGAGGAAAAGGAGGGCATAGGGATGGCATGTGGGGAAATCCTGCTCGCTCTGCGGAAGGAACATGGATATACACAGAAGAAAGTCGCGGGCTGCCTGGGCATTTCCAAGTCCGCCCTTTCCAATTATGAGAAATCCATCCACCATCCGCCTTACGGCGTACTGGTGAAGCTCGGCGACCTGTACGG
>JAISOV010000008.1 GCA_031275405.1 Clostridium sp. | reverse complement strand
CCCTGTGATGTGGACAGCGTAAAATTGCTGAATCCTTTTGAAAATTGTCCTTGACAAGGGCTGCACTTTCGCATACGGCCTTCGGCAGCCGCAGAACGGATAGGAGACAGAGATGGAAGCAGGAAAGAAAAGAACATCATGCCCTAGAAGAACATCATTCCCTAGAAGAAAATCATTCCCCGCCAGGAAAACGGCGGTCGCCGCGGCGGCCCTCGTCCTGGCGCTGGGGCTGTCCTGTACCCCGGCACTGGCGAAAGAAGCAGTCCCTGCTGAGACCGTGGGCTTCGGCGGCCATGAATGGTGGCTGGTCGCAGACGGAGCGAGGGAGGCGGAAGGCTTCCGCCCCGGTAACGGGAAGGCGACGCTGGTCGCGAAAAACGAGGACTTCGACAGATCTAAATTCGGCAGCAGCCACCGCTACGAGGGCAGCATGCTGCAGGAGGCGATGGGAAACGCAGCCGCGGCCGCCCTGCCGGAAGACAGCCTGGAACGCAGGCTGGTCGTCCCCCGCACGCTGCCGGGGTCTGACGAAACGGACATAGCGGGAGAGGCCGCCCCAAACCAGCTGCTCTGGCCCCTCTCCAAGGCGGAGCATGAGAAGCTCACGGAAACAGAAAAATATTCAGCATAAGAGAGATGCCCTATGCTTATTGGCTTCGCTCGCCGTACGTCAACCAGGGGTATCAGGATTATGCACAGGCTTTCTATCTGTCTTACTACATTACTTATTATCGGGTGGACATTGCGCTCGCCCTCCGCCCCGCCCTGTGGCTGGATCTGTCGTCTGTCCTCTTCACGACAGCCGCGACAGACGGCAAGGCCGGAGACCCCGGATCCAGCCTCCCGGAATATACGCCGCCGGAGGGCGCCTATAAATTCACGGCGGCGGACGCTTCCGTCGCTCCGGACTTTGCGGTGCGGGCGGTCTCCCGCGAGGAAGACTTGCTGACCGTCGCTTACACCGGCGCGGCATACCAAGCAGACGAGACCCGCTTCCTCTCCGCCCTGGTCAGGGAAGGGGACGGCGTCATCACCCACTACGGCAGGCTCAAGGCGATAGGAAGCAAGGAGGACGAAAGAGGCAGCGTCGAGGTGACGCTGCCGGAGGGCTTCGACCCGGTCCGGGATACCCTGTACCTCTTCGTGGAGCAGTCAAACGGCGACAACCGTACCGACTTTGCCGGCACGCCGCAGAAAGCGTTTCCCGACACCGACCCGCCGTCCGTGGGATCCGTCACGCCGACCGGCCCTGGCGCGCCCGTAAGCGGCAGTCTCGTCCTGACGTTCAGCGAGCCGATGGACACGGCGCATGGCACGGCGTCGCTTTCCGGCGGCAGCGGCGCGGCAGAGAAGTCCGGCATATGGTCGAAGGGCGATACCGTCTGCACCCTCCCCTATTCCGACCTGGCCTATGCCACGGAATACACCGTCACGGTCTCCGGCTTCCGGGACAGGGCGGGCAACGTGATGGCGGAGGACAGTCGCCATACCTTCACCACCATGGCGGCGCTCTTAGAGGAAGAGCCGCCCGGGGAGGAAGAGCCGCCCGCAGAGGAAGCACCGCCCGGCGGCAGTAACAGCGAAAACAACGGAAACGGCGGGAACAGCGGGAGCGGCGGAGGCTCTCCTGCGGCTCCCGGCACCGTTTATCCCGTCCCGGCGCAGTTCGGCGCATGGAGCGGCGGCCCGGTCACGGCCAGGATAGACGAAGACCATACGAAGGTCACCCGCCTGATCTGCGACGGCGCCGAGGTGGACCCGGCGCATTACACCATTACGCAGGGAAGCACCGTGGTCACGCTCCGGGAAAGCTACCTGGCCACCCTTGCCGCAGGGACTTATACCTTTGTCGCCGAGTATTCGGATCATACCAGGAGCGGGGACATCGCGCTCGTCATCGGATCCAGCCCCAAGACGGGCGAAGACGGCGGCCCCTTCCCGCCGGCGGCCATCGCCCTGGCTTTTCTGGCCTCGCTGGCCTTTCTGGGCGGTCTGGCTGGGCGGCGGCTGCCCGAGACGTGTTCCGAAGGACGGATCCGCCGGCGGAGCGTGTCATAAGGCGGACAAGGAAAGCGGCAAGTGACAAAACGCGCCGCCCGGCGTCCCTTGACTTTGTCCTGCGGAGCTGGTATACTATGCGTAGGCAATGAGCCAAGTGTGCGAAGTACACTTTATGCCGCGAAGCGGCCAAAACGGTTGCAGGGCAACCGTTAGGCGAATGCCCTCGAACCACGATGGACGGAGCAAATTGTGGTATCTATGCGTAAACCAGACGGCTGCGCGGCTGCTCTTTGCCATCCAGCGTACAGAGGAGGGAACCGGAATGGACACGTCTTCCAAAACGTTTACTGAGAAGCTGCTTCGCAACATCCAAAAGGTCATCATCGGCAAGGAACAGGTGCTGCGTCTGCTGCTGACAGCCCTGCTGGCTGACGGCGCCGTCCTGCTGGAGGATCTTCCGGGAACCGGGAAGACGAAACTGGCGAAGTCCCTGGCAAGATCCTTCTGCGCGGACTTCGCCCGGATCCAGTTTACCCCGGATCTGCTGCCGAGCGACATCACCGGGCTGAATATTTATGACCGGCAGAAGAACACGTTCGTCCTGCGCAAAGGCCCGGTCTTTACCGATCTGCTGCTCGCGGATGAAATCAACCGCGCCACCCCCAGGACCCAGGCGGGGCTGTTGGAATGCATGGAAGAGCGGCAGGTGACGATAGACGGCGTGACCCACCGCCTGAGCAGTTTCTTCTTTGTCGTCGCCACGCAGAACCCTGTGGAAACCGCCGGCACTTTTCCCCTTCCCGAGGCGCAGATGGACCGGTTCCTGATGAGGCTGTCCATGGGTCTGCCCAGCCGGGAGGAGGAGCAGTCTATTCTGGAGCGGTACATGGAAAAAGACCCCTTGACGGAGCTTTCTGGCGTCCTGGACAGGGAGGATCTGGAAAAGGCGAGGAAGGAAGCCAACCGGGTCTTCGTGCATCCCTGTGTACGCGGCTATATCGTGGATCTTGTCTCCGCCACCAGAAAAGGAGACCGGGTCGTCATAGGCGCAAGCCCTAGAGGCAGCCTGGCGCTGCTTCGGTGCGCGAAGGCTTATGCCTGGCTGGACGGCCGGGCGTTTGTCACCCCGGACGATGTGAAAGCCTTGGCGGTTCCCGTCCTGGCGCATCGCATGGTGCTGAGCGCGGGATACGGATACGGGAAAAGCGGTGAAAACCAGTCTTATATAGAGAAGCTTTTGCGGGAGACCGCTGTGCCGACAGAGGACTTTGCTTTATGATCAAAATATTCGGACTCGGCTTGGCGGCCTTTTTCCTGTTCCTCGTCCAGAAGTGGGTCTACCGCAGGCTCTGGAACCGGAACCTGTCCGTGACCTTAGAGTTTGCCGCCTCCGCCCTGTTCGAGGGGGAAAAAGGGGAGCTTCTGGAAATCATCGAGAACCGCAAACGGCTTCCGCTTCCGGTACTGAAAGTAAAGTTCCAGACAGACCGGAACCTTTCTTTCGCGGATACGAAGGGAGCCAAAGTGACCGACCAGTTCTACCGCAACGATGTCTTCCAGATCGGCGGAGGGGAAAAAATCACCCGGATCCTTTCCTTTACCGCAACCAGGAGAGGATATTATAAAATAAACGGGATTGATCTGGTGGCGGCGGATCTGTTCCTGACCACGGAAATGCTGGAAAGCAGGGGAACGGATCAGTATCTTTACGTTTATCCGAGACCTTACGGCGGGCGGGAGTTTTTCCTGTCTTTACAGCAGCTGAACGCGGAAGTACTGACCAGACGGTACTTTCCGGAGGATCCCTTTGAATACCGGGGGATCCGCGAATACCAGCCGTATGACGATATACGGAACGTGAACTGGAAAGCGACCGCCAAGACGGAAGAATGGAAAGTGAACCTGAAAAACTGCACTTCCCTCCAGACGGTTCGCATTTTCTTCAACATAGAAGATCGCGGGATCCTCAAGAAGGCGCAGAGCGTGGAAGCGTCTTTCCGGGTCGTCTGCGGTCTGGCGGAGTTTTTCCTGTCGGAAGGCATCCAAGTGTCCTGTTACGGAAACGGGACGGACATCTTAAACGGAGAGCCGGTGGAACTTGCGCCCAGTGCCGGAACCGGGCAGATGGAATGTATTTATAAGGCGCTCGCGCGGGTAGACACGGAGCGGCCCGCCGTTTCGTTTGCGGCTTATTTCGGTCGGCGGCTGATGGAGGGCAGACAGGAGCGGAACGGATTTCAGGCTGCCATGACTGCGAAGCAGCCATGGCAAGAGCATGGCCGTTCGGCTCATATCCTATCCGCAGGATATGAGCCCATGACATTTTTTGTGGCACCCAACGGATACGAGGAATTTGCGGATCTGCTGCGGAAATATCGAGAGGCGGGCGGGGAGTTCCGGTGGTTCTGTCCGGTCTGCGGGGCGCAGGAGCCGGATCTGCCGCCGGATCTGGCACAGTTCGTCCATATGGTGCGGGAAGCTTGAACTCATACGCATACTATTTGGTGCAAGCGTCCGCCGGGACGCAGGACTTCACGCCCAAGACGCTTGAACTCGTATGCGTGCTATTCGGTGCAAGTGCCGTAATCAGTTTGTCCATGTGGTGCGGGAAGCCTGGGCTTTGCGGGCTTCTCCGTTTCCGGGAGGATACCGGCATGGTTTGTCCGCGTGGGGATGGAAGCTTGAGGACGTCAGATTCAGACGGTGCGCAAAGGAGCGCGGCATGAGGAAGGAAACGCTGTCTTTCAAAGAAAAGATCCGGCTCGGCGATCTGTTCGCGGTCACGCAGATGAACCACTGGGCGCTGCTGCCGCTGGGACTGACGATTTTTGGCCTGGCCGGCTCGGAGCGGTGGAGTCTGCTGCTGTATGGCGTCTGCGGCCTGGTTCCGTTTGCCCTCTCTCTGCTCCGCCGTAACATCTCGTCCTTTTTTCCATGGAAAGATGCTTTCCTGCGGAACGTGTTTCTTCCGCGGCGCCGGGCCGCTCTGCGCGCCCCATGGGAAGATTTCCTTCCATTTATGATAGTACACGGGTGTGTCGGCGTCCTGTTCTGGTTCCTGCCGAAGGGCGGCGGCATCCCCGGCATCCTTTTGACGGCGTATCTGATGGTCTGTCTCGCCAGATCCGTGTTTCTGCGGCTGAAAACGGACGACTGGATGGACAGGCCTGTCCATCCGGCGGCGGCGGTAAGCCTGAATGCCGTCCTGCTGTTTTTACAGCATTACCGGGGCCGGAAAGACTGGGATGGCTGCTACCTGGCTGCCATGCTTCTCTTTTTTATCTGCTATTCCTTCCATGACTATCTGAAGCATTATCGGCTGTTTCTGGAGTTCAATGGAAGCAGCACGGGCTATATGCCGCAGCGGGAAATGCTCCGTTCGGGGCTGGGACTAGTGTTCCTCTATTCCCTGTTCGGCGTGTCGGTGCTGTTTCTTTCCGCCGGGGGGCAGTGGCTGTCCGCCGTGCCGACACAGCTGGGGAATCTCCTGCTCTGGCTTCTTAGGCGCCTGTTCGCGCTGCTGGGAAACGGGGAGGAAGAAGTCGGGGCAGAGGAGACCGGAGCGGAAGAACCGGTCGATCTGCGGCAGGAAGCGATGCAGCTGGAGCCGGGGGAAAGCTTCTGGCTATGGGAAGTGCTGGAAAACATACTTTTGGCGGCCACCGTGGCCGTGCTGGCGGCACTGGCGTTCTACGGGGTCTGGAAACTGATCCGGTATCTCATGAGCCGCTTCCGTTTCCGTGGGAAGCAGCAGGGCGTCCGGACGGAAACGGCACAGGAAGTCCGGGAAAAATGCGGGATCGCCCGGAAACAGGCGCGGCCAAGGGATTTCCTTGCGTTCCTCCGCCCCGGTGAGCAGATCCGCCGGATTTATAAAAAGAAAGTCTGGGAAAGGAGAGAGCGTCTGCCTAAAGAGCCTGTGCTGCTTGCGGCATATACGGCCAAGGAGTGCGCGGCGCGCTGCGACTTGCCAGGGCTTGCGGCTCTTTATGAAAAAGCCCGGTACTCTCCGGAGGAATGTACGCCCGAGGACGTGCGCCGGGCCAGGAAGCTGTGAACACGCAAAAAGCGGACAGATCCGGGCTTCCATCAAATAATCAAAACAGGGAACTTCCACCAGGCAAACAAGGAAGCAGGAAATTCCTGTAAAAAAACAAAAACAGGGAATTTCCACCAGGCAAAAAAGGAAGCATAAAATTTCTGTTAAAAAATAAAAATATGAAATTTCTGTTAAAATGGTTGCGAATTCAGCCGATGAATGATATAATGGAAGCAATATAAAGCGTTTCGCCTTTCCGTCCGGCAAGTCCATATCTGCGCTGCGAAGCGGGCTTGCCGCAGGGTTCCTGATGGGAGCGGCTGCCATATCAGGAAAGAGGGTTCCTTCCCAAAGCCAGACAAGGCGGCGCAGAAACGAGGTAAAACAGATGAGCAGTTCCATTTTGGCCCAAAGAGATGATACTATGTTATTTGCCAGTCTAGGCTCCGCCGCCTCCGGTGTTGCGGGCAGTACTTTGCTTTCGGATTACGCCAGTCTCAAAAACGGAAGCTATTATAAACTGATGAAGGCATATTACGCTGGAAAGGGCGGCGGCGATTCGGTAGATTCCATTGCGGAAAAACCTCCGTCCGTCCGTCAGTCCGCCAGCAAGGACGATTCCGCCACCTTGACCAGGGTGCAAAACGCTACGGACGTCTTAAAGGATTCCGCCGCTGTCTTGCTGGAAAAAGGCAGTCAGTCTTTGTTTCAGGAAAAGGAATTTACGAGCGTAGACGAAAACGGGGTCAAGACGACCACGAAAGGGTATGACGTGTATGACGTGGACGCCGTGTACAAAGCGGTGGCCGGGTTCGTGGACGCTTATCATTCGGTCGTGGAGGCCGCGTCTTCCGCGCAGAGCAGTTCCATCGCGACAAAGGCGCAAAGCCTTCTCGGCTCCACCGCCGCCAACAAAAACCTGCTGGGCAGGATCGGCATTACCATCAACGAAGATCATACCCTGTCCCTTGATGAGGCTGCTTTCCGCAAGGCGGATCAGAGTACGGTGAACACTCTTTTTCATGGGAACGGCTCCTATGGGTATCAGGTTTCGGTGAAAGCTTCCATGATGGATCTGGCGGCAGGCCGGGAAGCGGAGAAAGCGAAGACCTACAGCGGAAGCGGCGGCTATTCCAGCAGCTATTCTTCCGGGGGTATTTTTGACGGTTATTTTTAAGGCGGGTTCAGGAACAAAACTTAGGAAGACAGGGAGGGGCAAGGCTGAGAAAGAAAATGCCGCTGTAAAGAAATATGTTGAGGACAATCCAGACGTAACCACCGAAAAACGGATGACAACTTTCGCGGATGAGAGGCTGAAGGTGTTATCTGCGCATACCGAAGCGAGTGAAATAGCTTAGGCTTCACTATCTGCCCAGACTTTCACTGCCGCAACAAGGCGTCAGTTGAACCGGAACGGATTGATACACAACAAAGGAGACTAAAGATATGAGCCTGAAACCGATCACTGTAAACATAAGCGAATACCCGGAGCAATTGTGTCATTATCTTTCAGGCGCAAAGCTGTACGACAGCAGTTGCTCTCCAAACGCAAAGGTCATTTTCATTGATAGAGATCATGGTTACTTTCTGAAAATCGGCGACATCGGAGACTTAGACCGAGAGTATCAGTTGACGCGCTATTTTTACAGCAAAGGTCTGGCGACCAGGGTTGTTCACTATTGTTTTGACATGGGTCACGACTATTTACTTACCGAGAAAATCCAAGGTGACGATTGCACTGCGTTAAAATATCTTGAGCAGCCGGAACGTTTGGCTGAGACGCTTGGCGAGAGGCTCGCCCTGCTGCACAGCGTGGATTATTCAGATTTCAATACAGTCGCGGAATGCCCGGCGAACCATACAGAGCTATATTTGAACAGAGCAGAAATAAATTACTTGCATCAGCATTATGATCTATCGCTATTCCCAGACAACTGGGGTTATGCTTCGCCGCAAGAGGCTTATGCGGTAATCGAGGCAAACAAGCACCGTCTTCAGGTAAATACGCTTCTGCACGGAGATTACTGCTTGCCTAATGTGATACTCAATGACTGGAGGTTCAGCGGTTTCATTGACCTTGACGGCGGAGGAATCGGCGACAGGCATGTTGACCTCTTTTGGGGAGCCTGGACATTGAACTTTAACCTCAAAACCGATAAATACCGCCGGCGATTCTTTGACGCTTACGGACGAGACATAATTGATGAGGAAATGCTGCGGCTTGTTGCGGCTTGTGAAGTTTTCGGATAGGAAAGTGTCCTGAACCGCAATGGTATCAGGAACACTGGAACACGGTAGCCGTCGGCGCGGACGTGCCGGAAGATGAAAGGAAGCGGCCCATCGGCAACAGCAACGATTGGATTAAGCCGAAAGCGGGGAATCGAAAATGAACAATGACAGCATTCGTTCCTCTGAGATAAGCTCGATGAGTTTTGAGGAATTGATTGATTTGAACTGCTTTGGGGCGGATGAAACCGAAAAAAACGCAGCAGCCGAAATACTTGAAAAACATTACGGCTGCCAAATAGTAGTCGGAGAGATGGCGAAAAGCGTTAAATTCGGCCATCACGCCAGAGGCTGTACCATTATTGCGGCAAAGATATGCGAAAACGTTGTAATCATGCAGAATGTCACCATTGGCACAAATATGAAATTTAACAGAACATCAGAGCAATGGGAGAATGTCGGCAATCCCATTTTGGATCGTAATGTAGTTGTGGCGGACGGAGCGAAGATTTTAGGACCGGTCATCATAGGCGAAAACACTGTCATCGGGGCTGGCGCGCTAATCACAAAAGACATCCCGCCAAACAGCGTCGCTTATGGGACCAATCAATATAAACCAAAAGACCCGAACTATGACTATATCTTTCATAATAGAATGATTGAGCCTGACGCAATCGTCAAGGTCAACCAGAGAAGAATTGAAGAGTTCAAGCGGGGCAGAACTGGTGGGATGGGAGATGATACTGGAAACCGAGCGTTTGACGCTCCGTGAAATGACAATAGACGACTTGTCAGCCCTCGCCGAAATCCTGCAAGACGAGCAGACCAGGTACGCCTATGAGGGCGCGTGGAGCGAGGCCGAAACGCGGGAGTGGCTCGACCGCCAGATTGCCCGTTACAAAGAGGACGGCTTCGGACTTTGGGCGTTTTCCCTGAAAGAAAACGGCAAAATGGTAGGTCAATGCGGACTGTCGCGGCAGGACGCAGACGGCCAGCGGGTGCTTGAAATCGGCTATCTGCTGAACCGCGAATACTGGCATAAAGGCTACGCCGCCGAAGCCGCCGCAGGCTGCAAGCAGTATGCCTTTGAAACCCTGAAAGCCGAAGAGGTGTATTCCATTATCCGCGACAGCAATTTCGCTTCCATGAATGTGGCAATCCGTAATGGCATGGAGATTCGCGGGCGATTTGTATATTTTTAAGGTTTGTCAAGAAAAGATTGAAACATGCAGTCACCTGTGGTAAAATGAAGGAGTTTACCGGAGGTGACTGCTTTTATGGAACGGAAGAAGCATAAACGTAAGAAAAACCATGTGATTCTTGTCACATCCGATGCGGCGGATGCCAACATCAGGCAGTTTCGTGTCAGGCCATGGCTGCTGCGGCTGGCCATCTTTTTGCTATGCGTGCTGGTGGGGGGCGTGGCGGGCTATCTGTATTATGGGAACAAGCTGTGGCAGATCGTGAACAGGAGACAGGAAACTATTACGCGGCTGGAGGGAGAAAAGGCGGCGCTCGAAACGGCGCTGGAAGATCAGAGAAAGACGCATGAAGCAGAGGTGGCGACACTTACCGATAAAATCAATGTCCTGAGTGAAACAGTGAAAGAAAAGACGCAGACGGAAAATGAACTTTCCGCGCGATTGGAGAAGCAGAGCCTGCCTACGGAGTTTCCGCTTACCGGTTCCGCGACGATGGAAGAGGTACGGGAAGGGGATCCGATCTGTATTTTCACGGCGGCGCAGGGAACCACGGTGGTGGCCACGGCCAGCGGAACAGTGACTGCGGTCAATGACGACGCCGAGTACGGCCATAATGTCTGGGTGGATCACGGCAATGGCTACGTTACCATTTACCGTAACGGAGGGGAAGCAAGTGTGAAAGCCGGGGATTCTGTGGTACAGGGGACGACGTTGTTTCTGCACGGTGAGGAGAATACCAAGCTGGGGTATCAGATGATGAAAGACGGCGCTTATATCGATCCAACGGATATGTTGGCGATCAGCGGCTGATAGGGGATCAGGGAGTATCAAGGGAAACAGGGGTTCTAATAAGGAGGAAAAAATATTATGAAGGCAAAAAAGGAAACAGGCAACGTGAAGATCAATACGATCTTAGGAAGAGATTCGGAATTTCAGGGGGATTTTCTGGCGAAAGGCTCTGTCAGGATAGACGGCAGCGTGAACGGCAATGTGAAAATCACAGGCACGCTGATCGTGGGCGCTAACGGCTGGATCAATGGCGACGTGGAGAGCGATACGGCAATCGTCGGGGGAGAGATTTTCGGGAACATCACGGCGCGGGAAAAGGTGGAGCTGACCAGCACGGCGAAAGCGATAGGGAATATTACCACAAAAGTCATCGTGATTGACCAGAACGCGATTTTCCAGGGGAAATGCGACATGAACCAAGAGATTCCGGAAGGCAACAAAAAAAGAACCTTGACGGCAAAAACGCTGCGGATGGGACGCAAATCAGAGGATGCCGCGATCCAGGCGGTCCTGAGGCAAGCGAAAGAAGAGGAACAGAGAGCTTTTCCGGGAACCGGGTCAGAAATCAGAGCGGCTTGCGCGGATCCGGTGGGACTGGCCGAGTAGCGGACAGGCGGCAGGTATCCGGACAGGCCTGCCGGGGTTGCGGGCGGAGAAAGCTGGAGGAAGAGGCCTTGGCTTATCCGGGCGGACAAACGGATGGAGAAGACAGGGACTGTCCGGGCGGACTGAGACGACCGGGGCGGATTTGGGCGGCATGGCAGACCGCGCGTTCCGGATATGGATCGCGTTATTTCCGGATACGCTTGAAAACCAGGTCATAGCTGTCGTTCCCGTAGTTCAGGGAACGGTTCACGCGGCTGATGGTGGCGGTGGAAGCGCCGGTCTGCTCGGCAATCTCCAGGTAGGTCTTATGGCTTCTCAGCATAGCGGCTACTTCAAAACGCTGGGATAGGGAAAGCAGTTCTTTCACCGTGCATAAATCTTCAAAGAAGCTGTAGCATTCCTCTCTGTTTTCCAGGCTTAAAATGGCATCCAAGAGATGATCGACTGCCTCAGTCCTGATTTTCTTATTCATGTGCTTACCTCCTGAGATACTTTTACGCTGTAAAGCGTTACATTTGCTCAGTGCCATTTTATCATACAGAGGTTTTGAAGTAAAGAAGGGAATACAAAAATGTTGTCATGCGATTTCGGAAGGGAGGCTGTGACAAATGACGATTGATGCGGACAATCTGCTGAACAGTATTTTGGAAAGCCTGGAGCGGATAGAATACATTAAACCGACGGATATTCCCGGTATTGACCTGTATATGGATCAGGTGACGACGTTCATGGATAGCAAGCTGCGCTCTTCGTCACGCAGCCCGGGCGAAAACAAGATCCTGACAAAGACCATGATCAATAATTATGCGAAGAACGATCTGCTGCCGCCGCCTGTGCGGAAGAAATATTCCAAGGAACATATGCTGCTGCTGATTTTCATTTATTATTTCAAGGGGGTGCTGTCCATTAACGACATCCAGACTCTGATGCTGCCTATCACGGAGCGTTATTTCCAGAACGATCAGGCGCTTCGTCTGGAAAGCATTTATGAAGAAGTGTTCGGCATGGAAAAGGAACAGGTGGAAGCGCTGAAAGCGGACGTGAAGGAAAAATTCAAAAGGGCGGAAAAGACTTTCCCTGGGGTGTCCGGAGCGGATTCCGGCTTTCTGCGGAAGTTTTCTTTCATCTGCCTTTTGAGCTTTGACGTCTATGTGAAAAAGCTGATCATAGAAAAGATGGTGGATGAGTTAGCGGCTGAAAAAAACTAAGTTCCTCCGCTTGGCGCGGATCTGCGCGCCGGGCAAAAAAACAGACGATAGCCGGGAACAGTCTTGCCGAGGTTATGGTGCCGTGAACTCCGTGTCCGACAGGGAGAAACAGACATCAGGCTTTTGGCGTCAAGCTTTCCTGGGGGAACTTTCTGACAGGATCCCCAAAGTCGATGCGACAGGATTTGAACCTGCGGCCTCTGCGTCCCGAACGCAGCGCTCTACCAAGCTGAGCCACGCATCGTTTCTGGTCGAAAGGCTTTCCGGTCAAGGAACCTTCCAATCAAAGGGTCTTGCAGTCGAAAGGCTTTTCGGTCAAGGAACCTTCCGCTCAAAGGGTCTTGCGGTCGAAAGGCTTTCCGGTCAAAAAGCCTTCCGCTCAAAAGGTCTTGCGGTCGAAAGGCTTTCCGGTCAAGGAACCTTCCGCTCAAAAGGCTTTCCGGTCAAAAAGCCTTCCGGTCATCAGCCCTTGAAAATAGCCGAATCTAAAAAATGATCCTCAAAACTCATAACATTGAGATTATACAATAGAAAGGGCTACTTGTCAAGCGAAAAAAACAATGAAATTGGCGACCGGCATTGCACTTGTACGCGCGAAGCTCGATAAAAAATTCTTTGTATACTTTGGCTTGTCATCCTTCCGAGAATCTGATAGAATACCGTTATGGAACAAACCGTTTGCGGACGGTACAAAAAGCGGCGGATCCACTGCGGAAAGGAATGGTCGGCGTGAGCGGTATAAACAGCATAAGCGGCGTGAACCGTGTGAGCGGCGTAGGTGCGGTGACAGCGGCGTTTCGCAGCATCCCCGGCAGGACAAGGCGCGTCCGTCTGTCCGCCTTGCTTCTCTGTATCCTGTTCTGTCTTGCTTCTTCGCTGTCCGCCGGGTACCTCTTCACGCATGTCGGCCACGTGCATGACCACGAAGCGCCGGAGGGCGGCTGTGCGACCTGCGCGAACCTTCAGGTGGCGGCAAACTTATTAAAAACGTTTACGGCTGCTGTCGCGTGGGCAGCTGTTTTCAAGGGCGTCGTTCTGGCGTTTCCGCCTTTGTGGAAACCGGGCCGCAGCCGGTTCCTTGCCGATACCCCTGTGAAGCGTAAAGTGAGGATGGATAATTGAAAATACCTCCGTGTAATGCTGCGGTCAAATCATAAAATGACGGAGGTATGATCCTTTATGAAAAAGTTTCTATCTATCTTAACAGCTGCGGCCATGGCTGCCGCGGTACTGTCCGGCTGTGCCGGAAAAGACGTCCCGGCGGACGGCGGCGCGGACAATGACGGATCCGTTTCGGACAAAGTGAGCGTTGTCGCCACCATTTTCGCGCCTTATGATTTCGCCCGCCAGGTCGCCGGAGACAACGCGGAGGTGACGATGCTGCTTCCGCCCGCTTCCGAGAGTCATTCCTTTGAGCCTACGCCGCAGGACGTCATCAGGATCCAGAATTGCGACGTCTTCCTCTATGTCGGCGGCGAATCGGATGAGTGGGTACACGAACTGCTGGAGTCGATGGACACGAGCGGGATGAAGATCGTCACCCTGATGGACTGTGTGGAGGTCGTGGAGGAAGAGATCGTGGAAGGCATGGAAGACGACGAACACGAGCATGACGACGAACACGAGCATGACGACGAGGACGGGCATGACGACGAGGACAGTCATGACGATGAAGACGGGCATGACGACGAACACGAATACGACGAGCATGTCTGGACTTCGCCTAAGAATGCCCAGCTGATCGTACAGAAGATCTCAGCCGCCCTGTGCGAGGCGGACGCCTCCCACGCGGAGCAGTATCTACGCAACGAGGAGGCTTATATAGAGCAGCTGAAAGAGCTGGATGGAAAATTCCAGGCTGTGGTGGACGGCGCCGCGCGAAAGACGTTTGTGTTCGGAGACCGTTTCCCGTTCCGCTATTTTGCCGACGCTTACGGACTGGATTATTTTGCCGCTTTTCCCGGCTGTTCCACGGAAACTGAGCCAAGCGCGGCGACGGTGGCGTTCCTGATTGACAAAGTGGAGGCGGAAAGTATCCCGGTGGTATTCCACATCGAGCTTTCCAACGGGAAGATGGCGGAGACCATCGCGGAAGCGACCGGGGCGAAAGTCTTAGAGCTTCACGCCTGCCATAACATCACGCGGGACGACTTTATCAACGGTATGACTTACCTTGACCTGATGAACCGAAATGTGGAAGCCTTAAAGGAGGCACTTTACTGACATGGCGCTGATCACCTGCAGGAATGTTTCTTTTGCATACGAGGGGCAGACTGCCGTCCGGGAGCTGGATTTTGAAGTCCGGGCCGGAGAGTATCTATGTGTCGTCGGGGAGAACGGCTCCGGTAAGAGTACGCTCATCAAAGGACTGCTCCGGCTGAAAGCCCCGGCGGAAGGGAGCATCCTCTTCGGCGATGGGCTGAAAGCTGCGGAAATCGGCTATCTGCCGCAGCAGACCGCCGCGCAGAAGGATTTTCCGGCGAGTGTGTATGAAGTCGTTCTTTCCGGACGGCTGGCCTCTCGGGGCCTGAGTCCTTTTTATTTACGGACGGACAGGAGCCTTGCAGAGGAAAACATGAGGCGGCTGGGGATCGCGGATCTGCGCCGCCGCTGTTACCGGGAACTTTCCGGCGGCCAGCAGCAGCGGGTGCTGCTGGCCCGCGCCCTCTGTTCTACCCGGAAGCTGCTTCTGTTGGACGAACCGGTGGCGGGGCTTGACCCGATGGTGACGGCGGAGCTTTACCGCATCATCGAGAAGGTCAACCGGGAAACCGGGATCACCATCGTCATGGTCTCCCACGACATCCGGAGCGCGGTGCGGTACGCCAGCCATATCCTGCATCTACAGAAAGAACAGGCGTTTTTTGGGACGAAGGACGACTATGCGGCTTCCGGGATCGGAAAGGCATTTGTGCAGGGAGAACGTGGGTTTTCTTCCCGTGAGCCGGACGAAGGGGCATAAAGGCCGGAAGAGGCTTTCAGCCTCCCTGATCTGCATACCGTTGCTGCTCAGCGGTCTCTGCTGGGCAGCAGCGGTATGTCGGCCAGGGCGGGCAGATGGGAGTAGAGATGCTTGATACGTTGATGGAAATGTTTTCATATCAGTTTCTTGTCCGGGCCGTGGTGGTAGGGCTGCTGGTTTCGCTCTGCGCGGCGCTTCTGGGCGTGAGCCTTGTGCTGAAACGCTACTCCATGATCGGAGACGGGCTGTCGCATGTGGGTTTCGGCACCTTGGCGGCGGCGACCGCCATGAATGTCGCGCCGCTCGCCGTTTCCATCCCAGTCGTAGTGCTGGCGGCTTTCTTGCTGTTGCGTATCAGTGAAAACAGCAGGCTCAAAGGCGATGCCGCCATTGCGCTGATTTCCACAAGCGCCCTTGCGGTCGGTGTAGTGGTCATATCGCTTACGACCGGAATGAATACGGACGTCTGCAACTACCTTTTCGGCAGTATCCTTGCCATGAGCAAGACCGATGTGAAACTGAGCGTCTTTCTTGCCGTCGCCGTGCTGGTCTTGTTCGTCTTTTTCTATCATAAAATATTTGCAGTGACGTTTGATGAAAACTTTGCCAGAGCCACGGGCGTCAGGACGGGCCTTTACAATACGCTGATCGCCATCCTGACGGCGGTCACGGTCGTGCTGGGCATGAGGATGATGGGGGCGATGCTGATATCGAGCCTGATCATCTTCCCGGCACTGACCTCGATGCGGCTCTGCAAAAAGTGGCGGAGCGTCACGGTCTGCTCCGCCCTCGTGTCCGTGTCCTGCTTCTTCGTCGGCGTGGTCGTTTCTTATGTTTATGCCACGCCGACGGGGGCAAGCGTGGTCATCGTGAACATCATGGCATTCCTGTTGTTCTGGATCCTGCGGCTGGCTGCGTGGAAAGTGCCGCGATTCGGCACGGGGAATCTGGTAAAAAGGAAGGAGTGAGCCTTTATGGGAAAAGCGGTTCTTTTATTGACGATGGTCTTAGCGCTTGTACTCTGCGGCTGTCAAGGGAATATTCCCGCAGAGCGGGCCATACAGGATCCGGGCGGAAGCCCTGTGCAGGATGACGGCGATATTTTCCGGCAGTCTTCCGGAAATACCGAACCGGAGGACACAGCCGCGCCGGCAGGAGAGACTGTATCCGAAGCGGCGGAGGAAGCCAAGAAAGCCGACGGCAGTGTGACGCACGGCACGGCGGAAGATCTGACTGGGGCCGCGGCGGGGGATCTGATCGAGATCAAAGAAAAGATGTTCATCGCGCAGACGAACGACGTCTATTTCAATACGGAAGACTATCTTGGCAAGACCCTGAAATATGAGGGAATCTTCTGCGAGTATACCGACCCGCAGACCGGGCTGGTGTACTACTCCGTGATCCGGTACGGACCCGGCTGCTGCGGCGTGGACGCCAACGCCGGTTTTGAAGTGAGCTGGGGGCAGGACGCGCAGTACCCGGAACCGGACGACTGGGTGGAAGCCGTGGGCGTCCTGGAGGAATACGAGGAAGACGGCTTTATGTACCTGCGGCTGGATCTGCAATCGCTGACGGTACTGGACGTGCGCGGCGAGGAATATGTGTCGCAGTAAGATCCCGGCTGCGCCGCCCGGACTGCGCGCCGGGCGCCTTCCAGGTTCCTGGCGGGCCTCCTCTGCCGGACAGGAGCTGTTCCAGAATTTATCTGCCGTTCTTTTCATATACTTCCTATATACGCGTAGGAAGCGGGTCAGGCGGCTGCGAAGTAATCTGAACTCCTGTCCGAAGGATAGGATATAAGGCCGAATGGCCATGCTCTTGCCGTGACTGCGGAGCAGTCATATCCTATCCGAAGGATAGGATATAAGCTAAGGATACGGCAATCCGAAAAGGTGGGTATCGGGATGAACATTCTCTTTGCTTTTGCCATGACGCTGATCGCGGGTCTGTCCACCGGGATCGGGAGTCTGTCGGCACTCCTGACCAAGAAGACGAATGGGAAATTCCTGGCGGTCAGCCTGGGATTCTCGGCGGGGGTCATGATCTATGTTTCCATGATTGAGCTGTTCCAGGCGGCACAGGCTTCTTTGGAGCACTATTTCGGCGGACGCAAAGGCTCGCTGGTCACGGTGCTTGCTTTTTTCGGAGGAATGCTTTTCATCTCCCTGATCGACAAGCTGATCCCCAGCGAACAGAACCCCCATGAGATGAAATCCCTGGAGGAGAAGCCGGGCCACGCCAAGGATTCGGAGGGCAGATTTCCTGAACAGGGGAAAGACCTGCTGCATACCGGACTTTTTACGGCGCTGGCGCTGGCGCTCCACAACTTCCCGGAGGGCATGGCGACGTTCGTCTCCGCGCTTCAGGATCTTTCGGTCGCCATCCCGGTGGTGGTTGCCATCGCCATCCATAACATTCCTGAGGGGATCGCGGTGGCGGTGCCGATTTATTTTGCGACCGGAAACCGGAAGAAAGCCTTTTTCTATTCTTTCCTGTCGGGTTTAGCGGAGCCGCTGGGGGCGGTGGTGGGCTTTCTGATTCTGCTGCCCTTTCTGAACGAAATGGTCTTCGGGATCATCTATGGGGTGGTGGCGGGAATTATGGTATTTATTTCCTTTGATGAACTCCTGCCTGCGGCAAGGGAATATGGGGAGCATCATCTTTCGGTCTACGGGCTGGTGGCGGGAATGTTGGTGATGGCGGTGAGTCTGCTGCTGTTTGTTTAGTTTTGTCAGAAAGGATGGAAGTACTTATGAAGTTTACGGAGGGTTATTGGGAAAAGAGCGAACGGGCCAACGCGATATACGCGGCCCAGGCGTTCCATGTGGAACGGATACCGGGAGGAATGAGGGTGGTCATGCCGGTGCGCCCGGTCGAGCATAGGGGAGGAGCGCTGGACGTTCCCACGATCACCACAGAGTTTACTTCCATCCGCCCAAACGTCATCAGCGTCCGGAGTTATCATTTTTCCGGTTATGAGAAAAAAGAGCCTCGCTTCGAGCTGTTTTCGGCTCCGCAGGAAGTGGAAGTAGAGATCGGGGAAACAGAAGCGGTGATGAAAGCTGGGATGATGGCGGTACGCGTCTGCCGTAAGACGTTCGGCTTCCGGTTCGAGGGGGAAGGGAGGCTGCTTACCGGCTGCGGTTTCCGCAACCTAGGCTATATGCAGTATGACCGAAGCCCCTCGACTAAACTGCCCGGAACAGATTACCTGAAAGCGCAGTACAGTCCCTATATGCTGACCGAGCTGACTCTAAGCCCCGGAGAGTGCGTGTATGGCTTAGGGGAACGGTTTACGGCTTTCGTCAAGAACGGCCAGTCCGTAGACTGCTGGAACGAGGACGGCGGAACCGCCTCCCAGATGGCATACAAGAACATTCCTTTTTATCTGACGAACAGGCACTACGGCGTTCTGGTGGATCACAGCGACAACGTATCCTTCGAGGTCGGCAGCGAAAAGGTGGAAAACGTCGGCTTTTCCGTGCCGGGCGAAGAGATCCGCTACCATGTCATTTACGGGAAGACGATGAAAGAGGTATTGGTAAATTACACGAATCTGACCGGGAAGCCCGCCCTGCCTCCGGCTTGGTCCTTCGGACTGTGGCTCTCCACCTCCTTTACGACGAGCTACGACGAGGAGACTACCGCTTCTTTTATCCAAGGGATGGAAGAGCGGAAGCTTCCCTTGAGCGTGTTCCATTTTGACTGCTTCTGGATGAGGGAATTTCACTGGTGCGATTTCGAGTGGGATACGAGGGTCTTTCCCGATGTGGAGGGAATGCTGAAAAGATACCACGAAAAAGGGCTGCGGATCAGCGTATGGATCAATCCCTATCTGGCGCAGGATACCAAGGCTTTCCGGGAAGCCAAAGAAAACGGCTACTTGCTGCTTCGCGGCGATGGGCGGGGAGTGCGCCAGATGGACAACTGGCAGCCTGGGATGGGGCTGGTGGATTTTACTAATCCAGAAGCCGCCGCCTGGTATCAAGGGAAATTGAGGGAGCTGCTGGCCTGCGGCGTAGACTGCCTGAAAACGGATTTCGGGGAGAGAATCCCCACCGACGTGGCGTACCACAACGGGGCGGATCCTCATGCCATGCACAATTATTATACGTACCTGTATAACCGCTGTGTCTTTGAACTGCTCAAAGAGGTACGCGGAGAGGGGGAAGCTGTCCTGTTTGCCAGAAGCGCTACCGTGGGCGGCCAGCAGTTCCCGATCCACTGGGGCGGAGACTGTTCCGCTTCCTATGCGTCCATGGCGGAGAGCCTGCGGGGCGGGCTGTCTTTCACCATGTCCGGCTTCGGCTACTGGAGCCATGACATCGGCGGTTTTGAGATGACGGCGACGGCGGATCTTTACAAGCGCTGGCTGCAGTTCGGCCTGCTTTCCACCCACAGCAGAATGCACGGCTCCACAAGCTACCGTGTGCCGTGGCTGTTCGACGAGGAAGCAAACGATGTATGCCGCCGGTTCACCCGGCTCAAATGCCGCCTGATGCCTTATATCTTCCGGGCGGCGGTACAGGCGAAGGAAACCGGGGTTCCGGTCATGCGTTCCATGATCCTGGAATATGAAGCAGACCCTGCCGCGCGGTATCTGGACATGCAGTATATGTTAGGGGGGAGCCTGCTGGTCGCGCCCGTTTTCCGGGAGGATGGGGAAGCGGAATATTACCTTCCCAAAGGGAGATGGACACATCTGCTTTCGGGAGAGACGCGCGAGGGGGAAAAATGGTATCGCGAAACCTATGATTATTTCTCCCTGCCCCTGTATGTCCGGGAAAATACCCTGCTTCCCCTCGGAGCGCGGGAAGACCGGGCGGATTACGACTATGCGGACGGCGTGTGCGTTCAGGTCTATGAGCTGGGCGACGGAGAGGAAGCTTCCTGCCAGGTGACGGATCAGAAAGGCACGGTCGTACTGGAAGCAAAGGCGCTGCGGCAGGGCCGCGCACTCCGGCTGAACAGCTCGGGGTTGTGCGGGAACATGACCTGGCTGCTGAAAAACGTGGACGCTGTAGAAAATGTCGAGGGAGCGGCTGCGGAGCCGACCGGGGAGGGAATCCTCCTGACCCCGAAAGGCGGGGAGATTCGGGTAGTGCCGTATGCGTAGGGAGCAGGAAAACGGAGGCAAATAGCTGCTGCTCAAATAAAGTCCATGATTCTTAGTAGCTTTTTTGCCCAAAGTGGTTTATAATGATACCATTCAGCTTGCTGAATGTGGTCAGCTTGCTGAATGTGGTCAGCTTGCTGAATGTGGTCAGCTTGCTGAATGTGGTCAGCTTGCTGAATGTGGTCAGCTTGCTGAATGTGGTCAGCTTGCT
>JAISOV010000006.1 GCA_031275405.1 Clostridium sp. | reverse complement strand
CGGAAATGGTCAATGCGTACAATGTCATATAACTCATAGCAGTATGTAATGCGCTTCCGCCACCACTCATACCCGGTTTTTCTGTGGTACCCCCAGTCATACAGGGGATTGCCCCACAGCTGCCCCGTGGCGGAAAAGGCGTCCGGCGGACAGCCCGCCACCCCGGTCGGCCGGCATTCTTCGTCCAGCAGGAAGAGCCGGGGATTCGCCCAGGTGTCCGCGCTGTCAAACGCCACATAGATGGGGATGTCGCCTATGATTTCTATGCCCTTTCCATTGGCGTAAGCCTTGAGCGCTTTCCACTGCGCGGAAAAAAGGTACTGGAGGAACCGGAAAAAGCCGATCTCTTCTTTCTGGGAAGCCGCATATTGTTCCAGGCTCTCTTTTTCCCGCAGACGGATCCCTTTTTCCCACAGCTCCCAGCCGTTCCCCTGAAAATGGGATTTCACCGCCATGTACAGGGCATAATCCTCCAGCCAGTAGGCATTCTTAGACAGGAACTCCCTGTACTCCGGTCTTTGCTCAATGCCTTTTTCCAAGGCGCGTTGATATGCTTTTTTCAATACGGCAAAGCGAGACCGGTAAAGCCTGGCATAATCAATGGAGTCTTTCCGGTTCCCGAAATCCGCTTCGTCGCACTCTTCCCGCTCCAGATACCCGTCCGCGACCAGCGTTTCCAGATCAATATAATAAGGGTTTCCGGCAAACGTGGAAAAGGACTGGTACGGGGAATCCCCATAGCTGGTAGGGCCAAGAGGCAGAATCTGCCAAAGCTTCTGCCCTGCCTGTTCCAGAAAATCCACGAATTCGTAAGCCTGCCTGGAAAAGCTTCCGATCCCATAATGAGACGGAATACTGAAAATCGGTAGTAACACGCCGCATTTTCTCATGGCTGCTCCCCTCTGCCCGCCTCGGGGGCATAGAAATCATACTGTTTAGATCATACTTTTTTCAAGATCACACGCTTACGCCTTCCAAATATCCCGGTTGTACTCCTCGATCGTTCGATCGGAAGAGAAATACCCTGCCTTGGCGATATTGACCAGGCTCATCCTCTTCCACTTGGGCTGGTTCCGGTAGTCCTCGAACACTTTGTCCTTGACCTTGATATAGTCCTCCAGATCCAGCAGCGTCATGAACCAGTCTTTCCGCAGCAGCTCCTGATGCAGCCGCTCCAGATTCTCCGGATGTCCGACCGCAAGAGCCTGCTTCCCTACGAGGAAGTCCACGGCTTCCCGGATGACCGGGCTGTCTTCATAGTAGTCCTTAGGAACATAGTCCGCTTTCGCGTAGTGTTCCATGACCGTTTCCGAATCTTTTCCGAAGATGTAAATATTGTCCGTCCCTACCAAGTCATGGATCTCCACATTGGCGCCGTCCATGGTTCCCAGCGTGACCGCGCCGTTGAGCATGAATTTCATGTTGCCCGTACCGCTGGCCTCCTTGCTTGCCAGGGAAATCTGCTCCGACACGTCACAGGCGGGGATCAGCTTCTCCGCGTAGCTGACGTTATAATTTTCCACCATTACCACGGTAAGGTACGGAGAGACTTCCGGGTCATGGTTGATGATCTTCTGCAGCACCAGCAGCAGGTGGATGATGTCCTGCGCGATCACATACGCCGGAGCCGCTTTTGCCCCGAAGAGGAAGGAAATGGGAACTGCCGGTTTTTTCCCGGCTTTCACTTCCAGATATTTATGGATGATATACAGCGCGTTCATCTGCTGGCGCTTATATTCATGCAGCCGCTTCACCTGAATGTCGAAGATCGAATCCGGGTTCAGCTTCACCCCTTCTTTCCGGGCAAGGTAGGCGCACAGATCTTCCTTCTTCTTCCTCTTGACCGCCGCGAGGGCGTCCAGGATCTTTTCGTCCTCCCGGAAAGCCAGCAGCTTCTCCAGTTCCATGGCGTTCGTCTGATAGCCGTCTCCGATGGTGTCCGTCAGAAGCCGTGTCAGTTCTTGATTGCAGGAGAACAGCCACCGCCGGAATGTGATCCCGTTGGTCTTGTTGTTGAATTTTTCCGGGTATATCTGATAAAAAGGCCGCAGCTCCGTGTTTTTCAGGATCTCCGTATGGAGTGCCGCCACGCCGTTCACCGAAAAGCCGTAATGGATGTCGATGTGCGCCATATGCACCTTCCTGCCCTTGCCGATGATCTGTACTTTCGGATCATCGAAACGCAGGCGGACGCGGGCGTCCAGCTCCTTGATGATAGGAACTAACTGCGGCACCACTTTCCGCAGATATTTCATGGGCCATTTTTCCAGGGCTTCCGCGAGGATCGTATGGTTGGTATACGCACAGGTGCGGCTCACCACGTCGATCGCTTCCTCCATGGAGAAGCCTTCCTCTTCGGTCAGGAGCCGTATCAGCTCCGGGATGACCATGGTGGGATGGGTGTCGTTGATCTGGATCACCGCGTGGAGCGGCAGCTTATGCAGATCATGTCCGGCTTCTTTCATTTCCCCCAGGATCAGCCGGGCGGCGTTGCTCACCATGAAATACTGCTGGTAGATACGCAGCAGGTTCCCCGCTTCATCGGAATCGTCCGGATACAGGAACAGAGTCAGGTTTTTTTCGACTTTCTTTTTGTCGAAGCGGATCCCTTCCTCCACCAGACTCTCATCCACTGTCTCAATATCAAAAAGATGAAGCTTGTTCACCCCGTTTCCCCATCCTAACACATCGATGTCATACATACGGCTGGCGACGGTCTTCGAGCCGAATGGAACCGGATAGGACACAGCCGTTTTCCGGATCCATGACTGCTGTTCCAGCCAGGTATCTTTTTCGGCGGTCTGCAGGTCGTCCCGGAACACCTGCCGGAACAGCCCGAAATGATAGCATAGCCCGATCCCCGCCCCCGGAATCCCCAGGGAGGCAATGGAATCCAGGAAACAGGCCGCGAGCCGGCCAAGGCCGCCGTTTCCTAAGGAAGGCTCCGGTTCCGTTTCCTCCAGTTCCGAAACGGGGAAACCCAGCACCTCTTCCAGTTCCTCATAGATCCCCAGATGGAGCAGGCTGTCGCCGAGCAGCCGACCGAGCAGGAACTCCATGGAAATGTAATAGACCTTTTTCGTTCCGCTGATACGAGGCCGCTCGCCCAGAAGCTCCTTCGTGAGGCTGAGGACGCTGTCATACAGTTCCTGCCTTGTGCTTTGCGGAATACTTTTGCCGTAAAGTTTTTCCGTCCAGGCGGTAAGCCTTGCCGCCAGGTCTGCCCTGTCCATTTTAGCAGTTGTCGTCATTTTTATGTCCATCCTTTCTCAGCAAAACGGGAGGTTTGGCCCGCTTCGCTGCGCCCAAGTACGTTCGCTGCCGCCGTCCTGCTCAAGAGCCATGCTGGCAGACTTCCCACGCATGGCTCTCAAAAGACATCCTCTGATCTTATTCCGCCCTTACCAGATGCCTGGGCAGGCCGTCCACATAGAAAGGCGTCAGTTCCCCTATGATCAGCGGCCTTGCGTAACTGGCATACTCCTCCGTCAGCCCCTTGCCGTCCGGCGTGATCCACTGTGCCGGAACCGTTTTCTCCACATTGGCGACGGCATGGATGTCATAGGTATCCATGTCGCACAGATACGGGGATTCCTGTATCCTCTTCATGACGACCATCACGCCGGTTTCTCCGTCGGCCGCCGCCTGCATTCCCCGTCTTCCCACCTGGAACGCTTCGTTGATGTCCGTCAGGGAGGAAATGTGGCTTGCCGCTCTCTGCAGGGTCGAAAATTCTATCGGCCTTACTTTGAACCCGGTACGTTCCCTGACGATATTGCCCAGAGTGGCCGCGCATCCGCTCAGCTGCTTATGCCCGAACGCGTCCACCGCGTCGGAGCCGCCGCCCAGCTCGCATACGAATCTGCCGTCTGGGAGCTTCACGCCCTCGGAAAGCGCCACTACCACCCAGTTCTTGTTTTTCCGGATCGCCTGGATATTTTCCACGAAAGCATCCACGTCAAAATCCACTTCGGGAAGATAAATCGCGTCCGCTCCCTCGCAGTCCGCTCCCTTTGCCAGTGCCGCCGCCGCCGTAAGCCAGCCGGCGTTGCGTCCCATGATCTCTAAGATGATGACCGTAGGCTTCGCCAGAGCGGTGGACTGTACGTCGCGGACGACTTCCTTGACGGAGGTCGCGATATATTTTGCCGCCGAACCATATCCGGGGCAGTGGTCGGTGATGGGCAGGTCGTTGTCGATGGTCTTAGGCACGCCTACGAAGCGCTGGGTCTTTCCATGCGCCGCGGCATAGTCGGACAGCATTTTCACGGTATCCATGGAGTCGTTCCCGCCCACATAGAAAAAGGCTTCGATCTCATATTCCTCCAAGACCGCGAATATTTTTTCGTAGACTTCTTCATGGCCCTCCACTTTGGGCAGCTTGTACCGGCAGGTGCCGAGGAAAGCGGACGGGGTTCTTTTCAGCAGCTCGATCCCTAAGCCGTCTCCTAGGTAATCTTCCAGAGAAAGCAGGTTTTTTTCCAGAAAGCCCTGTATCCCGTGTACCATCCCATAGACTTTTTTCACGCCCAGCGATTTTGCCGCGGAATACACTCCCGCCACGGAAGCATTGATGACTGCCGTAGGCCCTCCCGATTGTCCGATGACTACGTTTCCCTTAAAGCTCTTGTTGTTTCCCACGTGCTGTTCCATTCCTTTCCTGAAAATATTTGGGGGTTCTATTTCTGTTTTGGATTCCGGTGTCGTCCTCTTTTCCACATTTCACAGCTGATTATAATCGTTATCAGGATACCAGATACCGGACAAGGTTGCAAGCCGTTTTTTCCAATTTCCCAGAAATACTTGCTTAGCTCCTGCTGATGGACACCGCTACCGGGCTGATTTGCGTCTACGGATTCGGGTGCTTGGGAGAGGGAAGGCCATGGCAAAGCCATTGTCCTTGCGGAACAATGGCTTTGCCATGGCCTTCCCTCCTGTTCTGTTTCCGTTTCTGAATGGCTTGTCCTATCCCAGCCGCCAAGGCCTGCCGACTGACATCAGGCTGGATTTTCAGATTTTGTGAAATGGATCCATATACTGCGCGGCGGTCTTGAGTTCTTCTTCTATGCGCAGCAGACGGTTGTATTTTGCCACGCGGTCGCTCCGGCAGGGCGCGCCGGTTTTGATCTGCCCGGCACCCAGCGCCACCGCGATGTCCGCGATGGTGGTATCCTCCGTTTCCCCGGAACGGTGGGAAATCACCGCCTTATAGCCGTTCTTATGCGCCATTTCCACGGCTTCAAAAGCTTCCGTCAGGGTTCCGATCTGGTTGACTTTCACTAAGATGGCGTTCGCCACACCAAGCTTGATCCCGGCATCCAGCCGCTTGGTGTTGGTCACAAACAGGTCGTCGCCCACCAGCTGTATCTTGTCGCCCAGCCTCTCGGTCAGCTGTTTCCATCCATCCCAGTCGTCCTCCGCCAGCCCGTCTTCGATGGACAGAATCGGGAACTGGCGAATCAGGCTTTCATAATACGCGATCATGCCCTCGGTGTCGCGGATGACTTCCTGCCCTTTCAGCCTGCTTTCCCCCGGGAAATGGTACATCTTGGTCTGTTCATTGTAAAGCTCGCTTCCGGCGGCGTCTATGGCAATCCGGATTCCCTGCCCCGGCAGATAGCCCGCCTCCTGGACGGCTTCCACGATTAAGGAAAGGACACCTTCCGCGTCCGGCAGATCCGGCGCAAAGCCGCCCTCATCTCCCACCCCGGTGGACAGTCCTTTCCGATCCAGGATCTTTTTCAGATAGTGGTAGATTTCCGCACAGATACGCAGGGCGTCCGCGAAGCTTTCCGCCTGTACCGGCATGACCATAAATTCCTGGAAGTCCACCGTATTGGCCGCGTGTCTGCCCCCGTTTAAGATGTTCATCATGGGAACCGGGAGAAGCTTCGCAGGGATCCCGCCCAGATAACGGTACAGCGGCAGATTCAGCGCCGCCGCGCTTGCTTTTGCAGCGGCCATAGACACCCCAAGCATGGCGTTCGCTCCCAGGTTGCTCTTATTCTCGGTTCCGTCCGTCTCCAGCAGGATCCGATCCAGCAGAACCTGCTCCAGGGCATTCTTCCCAAGCAGAACGCCGGACAGCTTCTCCGTAATGTTTTTTACGGCGCGCTGTACGCCCAGGCCCAGATACCTAGGTTCCCCGTCCCGCAGCTCCACCGCTTCAAAACGTCCTGTGCTGGCTCCGGACGGCACGGCGGCTTTTCCCATGTACAGCCGCTGATCCTTATGGCAGCGAACCGTGACTTCGGCTTCCACTGTGGGATTCCCTCTGGAATCCAGGATCTCCCGTCCATGTACTCTGACAATCTCCAAACAATGCAGCATTTTTTCCTCCATGTCTGCGCGTTACTTACGCATAGCGAGTCTGTGAAAAGCCGAGGCCGGCCCGTCTGGGCCGGCCTGTCTCACGGACAGACAAACTGTTCGGCAAAAGCGGCCGCCCAGCAACTATCCTTATTCTTCCCGTTTGTCAGACGTTTCATTCCCTTGGCACTGCCATTCTTTCTTTCGCGCCGCCGGGACTGTGAAGCAATCCTGGCAAGGACAGGGCCTATTTTTTGACCAGAAGGGATTTCCCTGTCATTTCCGCCGGCTGTTCCCTGCCCATGACCTGGATCAAGGTCGGCACGATGTCCGCCAGACAGCCGCCCTCGCGCAGCGTATACGCCGGGTCATAGTTCACCAGGATAAACGGAACCTGATTGGTCGTATGCGCGGTGAACGGTTCTCCGGTTTCATAATCAATCAGCTGCTCCACGTTCCCGTGATCCGCGCAGAGGAACAGTACGCCGCCTGTCTCCAGAACGGCTTCCACCGTTTTGCCTACGCACTCGTCCACGGTTTCCACCGCCTTGACGGCGGCTTCCTCCACCCCGGTATGCCCTACCATGTCCGGATTGGCGAAATTGATAATGATCACGTCATACTTGCCGCTGCGGATGGCTTCCGTCAGCTTGTCGCAGACCTCGTAGGCACTCATCTCCGGTTTTAGGTCATAAGTTGCCACTTTGGGGGAATTTACCAGGATCCTGTCCTCCCCTTCGTTGGGCTTCTCGATCCCGCCGTTAAAGAAAAATGTCACATGGGCATATTTTTCGGTTTCCGCGATCCTCGCCTGGGTCAGGTGGTTCGCTGCCAGCCATTCCCCAAACGTGTTCGTCACCGATACTTTTTCAAAGGCTACTTCTTTATGGATAATCGTCGGGTCATAATCGGAGAAACATACATAAGTGAGCTGTTTCCTCGCGCCCCGGTCAAAGCCTTTCAGCTCGTCGTCGCAGAAAGCCCTGGTGATCTCCCTTGCCCGATCCGGGCGGAAATTGAAAAATACCACAGAGTCGCCATCCTGGATCGTCGCCACCGGCGCCCCGTCCTTTGTCACTACGGTGGGTTTCACGAACTCATCCGTTTCCCCCCGGTCATAGGAAGCCTGAATACCCTCCACGCCGCTTGGCGCTTCCAGCCCTTCCCCTTTCGTCAGCGCCCGGTATGCCAGTTCCACCCGGTTCCAGTTGTTGTCCCTGTCCATGGCGTAATAACGCCCGGCAACGGTCGCGATCTTCCCGACGCCAAGGCGGGCCATCTCGTCCTCCAGCGCCTGCGCGTATTCCTTTCCGCTGGAGGGCGGAGTATCCCTGCCGTCCAGGAAGCAGTGGACGAACACTTTCTGCAGACCGTTTCGCCTTGCCAGTTCCAGCAGTCCATATACATGCGTGATATGGCTATGCACCCCGCCGTCGGAAAGCAGCCCCATCAAATGCAGAGCGCTGTTTTTCTCCTTGCAGTTTTCTGCCGCGCCAAGCAGCGCCGGGTTCTCAAAAAAATCTCCGTCCTGAATCGCTTTGGTGATCCTGGTCAGTTCCTGATAGACGATCCGCCCGGCCCCCATGTTCAGGTGTCCTACCTCGGAATTGCCCATCTGCCCCTCCGGCAGCCCCACCGCTATGCCGCTGGCGTTTCCTCTGACAAAGGGGTATTCTGTCATCAGTTTATCTAAGACCGGGGTGTTCGCTTCCGCCGCCGCGTTCCCCTGTATCCTCTCATTCAACCCGAATCCGTCCAAAATCATCAATACTACCGGCTTCCTGCCCATTTTCCCTCCATGTCCGCGCAGATACCCGCGCACGCTTCTCTTTCTGTCCGATGTTTCGCAGCATATGGCTCCTGTAAACAAGATATGAAAAATTATACACTCATTTCAAAACAGGCGCAAGGGGAAATGTCATCGAAAGAGTTTTGACTGGCTGATCACTTCCATGCAGCCCATCCCTTTCCCGCCTATTGCATTCCGTCCGGCAAACAGGTGACCGAAAAAACATCCGAAATTCAGGTTGACTTTTGCTCCCTGCTGTCGTAAAATAAAGTAGTTTCTGTCCATGGTCATGGTGGAGTGCCGTGGATTTTTTTGTTTTACCGCCACGCCGTGCAAGGGAACGCACAGACGGGAGCCGGATTTGAAAAAACTATCGAGTTATTTACGGGAACACAGCGGAAGCTACCTGTTCGCCGTTTTCTCCTTGCTGGTCTGCGTATCGCTGGACATGCTCTCCCCCCTGCTGACCAAACGGATCATTGACGACGTGATCACCGGCGGGAAGCTAGCCTTGCTGAAATATCTGCTGGCGGGCATCCTCGGCATCGGTCTCGGTCGCTGCGTCTTCGGGTATCTCAAGGAATACTTCTTTGACATCACCGGAGCCAGGATCGCCGGAAACATGAGGAAAGATCTGCTTCGCCATCTCCAGGGGCTTTCCGCCGACTTTTACGACCGGAACAACACCGGGGAACTGATGGCGCGGGTCAAAGACGACATCGACCGTATCTGGGAGGGGCTGACTTTCGTGGGAATGCTGGTCATCGAAGTGGTCGTGCATGTCACGATGATTTTATTCTTCATGTACCGCCTGAATTGGAGACTGGCCCTGATCCCTACCGCCGCCGTGATACTCTGCGGCTTTCTGGCTGTCTTTCTGGAAAGGAAGCTGGACAAGATCTATGAATCCATCAGCGAGGAAAATGCCGTGCTGAACACGGTGGCGCAGGAGAACCTTGCGGGCGTGCGCACGGTGAAAGCTTTCGCCCGGGAAAAGTATGAAATCCAGAAGTTTTTGCTCCATAATAAGCGTTATTGCGACCTGAACCTGGAACAGTCCAGGATGTTCGTAAAATACCACCCGTTCTTCTCTTTCGTGACACGGGTTCTGCCGCTGCTGATCCTGCTGGCCGGAGGGTATCTGATCATCCGGGCGCAGGTTCCCTTGGAAGACCTGACATCCGGAAAGGTTTCCCTGGACGGGCTTTCCGCAGCCGGCTTTTCGCTGGGAAGCCTCGGCGCGTTCGTGGAATATTCCATGAATATCGTCTGGCCTATGGAAATGCTCGGCTGGCTTGCCAACAGCGTTTCCTCCGCCGTCGCTTCCTATAAGAAACTGAAAAAAGTCTACGCGGAGACTCCCGCCGTCCAAGACTGCGCGTCTCCGGTGGTGCTGGAGCGGATCCGCGGAACGGTCGTCTTTGAAAAAGTCTGCTTTGAAAGGGCAGGCGTAAAAATACTGGAAGACATCGACTTTACGCTGGAAGCCGGGAAAACGCTGGGGATCATGGGCGCCACCGGCTCCGGGAAGTCCTCGATCATCCATCTGTTACAGCGGCTGCACGACTGTACGAGCGGACGTATCCTGCTGGACGGGGTGGACGTCCGCAATCTGAGCCTGGGTCAGCTGCGCGGCAGCATTGCTCTGGTCATGCAGGACGTTTTCCTCTTTTCCGAGGCCATCCATTACAACATCAGGCTGGGGAAGCAGGACACGCTGGATATGGAACAGGTGGAGACGGTTTCCCGGCAGGCGCAGGCGGCGGAATTCATCGAACGGCTGGAAGAACGGTATGATACGATGATCGGGGAACGGGGCGTGGGGCTTTCCGGCGGACAGAAACAGCGGGTCAGCATCGCCCGCGCGTTTGCGAAAGGCAGCCCCATCCTGATTCTGGACGATTCCACGTCCGCGCTGGATATGGAAACGGAACATCTGATTCAGCAGACCCTGCAAAAGATGGACGCGGTTACCAAAATCATCATTGCCCACCGGATCAGCGCCGTCCGCCACGCGGATGAGATTCTGTTCCTGGAAGGCGGACGCGTGGCGCAGAGAGGTACCCATGAGGAACTGCTCGCTCAGAAAGGGCCTTACTATGAAACCTATCTGGCGCAGTACGGCAGCCATTTCCCGAAGGGAATCCTCTAAGCTTTCATTCCGTGTCTTAGGAACTATCACGGAATGGAAGGCTGATCTGCCGCGCCGCGGATCTAGGGAGCCTTGGAATCAGCCGGTACTGACGAAAAAAGAAAAGGAGTGTTCCTGATGTCTGTGAATTCCTATAAAGAAGACGAGCAGTCCCTAGAAACCAAAAAAAGGGAAACTTTGCTGCGGCTCTTCTCCTATCTGCTGCGCTTCCAAAAAGAAATCCTGCTGGTGCTGCTCATCATGGCTTTCTGCGTGACTGTCAGCCTGATGAACCCGCTGATCATGGAAGCCGCTATCGACGACTACATACGCCAGGGGGATTTCCCGGGCCTGATACGGCTGATCGGGTTCGCCCTTGTTCTGAACCTCGCCATGGTGCTGTTCGTCCGGCTGCGGATGTCGATCATGAACCGGATCGGCAACGGCGTCCTGATGAGGATCCGTCAGGAGCTTTATACCCATATACAGACTCTGGATTTCCAGTTTTTTGACAGCCGTCCTACCGGAAAGATCCTGGCGCGTATCATCGGCGATATTAATTCCTTGAAAGAAGTGCTTGGGAACTGCGTCACGACCTTAATTCCGGATTTCATCACGGTCTGTGCCGTCATCGTCATCATGGTCGCCAAGAACCCCTTGCTGGCCATGGCCGCCCTCTGTTCGCTGCCCCTTCTGCTGGGCGGGATGTGGTTCATCCAGACCGCCTCCCACAGACGCTGGCAGACCTACCGGAAGAAGCTTTCCAATCTGGGCGCTTTCATCCATGAGGATTTATCGGGCATGAGGATCATCCAGAGTTTTACGGCGGAGACGGAGACCGACGATATTTTCCGCCGTCTGGTGGAGGAACAGCGACTTGCCTTTCATAAGGCTGTCTCTTTCAGCGACGCTTTCGGACCCGTCATCGACATCTGCTGGGGACTCGGTTCCATCGCGCTGTACTATACCGGTATCGTGGTCATCGGGATCGATCAGGTTTCCATTGGCACTTTCATGGCGTTTGCCAGTTATATCAATATGTTCTGGCGTCCGATCAGCAACCTGAGCAGTTTTTACAACCAGCTGATCACCAACATCGCGGCGGCGGAGCGTGTGTTTGAGATTCTGGACACCGTACCCGGCATCACCGACCGGCCCGGCGCCGGCGTCCTGCCCCCTATCCAAGGAGCCGTCACCTTCGAGGACGTCACCTTCGCCTACTCAGATGCCCCGGAGATGCAAGTGCTCCGGAAGGTCAGCTTCCACATCCGCCCCGGAGAGACCATCGCCTTAGTCGGCCCTACCGGAGCCGGGAAGACGACCATCGTCAACCTCATCAGCCGGTTTTACGACACGACCTCCGGGCGGGTGCTGATCGACGGCACGGATGTCCGGACGGTGACGCTGGAATCCCTGCGGAGCCAGATGGGGATCATGACCCAGGATACGTTCCTCTTTTCCGGCACGGTCAGGGATAACATCCGCTACGGAAAGCTGGACGCCACCGAAGAAGAGATCATTGCCGCCGCGAAGGCCGTCAGCGCCCATGACTTCATCCTGAAACTGGAAAAAGGCTATGACACGGAGCTGAAAGAACGGGGCGCCGGACTGTCCATCGGACAGAAACAGCTGCTTGCCTTTGCCAGAACCTTTGTATCCATGCCACGGATCCTGATCCTGGACGAAGCCACCTCCAGTATCGACACCCAGACGGAGCTTCTGGTGCAGAAAGGGATCCAGACCCTGCTGACCGGACGCACCTCTTTCGTGATCGCGCACAGGCTCTCCACCATCCAGAAGGCAAACCGGATTTTTGTCATCGACGAGGGCGGGATTCTGGAAGAAGGCACCGCCGAAGAGCTTCTTTCCAGAAAAGGAGCCTATTATAAGCTGTATATGTCGCAATTCGCGTTATAAAAAACCAAGGAACTTTCTTTGGTGATCAAGCTATGCCCAGATCCGCAGCCTCAACGGAACCGGGCTTCTTCCTATGGCCAGCGGCATTTCCGCCCTGCCGGGAGGGGCGGGAGAAAGTGCCGGATCTGTGCGGGAGGCAGCTTGCCGTGATCTTGTGATCCTGAGTTATCGTGGATAAATTGGTGTTATATCGTTCCCTGATTCTATCGCAATGTTCCGGACGTTTGACGGCTGTTCCTCCATGATCTCAATGTGGAAAGCTCCATTGGGATGGCCTGGATTTACCAATTCGCTTTGGATGGTGACAATCAAGACGTCATTTACCATTCGGTAACGGTATCCACGGTAGGATTTCCCGCTGGAAAGCAATTCGCCATTCAAAATGACTTTCTGATCCTCCCGCAGGAAGGAAATTTCCTGAAATGCCACTTCGGTCACAGGCGTACTTGACGGAAGGAACAGGTGAAGCACGACGATCATCACCCCCACAAAAAGGATCACCACAGCGACACCAAATACAATCCATTTTTTCATTAATATACTGAACTCCTTACGGGCGTACTTGAACCATTCGCGTAGTACACCGCATAATCATATGGAACGGCAATCCCAGTAGATGAAAGACCAGTGTTCTCTATACTATTTTTTAAGTTGGACGGCGTATTAATTACACCGCAGATACCGTTGTTGAGCATATTGCATTCCATCCTGTGGAAGCAAAACTAGAACAATTATTTGTTAATGACCATGTGTCATATCCCAAAATATGTGATGTAAGAGTAGCAAGCGCATTAGCCAGTATTTCAACCCATAAGGCACTCGACTCCGCCGTAGCTGAATATCGGACTGCTTTGGTGCGGAAGAGTGCCGTTTTTTGTCTGGTCATCGTACCCATTCCCTTCTATAGCACGAGGTCTCAATTTTACCCTCTATCTATATAACGCAGAAGTCAGGAAAATTTACCGCTGAAATCGAAAAGTTTTTTCGATTTCAGCGGTACAGAACATAATCAAGGATTCGCTAAATATCGAGCAACGACTGTATGCTTCAATTGTAAGAGTTTATTTACTGTTTCTTCGGTGTCGCAAAAGAATTCGCTGCCTTTGAATTCTTCATAAGAGGTATCAGAAGCTGTCTTATTCACTGCTACAGAGTAATCATCGCTTATACGAAAAGAACTTTGAGGCGACCACGCATATCTATAATACGGAGAAGTTGTTATGCTATTTAGTTTCAATGGCGTCAAAAAAACAAGATATTCTTTTTCTGGAAGCAATACGTTTACCATTCCAAATAAGACTGGTCGTTCATTACTGTAATCATAATATGCGTATTCTTGAGAATAAACGCCTCCCCCGCCTATGGAAGCAATTTCTATCGAATTCTCAGTACTGACATCGCCACGCAAGACGGAGAGGATACTGACTTCTTGAACTGATGAGAAGCCATACTGTTTCATCTTTCCTGTTGGCTGAACTACGAGAACTAAAACATCGTCAGCAATAGTATCAATGCGTTTTTTGATGTCAGAAATAAACAAATCAACATCGTCCTCAGTAAATATCTGGTTGATGTTAGGGTTAAGACCCAAAGCCTCATCAACGGTGTTAAAAGCGGCAACACCACAATCCTTGTATGTGTTCTTTGCATACAGCCCAAAAGAAATGTTGCAGACTAAAACTATGAATATGACAATAGAGATTTTCTTCATTTTTGCAACTCCAATCTACCGTTCGCCATTGAGTATTTTACTTGACAAAGCAAATCTATATCATCTCTGTTGTGACTCGATATTAGTATCAATGCGCCCCTGTCGGCTTCTTCCATCAATACTTTCCGTATTGTTTCAACTCCCGACTCGTCAAGGCCATTCATTGGCTCATCTAACAGTAATATGTCTGGGGATTCCATAAAGGCTTGAGCCAAGACAATTCGCTGACGCATTCCTAAAGAATACTTTTTTACTATGCGTTTATCGCAAGGGTCAAGTCCAACTCGAGCTATTGCCTTTAATATGCAATCAGTATTAATGCATTTTCTTATGGATGCTAAATACTGTAGATTCCTAAGCCCAGTAAACTCTGAATATAAGCCCATGTTTTCTATCGTTACGCCAATGCTTGGCGGTGATGCAATTTCTTTGTGCAAAGTTTTACCGCTATATAGTATTGCTCCGGAGGTTGGTAAGACTAATCCTGACAACAATCTGAAGAGCATTGTTTTTCCAGAACCGTTTTTCCCTTCAATTCCGTAGATTGCCCCCGAAGTCATAATGATACTAACATCATCGATAACAGTATTTCCTTTAATTATTTTTGACAAGTTTTGAGTCTCAACTGTAGTCATTTGGCATTTCCTCCCTAACTATTTTCTTTATTTTCAAGGCTAATATCGGTTCTTGAAATTACCATATAGCCTAAAATTGTCGTTATCAGAATTATTATGATAAAATAAACGGAAGGCAGCAAACCTTTCCCTATTCCGTCCCCCCAATTTATCGTAACGTTTGCAACAGGGTTTAGTGCGAGCAATATCGGAATATTTCTGACGATAGGAACCTTTTCATGGAATATGGCAAGAAAAGAACAAACGGTGAGTGCAATATAATTTGTGATAAAGCTAAGAACAGAGCCGGTTTTAATTGAGATTAAGTTTATCAAAATTGTAGTCCACAGGCTAAACAAAAAAACCATAACAAACGCAAGCAGGAACATATATAAAGCTTCTTTGTCTATGCCGAATTTTGAATAACGCGCACTGAGGACAAAAGTTATTCCAATAAAAATTGTATTGTAAATCATTGAGAATAGTGTCAATTGCCACAAACGATTGATATACCATCTCAGTCTGCTTTTTTGCCTTACAAAAATATAAATGCTATTGTCAAAAAAGTCACGATAGAACAACGAGCCAAATAAAATGTTAAAAATGACTACTTCAAATAAGCCAAACATAACAATAACGATATTAGCATGTGTTCTTGACGGACTACCAGAAAAAACGTTTTGAAGAAACAGTTCCGCTACTGACAACTCTGCCCCATATGCTTGTCTGGGTAGCAACAGATTAATCTTTCTGAAAGCCGTTATAGGCAGTATTGCCAACAATTTATAAATTGAAATGCGACTAATCATTTGATTCATCCCTCTTAATCAAGCTGGTCAATATGTGCTTGCCGTATGATAAGCACTACGGATATAGATAGTAATAGCATAACAACAACCGCCAGAAACAAAGGGTTTTTCCCAAATTGTGCATTTACAGTTACATATTGAAATATCTTATAACTCATAAAATTATTCCCGTTATAGAACAATGAATCAAGAGTATTTGTCAGAGTTATAAACAAATACGCTGGTAGGAATAATAGAATCTTAAACCGCTTTATAACTAACGACACTGAAAATGTGAACAATGAAAGCACACCTGCAAAAAGTGAAAACAAAATGGAAAATAAAATAGCGTACATTTCAGGACTGAATATGAAAAGACGCGGCAGCCAGAGTCCCTTCCAAATGGTCGGCAAAACAATATTCGCACCACTTATAAAAAGGTCAAAGTTCATATCAAACAAATCTCCAAATGGAGTTATCCCAGACGCAGGAAATGTAATAGTGTTTAGGCATACACTTACAATCATCGGAATTATAAACACTAAGCCCCCGCCTAAAAAGCAGACAATACTCTTAGCTGTATAATATATACCAACACTACTGCGAGACTGAATCATAGGCAACGCGCAATTGTTTTTGTCAGTTAAATACGACATTGAAAAAGGAAGCACAACCAAGAATGGAACTATATTGATATACACATCAAAGAAAGCACTCCCAGTATTAAGCGGAAACACGGCACTTGGTGAAACTACAGTGGATATGTCATGTCCCATAGAATTTATAACATAGTACATATATGTTATAAACACATACACGAAATTAATGCTCATCCCAAGCAAAAATGACTTGGTCGTCGTCATCAATTTGAATTGCATTTGAACTGTTTTTAAGAGTGATTTCATTCTCTGACCTCGTTGCATGTTTTCGCTTTTAGTGCTACCGGCGGGAAACCCGTCGGTAGCACTAAAGTTGGGAGTTTAGCCAATTGCGGTTGTGAAGTCCACGATGCAATCGAGGGAATTAACATTTCCTTTCATGCGCAACTTCATAATTGTTCCGGCAGCATAGTTTTGATTCAGCATTATCAAAGTAGGCGTATCCAAGTCCAACGCGACATTGGTACTTACTGATATCTGATTACCGCTGCTGTTTAGAACATCTCCGCGAACGCGGGAATAGTTCGACGATGTACCGTCTGCCTTGTAGATTTCACCAACGGTGGTGGTTAAATAGTTTGCCCCGCCATCCGAAAATCCTCCATTTGCTACTACCGTGTAAGCATTGCCATATACGTATTTATTAGCATATGACTGTGCAAATGCAGCTGTCGTTAGAATCGTTACCATGACCATAGCTGTTACGATTATGCTTGTGATTTTCTTTGTTTTGCTCATTGTTTTTGTTCTTTTCTTCTCATTGGTTGGCTTATTTGCATTCGCTTTGTTACTGCCCGTCAGAGATGGACAATTTAACTTACTTCCACAAGGCACTCGACTCCGCTGTAGCCGAGTATCGGACTGCTTTGGTGCGAAACAGTGCCGTTCTTTGTTTGGTCATCGTACACGTTCCTTTCTATAGCACGAGATCCCGATTTTACCCTCTGTCTATATCACGCGCGACCAAGCAAAATTTACCGCTCAAATCGAAAAGAATTTTCGATTTATCTAGGGGCTTGACCAGATTGGCAATCAGCGACACCCCTATAATGAATCCACTATGTCACATCTGCTCTTGAAAGTCAAGCGTTTTTTCAAAAACATTTTTATCTGAAAATTGCAAGTGAAAATGTCCTATTCCAACGCCCCCAACCCTATGCGGCGTATGCTTGGTTTGCGGACTGATAGGCAAGTATTCTTCGCGGGTAATGATTTACCCCATCCTCTATCTCCTGCAGGCGCTCTGCGGTTCGTGTGTTCCAGTCCGTCCCTTTTGGGGGAAACCGCCGCGGCATACGGCTGCCGTTCTCATTTGGCCCTCTTTCCCAGGAGCTGTAAGGGTGGGCATAATATACCTCGCCGCACTTCGCGGCGGCCTTCATCCTTTCGCTGTCTAAAAACCCGCTTCCGTTGTCTGCCGTTATCGTCCTGAATACCTCGCCAAAGTCGCCGCCGACACGCTTGGCGAGCCGTTTTAAGGCTTTGATGACTTCCTCCTGCGTCTTGTTCTTTATGGACACATGGAGCGATTTCCGCGAAACCCGCTCCACAGGCGTCAGGACGCAGGGCCCGGTCCCCTGCCTGCCACAAGGTCTATTTCCCAATGCCCGTTCTCTTCCCGCTGATCTGCGGTCTCCGGGCGTTCGGTTATGCTCTTGCCGGCCTTGTTGTTCCGCCGCGAAGGTTAAAACGATACTCTCACTCTTTTAGATAGAGGTCAAAAAACGCTCTGTCCACACCGCAAAATTTCACTAATCGATTTTTGGCAACCCCCCAGAATCCTTCGATACCATTGACGTGATTCTCGCCGTTGACAAACTCATTATCACCGTGATTAATGCGGTAACGCTTCTTATACCCATATCAACCAAGCCGTCATAACTCGCCCAACCATCGGTGTTTACGATGACTTCCTGATCTGCGTGAGTGCGAATTAACGGAAGGAACAGGTGAAACACAACGATCATCACCCCCACAAAAAGGATCACCACAGCGACACCAAATGCTTTGTCCATTTTTGTGCGGCTCATGATTTTAGCTCCCTTATAGAAAGATATACTAACAATTTTTCATCTTTTTCAATGGGTTTTTATTTTCCTTTCCTACAATTAACATTTATATATTCTTTTATCATTTGCAAGGATGCCTTTGTAGAATGGGAACCATTTATGATGATTTCCGCCCTCCATTTTGACGGTTCAACATATTCGTCATGTCTATATCGAACCATATCTAAATATACATTTGTGATTTGTTCCAATGTTAATCCCCATTCCATATTCCTCTTAATTCTGCGTACAATCCTCTCATCAGATTTACAATCTATATAGATTCTTAAATCCAATTTGTGATATATCTCATTGTCCCATAATGTTAATAACCCTTCCACTATGATAACATCATATTCTCCTTCCTCAATATTTATTTGAATATCATTTTTTAAGGTATCTAAATCCACTGTCAACGGATGATTATCATCCATATATTTTTTTCCCGAAATAAATGCTTCCGTAAAGGGTCTCTCATTTTCAGGTCTGAAATAATGATCCATATGTAATATTTTTACATTCCATCCTAATTCACAAAGTAATTTCCGCAATTGATCAGAGAATGTACTTTTTCCGCTTGCAGTCCCTCCTGCTATGCCTACCAGATAAGCCATTTCATGATGATTCCTTTCCATTTTTGTCATAATTTATACAAAAAATTATTCTGTCCATTCTTTATGAGAAAAAGACCGTTCCTGACAATACAGCCGGAACGGTCTTTCCGGTATGGACTTTCGTGATGTTCCTGGCACTGCCGTTTCGCCGCCTCAGGCAGCCGCACAGGGTGGTCGATGGCAGGATCCATCTGACATCCGGCCGCCGTTTCGCTGCGGCAGGCGTCCGCACGCGGCTAGCGGTTTTCCTCCACCAGCAGCTGGGCGCGGCTCTGGATCACCTGCGCGGCTTCCTGCGCCGACTTCTGCCCTTCAAAGAACGCGGGGATCTCCTCGTTGATGATGTCCATGACCGCGTCATTGGAATACTCGATCTTATCCACGGACTCTAGGAAGCTTACGATCTGATCCACTTCTTCCTGAGTCAGGGGCGGAATGATGACTTCCTCGTCATTCAGGTAATAGGTGTTGTCGTATTCCACCTTCTGCCCGTTCTCATCCAGATAGTAAGGGCGCTTCGTCGCTTCTTGCGCCTTTTCCAGAAAGGCGCTTCGTAACACTGGCAGACCCCAGCTAATCTTCTTCTGGTAATCCTCCGACAGGAAGACTTTTACAAACTCCCACGCTCCCTCCAGATTCTTGGATCTGGCGGACAGCACATAACTCATGGTAGCCGCAAGGACGGAGCCGTTCCGGTTCTCGTTGGGGAAACCGATGAATGTGATTTCCTCGCCGAATCCCCCGACGATGGTGTAATTCAGGTTACTGACGTCACTGACCGACACGCGCATCAGAACCGTCCGGTTCTCCCGGTACTGCGTCTCGTAATCCTTCCAGTAAGAATCGTCCATTGCGACCGACCCCTCGGAGCTGCCGTCCGGTAAGGTCTTTGCGAACTCCAAGATATTCAGGAATTCCGGGGAATCAAAGCTGCATTTCCCGGTGGTGGGATCGATGAAGTCCACTCCGCAGAAGGTCATCATCATCGACAGGAAGTTGTCGCGGGATACGTCTCCGAAGCCTTGCGTTCCTTCCGGCAGGCTGTCCATCAGCGACTGGAACTCCTCCATCGTCCAGCCCCGCTCTTTTCCGACCACGGAAGCTTTGCCCGCTATCGTATTCACGCTGAAACTGGGAACAACGCTGTAGAGGGTGCCGTCTATGGAATACGCCCGGAACACGTTTTCCAGGAAGTCTTCCCGGGAAAGCTCCCCGTCTTCCTCCAGAAGCTTGCCGACGTCCGCCAGCAGCCCTTTGGCGGCGTAATTCTCCGTGCGCATGTTGTAATTGGTCAGCAGGATGTCCGGCATATCTCCCGAAAGGATGTCATTGTTCAGCTTCGTATAGGAGGCCATATAATCCTCCGCTGTCGAGAATTCCGAATAGTCGCGGACGGTGATGCGGTAACGGTCGTTCGCCTTATTGAAGTCGATCACGCTCTGGCGAACGTCGCTGCTCAGCCCGTTCACGCCCAGAACCAGCGCCGACTTATCCGGAATATCCTTGGGATCCACTTTTGTAAAGATAGCCGCTTTCGTGCTATAGTCCACGCCGTCGGCATAGACGCCCACGAAGTGTTCCGGATCGACTTCCACGAAATACTGCATATAGTTCACCGCAAGATCGGAGTTGACGTAATTCATGATCTGCCGGATCTCTTCATCCCCTAGCGTATAGGTGTACACTCCGGTGGGGCCGGACAGGATGAAATCCGTATTCTTGCCCTGATAGAGCGTATAATTGGTGAAATTAGACGGCAAAGGCGTCTTTTCTCCCACGTTTCCGGAAGCAAGGTCATAGGGAAGCGCCTCCAGCTGTGAATAATCCTGGCTGTAGCAGATCAGAAGCAGGCTCCCATCCGCCCGGATCTGGATGGTATTCAGTTCCCCCTCGTTTAACGCGCTGTTCACGTCCAGCTCGGAGAGCAGATTCCCTTGGGGGTCAAAAACGGCAAGACTGTTCTGTCCGTCCAGATAGCCCAGGAGGTATATCGTTCCGTCTTCCGCTGACAGCAGACGGCGCACGGAATAATAATCCGCGTCCCCTTTTAACTCTTTCAACGATTTTTCCCATTGAAGCTCCCCGTCCGTCAGACGGTAGCGGCACAGATCCTGCCAGTTTTCATAAGTCGGGTTGTCCGGATCGGTATTGTCCACACGGTAGGTCTCCCGTATCAGATACAGACTGTCGTCCGCCCCAAAGGCCATGGCGCCGGCATAGCTGTCCGTCGTCTGTCCCTGGTCGGCGTCCTGCTGATCCTTCTCCCCGTCCGCCTGCAGATCCACGGTCTGTAAATCGCTTCCGTCCGTTTTACAGGAAACCACCCGCATGACCCTGCGGACTCCCTGCGCCGCTTCCTCCTCCTCCGGCGTCAGTTCCACCACCTCGCCGCCGGGCGCCGCTGCCGCTTCTGCTATTGCTACGGGGCTGTCTCCTAAGAGGACGGTCATCGCAAAATAGATCCTGTCATTGCGGTATGCCAGCGCCTGTATGTCCGGACTGCCGGTCTCTTCTCCAAAATCGATCTCCTGACCGGAATACACATACTGCTTTGCCAGGCTGTTATCACCCTCCGTGCTTCCTTTCCGTCCGCCGCAGGCGCACAGAAGAACGGCGGCAGCCGCAGACAGAAGCACCAGACGCGCAGAAGCCCCTGCTCTTTTTGATTTTTTCCGGATTCTTTTTCCGGACTCTTTTTCCGAATTCTTTTTCATACTCTCCTCCATTTCTCCATCCGCCTTTCCAGTCTGTCTTTCCAATGCCCATATACGCTTCTGAACGTCCACTTTTTGTGTTTCCACCAGGAAATCAAAGCGACACACAGCAACACTGCCGGGTACAGAAGGAAGAGCAGCTCCAGTAACATGAGAATCGCTAACATATCCTCATATCCTCTTGCTACATTTTCCCAGTACGGATAGGCAATCGCTTTGCTATGCATGGAACGGCTTGCAAATTCTCCCAGAAGCTTCCAAAGCGGCAGCAGCCGGTACCGCAAAGTATTCTCTATGATCTCACACTCTCCCTCCTGCGCCCCGAGCTGCTCTTTCACATAACCGTAGGCATAGCCCGCGACCGGATTGGGCATGACGATCTCGTAGTGGCTGATCCCGCGACTGGTTCCAAGTTCTTCCAAGGTACCGCAGGACACATACACCAAGGTGCTGTCCAGCCCCGCCGTCTCATACAGCTTGCCCTCCTCCCGCCGGACGACCCCTGCCACGATGTGGGGAATGCCCTGGATCGACACGGTCATCCCCGCCACGTCGTTCGAGCCGAACAGCTGCCAGGCTGCGTCCTGGTCAATGACGCAGTAGTCCTGCATCAGGTCATTGCCGGAAAAATAGGCGCCGTCCAGAAGCTGCTGGGGATGGAACAGGAAAAAATCTCCTCCGATTCCCACGGCCTCCGTCTCCAGAGAAGCGCGTTCGCTCGAAAGGGTGATCCTTCCGCCCGCGCTGTAGGCGTCCGCCCAGAGCCTTGCCCCCGGCCGCGGGGACTCCGCCGAAATCGCGGCTTCCAGCAGCGCGCTGTCCAGCGAATGCCGGAACATTTCAAGGGCATCCTCGTCCACCCCGGCAGCCGCCGAGAAAAAACAGCTGATCTGGGCCACGTCTTTCTGATCGCTCCAGCGCTGTGCCATCCGCTGGGCGGGCTGCTCCCGGATCAGATGGATGGTGATCGCATAAAGACACAGGAAAAACAGACAGGATATGGCGCCGCTGACGGCGAACCGGAGCTGCCTGCGGGTACGCGAACCTGTCCACTCCTTGATATATGATCTGATCCTGCTGCGCAATCGGGCGGCCCTCCTTTCTTGAAGCACGGATAACTGTCCGGCAGGGTCAGCCAGACAGCCATCCTTAATTTTCCGTCAGCCTTACCTGTTTCCCGGCTTCCACCGGCTTGGTCGCGGTGGTAATGACATATTCGCTCCCGTACAGGCCTCCGGTGACAGCAGACTGGGTATCGTCGCTTGCCACCACTTCCACATCCACTCTGGACGCTATGTAACGGTTCCCCAGCGGGCTGCTTTTCGATTCCACGATGAGAAGGAACTTCCCGTTACTGTCCTCCCGGACGGCGCTGTTTGGCACGATCATCTCATACTGCGCGCTCTTATCGCCTACGGACAGGCTCAGGCTCTGCCCGGCCACTACGTCTCCCGTTACGTGGAAGGTCAGAAGCTTCTTCTGCCCCGGATCCGAGGTGTCCGGCTTTATCCCCGTCAGCGTCACCGACACGTCCTCATACCTCCAGGAATTGACCAGATCCGCCTGGGCGCCTACCGTCAGCCGGCTTGCCTGCTGATTGGTGACGGAAAAACTTACGGTAAACCCTTTCCCTTCCGGCTGCATGGTAGCAATCGGGGTATCCGGAACCGCAGCCTGCCCCGCCGTGATGTGGACGGCGGAGATCGTGCCGGCAATGGGCGCGTCCACGCTTGCTCCGCTTGCCCGCGCGCGAAGTTCCCCTAATTCCTCTTGCAGCCGCACCCGGTCTGCCTGTAACTGTGTGATTCCCTTATACTGGGAATCCAAAGTCAGCTCCTGCGCGATGTCGGTCAACAGCTGCTGCCTGGCGTCCTGGGCGGCTTTCAGCTTTGCTTCCCGGCCTGTCAGTTCCTGCCTGTGATTCGCCAGCTCCGTGTTCAAAGCGTTAATGTTCCCTTTGTTCCCCTCCTTGGCGGCTAAAGCCGCCTGTGCCTTATCCCGCTGGATCTGTAAGTCGTTCACCTGCGGCTGTAGGGTCTGAATGCCGCTCTGACCGTTCCGGATACTGTTCTCCAGCTGGTTGATCTCGTTGAGAAGAGCTTGCCTTTCTGGGTCGTAGGCTTCTTTGTCCCCTGCCGACACAGTCGGCCGGTTGGCGTCATACTTTTCCAGTTCCCGCTTCTTTTCTTCCAGCGCCTTCTGATCCTGCGCCAGAAAGCTCCTGGTTCTTTCCAGTTCCTCATATTTAGCGTCATAGGCGGCTTTGGCGTTGTTGTATGCGAGGGTTTCCTGCGTGGTGTCCACGGAGCCGGAGCTGTATCCCAGTTTCTCGATCGTCATACTGATCTCGCTGATCCTGCCGTTCGTCCAGTCCACCTCTTTCTGCCATTTCTCAATCTCCGCTTCGGAAGCTACAATACGGCTCTGGTACTGGGCAATCGTGGAAATATTTCCGTTCTGCACATTCTGGAACACGCCGCCGGAAATCGTTCCGCTTAGGACTGCGAGTTCAAACGCCAGGAAAGCGGCATCGATTTCCTGCTCCTTAGCCTTGATCTCGTCTTCTTTTTGCTTGACTTCATCGCTTTCCCGATCCGCCAGCAGGAACAGAGGATCCCCTCTCTGCACCGTATCCCCGGCTTTTACCAGTACGCTTTCGACGGTGCGTGTTTCCTGGATCTGCACGTTATAAGGATCTCCGCTCTCTATGATCCCGGTTCCCCGGATCTTCGCCGTGATGGTACCCGACTGTATGTACTGGACGGCCACCTCCGGCAGCGAATAGTTCAGGATCGTATTGGAGAAAAAAGTCAGCAGCACCAGCGCGGACAGAAAGATGATCGCCGCGTTTTTCACCCATTCCCTCTTTTTCCTTCCACTCTCGTTCATAGCTTATGACCATGCCCTTTCTGACAGACTTCCGACAGTCCCGCTCTTTAGCCTTTGATCCCGCCCTGGTAGGTGATCCCCTCCACCAGATAATCCTCTCCGTAGAGGAACACGAGAAGGCTAGGTACCATATAGACGGTGGCGACGGCAAAAGCAAGCCCGATTTCGCCGGAATTGATCTTGCTCAGGAACACCGACAGAGGATGTGTTTCCGGATCCGACAGCAGGATCAGCGGTTGTTCCACCATGTTCCAATAATCGATGAAGACCAGAATCGCCGCGGAGCAGATCACGCCCTTGCACAGCGGCATACAGATCCTCCGGTAGATCTGCCATTCCCCCGCGCCGTCGATCTGCGCTGCTTCGATCACCTCCGCAGGGATCCGGCGGATAAATTTCGTGATGAGAAAGACCGCGAACGGGGAAAAGATCCCCGGCAGCCAGATCGCCCAGTCGGTGTCCAGGATCCCGAGCCGGTTCGCGACCAGGTAGTTCGGTACCAGCGTGACTTGGTAAGGCATTAACATCAGTATAATATAAAGAAAGAAAATCATCTCCCTTGCCCTGCTCCGGTACCTGGCGAAGCCATAGGAAGCCAGGGAAGCTACCAGCAGCTGGAAAACGACGATCGGGCCGACGAGGATCACGGAATTCCAGAATTTCAGCAGATATTCCGGACTTTTGAACAGCACGGTCATATACTGGCTAAAAGATACCAGATCCGGTATGAATTTCAGATTCACCTTTTCCGAAATATACACCTTGCCACCCGTGGCCGTTGTGGCAAACACCGAACCGTAGTTGGCGGAGATCTCCGAAGAGGACATAAAAGAATTGGTGACGGTCAGCACAATGGGCGTCAGAAACAGGAAAGCAAAGAACGCCGCAACGCAGGTGGCAATCGCAATCTTGATTTTGGACCATGCTCTTTTGCGTTTGCGCACTGCATTTCTGCGCTTTTGTACTGCGGAATGCGGCGTCCGAAAGGAATGCCCGGCAGCGGCGCCCCTTTGGGATCCTGCGCCGCGTCCGTCCGCTCTCTTTCGGAAAGCCCCCTGTTGTTTCTTCATCCCTTCTATCCTTCCCAAGCCAGTATGGGAACTGGTGTTCGATCATCGCCACCAGCCTGTCCTCTCTTGTAAATGGCAGAGCATTCAGCCGTTCCTTGAAGGAGATCTTCTCTTCTTAATTTTTTAGAGAAGATCTCTAAGGTGTCGAGATAGATCTTCCTGTTTCTTTTTGCTTCCATTTCTTCATTATATAGAATATGAGAAAAAAATCAAGCTCATATTTTTGAAACAAACCGCAGACGGACAGCCTTTTTGGTCGCCGCTCAGCAGACCCACTGGCCAAATTCGGCAGGGACAGCCAAATTCAGCAAGGACAGCCGACCAAATTCAGCAAGGACAGCTGGCCAAATTCAGCAGGGACAGCCGACCAAATTCAGCAAGGACAGCCGACCAAATTCAGCAAGGACAGCTGAATTCATTCGGCAAGGGTCAGGCCGACGGCTTTTCAGCTGTTCTCGCTCACATAGAGCCGCACGCGGCTCTGGATCACGTCCGCAACCTCATCCACGCTCTTCTGTCCATCGAAGAACGGCCCCGCTTCTTCCCAGATCATCTCCACGATCTTACTGTCAGTGTTTGAGCCGGATCCTGCCAGTTCGATCAGCTCCCTCAGCCGCGCCACATCCTCCTGTGCAGCCGCGTAAATCTCCACCTGCCAGTCGTTTCCCCAGCCCCAGGTCGTCTTAGGGTCTTCTTTCGGCTCCCCGTTTTCATCCACTGTCATTTCCGGCGTCATCGCCTGTGTCAGCATATCCTCCAGAAGATCTTTCCTGATCGGAAACGACTGATAACGCTGTTCGCCGTCCTGTGTCAGCAGGAACTCCAGGAAAGCCCAAGCTCCTTCTTTCTGCCCGGAGCCGGACGAGATGGCATAAGCACCTCCGTCACTGTATTCCAGACGGATACCCGCTCTTCCGTCGGCAGTCGGATAACCGATATAGGTAGCCGGTTCCCCGAACATCGCGCGATACATCTGGAAAGCCTCCACGTTGTTAATATACGCGTCAACTAAGAGTACATCTCCTTCCTGGAGCTTGATCGGAGTGGATCTTTCATCCGACTCATCATACAATGCCTCTTCTGGGAATATTTTACAATATTCTAAAAGGTTTTTGAACTCTTCGGAATCAAAACGGCATTTCCCGGTTTCCATGTCAATGAAATTTTCCTGCTGATAACAAACCCGCAGTATGCTGTAACGGGAGACATGGTCCAGCAGACTGGCCTCGGGATACTGACGGCTGAGCGCCACCATCTCATCGACCGTCCATCCCGCCTCCTCTCCGACCATGGAAGTTTTTCCTGCCAGCACATTCAGGGAAAAGCTTTCGGGAATGCCGATCAGGCGTCCGTCATAAGTGAAAGCGTTCAGGACGGACTCCACCAGATCTTCCCGGCCGATCCGGTCGCTTGCTTCCAGAAACGGCGTAAGATCCTCCAACAGTCCTTTTTTTACATAGGAATCCACCTGGATCCCGATGGAAAGATCTATCAGATCCGGGGCGTTCCCTGCCGCCGCCGCGCCGTTTAAGAGCAGGGCAATGTCCTCGTCCGTCTTGCCGTCATAAGTTTCGATCTTTACCCGGTACCGGTCATTGGAACGGTTGAATTTCACGGCGGACGACCGGAGCTTCTGATATTCGTATCTGGCGGCCAGCGTGATGATTTCCTTCTGCGCCGCTTCGCCGGCGGAAGTCTTCGTTATCCGTACCAGACTTGTCTCCCCCGTTTCCCAGTCGCTGACCGCCGCCAGGATCCTGCCGTCCTCGGAAACCCCGACTTTACTCACATAGTCTCCGTTGATGTCGCAGTCCAGCCAGTCAAAGACCGTCTCGCTGCTCTGCGAAGCCAGATCATAGGTATACAGCCTGCTGGAATCGGCAAGGAGAAAATCCGTTTCCGCGCCTTTGATAAAGAGACCGTCGCTGCCGCCGTTCGCCCGTAAGCCTGTATAGACGGAGGCGACCGCTTTTGCCGCAAAGTCTATCTGTACGATTTCCAGCTCACCCTGCATACCGTACCGGGTGAGGTACAGGTTCCCGTCCTTCCCGGTCTCCATGACTATCGTATAGCCGCCTGTGTCTGCCTGTCCGTAATAACTGCCATCCGCCTGAAGCAGAAGGACGGTCTGTTCCGAAAGCAGATAAAAACGCCCCTGCGCGTCACAGCCCAGGCTCTGTATGTACTGCCGCTGCCCGTTTTCCATCGCGGCCGTCAGATCCTGCCGGAAAAGCTCCGTTCCCTCCCGGTCATATTTACACAGGAAAAAGCTGGCATACATAGCGCCCGCTTCCTCTGTCTCCTGGCGGGAATATTTCGACAGAAGCAGGATGTAGTTCCCTTCCTCATCTACGAGAAACTGCATCAGCGATTCCCCCTGCGCCAGTGGAAGAGATAATTTTTCCGCTTTTGTGTCGTTTCCGATTTCCTGGCGCAGGAGTTCCGTGGCGGAACGCTCTGTTTTTTCCTCCCAGGTGTGCAGGGCGTAATAGATCTCGTTTCCCTTGATGCATAAAATGTCAGGATACCCGCCTTCCGTCTCCACCGACAGATACTCGGACACATACACATAGCCCGCTTCCCCGTTCTGACCGCCCTGCTCCGTTCCCGCCGACGGGTCCCGCGCCCCTTTCCCGCAGCCGGACAGCCAGACCGCCGCCAAAGCCGGCAGAAGCAGGATCCCCGCCATGCCGCCGTTCCTTTTCCTCGCTGCCTCCGGCAACCGCTTGCTTTCCATAAACAGACCGCCTTTCCTACTTCCGGCTTCCGCCGATCATACCATGATTCAAGCTACTCGTCCCGCAACCGTTTTGGCTGCTTCGCAGCGCCAAGTGTACTGCGCACACTTGGCTCATTGCCTACGCGATACCATGATTGCGGAGCAATCATGGCAAGAGCATGGCCATTCGGCTCCTATCATAGTCCCGCGGAGATGGATCAGTAGATGGAAGCCGCCGCCATTCGTCTTTATTATATCTTACTTGGCGTAAAAAATCATCTTAATAATTTCTAAAGATGATCAGCCGGAAGGAAGCATCAGAAAGATGAAACAAGTGGAAACATTGACAGGCACTCCTGCATAAAATAGACCATAAATAAAACTTGGAGGCAAAAAAATGAGTGATTTGACTGCTACCAATTGTGGCTGCAACAATAGCTGCGGCAACAGTGGGTTCGGAAGCTGGATCTGGATTATCCTGTTATTGAGCATGTGTGGCGGCGGCTGCGGTGGAAACAGCTGCGGCAACGGCTGCAACAACGGTGGTCTGCTCGGCGGCTTCGGCGGCGGCGGAGACGGCGGCTGCGGCTGCGAACTGCTGATCTGCATCCTGCTCCTGTCCTGCGTATGCGGCGGCAACAATGGCTGCAACAGCGGGTGCGGGTGCTAATTCGGCATAGTATCGGCATAGTATCGGCATAGCATCGGCATGGTGTTGCCATGGTACCGGCATAGTGCTGCCATGGTATCAGCATGGCATCGGCATGGCAACGCCATGATGCCGGCATGGGATACGTAACAACGCGTGAACTCCAGCGCAGTACGCAGGGCGCTGCGAAAAGTACTCCGTTTAAGCGTTTTACGGTCTCGCACGGTTTTGGGCACCTGAAAACCTTCTTCCGTTCAGGCGCGTATGCACAGCCCCGGAGGGGTTTCCTGTAAGAGGAAATTCCAGAGCAATTTTCTCTTACAGGAACAAACAGGTTCCGGTCAGGAGCCTATTTTTCTGGGCGAGACACAGGAACGGCAGTCCTATGGTGAATTGGAAACATTGGGAAGTTCGCTCGCTCAGATCTTTTGCGACACAACAGGACACGGAGGACGGCCTGCGCCTATACTGGAATGCTTTCTTTCTATTTTACATAGGATAGATAGAGATACTTATGAAAGGAGAACGCCATGAATGACAGCGGACAGGATAAGGTAATCGCATTTGATACCCTTTTCACCAACCATCAGATTCAGATGCTGAAAATCCTGATGCCTTATTTTGACCGTTCCATGCAGAAAAATCTTGCCATTTATATAAAATATCTGGAATTGCAGTACACGATCCATTTTTTCCAGAACCATCCTTCCGTTTCCTTAGATCCGCTCCCCCGGGAATCCGCTCTGGATCTTCCGAAACTCTGCGATGAAATCCTTCCTTATTCTTCTTCTCATGACAGAGGAAAACTGGAAGGAATGAGAAATATGTTCCAGAGCATTGCCCGCTACAAGGAGATGATGGAGATGATGCAGATGGTGAAAGAACTCTTCCCGGAAGGAGAAGGCTCCGGGGAGCCCGATTTCCTGTCCGGGCTGGGAGGGATGTCCGGCATGGCAGGCTTCGACCCTTCCCAGATGGCACAGATGTTCCAGATGTTCCAGACATTGCAGAACACAGGAGGTGAACCAGACAAAGATGAGCAAACGAAACCGCCCGGCATGGATGGAGGATGAGCTGGTCAAGGATGTCGATCCTAGGAAACTGGATTTTCTGGAGAAATTTTTCATGGAAAGCCAGGGAAAAGGCCAGAAAGAACTGATGGCTTATCTTGTTCCCATGATGAAGAAAATAAAGCAGGAAAACCTCACTTTTACCTCGCAGGAAATGAAGGCCGCCGTCACCGCGATCAAGAAATACAGCACGAAAGAGGAACTGGATAAAATCAACCAGATCTTGGAGAAGAATATGGCGGGCCTGAAATAAAAGGGAGCCAAGCCGTTCCGAAGGGGAAACAGCAGAAGCGGAAACTTCTCAGGGAAGTTTCCGCTTGGAAATTGCCGCCGCTCAGCTAGGACGACCGACCACATCCGGCAAAGGCAGATGGGGCTGAAGCGGAACGGGAGGTATGGCTTTTCCCTGTTCTCAGGCCCTGACCACAAAATTCACGAGCCTGCCCGGCACATAGATCTCCTTCACCACCGTTCCGGCAAGCTTCCCGCCCAAGGCTTCCTTTGCTTTCGCAAGGACGGCTTCCTTTGCCTCCTCCTTGGCGATGTCCAGAACCGCCCGGATCTTGCCGTTGATCTGCAGGGCGATCTTCACCGTGGCTTCCAAGGTCTTCGCTTCGTCATATTGCGGCCAGGCCGCTTGGTAGATACGGCCCGGAAAGCCGACCGACTGCCAGAGTTCTTCAGTGATGTGCGGGGCCACCGGGTTCAGCAGGGTGAGGAGGATCCGGTACTCCCCTCGTGTCACCGCGTTGTTCCTGTAAAACTCATTGATCAGAGCCATCATCGCCGCGATCGCCGTATTGAATTTCAGACTTTCAAAATCATGGCTGGCCTTCTGAATCGTCTGATGTATCTTCGTTTCCATGTCCGGGCTGATCCCGTCGTCTTCTTTCAGGAGATCCCGGAGCTTCCACACTCTTTCCAGGAAACGGCGGCAGCCTTTCATCCCGTCCTCGGACCAGGAAGCGCTCAGTTCAAAAGCGCCGATGAACATTTCATAAGTCCGCAGCGTATCCGCGCCGTAATCCCGTATCATGTCGTCGGGATTGACCACGTTCCCCCTGGACTTGGACATCTTCTGCCCGTCCGCCCCTAGGATCATCCCGTGGCTGGTGCGCTTGCGGTACGGCTCCGAAGTATTGACCACCCCTTGATCATATAGGAACTTATGCCAGAAACGGGAATACAGCAGATGCAGGGTCGTATGTTCCATGCCGCCGTTATACCAGTCCACCGGCAGCCAGTATTCCAGCGCTTCCCTGCCTGCCAGCGTCGTTTCGTTGCGCGGGTCGGTATACCGCAGGAAATACCAGGAGGAGCCGGCCCATTGGGGCATGGTGTCGGTTTCCCGTTTGGCCGGCCCGCCGCAGCAAGGACAGAGGGTATTGACCCAGCCCTCCATGGCCGCCAGCGGCGACTCCCCGGTATCAGTGGGCAGATAGCTTTCCACCTCCGGCAGCTCCAGAGGAAGGTCTTTTTCTTCTAAAGGAACATAGCCGCAGGCTTCACATTTCACGACGGGGATCGGCTCTCCCCAGTAACGCTGACGGGAGAACACCCAGTCGCGCAGCTTGAAGTTGACTTTCCGCGTCCCGAGTCCTTTTTCTTCTAAATAGGAAATGATTCTTTCCTGCGCAGCCGCCACGGACAGGCCGTTGAGGAAACCGGAGTTGACCAGGATCCCCGTGGCTGTGTCCGTATAGACGGCTTCTTCCACAGAGGATCCTGCGTCCGCAGAAGCTGGGGATACCACTTCGATGATCGGCATATGGAACCTCCTGGCGAACTCCCAGTCCCTCTCATCGTGGGCCGGAACCGCCATGATCGCGCCCGTTCCATAGGACATCAGCACATAATCGGAAATCCACACCGGGATCTCCCGCCCGTTCACCGGGTTGACGGCCGTGATCCCCTCAAGCATGACGCCGGTCTTGTCCTTTGCCAGCTCCGTCCGCTCAAAATCGGATTTGCGGGCCGCCATCTCTCGGTAGGCTTCCACCTGCTCCCAGTTGCGGATTTCCTCCCGGTACCGATCGATCAGCGGATGTTCTGGGGCAACCACCATATAGGTCGCTCCGAACAGCGTGTCCGGCCTGGTGGTATAGACCCGGAGCTTCTCTTCCTTTCCCGTCAGCGCAAAATCCACCTCCGCCCCTTGGGATTTCCCGATCCAGTTTTTCTGGGAGGTCTTGATTTTTTCCACATAGTCCACCGTATCCAGATCCTGGATCAGCCGTTCCGCATAGGCTGTAATTTTCAGCATCCACTGGCTTTTCACTTTCCGAACCACTTCCGAGCCGCAGCGCTCGCAGACCCCGTTCACCACTTCCTCGTTAGCAAGTCCGACCTTACAGGAAGTACACCAGTTGATCGGCATCTCGCTTTTATAGGCAAGCCCCGCCCGGAACAGTTTCAGGAAGATCCACTGTGTCCACTGATAATAGCCCGGATCGGTGGTGTTGACCTCCCGCTCCCAGTCAAAGGAGTAGCCCAAGGCGCGCAGCTGGCTGCGGAAACGTTTCACATTCTCCTTGGTCACGATCCGGGGATGGATATGTTTCTGGATCGCGTAATTCTCCGTAGGCAGTCCGAAAGCGTCCCAGCCCATGGGATACAGCACGTTCCATCCCTGCATCCGCCGTTTCCTCGCCACGATGTCCAGCGCGGTGTAAGGACGGGGATGGCCGACATGCAGACCCTGTCCGGACGGATAGGGGAATTCTACCAAAGCATAATATTTCGGTCTGCTATAATCCGCCGACGTGGCAAAGGCCCTCTCTTTTTCCCAGACTGCCTGCCATTTCCGCTCTATTTCCTTATGATTGTACGGTACCGCCATCTTGATAACCATGCTCCTTTCCAAAGTCTGGAGACTTTGTGCGTAGCACAAATCTCCGGTGGAAAGAATGCAATGCTTTCCACCTTACCCCTCCTAGGATCCTTACCAGAATTGTATCTTTTTCCCCGGCGGCTGTCAAGGGAAAAGGGGATTAGTTGTTATATTTACTGACCTCTTTCAGCCTGGAAAACGCCCTCGCCAGAGAAGCTTTGGAAAGCCGGTATTCCTGAATGCTCTGCTTCTGCCGAAGCTGTTCCTTGGCTCTTTCCAGCGCCTGCCTGGCGCGTACCGCGTCGATGTCTTCGGGGCGTTCCGCCGTGTCCACCAGTACCGTGACTTCGTTGTTCAGCACATGGGTAAGCCCGACTCCCACCGCCGCCCGGCGCCAGTCCGCGTCCTCCGCCGTCCGGAAGCGGATCTCGCCCTCTCTGGTGGCGATGACCATATCCTCATGACGCGTCATGATCGCCATTTCCCCGTTCAGTTCGGGTACCACAAGGATCCTGCATTCCCCCTCGTAAAAAACCTTGTCGCTGGCTACGAATTTCAGATGGAAAGTGTCCGTTTTCATGCTTCGCCCCGTTCCTGCCGTTTCTGCGCTTGTGCCGGCTTCCCGTCCGTTTCCGCTTCCTGCCCGTCCGCTTGTGCCGGCTTCCCGCTAGTTCCCGTTTCCTTCCCGCTCATTTCCGCTTGTTTCGCGCCAGTCCCCGGAATCTTTCCCGTCTGTCGCGCTTTTTCGATGACTTCCTCGATGGTTCCCACGTTGAAGAAAGCGGTCTCCGGATAAGCATCCATTTCCCCCTCGATAATGCGCCGGAAGCCTTGGATGGTATCCCGAACCGGCACATATTTTCCTTTCACCCCGGTGAAGTTTTCAGCCACATGAAGGGGCTGGGAAAGGAAGCGCTGGATCTTCCTGGCACGGTAGACGGTCGTCTTGTCTTCCTCCGACAGTTCCTCCATTCCGAGGATCGCGATGATGTCCTGTAGTTCCCTGTATTTCTGCAGCATGGCCTGCACCTGTCTCGCGGTCTCATAATGCTCCTTCCCCACCACGTCTTCCTCCAGAATCCGAGAGGTAGACTCCAACGGATCCACGGCGGGATAAATGCCCTGTTCCACGATTTTCCGGGATAAGACGTTCGTGGCGTCCAGATGGACAAAGGTGGTCGCGGGAGCGGGGTCGGTCAGGTCGTCCGCCGGAACGTATACCGCCTGTACGGAAGTGACGCTGCCGTTCACGGTGGAAGCAATCCGCTCCTGTAGTTCGCCCAGCTCGTTCGCCAGCGTGGGCTGATAGCCTACCGCGGACGGCATACGTCCGAGCAGGGCGGAAACCTCGCTTCCCGCCTGTACAAAACGGAAAATATTATCAATAAACAGCAGCACGTTCTGGTGTTCCACGTCGCGGAAATATTCCGCCATGGTAAGCCCCGTCTCCGCCACGCGCATACGGGCGCCGGGAGGCTCGTTCATCTGCCCGAACACCAGAGCGGTCTTGGAAAGCACCCCCGAGTCCTTCATTTCCGTCCAAAGGTCGTTTCCTTCTCTGGAACGCTCTCCCACCCCGGTAAAGATGGAATAGCCTCCGTGCCGGGTGGCGATGTTGTGGATCAGTTCCTGGATCAGCACGGTCTTCCCCACGCCCGCGCCGCCGAACAGGCCGATCTTGCCGCCTTTGGAATAAGGCGCGAGCAGATCGATGACCTTGATCCCGGTCTCCAGTATTTCCGCTACGGGACTTTGCTCCGCAAAAGCAGGAGGTTCCCGGTGGATACACCAGCGTTCTTCCCCGTCCAGAGACTCGCCTCCGTCTATGGGTTCGCCCAGTACGTTGAACAGCCTGCCTAAGGTCTTGGCTCCCACCGGAACCCGGATGCCGCCCCCGGAAGCCAGGACTTCCATTTCCCGGCACAGACCTTCGCTGGAAGATAACATGATACAGCGTGCCGTATGCTCCCCGACATGCTGTGCCACCTCCATCACGCAGTACCGGTCTTCCCTCCTGACGGACAGAGCGTCTTTGATATAAGGGAGATCCCCGTTTTCAAACTCCACATCCACCACAGGCCCCATGACCTGTACGATTTTCCCTCTGTTCATCATTCTCTGTTCCTATCCGCCCGCGCTCATGGGCCTAGCTTCCCGCTTCTTTTTCTGCTTTTTGCGTTTCTGCGCCTTGGCGCCCGCCACGACTTCGGTGATTTCCTGCGTGATCATGGCCTGGCGGATCCGGTTGTATTCCATGGACAGGCTGCGGATCATTTCCTTCGCGCTCTTGTTGGCCGCTTCCATTGCCATCATACGGGAATTTTGCTCGCAGCAGTAGGATTCCACCAACGCCCCGTAAATGTAGCCCCGGATCGCGTCCGGCACAATGTTGTCCAGTACCGCTTTCGGGTTGGGCTGCATGTACAGCTCGTCTTTGAGTTCTTTCAGCTCTATTTCCTGCCGCTTCATCGGCAAGAGCCTGAACGCCTCCGGCTCCATGGACAGGCTGTTCTTCATACGGGTATAAATCAGGTAGACCTCGTCCAGCTCGCCCGTCAGAAACTGATCCAGCACCGCCGCGCTGATGATGCGTGCGCGGTGAAGCGTGGGATTTTGTGCGGTATAATGAAAATGCTCGTCAATGGGGACGCCTTTCGCCGTAAAATACTGTCGCCCGGACTCCCCCACTACAAACAGCTTGGTCTTGCCCGCCTGCTCCATCTGCTCCTTTGCCAGCTTCAGCACGTCGTAATTGTAAGCGCCGGCCAGTCCTTTGTCCGCTGTGATGACGAGATAACCGCCGACACGTTCTGACCGGGATTTTTTCTCCCGCATATCCAGATACTGATTCTCGGTCTCCGGGATATGGCGCAGGATATGATCCAGCATGGCGCGGAGCGTATAAAAATGTGTCTTGCTTTCCTCCTGCTTCACTCTGGCTTTGCGCAGTTTCGTGGAGGAAATCAGGTACATCGCGTTGGTAATTTTCATCGTATCCTGCACACTCCGGATCCTGCTCTGGATCTCACGCGCATTCGGCATAAAACGGTTCCCCCTTCTATCCAGCAGACGTCGCCGCCAAGGCGGGCGCGTCCCCTGTGGACGCAGCCGTCTTGGTGGCGTACATTCCGGACGCGTACTCCTTCGCGGCCTCCACGATGCTCCGTGCCAGTTCCTCATCCAGATCCTTGTACAGCTCGATCTGTTTGCCGATGTCCGGATGCCGCTTTTCCATATAGGCAAGCAGCGCCATCTGAAACTCCTTGATCTGTTTGCGTGGAACCGACATCATGACCTTTCCTTTGGCCGCGCACAGGGTAATCACCTGTTCTTTCAGGGAAAGGGGCTTCCCCAGAGGCTGTTTGAGCAGTTCCGTCAGCGCGTGTCCGTACTGCAGCTGCTCCTTGGTCGCCGGATCCAGATCGGCGGAAAACTGGGTGAAGACCTCCGTCTCCCGAAACTGCGCCAGGTCAATGCGGATACTCCCCGCCGCTTTCTTCATGGCCTTGGTCTGGGCGGCTCCGCCCACCCTCGAAACCGACAGTCCCACGTTCACGGCGGGACGCATTCCGGCAAAAAACAGCTCCGTTTCCAGAAAAATCTGCCCGTCCGTAATAGAAATCACGTTGGTCGGGATATAGGCGGACACATCCCCGTCCTGGGTTTCGATAATGGGCAGCGCCGTAATGGAGCCGCCGCCCTTTTCCTTGCTGAGCCGGGCAGAGCGCTCCAGCAGCCTGGAATGGAGATAGAAGACATCTCCCGGATAAGCTTCCCGCCCCGGCGACCTCTCCAGCAGCAGCGACAACGCCCGGTAGGCCACCGCGTGCTTGGACAGGTCGTCATAGACGATCAGCACATCTTTTCCTTGGTGCATGAAATATTCCGCAAGCGCGGTACCGGAATATGGGGCGACATACTGCAACGTCGCCGAGTCGCCGGCGGGAGCCGACAGGACGGCCGTATATTCCAGCGCGCCTTTTTGTTTCAGGCTGTTCACTAGTTTCGCGACGGCGGAAGCCTTCTGCCCGATTGCCACGTAAATGCAGACGACATCTTTGTCTTTCTGATTCAGGATCGTGTCTATGGCGATGGCGGTCTTTCCTGTCTGCCGGTCGCCGATGATCAGCTCCCTCTGCCCCCTGCCGATAGGGAACATAGAGTCAATCGCCAGAATCCCCGTTTCCAAGGGAACCCCCACCGATTCTCGTTCCACGATAGACGGCGCGGGTCCTTCTATGGGATAATATCCCTTTTCTCGAATCGGCCCGGCAGCGTCTAAGGGCGACCCCAGAGCGTTGACGACCCTGCCTAAAAATTCCTCGCCGACCGGGATCCCGGCTCTTTTTCCCGTGCGCACCGCCCGGCTGCCTTCCCGGATGTCTTTTTCCCCGCCGAACAGGATACAGCCGATCTCTTCACGCCGGATGTCCTGAACCATGCCCTTCACCCCGGAATCGAACAGGATGATTTCCCCGTAGACCGCATGGTCGATGCCGCTCACGTTGACGATCCCGTCTCCCGCCCAGTTCACCGTTCCCACTTCCTGGCTTTTCGTTTCCAGATGAAATTCCTCGATCTCGCTCTTCAGGATGGAGATCAGGTTCTGCGGAATGCTCTCCTTCCATGTTTTTTCCGGAGGATTTTTCTTGAAATGATCCAGCCTTTCTTCCAGCTGACGGATCCTTCCCTGTGCGCTCCAGTCGTAAACGTCGTTCCCTACTTGCAGGATGAAGCCGTTTCCGAGGGAAACGTCCTCCGCCATCTCCAAATCCGTCGCCGCGTGTCCATATTTCTGAGCAATAAAAGAGCGGATCCCCTCCAGCTGCTCCGGCGCGGGCGAGGTCACATAGGAAAGCTTTGCCCTGAATTCGCCGTTCCTGGCCGATCCGTCTGTCATGAACCCTCTCCTGTCCCGGCAAGGAACCGGCCGTATAAGTCCTGATCCACCATCTCCCCGGCGTTGCTGTACACCACCTTGGTGACGGCGCTCACCACCAGATCCGCAAGCTCTTCTTTCGCCTGCTGCATCCGTTTTTCCCATTCCCTGTCTGCCGCCTCTTCCGCTTCCGCCAGGATCTGATGCGCTTTTCCTTCCGCTTCTTCTAGAATATGGATATACTCTCTTTCCGCTTTCGTCTTCGCTTCGCTGATCACGGTTTCTTCTTCCGCAGCGACGTCCGCCATGGCCGTTTCATACTGCCGTTTCAGAATTTGGGCGCTCTCCTGTGTGGTCTTCGCGTCCGCGTACTGCCTGTCGATCTCCGCTTGCCTTGCTTCTAAAATCTTGTGGATGGGGCGGAACAAGAATCTTTTGACCAGAAAAAACAGGAGCAGCAGATTCACCATCGTCCACACTAAATTCAGATCCAGTCGTAACATTCCCAGTGTTCCTCCGATTTGAAAAATTTTGGTTCCATTCAGCTGTACTTGCTGAATGTGTTCAGCTGTACTTGCCGAGCAGGGACAAATTTTGTCACTGTAAGAAGAAAATGACCATGATAGCGACGATCAGGCCATAAATGGCAGTGGCTTCCGCCAAGGCGCCGCCCATCATCAGCATTTTCAGGATCTTCGACTCCGCTTCCGGCTGCCTTGCCACCGCTTCCGCCGCCTTGCCTGTGGCGATCCCGATCCCGATCCCCGCTCCGATCCCTGCCAGCGCGGCAATCCCCGCACCTATTGCTACTACGCTCATATTTTCCTCCGTTCCGCCGCCCTGCGGCTTGGTTTTTGCGCGACTGGTTCAGCCGAGCCGCAACCGAGAGTCCGGTCGCGCCATGTCCGGCTTTGGCGTTACTGATTCATGCGATTGCTTCCCTCAAGAACAGGGAGGTCAGGAACACGAACACATAGGCTTGTATCAAGCCGTCAAAAATATCGAAATAAAAGCTGAAAGGAAGCGGCACAAGCACCGGTATCACCATCTTGATCAGCTCCATGATGATAAAGCTCCCGAGAACGTTGCCGAACAGCCGCATACAGAGCGACAGCGGACGAATGAATACCTCCAGAATATTGAACGGGGTGACGAGGGCGACCGGCTCCGTAAAGGATTTCAGCCACCGCCGGAACCCTTTCCGGCGGACGGCGGCAAACTCGATCAGCACGATGCTCATGATCGCCAGAGCCGCCGTCACGTTCAGGTCTTTCGTGGGCGGCTTCATCCCGAACAGGCCCGCCAGATTGGAAATCACCAGGAACACGAGGACGCTCGCCAGATACGGCACATAGCTTTTTCCATCTTCCCCCGTCATGTCGGTCACAAAACGCTCCAGCTTCATGACGAGGGTTTCCGCCACCAGCTGTCTCCTGCCTGGATCGGTCACTTTCAGGTTTCTGGTCAGAAACAAAGACAGAAGCAGCACGGCGCCTATGATCACCCAAGTGATCACCACCGATTCCGCGATGGGGATCCCTTTCCCTATCGGGATGGTGAAAACCGTATTACAGTTCAGTTCCTCCGTCAGCCGCTCCGTCAGACGCTCCATTTCCTCACTTCCTTTCCTCTTTGCTGTATCTTAACAGATTCCAGATGTTACTGTTTCCGGCTGACCCTGCCGAACAGCAACAAGTTCCCCCCTAATCTAGTGTATTTTACGCCCTTTTTCTAGAAAAAGGAAGATAAAAATTGCTGATTTTTACTGGTCATTCTTTGCCAACAATAGCATATATATATAAGAAACACGCTTTTATGGCTCATTTCTTCCATTTAGCTGCTCTTGCTGAATGTGTCCGGCCGCTCTTGCCAGACAGCTTCAGCCGCTTCGACAGGAGATATTTTCCATGAAAATTGCAGTCATCGGGTACCGAAAAAACACCGCCAATTATGAAAACTACCTCTCGCTTCTTCCGGCCTCCCCCGTCACCACTCTTTCCGTCGGGATCCTTTCCTCTTGTGACGCAGTGGTGCTTCCGGGCGGCGGCGACGTAAACCCCTCTTTTTTCCAGGAATCGGACAGCGGCTCACGCAACATCGATACGGAACTGGACGTCTTACAGTTCCAGGCATTGGAATATGCCATACGTCACAGGATTCCGGTCATGGGGATCTGCAAGGGAATGCAGCTGATCAACATCGCTTTCGGCGGCACCCTCACCCAGCACCTCCCAACCGCCGACATCCACCAGTATATCGGAAAAGATCAGTACCACGAGATCGCCGTTACCGAAGGGTCGTTTTTAGAACCGCTTTATGGCAGGAAACTGCGGGTGAACAGCGCCCACCACCAAGGACTTCACGTTCTGGGCAAAGATCTTACGGTCGCCGCCCGGTGTCCGCAGGATCAGTGTGTCGAGGCCATCCGCCATGCCTCGCTTCCTGTCTTCGGCCTGCAGTGGCATCCGGAACGCCTGGATCCGGAGCAGACTGGCGTCACGGGGAAACCTCTTCTGGCTTTTCTGGCTTCTCTGGTTTCAGCGGCTTTTCTGGCTCCTCCGGTCGGTGTTTCCCATCGGTAAGCGCTTCCTTCATGCAGAGCCTTGCCATTTTCAGAAAAGACCGGAGCGTTTCCCGCAAGGTTTTTCTGGTCTGCTCGTCTACCGTCTTGAGCGCCGCCCGGACGATGCCAAGATTCTTCCGCCAGTCGGCCGCGAACTCTATCAGATCTTCCGCTTTGGCCGCCGAGACGACTTGATACATGGTGTCCACAAACACTTTCATCTGCTCCGTGCTGCGTGTCAGAAGCCATGCGTTTACGGTATGCTCCACAAGACCGCGCTTCTGCTCTTTCGGCGCCGGAACGAACGCCCCGCCCTCTATCTGCCAGGAATAGGGGTTGTGCTGTGCCAGAGCAAACGCCTTGCTTTCCACCTCCAGGCAATGTTCCCCCGTCTCAAACAGTTTCCCGATCAAGGAAGAATGCGGCACGATCTTGATGATTTTTTCCCGGATATTTTCATACCGGTCGTTTTTTTGCGCTTCCGGGCGAAAGCCCGGCCCGTCCATGTTGTAGATTCCGCGAATCCGCCGCCGGATCTGCCCAAGACAGTTCATCGCGGCATAGACCGCCAGATTCCCGCCTTTGGAATGTCCGCCCACGAAAAAAGGAACCCCGAGCCGCCCCATGACCATGTTCAGGTACCTGACGCTGTACTCCTGCCCCGGCGTGGGCGACAGGAAAGCCATGTTGAAAGCCTCCTTCCAGCCCACGATAGTTTCATCCGTTCCCCGGTAGGCGACGTACCAAGTTCCGTCCTCTAACAGAAACGTGACCGCCGAAAACTGCATTTCCTGCTCTTTCACCACCAGATTCACATAATCGTTCAGGCGAAGCCCTCGGTACCGTTCCCCGTCCATCATGGCTTCCAGTAAGGCGCGGTTCTCCGCGGCATAGCGCTCATCCGAAAACAGGCTGTCATAATCCGGGTTCCGCGCCAGTTCCCGAAGGAAGACCCAAGGTTTCCTTTCCCGGACGCCCGGCACCAGTCCGTCAAATTTCAGATACGCCAGCTGGCACAGCGCCAGGCTGTCCACATGGTTCATGGGGAAGTCCGAAAAAGGACGGCTGCCGAACTCTTTTACATAATCCGTCACATTCCCCGCCATGACACCTTCCTCTCCGCCGCTTTCCTTACGAAACCAGTTTCTTCCTGCTCCATCGCCCAGTAAGGAACCATAAGAAAGAAAGCAGGAAGTTGACGCTCCACCCCATGGGAACCGCATACCAGACCGCCCGTACTCCCCAGATGGGCGCACAGAGGTTGGCGACCAGCACCCGGATGCTCAGGTTCGCCAGATTGGCCGCCATGTATACGCCCACATCCCCCGCGCCCCTAAGAACGCCGTCCGTCGCGGACTTCAGACCGATCAGCACGAAAAACCAGGAAAGGAACGTCATGTAGCTGTTTGCCGTCTCATAAGCCGCTCCACCCGCCGTTCCCTGTAGAAAAGACGAAGCGATGGAACGGTGGAACAGGTTCAGCGTCAGGCAGATGACCGCCTCAAAGCCAAGCACCATGAGACAGCCGAACCGATAGCCCTCCCGTACCCGCTGCGGCTGACGCGCTCCCAGGTTCTGTGCCGTAAAAGTGGAAACCGCGTTTCCCGTGGCGATCATCGGCACGATACACAGGGATTCCACCCGCATTCCGGCGGAATACCCCGCCAGCACGGAAGAGCCGAAACTGTTCACCACCGACTGCACCAGCAGCATTCCGATACTGACGATGGACTGCTGAATGATCGAAGGGATGGCGATTTTGGCGGCTTTCCCGAGCAGGCAAGGATCGAACCGCCGGAAAGACGGACGGACGGCACGGCCATTTTCCGGCGGCCATACGCAAGACCCGTTCTCGTCCGCCTGCGGCGGCGCCGGAAACCTCTTCCCCTCCGTCTGCGGCTCCTGCGGATAATGCCTAAGGGTCTTCTTTAAGAGGAGAAACGAAGCCGCCGCAGAAACCCCCTGCGCCACCACCGTCGCGACGGCCACCCCAGCCACGCCCATTCCCAGGACGATGACCATATACAGATCCAAGCCGATATTCAGAACCGAGGAAAACAGCAGGAAATACAGCGGTACATGGGACTTTCCCAAGGCGTTGAATACGGAAGATATGATATTATACATAAACAAAAACGGCAAGCCGACAAAATAAATGTTCAGGTACAGAACCGCCTGTACCATGACATTTTTCGGCGTCCTCAGGCCTGTCAGGATCGCCGGGTTGAAAAACAGACCCAAAACCGACAGCAGAATGCTGATTCCTAAAAAAGCGGTCAGCGCCGTATAGATCGAAGTACGCATTTTCCCGTACTGTCCGGCGCCCAGATACTGGCTGGTCAGTACGGAGGCTCCGATGCCTCCCCCGATAGCGACCATGATGAAGACCGTGGTGAAGGAATAGGACGCCCCCACCGCCGCCAGAGCTTCTTCTCCTACGAAGCGGCCCACCACGATACTGTCCGCCATATTATAAAACTGCTGGAACAGATTTCCTAAAATCATCGGCAGGGCAAAGAAAAACAGCGACTTCCCCGGGTTTCCTTTTAACATATCTTTTGCATTCATGGATTTTCCTTTCTGCTACCGTGAAAATCTGCCCGCCGTTCGGCTCTGCCCATCGTGTGAATCTGCCCGCCGAACAGAGGACGGCGCGGCCTATCGTCGGATAGTTATAGGATACCAGAAGCAAGCAAACTTATGCGCCTGTATTGGATAGCCATTCAGCTGCTTTTGCTGAATGTAGTCAGCTGCTTTTGCTGAATGTAATCATATACGGACGAAAACCAGCAGGACGCTCGCTCCATATAGCAACAGCAGATGTGCGGGATAAAAGGCATAAAAGAAATATTTCAGCTTCATCCCTTTCCGCCCGTTATACAAACGTATGGGAAAAATCGCCAGAAGCGCCGCGCCCTCTATCCAGGATTGCAGCAGAAGCGCCAGGACACCGGCAGACAGCTGCCACAGAGGAAACCTCCGGAACAGATACATCGCCACGATGGCCAGCACCCCCGCCCAGGAATAGTCGGTGTTCAGAAACCATGCCGCCGCCATCCCGAACAGAATCACGAAACCGCTCAGAACGACTTTTTTCAGCTGTGCGGTTTTGGAAGCCCATCCGGTCTCCGGCTGCTGCCCGGCTGCCGGAGCCTGTCCGGTTTCCGGCAGCCTGCCGACAGCTTCGTCGCCTCTTATCCTACAGCGCTCCTCCACCGCCCGGAGAGCGATCAGCGTCAGCAGACCCGCAAGCAAGGTAAAAAACACATTCTGGTGCTGGAGGGTATACGGAGTATTGAAAATCGCCAGGTCAAAAGGGACCTCAGACAGGAGGGCAAACAGTCCCAGGCGGAGAGCATATTTTTTTACATCCTTGGTTTTCTGGAACCCTTCCACCAGTAAAAAGCAGAACATCGGAAACGCGGGCCGACCGGCCACACGCAGACACCAATAGAGCGGCTGCAGTCTGTTCCTGGACAGAAGTTCCGCCGTTCCTTGCGGAAGCATGACGGGAGCGGCCCGAATCAGCCGTGCTACGACTGCCGCGCCTACGTGGTCAAGGAACATCATAAAGATCGCGATCAGTTTCAGCGTACTTGCGCTGATTCCCCATTTTTTTGCTGCTGGCTCCATCGCTATGACCACCCTTTCTCGTAAAACGGGATAGCTGACCCTGCGCGCTTCCAATAAGTTATATGACAAGAAGCCAAGGACGGCTTCTTGTCATCCAATGCGGCGCAAGGACAGCGCCTTTTATTGGAAGCCGCTTCGCAGCTTCCGATAAGTTATATGACAAGAAGCCAAGGACGGCTTCTTGTCATCCAATGCGGCGCAAGGACAGCGCCTTTTATCAGAAGCCGCTTCGCAGCTTCCAATAAGTTATATGACAAGAAGCCAAGGACGGCTTCTTGTCATCCAATGCGGCGCAAGGGCAGCGCCTTTTACCGGAAGCCGCTCCGCAGCTTCCGATAAGTTATACTATAACGTCTTGGGGGGATTGTCAATCCTTTCATGGAAGGCACCTTGGACAGGTGTTCCTTACAAGATTAAGCGAGACAGCCCCGCTGTGTAGATTTCTTCCAGCATCTTCAGGCCGCCGGAGTAACCGGCAACGTGGCTGTTAATGATCAGCTTCTCTAGGATCGGGTTCAGCAGATTGACGTAGTTGCCTTTCAAATCGTTGGCAAGCGCTTTGTCCCAGCTGCCGCCGATGATGAGAGGAAACCCGTTGAAGTCTTTCTCTCTGACGCGCCGGTGTATTTCGTAGCCGTCGGTGAGGAATTCCGCGTCCGCCTCGATACCGTAATTGAGACGCCTGAATTCGTCAAGGATCAGCGGACGGTACTGTTCCGGCGTACGGTCGGTTATGTATGATGTAGTCGGAAACATTCCCAAGTCGTTGACAAGGAATTTCGTGAACGCAAGCGCGTACTGCGCATCACCGATGATCGAGAACCGTTTCGAGATAATGCGCATTTCCAGGAACATATCCGCATAACGCTCTATGAAGTAGTAGTACTCTTTCTCGTTCTCGTCGATGACCGACTGCACCGTTGCCTTGCTGACGCCGGTAAACTCACCGACTGCCCGCAGAAACGCGGACGTTTCAAACGCGCCGACCGGCAGCACGGGATAGTGCAGCAGCGGCGTGCCGTACTTCTTGCTGAGAAATTCCAGGGCGTCAAGCCCGACCCACGGCGACACGAGCAAGTTAAACTCCGCGTATGGCAGCCGATCCAGTGACGGCACACCGCGTCCATAGCCGAAGATGGTATTCGGCGTAAGACCTAGTGACGCGACCAGCTTCTCCAGCTCGCGCAGATTTCCATGCCAGTACGGATCTGCCTGCGGCGGCCCGGCGAAGATATTTACGAAGCCGGTCTGCTTCGCGGTAACGGTATCTGCCGCAGGCAGATACTGGTCAAAGACGGCTTGGAGAACCCAGCCGTGTCCCTCGTAGTTGCTGCCCTTAAATCCGGGCGTATTGGCGTAGACAACCGGCTTGCCGTCGCGGCGGAACTCGCCGGCGACCTCGCCGATGTCGTCGCCGATCAGCTCTGACGTACAGCCGGACAGCACGACGAACAACTGCGCGTCGATGACCTTCAGCGCGTTTGCAATCGTATCGCGCAGCTTGTCGCTGCCGCCGAACACCACCTCTTTCTCGCTCACGGACGTGCAGGGGAACAAATTAGGCGAGAATTTGCCGCTGCTGCCGGCAAAGCCGCTGAGCTTGCTGGCGCAGCCCGGGCCGGAATGCAGAATCGGGATTGCGTTCGGTATCGACTGCACCGTGTTCATTGCCCCTAACGCGCACTTGTAGCGCGGCTGATCCAGTACTCGCGCCATTACTGCTCACCTCCTGACTTGACAAACAGAGAATCTGAGTCTTGGCGATACCACCAGTCGGTGTACGGCAGCTGCACACGCGCAGCGAGGTTCTTTTCAAAACTGCGGTTGACAAGATTGTCACGCACCGTCTTGGCGAAGTTCAGCGTGCCTCGGTAGCCGAAGATCATATATTCATCGGCGACGAATACCGCAGTCACGCCCTGCTTGATTGCCCACACCGTAGAGCCGGGGTGTCGCGAGAAATACAGATCGGGTCTGTACCGATTCAGGATATTTACAATCTCGAAATTCTGCTGATCGGCGACGGACAGCGCGACATCGACCGGCGACGTGCGGCGCAGATAGTCCAGCGCGGGCGGTATCCTGCCGTCGTCATACTTGTGGTCAAGGTGCCACGCGGCGGCGTGGACGACTTCAATGCCCAGCTCCTGGCACACGCGCATAACCTCGTATGTGTAGCCCGGCCCCATGCCTATGACGGCTGTATGTCCTTTGATTTCCTCCTTGATTTTGAGGATGTCGGGCAGATATTTCTCGCGCTGCTCCCGTATGACTTGCTCCGCCTGTGCCTCACGGTCAGCCAGCCGTCCGATTTCTCGAAACCACGTTTCAAAGCCGGTCATCCCCATCGGGTTGACCGTGCGTACATACGGAACACCGTAGAGTTCCTCCAAACCGTTGCCCAGATACGTTCCGAGCGTACCGCAGATACACACCGTCGCAAGGGATTCCGATAAATGCGACAACTCCTCGACCGTGCTGTTCGAGTACAGGAATTGCGGCGTCACGTCCAGCCTTGCAAACAGCTCCGTGATCTGGGAGCGTTCGCTTTCAAAGAAGTTCTTGAAGTTGACGACACGGCGTTTTTCCTTGGGCGGTTTCACAAGATGCCGCAGTACGGCGTGGTCGGCAAGATCAAAGCCGGACGCCCAAATACGCGACTTGAACCCTTCACAATGCACCGACGCTACGGGTACGCCGAGTTCCTCGGACAACTCTTCCACGATGCTGTCAATGTCCTCCCCGATTACGCCCGTCACGCACGACGACGCGATGAAGATCGCTTTCGGATGGTACTGTCCATACGCCTTGTATGCAAGAGAACGGGCACTGTCGAGCGCGCCGAATACCGTATCGCTTTCCGATAAGTCCGTGCCGACCACTTTCGTGTCGAACGAGGCGTTGATGTTGCGCGCCAGCTGGTCGCCCAGCACATTCGTGAACGAATGGCAGCCCGCTGGCGCGTGCCACACAACCGCCACGTCCCGTATTGACGACAGTAATCCGACCGCACAGCCTGACAGGCATGTGCTGGACTGCGAAAAGCAGCGTTCTCTGTTCTTCAGCGTACCGCAGCCGGACGAGTCCAGCAGCTCATGCAGGCCTCCGGCGTAGCCGGTAATGGAGCCGAGCCGGTTCTCCCTCGTCGGCACTGCCGACGTGTTAAGATTGAGTTTCATTGCGCTGTTTCCTTTCACGTTGTTTCCGCTCATAGGCGGCGATTTTCACAATGGCTGCGTCAAGCTCTCCGAACAGCTCAAACGATGTGATTCCGTGCGCGGCAAGCTCGCGCACCATATGAGGACCGATGCGTTTCACGAGGACATACTTGCAGTCGGAAAGAGACGCAAGGATCCCGCGCATAGCGTCCTCACCAAAACCGCCGCTGTCGTCTTCCTTGCAGACGCGCGAAGCAAGACCGGGCCGCTCTTCCTCGCGTTCCACGCCGCCCGCCGCGTCCACCGTGTACACGCGCAGCCATTCGGCGTGGCCGAAGTGCAGGTCTATGGATTTGCCGTCGCTTGTCGCGACGGCTATTTTGATAGAGTCCATGTGTTCACCTCACCGCCTGATATTTGAATTTGCTTACGCTACGCTCCAGAACGCGCAGCAGTTTCCCAAAAACGAAGCTACAGACTTCGTAGAGGACGGTCAGCATGACATACGTTTCCAGGAAGTAATAGCCGAGGTCGGCAAGGTTGATCCCGACAGACGTAATCTCGCGTACCCCTACCATAGCCACAAGCGATGTCTCCTGTATCAACCCCAGGAACAGCGACGTAAGGTTGGGGATCGCCACGGCGGCCGCCTGCGGCACGACGATACGCGTCAGACTTTGCAGCCTGCTCATGCCGACGGACAGCGCCGCTTCCGTCTGGCCCGCGTCCACAGCGTCCAGCGCGGATCCGAACACCTCCGCGCAGAAGGAACCTTGATTCAGCCCCAGCGTAATCACCGCATAGACAATCGACGGCACAGATGTGCCGAACGGGTCGTTTGGGTTGATGAGCGATACCAGCTTCGGGAACAGGAACATCGCCACAAACAGCTGTACAAGCGTAGGTACGGCGCGGCAATAGGACTGGAAGACCGCCAATGCCCAACTTAGCACCGGTACGCGCCGGCGTTTCAGGGCGGCAAGGGCAAGCCCGAGCAGCAGCGCGATCATTTCCGCGACTGCCGCCACGGCAAGCGTCGTCGGCAGATACGACAGGATCTGCGGGAACGCCTCCCGCGTGAAATCAAAGCTGAATGTCATATCCCCGCGCCTCCCATCTCACGTCTGCCGCGTGTATAGCGTTTCACCAACGCGGCGTTAAGCCGCTCCAGCCCGAAACACAGCACCCAGTAGATCATGGCAAGCGCAAGGTATACTTCTAACCGCCGCGAGCCATAGGTACGCGCCGAAAGTATCTTTGCCTTACCCATCAGATCGACCACGCCGACAATGAAGCCCAGCGAAGTCAGCTTGAACAGCATAATGACCAGGTTGCCCAGGCTCGGCAGCGCCACGCCGAAGGCCTGCGGGAACACGACGCGCCGAAATGCCTGCGCCCCCGTCATCCCACAAGCCAGAGCCGCCTCCCGCTGTCCCTTTGCCACGGCGGCATAGGCACTGCGCATAAGCTCCGCAAAATTAGCCGATACGGCAATCGCGAAGATCCATACCAGGTACACGCTTTTCGGCACTCTGCTCATGTCAATCCCGAACGCGTTCTTCATCAGCTGCGGAAAGCCCAAGTACAGCAGATAAATCAGAATCAGCGACGGGATCCCGCGTATAAAGTGGACATACCCGCGTGACAGCACGTTCAGCGGCTTGCACCGGCAAAGCCCTGCCGCCGCGACCCCGAACGCAAACGTCAGCCCCAGCGCAAGCGAACAGACCGCAAGCAGGAACGTTACCGGGAAGGACTTCCCTATCTTGACCACTAGTTCCGGTATCAGTTCGGGTTTGAATAAATCAGTAGCCATCACTTCTCCTGCCAGTCGCCTTGGGCGGCGAATATGTCTTTGTAAACTTCAAACACGTCCTCGCCAAGCCATTCCTCCGAAATTTTACCGAGCGTACCGTCTGCTTTGAGCGTTTTCAATGCGCCGTCGATTGCGTCACGCAACTCGGTTTCGTCCTTGCCCAGCATAAAGTAGGTATCTTCGACGAACACGACGGGCGACAACGCTAAGCCGCTCCAGCCCTGATCTTCTTCGATGTACTGGAAACCTTGCGGATACAGCAGCTGCGCGTCAATCTCGCCGGCCAGAATTTTCGGATACACGTCGGCGGAGTTGGTTTCGTTGGTAAGCCAGAATTGAATTTCATTGCCCGGGTGCTTTTCGTTCCATTTCACCATATGGACGTACTCGTAGCCGGAGTTGCCAGTCGCCACGATTTTACCGCCAATATCATCGAATACCTGTATGTCGTCGCGGCCTTCTTTGATGAGGAAGTTCATTGGCGACAGCGTAGACGGTTCCTCCGGGAAAATGAAGCGTTCCAGGCGTTCCTCGCTTTTGACAAGCATACATACGGCTATTTGAGCGTTGCCCGCTTCCAGCGCGACGGGCATAGCGGCGAAGTCCATGCCCTCATAGCTGAACTCGTATTGCGTCAAAAGCTCGTCGATTGCGCGAAGCACCGCCGGCTCGTAGCCGGTTAATTCACCGTCCTCGTCAAGATAGACGAACGGAACGTTTGCCGTATAGCCGACCACTTTGACCTGGCGCGTGGCGTCGCCGTCCGCCGCCTGATTGGCGTTGCCGCAGGCAGTCATCGTAAGGGCCAGAGCGGTAAGCGAAAGAACGTTAAGTACGGTAAGCCTGAGTTTCATGGTCGCTCCTATCTGCCCGCTTTGGCGGGCATACCAATCAGGGAGGTTGAAAGTTTCAACCTGTTTTCCCTCCAAAAAGTATTCTGTGTTGCGAAACGCAAGGTCGCTAAATTAAATAGAGTAATCCGAGCCTAAGTTGAATCGTGATAAAAACTGCTTCGTGCGTTCCTCTTTGGTGTAGAGGAATACGTCCGACGGCGAGCCTTGCTCCACGATCACACCGTCGTCCATGAACACGACGCGTGAGGCGATTTCATACGCAAACTGCATTTCGTGCGTCACGATGATCATGGTAATGCCCGACTTAGCGACGTCGCGGATGACGCACAGCGCTTCCCCGATCAGTTCCGGATCCAGCGCGGACGTAGGCTCGTCAAACAGGATCACGTCCGGCGACTGCGCCAGCGCCCGCGCAATACCTACGCGCTGCTGCTGTCCGCCCGAGAGGAACGACGGGTATGCGTTCCTTTTCTCTTTCAGTCCGACCCGTTCCAGCAGCCGCACGGCTATTTCCTCCGCCTCCTCTTTGGTCTGCTTGCGTACTACGATCAGGCTTTCCGTGATATTCTCCAACGCCGTCTTGTTATGGAACAGGCAGAAATTTTGGAACACCATAGCCGTCTTGCGGCGCAGACGGTAGATGTCTTTCTTGGAGGCGGCACGGAAGTCAGCGGTCTCGCCCCCGATCGTCAACGTACCCGCGTCGGCGCGTTCCAGGAAGTTCAGGCAACGCAGCAGCGTGGTCTTTCCGGAACCTGACGGCCCGATGATGGCGGTCACTTCCCCTTTTTCCACCGCCAGGTCGATGCCCTTTAGGACTTGTGTCCTGCCGAACGCTTTTGTAACGCCTGTAATCCTGAGCATAGTCTGTACCTCCAAATATCAATAAATATATCGGTATAGTATGTTTTGAATGTAAAAAAATTTAGCCCCGCGAGAACGTATTTGTCTGCTCTATGTGGGCAGAGCCGCTCCGTTGCGTCTTTTCCTCTGGTACGTCGTCCGCATTCGGCCCGGCGGCGCCGACAGTGCCGGAACACGCGTACATACGGCCTGGCGGCCCGGCGCCGCTGCAACGGGGATATACGCGCCGCTTTGCTGTCAGGAAGCCCCGGCGCCAAGCAAGGAATTCTGTTGTCATGTCATGATAGGTTTTCATAGGTTGTGAAACAAATCCTCCACCAATGTCAGGCAGCCTCTGAAGCCGGCATAAGTACGGTTGATCACTAAGCGGTCGGACATCGGGAACGCCGTAACGAGCAGCTGTACGCCTAACTCGCGCGCTACTTCGTCCTCTAACGAACTGCCGATCAGCAGGGTATAGTCGTGCGCTTTCAGCTCCCGGCGTATGTCGTAATGGTCGGAGAGAAAGGACACTTTGGGCTGCTTGGTGTGATCCAGGCTGGTCAGCGCGCCGGATATGCTCCGTCTGTCTGCGGCGCGCCAGATAGGTTCGGTTATGACTACCGCCACGGGCGTGAAACCGAAATCTTCCGCCAGGAAACGCGTCATGCCGATCGCCGTAGACGCGTCGGCGGCAACGGCGAAGCGTTTCCACGACAACGCGCCGATGATGCTTTCCAAGCAGTTGTACACGTAGGCGCTTTCTGATTCCAGTACGGCGGCTGCGTCAATGTCCAGCAGCGCGGCGACGGCTTTCACGAATTCGCCCGTCTGCGTCGCGCCTATCGGCACGCCGTGGAAGCGTACGGACGGCACGCCGAATTTGCTTTCAAACTTTTCCGCGGCCTTACGCAGTAAGTGCGGACTGACGATCACATTCAGCGCCGCCGCGCCCGCGCCCTTGATGATCTCCATGTCCTGATCATCGGTGAAGAACGTATTCACCCGCAGTCCCAGCCTGCGCAGGAGCCGTGACAGCTCTTCCAGCGTACCCTGCCAATGCGGGTCGTGATACGGCACCACGCCCAGCAGGTTCACTAGGTCGTCCTGCCGTTCGCGCCCGCTTTCCATAATATAGTCCAGGAACACGTCAAATGCGGTTTCGTAGCCAAGCAAGCTGTCGCCGGCGAAACCCGGCGTGGTGACGGGATAGACGGGCAGCCCGCGCTCACGGTAGTCGGCGGTGACTGCCGCCACGTCGTCACCGATGATACCCGCCGTACAGCCGGTAAGCACAAAGTACGCGTCCGCGTCTATGATTTCCAAGGCGCCGTCGATTTCATCGCGCAGTTTCTGTTCGCCGCCGAATACCACTTCGCGTTCCAGCATATTGGAACACGGCGACGACACGCCTGACAGGTAGTACGGCCCGCGCAGACCCGCCTGGCCCGCCTCGCCCGCCGACGTCTGCATACAGCAGCCGGGGCCGCTGTGGTAAATCGGACATACCCGCGCCACCGCGCTGAGTACGTTGTTCACGCCACCCACAACACAAGTGCCGCGTGGATTTTCGGTAATATCAGACATGGTAGTCAGCCCTCCTGAATGAATTTGAACGCGTCGCTGTCATACCACGACTGCTTATAGGGCAGACGGGCATATGGCGCGAGCTTGCGGTTGAAACCGGGGTTTTCGACCTGGTCGGCTATCTTCTCGCCGAGATACAGGATACCGTCATAGCCCATCGTCGGGCGTTTCGGGTCAAGGACGTGCGTAGTCGGTACGCCTAACCTTGCGCTCCACGACGGTACGCCGATAAACACGTCCGGTTTCAGACGACTGACAAGGTTCACCTGCTCAAACGGCTGCATATTGGCAACGTCAATGACGTAATCGCCGTGAATGCCGTTGAGATATTCCACGTCAATTTGCGCGTCCAAGTCGTATGTGGGTGTTTCCAGCCCGACCAGCTTCATGCCGAAATCGTCTATGAGCGCGGCCGCGGCAAAACTGCGTCCCGTGCCGCCGCATATAAATACCCGCTTGCCTTGCAGGCGCTCTTTTATCTCGTTCAGGCGCGGCTGTACGCGCTTGTGTTCACGGTCGATGTAGTCACGCGCCCGCTCTGTCTTGCCAAGCAGCTCGGCAATGCCGATAAGCCATTTGTCCGTGTTGCGTATGCCGATTGGCATGACCGTATGCGCGAACGGGATCCCGTAAGTCTGGTCAAGCTCTTTCATAAACTCGTCGGCGAACACCTTGCAGATGGACGTGGACGCTTGAGCGGCCGTGATACGCCGTATCTTATCGTATGAGGAATAGAACGGGATGTAGTTGACCGTTGCGCCCAGTAATCCAAGCATACGCTCGATTTCCAGCTGATCCTTATAGGAAATGGAGGTCGGCGCAAACAGATTCACAAGACCGTCAACCTTTGTCTGCGGCTCTTTCGGCAGCAGAAACTTCTGTATGGCGATAAACGCCGCGTCAAAGCCTGACGCGCAGACTTTGGAACGAAACCCGTCGCAGTGAATGGGTATGATAACCGGGAACGCAGCCTTTTGCGCCGCTTGCAGGTCGGCTGCGATCGCGTCTACGTCGTCGCCGATGATGCCGGAGGCGCAGGATGTGAAAATAAAAATCATCTTGGGGCTGTAACGCTCCGCCGCCAGCCTTACCGCCTCACGCAGCTTCTTCTCTCCGCCATAGACGACGTCGTTCTGGTCGAGGTTGGTCACGATGACACGCGGGCTTTTAATCAGCCGGACGCCTCTGTGCGCCTGTCCGACGCGGTAGCCGTCCGCGCCCATCGCGACGCAGCCGGAACACCCTTGCGGCGAATGTATGACGAACGCGGCGTCCTCCATAGACAGCACCGCCGAAACGCTGTTGATCTGCTGGCATTGCAGCCCTTGGCTGAACGTGCGGTCCGCGTGCCTGAGGCACTGCTGATGGAAGCCGAGCGCGAGCCGCTGACTTCCGCCGCCCAAATCGTTGTAGGTGTGCGGGCGTGTTTCCCGTATGCCCGAATAGGTACGCGCCATGTGATACCTCCTTCGCCAATCTAAGATATACTATACATATATGTTTCATATTAATATAAAATAATACAATTTTTTGTATCTGTCAAGAGCAAACAGAGCAATCCATAGTAATTCTATGTATTTACTATGGATTGCTCTGTTTTTAGATATGATTCGTGCAAATCGACGAAAATAAATCTTTGTTAAAAAACTGCCGGAAAGGTCATTTCGTGAACTCCGTCCAGATGTCGTTGTAGATCTGCAGAGTGTCCGTATCGAGGTCAACCGGGTTGTATCCCTTCGCGACGGCGGTCGCGGGAATGTTTTTGGCGGAGTTTCCGAGATAGTCCTCGCCCAACAGCGCGGCGGCGGCGTCATTGGGGCTTGTATAGGGGAAGATGTCCACAATTTTCTTGCCGACTTCCGGGCGGAGTATATAATCCAGAAACTTCTCCGCCTCGGCTTTGTTTTTGCTGTCTTTGGCAATGCACAGGCTATCGAAGAACAGGTACTGCCCTTCGGCAGGATAAACGACCTCCACGTCCGGGTTTTCCTCCATTGCGATGGCTATTTCAGCGCTATAGATGATACCCAGAGTCGTTTCTCCGTTGATCATATACGTTTTCGGGCTGTCGCCGTCAATGACCTTGATGTTCGGTTTCAGCTCCAGCAGCTTTGCCTTGGTCTGCTCCAGCTTCTGCGGGTCGGCCTCATCGTAGCCGAAGCCTAGCATGAGATTGATGGCTCCGATGATCACGCGGAAATCGTCTATGATGACGATTGATTTTTCATACTCCGGCCTGAACAGGTCGGCATAGGAGGTAATCGGTTCCGTCACGCGCGCCGTATTCACACAGATCGTCGCGACGCCGCCCAGATACGGGACGGAGTACTCGTTGTCCGGGTCGAAGTTCTGGTTTTTGTAGCCCTCCGCAATGTTCTGAGCATTCGGCACATTGGAAAAGTCGATTTTGTCCAGTTTGCCCTCATCAATCAGCCGTTTTACATAAAACCCTGCGGCGTCAATCAGATCGTAGGTACCGGCGGGCGAGCTTTTCACCTTTGCGTACATATCGGCAATGGAGCCGAAGGTCGTGATGTTGACTTTGATACCGGTTTCCGCCTCAAAGTCGTCCAGGACTTCCTGCGGCATGTACTCCGACCAGATGAACAGGTTGACTGACCGGTCAGACCCTGCTCCGCCGCAAGAGACAAGCAGTCCCAGCGCAAGCGCGCAAAGCAGGATGGCAGTGAGGAAACGTTTCATGATTGCTCCAATCTGCCCGTCTTAACGGGCGACGACTCTGGGAGGCTGAAAGAAGCTTTCAGCCTTTTCCCTCCGCGATTTTCCCATGGATGATAACTGACTGAATGCCTGACGGCACCGCGCACGGGTCTCCTTCGTGCGGGAAACACGCGTTGTCGGCAATTGCGTCTAAATCGAATACGGTGATGTCTGCGTCGCAGCCCGGCTCCATTCTGCCTTTGCGCACGAAACCCATCCGCAGCGCGGGCAGGAGCGTGATCCGCCTGATTGCGTCGGGCAAGGAAAGCCGGGCGCTTTCACGCACGAGTTTGCGCAGGAAACGAGGAAAGGTTCCGGCATCCTGCGGGTGGGCGTCTTGCGCATGGCCGCCTGTCATTTCCGCGACGCCGGCGTCTGACGAACACATCATATACGGAAGCTCGAAGGCAAGCGGGATTTCCGCTTCGTTTCCGATGAGCGCAATGGCGCTCGTGTCTGGAAAATCGCGGCGAAGCTCTTCAAACATCTGTCCGGTCAGCCGCCGCCGCGCATACCTGCCTCCGGGCGTGTAGATCGCATCATAGCCGCAGCCCCATTTTTCCAGGCAGCCGTCATCGAACACGGCAGAACCTATCCGCGTGGCAAAGCTTGTATACATCCCGCTGTCGCAGGAAATATCCAGGCCCGCCCGCACGGCCGCAGCGATCTTATCCAACGCCTCGCGCATATAGCCGTAGCCGAACTGGTACACGACATGTGAAATCTGCACCCTCGCGCCGGTTTCACGCGACACATGGAACATCTCGTCCAACGCGTCCAGCCCTGCGGCGCAATCGGAACGTATATGCGCCGCGACGGGCTTCCCCCGTTGTGCGGCAACGCGTGACAGCTCCATAATTTCTTCCAGCGACGTACCTGGAACATACTCAAGGCCAAACGACAGTCCGCTCGCCCCCGCGTCAAAATCGGCTTCCAGCAGTCTTACCACAGCTGACAGTTGTGACCTCGACAGCGGCAAGTACGGGTCAGCCTGTCCTGCGCGTTCACGTAAGGTCGTTGCGCCGGACAGCTGCGACTGGTTCATGACGAAGCCGTTACGGCGCAGCCGCGCAAGAAAGGCGGGCAGATCCGGCTGCCCCATACCGCAGTTGCCGTTGACCACCGTCGTCACGCCTTGCCGCCGCAGCATCCTGCCGGAGGCCGCGTGTCCCTCAATGTGGCCGTGTATGTCAAGGAAGCCCGGCGATACATACATACCGCCCGCGTCGATCACGCGGGCCGCGTCCTGCGTATTAGCCGACACATCCGCGATGATCCCGTCTTTGCAGTAAACGTTCGCGGCAAACGTACCATCGCGGCGCGGATCTATCACTGTGCCGTTGATGATTGCGAGATCATACATAGGTTTCACCATCCAAAGTGAGCAGCGGTTTGTACAAGCCGGGGCGCCTGTCCCGAAATACGCCCCATGAGCGGCGCGCCTGACGCAGTTCCTCCAGATCAAAGGCCGCCGTCAGAAAGCCTTGCGCCGTGCTATCCGCCTCGGCGACCAGCTGGCCCTGTGCGTCGGCAATCAAAGAGCCGCCGTAGAACACGATCCGGCTGTCGTCGTCCTCGCGTTCCGTGCCTATGCGATTGGAGGCGATGACGGGGATCAGGTTGGCGGCGGCGTGGCCCTGAATACACGCGCGCCAGTGCAGATGAGAATTCAGAGCCGGATTCAGAGGCTCGCTTCCGATCGCGGTCGGATAGAACAGCAGCTCCGCGCCTTTCAGCGCAAGGATACGGGCGCATTCGGGAAACCACTGATCCCAGCAGATACCGCAGCCGATGCGTCCATACGCGGTATCCCAGGTTACAAAGCCCGTATCACCGGGGTTGAAGTAAAATTTCTCCTGATACCCCGCGCCATCGGGAATATGGGATTTACGGTAAACGCCGAGTATCGTTCCGTCCGCGTCGATCACGGCAAGCGAGTTGTAGTAAGCGTTGTTTTTGCGTTCAAAGAAACTGATCGGCAGCACCACGCCCAGTTCCCGCGCCACGGCCGCAAAACGGCGCACCGACGGGCTGTGTTCCAGCTCCACGGCCAGCGCGAAATATTCCTCTTTGGGTTTCTGGCAGAAATAGTCCGTTTCAAACAGCTCCTGAAGCAGGATGATGTCCGCGCCGGCTCCGGCGGCGGCGCGCACGAGCGCTTCCGCAGTGTCTAAATTGGATAAGTTTGATGAATTTGATTTCGCATTTCCGCCGCTCGCGAACTGCGTTGCGGCAACCGTTACGTTTCGCATAGGTAAGCCTCCGGTATCTGTTGTGTGATACAGTGGATATTGCCGCCGCCGCGCAGGATTTCCAGGCCGTATATCTGCACGACCTCACGGGCCGGGAACATCTCGCGCAGGATCGCCGCCGCGCGGGCGTCGGACGGGACGTCGAATTTGGGCGCTATCACCGCGCCGTTGCACAGATAGAAATTAACGTAACTAGCCGCCGGCAGATTGACGTCCTGCGGCTTAGGCAGCTCAACGACCCGAAGTCCCGCATCCTTTAAGACGCGCAGATTCGCGTCGCCGCGTTCACCGTCCTCGCGGTGTAACAGCACGGTATCTTCGGCGGCAAAGCAGCATACATTGTCCACATGGCCATCCGTTTCGGTATCGTCGTGCAAGCCGTATGGCAGCCATACGACTCTGTCGGCGCCCGTAAACGCTTTCAGCTGTGTTTCGATCTCGCGTTGCGAAAGATCCGGATTACGGTTCGGATGCAGCAGACATTCCGCCGTAGTCAGCAGCGTTCCCGCGCCGTTCGTATGTATGCCGCCGCCCTCCAGTACAAGCGGCGCGTTGACAAGCGGTATTTTTCCCCTTTCGCAAAATCGGCGCGGTATGTCATCATCCAAGTCCCACTTGGGATATTTGCCGCCCCACGCGTTGAACTTCCAATTGACCGCCGTCACCGCGCCGCCGTCCAAGACGAACGTCGGGCAAATGTCACGCGCCCACGCGTCATCGTGCGGCAGTTCCAGTACGTCTACGCCGCTTTGCCGCGCCAGTACAGTCTCTGAACTGTTCGCAATCATCGTCACCGGCTCGAACGTCGCTATCGCCTCCGCAGCCCGCAAGTAATGCTCGCGGGCAACGGCCAGACTGCCGTTCTGCCAGAAGACAGGGAACATCATCAGGGTACCGCTGTGACGCTCCCATTCAGCAGGAAACCTCATACGCACCACTCCTTGTCGTTCGGAACCGCCAATTTACAAAGGTATGTTTTACAATATATAACATACCTGTATGTTATACATTGTGTAGCCTTCGCAAATTGATTGACTGCCCACCAAAGCAGACAGAGCAACGGCGCGTAAGCCCCGTTGCTCTGTCTGCATATCAGTATCACATCATTACACCTATTTGTCAAGGATCAAGATCGCTCCGATCACCCCAATTCTTACCAGCTTCTTTGAGCGATCTTTGCAATGCCGTATAAAATCCATACATACTTATATCTATTATCTATGGAAATGGCTCTGTATGCCCAGAAGCATGTATGCTCCTGGGCATGTATGACTGTGGGCGTGTATGACTATGGCCACTCATGACTTCACGGGATCTTCCTGTTTGGCAGTCACGTTCGCGTTCGTTATGTAAGCCGCCAAAAGCAGAAAATATCCGAAAACCAATTCCTCCGTCAGCAGTTGGTGGCGCCTGACTTTGAGCGGCTTGAACCCGGACACGAAGCGTCAGATCCCCAGGGCCATATCGCCTTTCCGGATCCAGCCTTTTTTCCTCATGAACCCGGCTATCGCCCACGACAGAAGCGCGGGCAGCACGAAATGCATGATCAGGATCAACAGCAGCGTCACTCCGCCGCTCCTGCCGTTTTCTGTCATGGACGCAAACGACGTAAACTGCCCTACGAAACCGGCGGTTCCCATGCCGGAGCCTACCGGAGTACTGGTCATTTTCAGGATCGCCGAAGCCACGGGGCCAAGGAGCGCGCTGGAAAGAATCGCCGGGATCCAGATAACGGGTTTTTTCATGATATTGGGAACCTGTAGCATAGAGGTGCCCACTCCCTGGGCAATCAGCCCGCCGAACTTGTTTTCGGGGAAGCTTGCCACCGCGAACCCTATCATGTTGCAGCAGCAGCCTACGGTAGCCGCCCCCGCCGCCAGGCCGCTGATTCCCATGGCCACGCCGATCGCCGCCGAGCTGATCGGAAGAGTCAGGATCATCCCCATCAGCACGGACACGACGATCCCGCCCAGAACCGGATGGGCGTCCACGTTAAAATTCACCATGGCTCCTAGCCAGCTCATGAGCGCGGAAATGGGGGGAGCGACCAGGAAACCTGCCGCCGCCCCCGCCAGGATGGACAGAAACGGCGTCACAAGGATGTCCACCTTGGTTTTTCCCGCCACCAGCTGCCCGATCTTCACGGCCACCAAGGCCGCCAGAAAAGCCCCCAAAGGCTCGCCGGGCTTTCCCAGAACAAAACTTTCCATGGAAGTCGCCGCCGGGAACGCGCCCAGCATCCCGGTAACTGCCGCCGATACCATGACCAGCGGCCCCGTCTTGTACTTACACGCCACGCCTACGCCGATTCCCGCGCCGGTCAGCGTCTTTGCCACATTGCTGATCGCAATCAGGTAAGTCTGTGCCGAACCCTGGAAGAATCCGCCGATCTGCGCAATGATCGTGCCGATGATCAGCGTGGAAAACAGTCCCAGGGCCATCCCCCCCAAAGCGTCAATGAAGATTTCATTCAGCCACTGCCTGACTTTGGAACGCCCGCCGAGTTTCTTCGTTTCCCCGGCCTTCTGCGCTGCTTCCGTTTTCCGCGTTTCGTTTCTCTGCCGTTTTTCTTCTGTCTGCTGTCTGTGATCCATTTTCTTCCGCTCCTATCTGCTTTTCTGTCATTTTACTTTTTTCTGACATGTCCTGTGTCTTGTCAGATGTAGCTTATCTTAACATACTCCGCATAGAGAAGCAAGCGGAACTTTCCGTAAAATGCATAGCGGAACTTGCTGCGGCAGGGCTTCTGCGAAAAACCCGCGGCCAGGCTGCCGAAACCGCAAAAAGATTCCCGGCAGTTTATGCCGGGAATCTTTTTGGTATCAGTCATGCCATCCATCACCTTGGAGCAGTATAAGAACCTGAAAAATTGGTAGTCTCTGCACGAAGATTATGGATCGCAAAAGAAACTGATGAGAAATCTACAAGTACTGTAAATCCATCCGAAATAGACCATCCGGAAGTTCCGCCAAAATATCCGGAAGAATGAAACGACCAGTTTGTTCTGTCCATCAGACCGATGTAACAACTGTAACCAGTAGTGGTCGCTATCAGAAAATCAATCGAATCACCTTTGTTTAACGCCAGCTGTGTGGAAGAATATGAGATGACATTCCCCGGAACATCCCAATTGATGTTTCGGGATACAGCGCCTACAGCAGCGGCGCCAATATCTGAAAAACCATAATCGATGTAATCTGACGGGTCATTTCTAGTCAGGCTATCCTTCACCATCGTCACTTCGGCGCTGTCGATCATGTTGGGTTCTTCCCAGATTTCTTCCAAAGGATACACTTCCACTTCACCTGACGCACGTGTAATAATCACACAGTTTTCTGTATGTTTAGAAACTAAAAACCCGTCCCTGGAAATCTCTACTTGAGACGCCGCAATCTGTCTTCCCTCTTCCCAGTGCTTTGTTCCTGCTTGTACCACGGCACCGGACGCTAAGACGGCTGAAGCCAAGAAAAAGAACCGTTTTTTCATTTTCATTTTCATTTTCATTTTTTATTCTCCTTTTCCACAATTTGTTGTTCCATATTTTGTAATATATCATATAAGGAGCCAAATGTCAACATCCAATATAATCCAGTCAGTTCGCGTACATCCACTCTTTCCTTCGGAAGCATCCTTAAAAATCAAATCGGTTCAGAACGAGACATTACTGTTGCCTGGGGCATTTCTTCTTTGGCTCCTTGTAACATGAAATACAATAACGCGAAGGCGGCGAAAATCATCCTTGAATTTTTGTACGGTGGCACCATACGCGTAAGCAGCGAGTCAAGCGGCTGCGAAGCAGCCATTTTGCGAGCGCACGCGAACCATGATTTGCGAAACAAATTGTGGCGCCATGCTTACATGCGCATACTGATAGAAGCATGGATGCGAACGGATAATTTGACCTGCCGGGCAGCTTCGCTCACCTGCGCCTTCCGCCCCCTCCGTGCCGGACGCCGCCGCTGCTGGCGTGGGCGCCTCCATGGCCGCCGCCCTTTTGTATCCGCCTGGTCACAAGCTGCTTACGGACGAATACGTCACGGCTTACGTTCATTTTAGGTTTCCCCCCCGAGACATACGCAGTTTCGCCCACCGTCTTCCTGCCGATGGGAGAATACAGGTGGACGCCTACGAAGATACCAAGGACGACCGCCGGAAACAGAAGCACCGCCAGAAGAACCGCCGCCGGATCCGGCCTGCCGAATATTCCGGGGAAATTCATTTCCGCGGAAACCGCTTCCACGTAAGCCCTGTACGCTTCCAAAGGGCTGCTCTCCACCCGCGCAGCCACCGCGTCCAGTATCCTGTCGGTTTCACGGCTTCCGAGCTGTTCCAACGCGGCGCCGCAGGTGGAAAGCCAGCTTCCTTCCTGGCTTTCCAGCCAGTTGTCCAGCAGCAGGACCCCGGTTCCGTCTGCCCGTTCATAGCCGAAGTGATTCCGGTCATAAAAATCATCCGCGTAAGAGCGCATTCCGTCCTCCCAGCTCCGGCCGTCCTCCCCGAAAGGCTCCCTGACAGTCACCAGCACAATATCGCAGCGAAGCCTGGTTTCCTTTTCCCGGATCAGCTCCCGCAGCTGTTCCTCTTCCTCCGGCAGCAGGATCTGCGCGTAATCGTATACCCTTTCCGCAGGCGCGGACAGATTGCCCCTGCCGCTGTTTTCCAAAAGGTGGCCCCGGATCTTCCTGCCGGCCAGAACCGCCGCCAGAATGCCCACCGCGACGAACCACAGGCGAAAATAACGCAGATACTGCTTTCGCGCTTCCCGTTTCCATTCCTGATGATTTTCCATACGGACCGTCCTCTCTTTTTCGCCGGAGAGTCTCTGCGGTCAGACTCTTTTTGCGGTCAGGCCCTTATCAAACCGCCGCCGGCCGACGCGCCTTCCGTCAGCCGGCGGCGATCCCGTACAGCAGCGCCAGAACTGCCGCAAGCACCGCCCACAGCGTCAGCCCGTACGCCCAGACCTTGCCCGGCGATACCGGTACCTTCCCTATGATTTTTCCTGTCTGCCCGTTGATATAAAACGGATAGTTCCGTCCCCGGTACTGATACCGATAAGACCATACCGGAAGCAGTCCGTAAGATTCCTTCTGCCCGTCCACCCGGATCTCCTGAAACAGGTTTTTGACGTCTGCGTATCCGGAAACACTCTGGCGGAGCAGCTGCCTTGCGCTCTCCTCCATCTTCTCTCTGGCGCGGGGCTGCGCCTCGCCCGAAAGAAGGCTGTATGTTTCTCCCTGGAAGCCGGACAGATATTCCGGCAGAAACCCCACCATCTGCCCATACTGGTACGGTTCCAGGAGATCCATCACCTGATCCGGCATGCCCAGGGAAGCGTCCACCGGGATTTTTTCATAAGAAATATCCATGTCGCGGTACACCTCATAAATGGAAGTTTCCGTATACTGCGTTTCTCCCGCGACCCAGCTACGTATGCGCGCCCCTTCGCCGCGGTATCTACAGTTGACCGCGTAATCATACAGCCAGAACGGAACATAGGTCCCTTCCATGCTGTTCAGCCTTGCTTCCGCCAGGAAATCTGCCGGCGCGAAAAGATGCCGCCGGAACTGATCCCGCAGCAGCCGCTTCACACTCTCCCTGCCGTACTGAAAAGGAATGATGCCGTCGGGGGCGTACTCCGCTTCTATGCGCTCTTCAAAAATCAGGTAATTATCACAATAAGGACACCGGAGGGCGCAGGCATGTTCGCCCGCAGACAGCTCCGCGGCACATTCCGGGCAGGTTTTCAGGCTCCCCCGGGTATCTTTGCGCTCCTCGCTATGCGTGCCCTCGCAGAACGGGCAGTACATCTCTTTCTTTTCCGGGCTGTATACGACATTCCCTCCGCAGTTCCTGCACTGAAAGATCATATCTGCCGTTCCCTTTCTGAAAACCGGTTTCCGGTCACGAGAACACCAAGACGCGCCGCCCCATGGTTTCAACATCCAGCGGCAGACGCCGCCACCGACATATGCCCGGTAAAACTTACAGACTGTGCCAGTTGCACAACTGGTACCACTGGTATGACAAAAAATTCTCACGATTGTCGCCGAGTAACCATAAGAACAAAATCTTTGTAATGCAACAAACCGCCCCAAATACAAACCTTAGCTATCCGCCAAACGGATTTATCATCAGAATATCAATCAATCCAAATAAATAACTTCATACTCAGGCTGTTTGAACCAATCCTTATAAGGATCAGATCTATTCCCATCTGTCAATCCATCATTAGAATCAGTAAGAGGTAAGTCATTGTTTTCTGATTTATCTGTTGTGTAGGATTCCCTTTGTGTCATAATTTTTTTGGAAAAAAGATTGGTTTTATCTTTGTTTGTGAATAAAAAATTATTTGGAATCCATCCCGTTCCGACCAAGATGGGGATTAAAATCAAAAAGCCAGATAAGAAAACCAGTCCTACTAATTTAGTTTTCCTAGTTTTCATACCGCACCCTTTCTGAATATTCTAAAAGCTATCATAAGAAATTCCTTTTTACATTCCAAGTATACTGTGAAAGAAATATTTTGTCAATTCTTCACTGAATTCTAGAATGGCAAAGTGGACACCTTATCTTGCTCGGACATGGGATAAACTTTGTCCGACGTACACTGCCTCTCATACATTCGATTTTCAAGGTGCAATTTGTAGCCTATTTATCTTCGCAGCCAAAAGGCTCACAGCGTCAAGATTCCTTAAAATATAAGCCTTGTCAATCATATCCTTTTTATCGCTTCTCGCTATATGATTATATTAGTACACTTAAAAGCTTCTGTTAAGCGGTTGGGGTTAAGATTTCTGTGAATTTTCCATCTTCTCTCTGGCGCGGGGCTGCGCCTCGCCCGAGAGAAGATGGTATGACACCCAAAGAGAAAAGCCGCTTAAAACGGGCGTTTCCTTGGATCCAATGCCGGTGGTGGGACTCGAACCCACACGTAGTTGCCTACAACAGATTTTGAGTCTGCCTCGTCTGCCATTCCGACACACAGGCTTTTCCATATACCCCCCGCAACGAAATTCATTTTAGCATAATCCGGAACGGATGGCAAGCGCAATTTTGGCTTTTACGGCTTTTTTGCAAACAGTTCAATCTGTGGTTTCTTAGATAATGCCTCCTCATACCAAGAACTCAGAATATTTGAACTTAGTTTCTGCATCTTCTTTATTTCCCTTGATGCTTTATAAATATCTGTGTCAAGATATACTTGGGGCAATAATGCAATATCCGTCTGTTGCTTTAGGGCAAACGGGTTTTCTCTGCTTCCTTCAAGAAGTTTAACATATTTACCAAATATTTCAGGGCATTTTTTTTCTAATAAGGCAGGAATAGAAGGATACACGATTTTATTAATTATGTCGGATGCCCAATATCCCGTAACTGATAAATCAATTGGATTCACATATATGTGATTATAAAAATTAATATCAATTATACTCCCATGAATTGTACCGACACCATCTATCCGCTTTACCATATCTGCAATATGTCTTTGAAATGCAACAAATTTATCAAGCGGCGTTTTTATCGTAGAAATCATTGCATCCATATTATCATAATAATACTGAACATTTTGAACTCCCAATTTTTTTATAGCACCACCATTAAGGATAGCGAGACTGCCTCCTTTTGATTGGCAAATAAAACAGTAATATCCATTCTTTTTTAGCATATAGAGTACGTTTACTTCTCGCTGAAAGATCATTGATATATTTTTCCCTCGGTAGAAGTCATTGTACTGTTCACCAGTAATTTCAAATATACCATCATCATAATCAGAAAAACAATCGTAATCGTTATCAATCAAGAAAGTTTTCAAATGCGGACTATTATTATGGTACCCTACTTGATTGTCTGAGTATACTCTGTACTCAGCGTCATCGTGGAAGAAATTCCTATGTGTATGCCCACTCACATAAACAAAATTTTTCTCATGTCTTGTTTCACTGCACCAGTCTTTTTTAGGCGTATGCGTTAAAATAATGGCGTTCTTATTGATCAAGATACAATGTAATCGGTTATACAAATCCTCGAACTTTTTGGATTCTTTTATTTCGGTAGCCCTATCTACGGTTCCTCGATAAATGCCGTTATCAGCGTTGAACTCCATGTTGTATCCGGAAAATCCCAAGCCACCGAGAATAACATATCTTGCATTTCTCAAACGTTCAGAGATTTGTGTATCATCCATTTCGCACAATTCATCATATTTGATCAAGTGTGTTCCTGTGTTTGAATCACGTAGGCTGTGATCTTCTTTGTAAAGAACATCATTATGAATCAAATACATTCCATATTCATCTAAAAGAGTTCGATACTTTGAAACAATTTTATTTATTGAAAAATCAGGAAAACTCCATAACTCATGATTTCCAAGTGTAAAGACAACCATTATATTCCGGTGTAATGTTTTGGAAAGCATCTTTACGAATAACTGAAATATGTCAAAATCAGATGCCACATCACCATCAATCAATAATAGGCTATCTGCTTCATGAGCAATAGTGCTAACTATTTTCTGAATTACATATATAACATCTTCTTTTGAACGACATTCTGCATTCTGTATTTTATGCATAAGATGAATATCCGAAACATAATGAACTCTTTGTAAATCTCGTTTTACTGCTTCTGTAGTTAAGTCCCTTGAACTTTGGAGCACTAAAGTAGTTTCGTTTTCATTCTGTTCTACATATTCAAAAGATTCTATAAAGTTTGTTTTGATTTCGTAACTGTCATATTCAAGACCAAACTTTTCATATAAAGCACTTTTCATTTTAGCATTTGTAAAATCGATGGAATTCCATTGTTCTAAAAATGCTAAACCATCACAAAGAATCAAATCCGCTCCAGACAAATCGCCTTTTAGAAATGCAACAAAATCAAAAAAATATCGAAAACTGTGCGGATATTCTTTTATCACGTTACCAGATGTATTACACCACTGCTGTGTTACATAAAATTTTTCGTTGTGATAGTATTTTTTTACGGAATAGGTGACTTCCATATTTGTATGAATCGGTAATTTTGTTGTTTCATCAACAATATACTTAGAAAAATCTACATCACATTCAAGCGCATCGGATAAATCACAATGTGTTAAATCTCCATTACGGTAGTCGGCAAACTCATCAAAAGTGTCAAAATATCTACGAATCGTTGCGAGTCCATTCCCTCGAATTTCTTCGCAATAGTAGTGCGTTTTCTTATCAAAAAATCCTTTTAAGTAAAATTTAATTTCTCCATCTTTTAAGTAACGGATGTACTCTTTTAATTTCCTTTTGTGCTTTTTTATAGTTCTCTTATCTCCAAGAGAGTAATTAAGTGACTGCATAACATCATCAGGATTATATATCGAACATAATCCATTGATTATTGCGTATTCAGGGTAAGCATCAGAAGACATGTATTCCATAATGATGGCAAAACGTTGTTTATCTTCAATATCTGCAAAAATATACTGGAAAAAGAAAAAACTAACATCAACAATGGGGGCAATCTTGGACTTACTATAATTGCTCACAACTTTTACAAGTTCATCATAACTACGGCAATTATTAAATTTTTTGACCCATTGTTGACAATGCTTATGAATCTGTTCTGCATTTTTATAGCAATCTTTTTCTTCATTTGATACCGATAGTGAATAGTCATCTATTGTATCTTCAGTCAACGCCTTCCGTTCCATTAGCTTCTTTAAGTCAATTTTCCGAGATGCAATGGTATCCTCAGACAATCGGCAAAATGTATAACACGCATTATCATAAATGTCACTATTCAGAAAATCAAAATATAAATCGAAATTATCAAATGATAAGAATACACTTCTTTTTTGTTTCTGGCCATTTATATCTACATAAATCAAATCTTCTTCAACAAAAAAAGAATTAGAAATAATGTCAAACCCTCTTTTTCCCGTTATACGCAGACCTGATTTTCGCTCAAAGGCTACGATTTGAATATCATTCTCGTATTCTTTCGGAACATCAATAACTCTAATTTCTTTCTTCTTTAATTGTCTGATTATTCCTTTAACTTCTGCCTTTGCCATATTATTTCCCCTCAAATATCTTTATTGCCTGCTTGCTCAATCAGTTTTTTCGCCAACTGTCGGAACAGGTCGGCGGCTTCCTCGTCCATCGGCACAAACTGTCCGATCTATCCAGCAACCATCGCCGTTACATCATCCATGGTAAGCGGCTTCTGCTCTGCCAGTGCGTCCTGCATGGTCTGGAACATGGCGGCGGTCAAAGCTTCCCCCGGCTGTTCCCTGCTGTCCATGTCTTTCTTAATGTCCCGCTGGACAGCAAGGAACGCGCTTTTGATTTTCTCAATCTCCGCTTCATGCTCCCCTACCTTCTGTGCGTTCAAAAGTTGCAAATCCTGCCTTGCTTCCGCCCGATGTTCCGACTGACCTTTCATCAAATCAGACAGGGAAGCCGTTGCTATTTCAATCAACTGGTTTCGTGCCATAATCCCCTTTGCCGCTGTGTCCTGAAAGTAAATCCGTATCAGATTTATCAGCCAGGGAAAATTCCTGTGTTCCAACAGGCGGTTGAGGATTTCCACATCTATCGCCCTGGTCACAAGGCCTTTGACTACCCCCCCCGACAAGCCCAGCTCAGAGATTTCATAGCTTTTGCGGACACTCACATTGGAAAATTCCAGTATATATAGTCCGTAGACACCTTAAATTTCTCTGCTACGCCTATGAGAATATCGCTGCTGACCGTTTTTGTTTCGCCGCTGACAATCCGATTTAACTAGGAAGCGGAAACGCCAATTTTTTCCGCAAGTTCCTTTTGGGTAATATGGTAGTCATTGCATAAATCTCAAATCCGAAGCCGCCCCGATTGGAACTGGATTCGGATTATCATTATCCAATGCCGGTGGTGGGACTCGAACCCACACGTAGTTGCCTACAACAGATTTTGAGTCTGCCTCGTCTGCCATTCCGACACACCGGCTTTTCCATATACCCCCCGCAACGAAATTCATTTTAGCATAATCCGGAACGGATGGCAAGCGCAATTTTGGCTTTTACGGCTTTTTTGCAAACGGGTCAACCGCAAGACCAAAGGCGGCAGAACCTCTTTCCGGATCATAGGATCCCGCTCCTTTGCCGCCGGCAGATCACTCCCTGGCTTCCATCACGATCTTGATTTCATTCCCTCTCACCGTCACCTGTCCGAGACTGCCGACCATCAGCGGCATCATCGGCGGCAGATGGCCAAGATCCACGTCCATGACGACCGGAACGCCCTTTTTCCCAGCCACCTCAAGCACCGCCCGGTAAGCGTCCAGACCCATCAGCTCCTGCCCGAAGCAGAGCGGCCTTCCGATCAGGAAGCCTTTTACATGGGCAAACCATCCGGCGTGTTCCATCTGCCACATCGCCCGCCGGATACCGAAGACGTTCAGATCGCAGGCTTCCAGGAACCAGATGATCCCGTCCTCCCGGTACCGTTGGGCAAACTCGGCAGCCTTGTCATACCGCGTTCCAAGCAGGTTTACCAAACAGTCCATGCAGCCGCCCAGAAGCCTTCCCCGGAAAGTTTCCTCCTGTGCCGCTGGCATCTCTCGTCCTTTTTCGCCTTGCGGGCTTTGCGTTTCCTCTGAATTCCAGAATCTCCCTCCCGAAAACACTTTCAGCCTGCGGGGCTGGGTCGTATGGTAAGGCGCCAGGGGATTTTCCTCGTTTTTGGCGGTTTCTTTCTCCCACAGGGGATAGCCGCCGACGCTGTTTTTCTTTCCCATCAGCAGATCCATGGCGTCCCACAGGGATTCATGCCACGGCTCCATCCCGAAGCTGCTCGCGCAGGGCCCGTAAAAAGACGCGGTGTCGCATAAGGTCGCCAGCAGGAAGGTGAAATTCGTGTTGTCCGAATAGCCCATGAACCATTTCGGCTCCCCCGCCCGCAGCGCGTCAAAGTCTACATGATCCAGGATTTCACACATCAGCTCGCCCCCGCCGCAGGAAATCAGGCAGTCGTTAGTGCTTTTCCGGTAATAGTCCGTCAGTTCCCTGCCGCAGTCCTCGGGAGAGCCGCTGATACCGATCCCCGCTCCCTCATAACAGTTCGGCCCTAGCTCCAAGGAGAAGCCCATCTGTTTCCATTTTTCCTGCGCCGCCAAAAAAGCCGTATGATACGGCTCGGAAGCGCAGCCGAACGAAGGTGCGACAAAACCAAGGGTTCCGTTTTCTTTTAGAAATTCCGCATATCTCATTTCCGCTCCTGTCCGCGCGATTCTATGCGAAGTCCGCTTACACTTTCCGGTGTGCTGATATTTTCCGAGACACTTATATTTTCCGGCGCGCCCATATTTTCCAATGTGTCCATGCCCTGGGGTGTGCGTACCGGCTCAAGGCAAAAGGATCTTATCGTAGATCTCAAATCCGTCCAGCGTCGCGAAATAATCCTTAGGGGTCTCCGCACGGCGGATCAGCTGCACGCTCCCGTCCGCTTTCAAGAGAAGCTCCGCCGACTTAAGTTTCCCGTTATAATTATAGCCCATAGCATAGCCGTGCGCCCCGGCGTCATGGATGACCAGATAATCCCCTGTCTCGATCTCCGGGAGCATACGGTCGATCGCGAATTTGTCATTGTTTTCACAGAGAGAACCGACCACGTCATAGCGGCATACGCAGGGCTGCGCTTCTTTCCCCAGCACCGTGATGTGATGGTAGGCCTTGTACATGGCGGGTCTCATCAGGTTGACGGCACAGGCGTCCACTCCGATGTATTCTTTATAGATATGCTTTTTATGGATTGCCTGAACCACCAGCTGGCCGTAAGGTGCCAGCAGGAAGCGTCCCAGTTCCGTGTAGATCGCCACGTCGCCCATGCCCGCCGGGGTGAGGATTTCCTCGTATACCCTGCGTACCTGCTCTCCGATGACCCGTATGTCGTTTGGCTCCTGTTCCGGAGAATACGGAACACCGATCCCGCCGGAGAGGTTGATGAACGCCATGCGCGCCCCCGTTTCTTCCCGCAGCCGCACCGCCAGCTGGAACAGCTGTCTTGCCAGAACGGGATAATATTCATTCGTGACGGTGTTGCTCGCCAGAAACGCGTGCAGCCCGAAGTTTTCCACCCCTTTTGCTTTCAGGATCCGGAAGCCCTCGAACAGCTGCTCCGTGGTGAACCCGTACTTAGAATCCCCCGGATGGTCCATGATGTGGTTGCTGACGGAAAAAGATCCGCCCGGATTGTAGCGGCAGCTTAACGTCTTCGGAAGGGAGCCGAGTATTTTTTCCAGAAAATCGATATGCGTGAAATCATCCAGATTGATGATGGCGCCGATCCGGGCGGCATACTCATATTCAGAGGCGGGCGTTTCATTGGAAGAGAACATGATGTCCTCCCCCGCCATCTCCATGGCGCGGCTCAGCATCAGCTCCGTCAGGGACGAGCAGTCGCAGCCGCAGCCGTATTCCTTCAAAATGCTGATCAGGAAAGGGTTCGTGTTGGCTTTCACGGCAAAGAATTCCTTATAGCCCGGATTCCACGCAAACGCCTCCTTCAATGCCTTAGTATTCTCACGAATCCCCTTTTCATCATAAATATAAAAGGGGGTAGGATAGGTTTTTCCGATTTCCCGAACCATCTCCCTCGTTACGAATGCTTTTTTCTCCATATCCTTTCTCCTTTTGACAGAAAAAACTTTTTGCGGAAAAATGTTTTCTAGCGATTCTCAATCTGCCAGTCGATCCCGCTTTCTCCGTGGGTCTTGAGGAAATCATTCGTCCGGCTGAAATGCTTACAGCCGAAAAAGCCTCGGTAAGCCGACAGCGGACTAGGGTGCGCGGCTTCCAGGATCAGATGGCGGGGGTTGTGCAACATGCTTTTTTTCTGCTGGGCGGGCCTGCCCCATAACAGGAACGCGATGGGGCGGTTCTGCTCATTCAGGGCGCGGATCGCCGCGTCCGTAAACTCTTCCCAGCCCTTCCCTCTATGAGAATTTGCCTGATGTGCGCGAACCGTCAAGACCGTGTTCAGCAGAAGGATCCCCTGATCCGCCCATTTGACCAAAGAGCCGTGGTTGGGGATATAGCACCCAAGATCGTCATGAAGCTCCTGATAAATGTTCACAAGCGACGGCGGGATCTCCACCTGTGGCCTGACGGAGAAACACAGCCCGTGGGCCTGTCCGATGTTGTGGTAAGGATCCTGCCCGATGATCACCGCCTTCACTTTGCCAAGCGGCGTAAAGTGAAAGGCGTTAAAAATATCATCCGCCGGGGGAAAAACCTGGGCGGAGACATACTCCTGCTTTACGAAACGGTATAAACTTCTGTAATAAGGCTTCTGAAATTCCATTTCCAGCGCAGGAAGCCAATCATTGGTAATCATTGCCATTTTGTATTCATCCTTTCTCACAAAGATTCTTCCGTAAAAGTGACCCCCGAAAATTCTTCTTCCTCGGGCAGCATGTCTTCCCACAGAGGCAGAGGCTCCGGCGCTGTTTCCGGCCCATAGCCTTCGCCGTTCACAATGGCCGTCAGGGTCTTGGTATAAACCACGTCGTCCGGCTGTGCCGCGATTTCCAGCGCCTGTTCCTCGCTGATCCCGAAAAGCACCGACAGCATTCCCAGAAGCTGCTGATATTCCTGCCAGACTTCAGCCTGCGCGCCCCACTGCGCCGCTTCCTCATACAGCGGCGGATAATAGTACACGAACTGTACCAGCACATCCAACGTTTCCAGTTCCTGGCCGCGCCCTAACAGGTACTCGCACTTTTTATGCGCCGACTGGACGCGCAGGATACATTCCGCCTTACGGAACATCGTTTCTTCGTCCGCGCCGCGTTTCTTGCCGTACAGATTCAGGTAGCATTCCTGATAATCTCCAGTGTCGTAGGCTTCCTTCGCGCTCTGCCTGTCCAGGTAAGTTCCCGCCGAAGTCGTGACGATCAGCAGCCCTGCGGCTATGGTCGCACACACCAGGATCACCGAAATCAGTCCTTTTCTGGGAAGCTTCTTTCCCTGTTTCCCGTCTTCGCCTGCCTTCGGCGCTTTCTCTTTCTTGGGTTTCTTTTCTTTCTTAGGCTTCTTTTCTTTCTTAGGCTTCTTTTCTTTTTTAGGTTTCTTTTCTTTCTTGGCTTTCTTTCCCTCTTTTGTCCCTTCTTCTTCGTCCCCGTCTTCCGGCTTCCCTTTCTGTGCTTTCTTCCCTTTTGCCCCCTCCTTTTCTCTTTTCTTCCCGAAAATCCCCTCTTCTTCATTTTCGGGTTCTTCTTCCGTCAGAAGATCCAGGATCTTAGCAAAGAGGGATTTCTTGGACGGCTTTGTCCGTTCCGGTTCTCCCGGCTGGTCTTCCTCAAATTCCGGATCGAACTGCCCCAGAAAATCTTCCTCGGTTCCATCTGCCAGCCGGAAGCCCCCAAGATCCTCCGGCTCCGACAGGGCGCTTTCCCCGGAAATTTCCTCCGGTTCTTCGGAAAGCCCTTCTTTTTTCTTCTTCCTTGTCCAGATCTTTCCTGCCGCCTTTTTCTCTTTTGCTTTCTGTTTTTCTTCCGCTTTCTCAAGTGCCTGTGCCTGCTTCCGCGCTTTCTGTTCTTCTTTTTTCAGCCGGGCGGCTTCCTTGGCTTCTTTCTTTTCCTGGCGCCTGCGCTCTTTTCCCGCCGCTTTTTGGCCTTTGGCGGCTTCGGACGTTTCCGCTGTTTCACCGGAAAGCAGGGTAAGGACTTCTCCTGGCTCTTGAGCGGAACCCGCTTCCTGAGGCGGGCCGTTCAGACGCGCCGGCATGTCTTCCTCTATGGCTTCATTGCTGTCCGACTTGTTTAACAAGTCATTGACCGCCTGCCAGTCTTCCCCCTCGTTTCCCACAAGATCACTGAAAGCCTCTTCCGGTTTGCCGGCGGGCGGCTGACCCGCACCCTTCTGGTTCGCTTCCAGAATGCTTTCGATCTCCTCCGCCGACAAAAGCATAGCGGCTCCCGGTTCTTCTCCGGCCTGCGGCTTCTTTTTTCCGGATATGGCCTCCAGCAAAGCATCCATGTCGCGCATATCCGAGTTTTCGCCGGATGAGCCTTCTTCCGGCATGAAAACATTTCCCGCCCTGCTTTCCTCCGGCAAAGGATAAATATCCTCCGCAAAGGGGCTGTCTTCCTCTATTTCAGACGGATCTTCTTCCGCGCCATTTTCCATGGACAGAATGGATTTCAGAAGATTATCCAGATATTCTTCATTGGAAGCCATCTTTTATCCTCACTTCCGCTTATGTCGAATCACCGGTCGGGCTATCACTGACCGGAAGCAGTTCCGGCCACAGGCGCGTCCTGTGCGCCGCATTCGATGATAAAAAGCTGTTCTTGTATAGTCTACCACAGGAATACCGGAAAGGCAATCAAGAAAACGACCGGAGGACTGCGCGTGAACAAAAAAATCCGGAGGAATTTCCGAGGAAACAAGAGTAAGACAAAAAGAGGCCGGGAACAGTTCCCGGCCTCTTTTTGTCTTTATCCCAAATGATTTTTCCGAACCAGATCATCTACGGTTTTCACCAGATTCCCGATCTCCGGCTTGGACAGCTGGGCGTCCGCGCCTAACGATTCGCCTTTTTTACGCATTTCCGAATTGACCAGGGAGGAAAAGATAATAATCGGAATATGCGCCGTGGCTTCATTGGATTTGACCAGTTTGGTCAGCCTGTGGCCGTCCATCTCCGGCATTTCAATATCCGTAATGATACAGCGGACGTGGTCATTGAGAGTACCCTCATTCAGGCATTGTAAAATCACGTTATATGCCTGTTTGCCGTTTTCCGTATGTATCAGATTGTCATAGCCGGATCTTTTCAGGGAATCCACGATCAGCTTGTTCAGCAGCGGAGAGTCTTCCGCGATCAGTATCGGAACGTCGCTGCGGCTGCGTGTTCCCAGTTCCGCCAGTTCGGACACTTTCAGCCCGGTTTCCGGATTGATGTCGCTGACGATCTTCTCAAAATCCAAGATGATGATCAGCTTGCCCTCTTTCTTGATAATGCCTGTGGCGATGCTGGCTTCGGTGGTAGAGATGGTCACGTCCGGCTTGATAATGTCTTTCCAGGACACTCTGTGTATGCCGGATACCGCATCCACATGGAACGCAATGTCCAGTTTATTGAAATTCGTGATGATAAACAGCCCGCCGCTCCCGGATTCCCCGCGTCCCAGACAGTTGTTCAGATCAATCGCCGTTATCATCTTGTCACGGGGCATGAAAATACCTTCGATACTAGGATGCGAATTCGGAATCGGCGTTATGTCCTGGTAGGGGATGATTTCTGTGATTTTCGCGACATTGATCCCATAAGAATAGCCCGCCACCGTGAATTCTAAGACTTCCAGTTCGTTTGTTCCGTTTTCCAATAATATTTTGGTATCCATCTTTCCACCTCTCAAGTTTCCCTTCCTTCTCCGTTCATCGACTGGCATGATGATCCGGAAAACCGAATGAACAAATATTGACGTAGCTCCATTATATCAGATTTTCAAAAAAAAGAAACTATTATCTACGAAAAACTTTGCTTTTTGTGACTGCTGTTTTTTATGGAAGCGGTATCGTCGTTGTTCCCGTTTCGCTTTTTACAGTAAGTGAAAGCGACTCTATGGCAGCCGCTTTCGCTTCCGCCACTTCCACGAGCAGTGCCGTGTCTACGCTCCCGCCGGACGGAAGGTCTCCCGCATAGATGGAAAGATCATCCATCAGTGCGGTGAACAAGGTTCTCTTGCTCTCGGTTCCGTTCAGGACGACTTGGAAACCCAGGTTTTTGGAAACGACATCTACAGACTGCTCCGCCGAGGACTGATTGGAAATCCGGAAACGAAGAACCAGCAGCTGATTGCCTGCCGTCGCGTCAATCCCAAAAGAAACGTCCTCGCCGTCCGCGTCCGGATAGGCGGAAACCACCTGAAATCCTTGGTAGTCTACCGTGACACCTTCCGCCAGCCCGAGAAGCTGTTCCAGGGTCTTCGCTTCTTCCGGAACCGGCGGCGCCGGAAGGGTTTCCGCGCCCTCTTCCTGAAGCGGCGCTTCTTCCGGCGGCGGGGTTTCTTCCGCAGACGCGGACGGGGCTTTGTCCTCTGCCGCTTCCAGATCCACCAGCCGTTTGATATGGTTCTTGTCATATTTCAGCAGCAGGCTGACCGCATAGGATTTTACGGCTTCTTCCTGCTCCCGCGTCATTTCCGGTATCCGGCTGCCGCAGCCGACGCTTGACAGCATAGCCGCCAACAGGAGAAGAAGCGCGGACGGCCTGAAATGATTTTTCCTGATTCCCATAAAACTCCGATCCGTCCGCCGTGCGGACGATTTCCCTATTCTATCCGGATAGGGCGGCTCTTTCCCGCCCTATCCGGTAACGACCGACTCTCTCACCCCACCCGGTAGCGGCTCAATTTGCCCACATCCCGGCTATGGCAGCTTACTTTCAGACGTACTCCCTCTTCCTCGTAACTTTGGGAAAGCACCGTCGCGTTCTCCATCAAATAGGAGGCTTCTTTTCCGTCGCGATAAGGGATCAGGAACGTGGCGTCTTCCCGATCCGAATAGATCTGCCGTTTGATGAGCTGTGCCAGTTCTCCGATCCCCGTTCCGTTCCCGGCGGAAAGGTAAATCCGGTCGTCTTTGACCCAGGGGAGCGCCGTCCCGCCGTCCACAGGAAAATCGTAAGTCCAAACGTCCGGACGCGGCGGTTCGTCGTGTCCGCCTTGGCGCTCCGCAGACGGCTCACGATCCCGGCAGTCTGAAAAAACCTTCCTGTCGCATTTATTATACACGTAAATCATGGGGATGTCTCCGGCGTCAAGGCTTCTAAGCGTCTGGCCGGTCACGTCCATCTGCTGCCGGTAATTTTCATCGGAAAAATCAATGACCTGCACCAGAAGATCCGCGTACTTCACTTCCTCCAAAGTAGAGCGGAACGCCTGAACCAGACCATGCGGGAGTTTGTGGATGAACCCTACGGTGTCAATCAGCAGGAAGGGCCTGCGGTCGCCCATATCGATTTTGCGAACACTGGTGTCCAGTGTGGCGAACAGCAGATCCTTTTCCAGAACCTGTTTTTCCGCGGATTCGCCGCAAAGTTCCAGAAAACGGTTCATGACGGTGGATTTCCCGGAATTCGTATAACCTACCAGAGCCACCTGCGGCAACCGGGAGTCCTCGCGCTGTTTGCGCTGCGTGGCCCTGTCGGTTTCCAGATCTTCCAGATCCTTTTGCAGTTCATGAAGACGGTGCTGAATCTTGCGTTTGTCCAGTTCGAGCTTCTTTTCCCCGGCTCCCTTGCTGCTCATACTGCCGCCGGTTCCGCCCTGACGGCTAAGCGCCTGGTGCATTCCCACCAGGCGGGGAAGAAGATACTGTAGCCTTGCGGCTTCGACTTGCAGCTTAGCTTCCCTTGTCCGGGCGCGTTTCCTGAAAATATCCAGGATCAGCGCCGTCCTGTCTAGGATGGGTCTCCCCACTTCCTCCCCCAGGTTGCGGATTTGGGAGGGCGACAAGGTATTGTCGAACACGACGACGTCCGCCTCACAGCTTTCCGCGAACTGTTTCAGCTCCTTTACTTTTCCGGTACCGATATAAAATGTTTTGTTGGCCCCTTCCAGTTTTTGCGTCATCCTGCCCGCTACTTCCATACCGCAGGCTTCGGCCAGCCCTCCCAGTTCTTCCATGGAACGCTCGAAATCGATGAAAAGCTCCTTTTCCGCAAAGCGGGAGTTTTCCTTGATGTCCGCCCCTACCAGCAAAGCCCGTTCTGTCCGGAACGCCTCTGTCTGATTCTCCCATTCCATGTTCTCCGCCGCTTTCTCTTCTCTTTCTATTTTTCCCGCTTGATCTTCTCTTCCCATATCCTTCCTCCCTCTCTTTTCTTTCCATTCTTCCTGTCTGATCGTTTATGTCTACCTATCACCATTTTCTCTTTCCTTTCCGCCAGGGCTGCGGCCTTGTCTTTTCAAGCCTTATCAACCGTTTCCAGTTCAAACCAGAACTGAACGCCGTTTGTGAAATTCCGAACGCCAAAGGGCTGATTCATGGACTCCATGACCGCTTTGACGATGGATAGGCCGATTCCGCTTCCGCCATATTCTCTGGTGCGGGCTTTGTCTACTTTATAAAATTTATCCCAGATACGCTCTAGGGAATCCCCCGGGATGGGCGTACCGGTATTGAAGACGCCTACCCATACTTTTCCGTTTTTTTGTTCCAGTTTCACGTCGATGATTTTTTCGCCGGAACGGTCTTCCTTCCTGAAACCGTCTTCCCCCCTTGAATCTTCCTGTGCCACGGCGCAGTGGTTCACGGCGTTGGAAAAATAGTTCCGGAATACTTCTTCTACCTTGAACTCATCCCCCCAGACATAGATAGGGGGATACTCATCCATCCGCACGGTGATCCCGTTCTGCCTGGTCAGGATGTCTGCGTACTGAATATGGTCGCGGAGCAGCGACACGAGGTCGAACCGCTCCATCTGCACCACATCGTTCCCAAATTCCAGCTGATTCAGAGTCAGCAGTTTCTGAACCAGCTGGTTCATTTTTGCCGACTCGTCCATGATCACTTCACAGTAAAAATCACGGCTTTCAGAACCATCATAAATCCCCTCCTTTAACCCCTCCGCGTACCCTTGGATCAAAGCGATCGGGGTCTTCAGCTCATGGGAAACGTTAGACAGAAATTCTTTGCGCATCCGGTCGATCTGTTCCTTTTTCTCGATGTCTTTTGCCAGCTCGTTATTGGCGGTCTTGAGTTCCCGGATCGTCTTCTCCAGGGATTCCGACAGCTTATTGATATTCTCACCCAAAAGAGCCGTTTCGTTCCGGGAATACCCCTTATATTTGACGTCAAAATCCAGATGGATCATCCGCTCGGATATTTTCGCCAGTTCCAGAATCGGTTCCGTAATCTTGCCGGAAACCAGCCAGATCACGACCCCGCTGACCACGACCATGATGAGACCTACATAAGCCAGGAAGCGGCTGGCTATCTCCGCGCTCTCGCGGAGGCTCTCCATGGGTGTCCGGATGATATAGAGACTGTTCTGCGTCAGGCTTCCATACATTTCCACGTATTCGTCTTTTTTGCGGTCCTGTATGATAAAAGGCGTGTCTTCCCGCATATTCAGTCTGCCCACCACATAGCCGATGAGCCGGAAATACATATCGCTTGCGCCTTCTTCAGTGCCGTTCCCGGATACGTAGATCATGCCGGAATCCGTGCCGACAATCAGCGCGGAAATATTGTACCGGAAACAGAACTCATCCAGTTCCTGCCGCATGGCCTCCGGCAGCGCCCTGCTTTCCCCGCCGTCTTCCCCTAAGGCTTCTCTCATCCTGCGGTGGGCGTTCTGGATGACTTTCTCTTTGTTGTTCACATAATACCGCTCCAGAAAGGTATTGTTCATAAACCAGCTAAGCAGGATGGTGCCGGTCATCAAGGCAATGAAGATTCCCGCGAACTGCGTCTTAATCGAAGATTTCATGACCGCCTCACTGACTGTTTTCCATTTTGTAGCCCATGCCCCAGATCGTCTTGATCAGATCGCCCCTCTCCCCAAGCTTGCTCCGCAGCTTTTTCACATGGGTGTCAATGGTGCGGGCATCTCCGAAATAATCATAATTCCATACGTTGTTCAGGATCTTTTCCCGGGAGAGGGCGAGTCCTTTGTTTTCCATAAAATAAGCCAGAAGCTCAAATTCCTTATAGCTTAATTCCACGACTGTTCCATCGATCATGACCTGATGGGCGGCCTTGTCCAGCTGAATCCCTCCGCAGGACAGCACGGTTTCCCCGGACAGCTGGTTCGTCCGCCGCAGGATGGCTTCAATCCTCGCCACCAGAATCTTGGGGCTGAACGGTTTCGTGATATATTCGTCCACGCCGAGCCGGAAGCCCTGCAGCTCGTCGTGTTCGTCGCTTTTCGCCGTCAGCATGATGATCGGCACCTGGGAGACGGCACGGATCTCCCGGCACACCTGCCAGCCGTCTATCTGCGGCATCATCACATCCAAAACGACCAGGGCAATGTCCTTTTCCTGAAAGAAGCAGTCCAGGGCTTTTTCCCCGTCCTGTGCTTCCAGTACCTCATAATTGCTCTTGATCAGGAAATCACGTACCAGCTTCCGCAGTCTGCTTTCGTCGTCTACGATCAGTATCTTCATTCTGTCCATTTTTACACCTTTTTGCTCTGCTTTCCCAGACGATCCATACAGAATCTGTTTCCTTCCCGTTATCAAACGCCCGGCGCCGTCACGGTATCGGCGCCCCTGTCAGCCTTCTTCGCTCCGTTTCTGTGCCAGCTCCTTTTCCCGGACTGCCAGCTCTCTCTGCGTCAGTTCCTGCTCCCAGGCAGCATACCGGTTCTTCAAGGCTCTCTCATAGTTCAGGATATTCGGGTGTCTGCTGCTGAACGCCAGCACAAACATGACCGCGACGGCTACGGCAAGAACGATATTCAGAAGAAAAGAAGCCGACGCCCGCACCGTCTTCTTGGATTTCTGAGACTCCGCGGCTGGGTTCCGCCCGGAGACCTGTCCCGTGGCCTGCTCCGTGGCCTGCCCGGCAGGCTGCTCCATGACCCGTCCCGTGGTCTGCCCGACAGATGGCTCCGTGGCCTGCCCGGCGACTCCGTCCGTCGTCCGTTCGCCCTCCTGCTCGGCATCTTCAGAAGAAAAACCCTGCTGCGCCGCAGACGCAGGATACAGAGGAATCGGCGGAATCTTGGCGCTATCGACCGAATGCAGCTCAATCAGATAAGTCTGCAGATGTTTCAGATATGTAATGCCTACCGCCGTCTGGAAGACCCTGTCCTTCAGCGCTTTTTCATATACGATACGGATATTCTCCGGCTTGGAATAGTCCAGGTACCTCTCCAGGTACTCCGTTTTGGTACGTTCCTGTCTCGCTAGTTTCGCATCCTTTTCATGATAGAAAGAAAAACCGTCCACTACCCAGCTGCGTCTATCTTCCATAAGCAATCTTTAGCAATCCTTTCCCTTTCCTCTTCGCCGCCATATGTTCCCGCCGTCAGGGATACTCCTTGCCGAACAGTCATCCGTTAGATCCATTATAACCACCCCGGCGGCTATTTGCAAGAAAAAGCAGGCACAAAAGGCCGAAACCGATCAAGATTCCCACGATCATCACGGCGCAGTGGTAAAAATAGGTGTCCGGCAGAAGGAGGATCACCGGATCGTCCCGCATGTCGAACAGCCAGTAGTCATTGGCAAACATCAGGCTATGGAAGAGCAGGAAAAAAGCATCCCAAAAGAAAACAGCCCCGGCGCCAAACGCCGCAGGCAGAAGCAGAGAAAAGAAAGCCGCATATTTCAGATAGTGCGCTTTGTGTTTCCGGAAGCGGAAAATACCAAAAGCGGAAAGAGCCGCCCCGACGGGGATCCCCCATTGAAAGAACAGGAAAATTCGTTTTACTTCCCGGAAATGGATCAGCCCCTGTTCGGAAGAGGGCAGATCTGGAAACGCAAGCTCATTCGGGCCGCCGATCCGGTTATAGGCAATCAGCGTATCGAACTGGCGCAGGATCGTTTCTTCCGGTATGCCAAGCTTTTCCGGCAGGGAAAGGCTCCGGATGTCGCGGACATAAAGGGGGCGGCAATGCAAAGTGGCGGTGACGGCAACCGACAGAGCCGTAAGCGACAGAACCACACCCAAGAAAAGCTGTCGTATTTTGTGTTCTTTCATAGAGCTATCCCCTCACTTTCCAATACGCTTTCGGAAAGGATCTGCTCATCGCAGTCCAGACAGATCTGACGCTCTCCCATCACATAAAAATAGATGCCCACGTCCCATTCCGGAAAATATTGCCCATATACGATGCCGGACATGGAGACCGGCTCGAATTCCTGCCCTGCCGTACCGAAGCCCGGCGCGCCGTATTGCAGATAAGAGGTGACGCCGCTTCGTTTCTGATGGGCGCTTCCGTTCACAGTCAGCTCGGCGGTGATCTTCGTCCACCCCTCCCGGCCCGCGTAAGCCACCTGCTCCTGCCTGTCCGTGACCGAAAACGTGAAGACGGACTGCTCCCGGGTCAGGCCGAACTCCCGCAGCACCAGCCGGAAAAAATCGAATTCCGCGATCTGTGCCACCCTTTCCGCGTCCAGTTTCCCCTCCGCCAAAGCAAGGTTTCCGCTGTCTTGCACCAGATAGGCTCCGTAAAAGCTGTTGTAATATGGCGACTGCGCGTCATACAGGCGGCTGCACCCTCTCAGATAGGAAAAGGCGGGAAAATTATATAAAATAGTCAGCTTCGCGTCAGCCTCCCCCGTATAGGCGGCATAGGCTTCATCCGCCACGAAAGTCATGACAAAAGGATACCAGTCCGCCTGCTTCGTCCTCCATCCGCCGGGAATCCGCAGGGAGATCCCTTGTTCTTCCAGAAGACTCTTCCGCTCTTCCGTCTTGCTGTATATCCCCATCACCAGAAGCGAACGAACAAACGGGAAAAGGGGCGAGAAGCCGAATCCCACGGACAGCAGGAGTACCAGAACCGCAGCTTTCCTTCCGAAATATTTCTTCTTTCCGGAACCTCTCTTTTCCTCCGGAGGCTCCGCTTTGCGCTTTCCTCTCTGAAAACCTCTATGCAAGCCGTTTCTCCAGTTCTTCCCGGATCGCCCCGATAAATTCCTCGCTTCCCAGGACGGACACATTTTCCAGGGAAGTGATCCCTGCCAGATCCCCGGTCATCTTTCCGCCCTCGATCACGGCAACAGTCGCTTCCTCCAGTTTCTCCGCGAAGCGGCATAACGCGGCGCTGCCGTCCAGCTCGCCCCGTTTCCGCAAGGCGCCGCTCCACGCAAAGATCGTGGCCACCGAGTTCGTGGAGGTCTTTTCACCTTTCAGGTATTTATAGTAGTGCCGCTGTACGGTTCCATGAGCAGCCTCATATTCATATGCCCCGGAGGGGGATACCAAAACGGAAGTCATCATGCCCAGAGAGCCGAAAGCAGAGGACACCATATCGCTCATGACGTCTCCGTCATAATTTTTGCAGGCCCAGATGAAGCCTCCCGGATTCTTCATGACCCGCGCCACCGCGTCGTCAATCAAAGTATAGAAGTACGTGATCCCCAGTTCCCGGAACTTCTTCTCGTATTCCGTTTCATAAATTTTTTGAAAAACATCCTTAAAAGCGTGGTCGTATTGTTTGGAAATCGTATCCTTTGTCCCGAACCACAGATCCTGCCTGGTGTCTGCCGCGTAATTGAAACAGGCCCTCGCGAAACTGGTGATGGACCGCTCGGTATTATGGATTCCCTGTAGGATCCCAGGGCCGGTAAACTGGTGGATGGTTTCGCATAGGACGGTTCCGTCTTCTCCGGTAAACACCAGCTGCGCCTTTCCGGGGCCGGGAACCTTGATTTCGGCATTTTTATAGACATCTCCATATGCATGGCGGGCCAGCGTAATGGGCTTCGTCCAGTTCTTCACGCACGGCTCGATCCCTTTCACGATGATGGGCGCACGGAACACCGTGCCGTCCAGGATGGCGCGGATGGTGGCGTTGGGGCTTTTCCACATCTTTTTCAGCCGGTACTCCCTCATCCTGTCCGCGTTCGGCGTGATGGTGGCGCATTTTACCGCTACGCCATATCTCAGCGCGGCATTGGCGCTGTCCACCGTCACCTGATCGTCGGTCTCGTTGCGGTACGCAAGCCCTAAGTCATAATATTCCGTCCGCAGCTCGAGGAAAGGCAGCAGCAGTTCCTCCTTGATCATTTTCCATAAGATCCTGGTCATCTCATCCCCGTCCATCTCCACGAGAGGGGCTGTCATCTGAATCTTCTCCATATGCGTCTTCCTGATGAGGATTCCTTTCCTTTTTATTATATATATGTATTTATTATATATATGTATGATCGTATCGGTTATCTGGATCTGCTCCCGGCGTTTTCTCTCCGCCGGAATGATTTCGCCAAAACGCTTTCACAGCGCCGCTTTCACGTCTGTGATCCCCTGCGCCGCGCACACTTTGTCCAGGCAGGCCAGGATTTCCTCGTCCGTCAGTACGGTGACGCGCCCGTTCGCGTATTCTTCATCGACCCACTGCTTCATCGCCTTGACGATTCCGGAGTTCTTGTCCACCTGTTTTGCCGCGTCCAGGTGAAAATACGCGTGCAGCCAATGGGCGATCCCCGCCAGCCCGGAAGTGTCGGAAAGGGCGCAGGACACCGGGCGGTTCAGGAATTTTTCGGTATCGAAGACATTGTAGATCTCCTCGTTCTTCAACAGCCCGTCCGCATGGATCCCGGCTCTGGTCACGTTGAAGTTTTTCCCCGCGAACGGAGTGCGCGGCGGAATCTCATAGCCGATCTCCTTTTCATAATACTGCGCAAGCTCCGTAATGACGGTGGTGTCCATCCCGTTCAGGTCGCCTTTCAGCTGGGCGTATTCAAACACCATCGCTTCCAAAGGGGTGTTGCCTGTCCGTTCCCCGATCCCGAACAAGGAGGCATTGACCCCGCAGCACCCGTACAGCCACGCCGTGGTGGAGTTGACGACCGCTTTATAAAAATCATTATGCCCATGCCATTCCATGCATTCTCCCGGCACTCCCCCGTGGGTATGCAGGGCGTAGACGATGCCCGGCACGCTCCTTGGGATCACGGCTCCTGGAAAGTTGACGCCATATCCCATGGTGTCGCACGCCCGAACCTTGACGGGCAGCCCGTATTCCTCCTGTAGCTTCATCAGCTCCAGACAGAACGGCACGACATAGCCATAAATGTCCGCTCTTGTAATATCCTCCAGATGGCACCTGGGGCTGATTCCCTCTTCCAGACATTCCCGGATCACGTTCAGGTAATGCTCCATGGCCTGTTTCCGGTTCATTTTCAGCTTCAGGAAAATATGGTAGTCCGAACAGCTTACCAGAATGCCGGTTTCTTTCATGCCGATCTCCCGCACCAGCTTGAAGTCTTCCTTGCTGGCACGGATCCAGCTGGTGACTTCCGGAAACGCATAACCCCTCTCCATACATTGATATACGGCATCCCGGTCTTTTTTGCTGTATAAAAAAAACTCGCTGGCACGGATCATGCCGTTTGGCCCGCCTAACCTATGCAGCTCATCATAAATCGACACGATCTGCTCCGTCGTGTAGGGCGCACGGGACTGCTGTCCGTCGCGGAAGGTCGTGTCCGTGATCCAGATCTCCTTGGGCATATTGTGGGGAACGGTACGGTCATTGAACGGAATCTTGGGAACCTCCGAATAAGGGAACATGTTCCGGAACACGTTCGGTTTTTCCACATTGTCTAAAATGTACATATGTTCTTGGATCTGGAGCAGATTGTTGCTCCCATTCATGGTAATCGGGCGGTCTTCAAAGATATTGTTTTTTTCCATACAGTCCTCACATTCCCAGCAGTAACGATATGTACACAAATGGTACATAGCATATTCAGCAAAAGCTGCCGGCCCTATGGAGCCAAGGCAGCTGACGGCATTTGGCGCATATTCCGCACACATTGGCTTCGCTGGATATTCCTGTCTGACAGCAGCTTTCCTGTGTGTCTTTGCTCCCGGGCCGGAGCTATGGCTTGCTCCGGATGTTCGTCCTTATGCCTTTACGCTTGTCTTATTGTATGCAATTACGTCCGGTCTGTCAAGTACGGAAAACAGAACACGTTCTTGATACTTCGCCGTCCGCTGCCACCCTCATCAAACAATCGGCTTCGCCGCGCCCGATTGGCTCCGGAAGCTCAACTGTTTCTCGGTTCAGCGTATTCCAGCATCCTCCTGACGTTCACCATCCCCCAGCCCTGCTTATTCCATGGCTCCCCTAGGTCCGTGGCGCAGTAGATCAGCCTTTCTTTGATGGACTCATTGTCCAGCCACGGATATTTCTGGAGCAGCAGGGCAATCGCGCCGGATACGATGGGAGTCGCCATGGACGTGCCGCTTTTTTCCACATAGGCGTTCCGGATCCTGCCATAGGCTTTCTGGTAACGTACATTGCAGGACATGATTTCCGTTCCCGGCGCCACGATGTCCGGCTTACGGATCACCGCGCCCGACAGCCCTCTTCCGGAATAGGTTTCACAGCGCTTTCCGTTCGACTTGCCGTAGTCTCCGTCATGACAGCCCACGGTGATGACCTTATCACAGCTGCCCACCGAAGAAATGCTCCCGTCCTCCGGCCCTTTGTTCCCGGCGGCGCACACCACTACGATTCCGCTGTTCCAGAGGGTCTCGATTTTTTCCCGGAGCGCGTTCTCTTTCTCCGTGTGGTTCAGGCTCCCGATCCCCACCGAAATATTCAGAATCCGGATCCCGTACCGGTGGCGGTTCTCCAGTACCCAGTCCAGTCCCCAAAGCATGTTCTCCGCCATGCCGTCTCCCTTTTCGTCCAGCACCTTGCCCACCACCAGGCGGGTGTTCGGCGCGATTCCACGGTACTTCCCCTCGGACAGGCCGCCGCTTCCGCACAGAATCCCGCAGACATGAGTGCCATGCCCATTATTGTCATACATTAATTTCCTCTGCTTGACAAAATCATGAAAACAGAGCAGCTTCCCCGCAATGTCCGGGTGGCGTCCGATCCCGGTATCCAGAACCGCCACCGTCACTCCCTGTTCCATCCATCTTTCCGGAGAAGCAGCCGTCCGCCACCAGTCCGCTTCCACCTGCTTCCTTACCCTCTGCATATCCTGCTGTATCCCGGCATATACTTTATCAGTATCATATGCCGCAGGGTTTCAAAACGCTACCGCCCGGGTGGACTTCCTATGCTTCCTCACAATGCCGTAAATCTCCTGAAGCCGGACTTCTTCCTCCAGGCCGCCGCCGAAATCCACCCGCAGCGAACCTATCGGGGAATGATCCTATGGAAGGGAAGCGTCACTGTTCCGCAAGGACAGCCGGCGACATTCAGCAAAGACAGCGAAACGACAGCTTCGCGCGCACTGTCCCCGCGGTTTTGTACAGAATACGCACATGCCCATTGCGGGCGCTCTTTCGCTCGCGGGATACTCCCGCTGAGCAGTAACCGAGGTTTTCTTCTCAAAGCTCGTATGGCGTCACCTGGTAGACATAATAATTCAGCCAGTTGCTGTACAGGTTGTTGGAATGGGAACGCCAGGTCAGGAGCGGGCGCTTCTGTGTATCGTCTTCCGGGTAATAGTGGTACGGCACCTCCGCCGGCAGCCCTCTCTCCCTGTCCCGGCGGTACTCGTTGTGCAGGGTGTAGCGGTCATACTCCGGATGGCCGCTTATGAAGATCTTCTTCCCTTCCTCAGCAATCGCCAGATAGACCCCGGCTTCCGGCGACTGCGCCAGCACCAGAAGCTCCTTGCAGTCGTGGATGGCGCGGTCGGGGGTCATCGTATGGCGGCTGTGAGGGGCGCGGAAACTGTCGTCGAAGCCCCTCACCAGCGGCACTTTCCGGTTGGCTACCCAGTGGTCATAGACCCCGGAAAGTTTCTTGGGAAGATTTTCTTTATTGATTCCGTAATAATGGTAATACCCCGCCTGCGCCGCCCAGCAGATATGGAGCGTCGAAGTCACGTGGCTCTCCGCCCAGTCCATGATCGAACAGAGTTCTTCCCAGTAGTCCACTTCCTCAAAGTCAAGGTCTTCCACCGGCGCTCCGGTGATGATCAGCCCGTCAAATCTCCGGCTGCGGATCTCGCCAAGATCCGTATAGAATTTATTCAGATGGCTGGCGGAAGTATTCTGGGATACATGGCTCTTCACATTCATAAAAGTGACGTCCACCTGAAGCGGCGTATTGGACAGCGCCCGCAGAAGCTGCAGCTCCGTATCCTGTTTGATAGGCATGTTGTTCAGGATCAGCACCCGCAGCGGACGGATATCCTGATGGAGCGCACGGAATTCATCCATCACGAAGATATTCTCATTCTCCAGAATTTCCTTCGCGGGCAGATCACTTTGTGTCTTGATCGGCATTTCGGTTTCCTCTTTCTCCTGTCGGTCGGCTGATGTCGTTTGCATCGCCTGTTCCTAATCATCTTCGTCCAGATATTTCTTCCGGAATTCTTCTTCCGTGACAATGGGAATCCCCAGTTCTTTCGCCTTTTGATTCTTGGAAGAAACGGAGCCGGGATCGTTATTGATCAGGCAGTGCGTCTTGGAAGTGACGCTCCCCGTCACTTTGCCGCCTTTTTGCTCGATGGCCGCTTTGAATTCCTCGCGCCCGGAATAATGGTTCAGGCTTCCGGTCACGACAAAACTTCTGCCCTGTAAAGACTGTCCTCCCGGAGCTGCCTGCGGAATGGAGAATTCCAGTTCTTTCCAGAGGTTCTCAAGCTTCTGACGGTTCCTCCCGTCCGCCATATATGCCATGAATGCCGAAGCGATCACTTCCCCCACTCCTTCGATAGCGCTCAGTTCCTCTTTTTCCGCATGTTTCATTTTTTCAAAATCGTAATCAAAATGACGGCAGAACATCTTCGCGTTGGCGATCCCGACATTGGCAATGCCCAGTCCATAGAGTACCCTCGGGAGGGTGGTCTTCCTGGCGGCCTGTATGCCATCTAAAAGGTTGCGGCAGGATTTTTCCCCGAAACCCTCCATGGCCGTGATTTCCTCCCGGTACCGTTCCAGATGGAACAGATCCGCAAACTCCCGTAGGAAGCCCCGGTCGATAAATTTTTCCAAGGTCGCTTCCGACAGCCCGTCAATATTCAGGGCATCCCGGCTGACAAACAGGGTAAAGGCTTTCAGCTTCTTTGCCGTACAGGCCTCGTTCGTACAGTACAGCGACTGCACCTCGTTCACCTGCCGGATCTGCGTCGCAGCGCCGCAGACCGGACAGGTTTCCGGGATCGGCGCGTTTCCGCTCCGGGTCAGGTTCTCCCCGATCTGGGGGATGATCATGTTGGCTTTGTACACCATGATCCGGTCCCCGATTCCCAGCTCCAGACTCTTGAGAACGCTGATATTGTGGACCGAAGCCCGGCTGACCGTGCTTCCCTCCAGTTCCACCGGCTCAAAAACGGCGACCGGATTGATCAGTCCCGTCCGGCTGGGACTCCATTCGATTTCTTTTAAGACCGTTTCCTTTTCTTCGTCCGCCCACTTAAAAGCTATGGAATCCCTCGGGAATTTCGCGGTATGCCCCAAAGAAAGCCCGAACGCAAGATCCTCGTAAGCCAGAACCAGTCCGTCGGAGGGAAGATCGCAGTCGGAGATCCGTTTTTCAAATTCCTCCAAGGCTCCCAAGAGCGTTTCTTCCTCCACTTTCCGGTAGTCTACCACGGCAAACCCCTGTTCCTGTAAAAACAGGAGCTGCTTTTCCCTGGAATCCGCAAAGTCCGCCCCTTCTGCGGCAACCAGCGCAAAGGCATAGAACTTCACGCCGCGCTTCGCGGTGATCTCGCTGTTTAACTGCCGCACGGAACCGCTGCACAGGTTCCGGGGGTTCTTGTATTTCAGCTGCCCCTCTTCCATCTCCCGATTGATTTTTGCAAAATCCGAATAAGTGATGACGGCCTCCCCGCGCAGCGCCAGCTCCCCTTGAAAAGGGATGTTGATAGGGAGATTCTGGAACGTTTTTGCGTTGTTGGTAACGACCTCGCCGATTTCCCCGTTCCCTCGGGTGACGGCTTTCTCCAGACTGCCCTCCCGGTAGGTCAGCACGATCGTCAGCCCGTCCAGCTTCCAGCTTAAAAGGGCCTGTCTGCCTTGAAGCCACTCCCGCAGTTCTTCCCGGCTCTTGGTCTTCTCCAAGGAGAGCATGGGGCTTTCATGACGCTCCTTGGGAAGTTCTTCCACCGCTTCATAGCCCACCTTTCTGGTAGGGCTGCCCGCAAGGACGACTCCGGTTTCTGCTTCCAGCTTCTCCAGTTCCTCGTATCGTTTATCGTACTCCAAGTTGCTCATGATTTCCTCATCCTGCGCATAATAAGCCTGTGCCGCCTTGGTGAGGAGGTCTGTCAGGTACTTGACTCTTTCGGTCTTTGAATCATGGGGATGTTTCCTATCCATGTCCATTCTCATGCCCAGATCATTCCTTTCCAAAAAAATAACGCGGGATGTCCTGCCCGGAGGACAACCCCCATCCGAAAGAGTTTCTTTCAGATTTGATACAGCTGTCTCAGTTCCTCGCCGGTAATTTCCCGGCAGTCGCCAGGCTTCATGTCCCCCAGCTGTATATTCCTGATCCTGATACGGCAGAGCTTTCTCACTTCATAGCCGAACTCCCCGCACATCCGGCGTATCTGCCGGTTCAGCCCTTGCGTCAGTACGATCCGAAACGTGTATTTCCCTTTTCGTTCCAGCCGGCAGGCTCCGGTCGTGACCCCCAGTTCTTTCAGAAAGACCCCTGCCGCCATCCTTTGGAGAAAGTCCGACGTGATTTCCCGATCCACCTTGACCAGATATTCTTTCTCATGGCAGCCACAAGCGCTCGTGATCGCGTGGATCAGGTCTCCGTCGTTGGTCAGCAGCAGCAGGCCTTCCGAATCCTTGTCCAGACGCCCCGCGTAAGTCAGCCGGATCGGATAAGGTACTGCGTCTTTGACTGTTTGGCCCGCGTGGCGGTCTTTTTCCGTGCAGACCACTCCCATCGGTTTATAGTAGGCAAGCACCACGGTTCTCTTTCTGCGTTCCACCGCTTTGCCGCTGACCGTCACCTCATCCTCCGGGCATACCTTGTCGCCCGGGGCGGCAGCCCTGCCGTTCCAGGTCACTTTTCCCTGCTCAATCAGTTTATCCGCCTCCCGCCTGGAGCATACGCCGCACTCCGCCAAGTATTTATTGATCCTGATCCCCATCCCATGGCTCCATCTCTTCTATCTTTCTTGCCCTAGGTATGCCGTTCCCAGCTTTCAGGGCTTCTTTTGCCAACCTGTCAGCCACTTCATTGTAATACACATTGGCGTGCGCCGCCACTTTCTGAAAGGAAATTTTCACCTGACTGCCCCAGTTGCGCATGGCCGCCGCGTATTTGCGGGTCAGCTCCGTCTTGCTGCGCCACGCTCCCGTCGCCCATTTTTCAATCCCCTCATAATCATACCGTATTTCCACCCAGCCAAAGCCGTTCACGATGGCGAACCGCACCGCAAACATCGCTCCCAGCATTTCGCCCGTCACGTTCCGGAGCAGAAGGGAATCCGGCTGGTTCCCGTTCCCGTTTTCTGTGAAGATGCGTCCGTCCGGAAGCAGGAACACACAGCTGAACGCATATCTTTTCAGCGCGTGGCTGTAGCTTCCGTCCACATACACGACCAGTCGCCCCTCCTGTGCGTCCTGCGCCGGAACGGCGCCGCCTAGCCCTAAATAACGCTCCGCTTCCGCCAGGTCCGGAAAGCCTTGGAACTCCGCTCCGGGAAACCCCTCCACCGTTTCCCGACAGGCTTTCCAGCTAGGGAAGATCCCTGTCGCTTTCCCCTTGCGTACCGCGTAATATTTTTTTGCCGCCATCCCGCACTCCGTTTCTGAACCGCACTGATCTCAATCTACGCGCCTTTTCTCAAAAGCCGCGGCCTCAATCTTTCTTCCTCCCAGCTTCTGATCCGTTATCGTATCACCTCATGATTTCGGATTTGGTCACACGGTTATTGTAGCATTTTATCACGTCGTCGTGAAGTGGTTTCCGTTTTATGATTCTTCAACCCGTTCGGCATGGCGATGATACCGCTTTGCACACCTTCTTTCCTGTTTCCGCACATAATAAAGCATAGCGGTTGCTGCCAGCTTCTCCGCAGCACTGTTCCGCTACGCTTTCTGGCTTACGCGGCGGGTAAGGCTTCCCCGCCTATTCCGGATCCTCTGCCATACGGAAAAGCTCCGGCACCGGGAAGATGGCTGGTATCAGCGGCAACGCGGACACGGAAACCGCCTTTATGGACTTTGAGGAAACAATCGGAAACAGCAGAACGAACGGCTGCGCCGGGGCGGCCGCGAATCAGGGAGGTATCTTAATGACAGAAAACCAGATCAGGCAGAAACTCGTAGACAAGGCGGTATCGTTTTTAGGGCGCAAGGAAAGCAGCGGCGGCCACAAGGAAATCATTGACATCTACAACGCCCACAAGCCGCTCGCCCGCGGCTACGCCATGAAGTACACGGACGCATGGTGCGCCGCCTATGTGTCCGCTATAGCGATCTCCACCGGGCTTACCGACATCATACCGACCGAATGCGGCTGCGGCCAGATGATCGAGCTTTTCCGCAAGCTTGGCTCGTGGAGGGAAAACGACGCCTACACGCCGAAGCCCGGCGACATCATTTTTTATGACTGGCAGGATGGCGGAAACGGCGACAACCTGGGCGGCGCGGATCACGTGGGCATTGTCGTGGACATAAAAGGAAGCACGATCAAGGTGATCGAGGGCAATATCAATGACGCGGTGGGCTACCGTAATATTGCCGTGAACGGAAAGAAGATAAGGGGCTACGGCGTACCCAAATACAGTGCCAAAGGAACCGCCGCGCCTGCGGTTTCCCTCAACCGGAGCGGCACGGAGAACGCCGGATCCGTCTCTTTCGCAGTGGGCGACACGGTGCTGTTTTCCGGAATCATTCATTACACAAGCAGCTATGCCGCAGCTTCCGGAAAACCCTGCAAACCCGGCAAAGCGAAGGTCACGGCGACGAACCCGACCGGAGCGCACCCTTACCATGTCGTCGCCGTCGCGGGCGGCGGATCTACGGTTCACGGCTGGGTAGACGCTTCCGTCCTGGCGGAAGGTGGATCCCCCGTCATTGCCGTTGGCGATAAAGTGCGGTTTGCGGGCGGCCCCCATTATAAGAGCGCCGCGGCTTCCAAGTATTCCTCCATGCCGAAAGCGGGCCCGGCGAAGGTGACGGCGATCCGCAAAGGCGCGAAACACCCGTACCACATTATCCACACGGACAGCACCTCCAGCGTTTACGGCTGGGTAGACGCCGGCAAGGTGAGCAAGTAGGAAGCTCCGCCGCATAAATAACGCATTGCAGAGCATCTTAACCTCCTGCGTTCCAGCGGATATGATACAGCCTTCTTTTTTAGGAATTTTCTTCCTGAATGGCGCTTAAGAGCGTACAGAGGCCATTTATAGCGGGAGGGAACCATGGAAAGGCGGAGAAAAGCGGTAACAAAAACAGAGAAAAGAGCGGCGCCTTCACCGTTCTTCTCTCTGTTCTAGGAAAATGCGGAAACCCATGAATGACATAGGTTTCAGGAAAGACTTTCCAGTGCAGTGCAGGGAAAGGGACTTGAACCCTCATGACATTACTGTCACACGGACCTGAACCGTGCGCGTCTGCCAATTCCGCCATCCCTGCGTAAGCAAACCGAACAACCTATATTCTATACACCGCAAAACAAAATGTCAAGAGGTTTTTTTGAATTTTCCCAATAATTTTTTCGGCGTCCATTGGCCAAGGACAAGATCAAATGTAACAAAATCATCGGGTGTAAGCACCGAATCAGTTTTCCGGCGTATTCCCGCCGGACAGTAACGTATCCGTTTCCGCCAGTCCCAGACCGAAGTGGGCGTAAGCCAGCTGCGTCGCCACCCTGCCCCTGGGCGTCCGGTTGATCAGCCCGTTCTTGATCAGATAAGGCTCGTAGACGTCCTCAATCGTTCCGGAATCCTCCCCGACGGCGACCGCAAGGGTATCCAGCCCTACCGGGCCTCCATGGAATTTCTGGATCATGGTGAGCAGGATGCTCCGGTCAATGTAATCCAGCCCCAGCTTGTCCACGTCCATCAGATCCAGGGCCGTCCTGGCGACCTCTTCCGTGATCACGCCGTCATATTTTACCTGGGCAAAATCGCGCACCCGTTTCAGGATCCGGTTAGCAAGCCTTGGCGTTCCGCGGCTTCTCCTGGCCAGTTCCACGGCCCCCTTTTCCTCGATGAAGACATTCAGGATCCGGGCGGAATGCAGGATAATCCGCTTCAGTTCTTCCACTGCGTAAAATTCCAGATGATGAACCACACCGAAGCGGTCGCGCAGGGGCGCCGTCAGCAGCCCGGCTCTGGTCGTCGCGCCCACCAGAGTGAACTTCGGCAGATCCAGACGCACGGAACGCGCGCTGGCTCCTTTCCCGATCAGGATGTCGATACAGTAATCTTCCATGGCCGGGTACAGCACTTCCTCGACCTGGCGGTTCAGGCGGTGGATCTCATCCACGAACAGCAGATCCTTTTCTTCCAGATGATTCAGGATCGCCGCCATCTCTCCGGGCTTCTCAATGGCGGGGCCGCTGGTGACTTTCAGGTTCACCCCCATTTCATGGGCGATGATCACGGCCAAAGTCGTCTTGCCCAGGCCGGGCGGCCCGTAAAACAGCACGTGATCCAGAGCCTCCCCTCTCCGGCGGGCGGCTTCTATATAGACTTTCAGGTTCTCCTTCACCTTGATCTGGCCGATGTAATCCGATAACTGCTGAGGCCGTAAGGAACCTTCTATTTTCGCGTCTTCTTCCGTCACGTTTGTTTCGATCATTCTTCTGGGCATAGCTTCCGGTTTCCTCGAAATTTACGGCGTATGTTCGGATTCCTTTTTTAGATCATCTTTTTCAGGGCTGCTTTCAGGACGGCGCCCGTTTCCATTTCTTCTATGTCAGTTATGGCATTCACCGCTTTTGCCGCCTCGGTCTGCCCGTATCCGAGCGCGACCAGGGCTTCTATGGCCTCTTTTTTCTGTACGCTGTCCGCCTGTATTCCGCCGCCGTCCGCCGCGCCCGCCCCATGCCGGGGAAAAACATCGTCAGCGGAAAGCTTGTCCTTTAAGTCCAGGATCAGCCTTTCCGCCGTTTTTTTCCCGATTCCAGGGGCTTTGGCGATGGCCTTCACATCTCCCGATAAAATGGCGAACCGCAGGGATTCCCCGTCCATAGCCGAAAGAAGAGCCAAGGCGACTTTCGGGCCGATGCCGCTCACCATAATGCATTTCTTGAAGATCTCCAGATCTCCTTTCGACAGAAAGCCGTACAGGCAGAGGGTATCTTCCCGCACATAAGTATAGGTGTGAAGCCGCACGTCCTCTCCCATCCCGGACAGCCGGGCAGCCGTGTCGGAAGAAACCTTGACATGGTATCCGATATGGTTGACCTCTAGGATGACATTGTCCTGCGCGATCTCTCGAACCGCTCCAACTAAAAACGCGATCATAGTGTGTATCCATTCTGAACCCTGGGCAGCGCCGATCGTTTCCGGGCAGTACCCAGGGTTCGATAAGGGTGGCTGCCATCTTACATCATCGTATACACGCCGTTCTGGATCTTGACCGCGATAGGAAGCTTGCGCGGCTCGCCGTTCGCAGCCCAGGTAATGTCTGTGCCAGTCAGGCCATCAAACTCAATCCGCGTGATAGCTCCTTTGATCGCTTCACATAAGTCCGAAACACTCATATCCGGGTTGGCGTCGCCTGCTTCAAGCGCCTGTTTCAGGATGAAGACAGCGTCATATCCGTCTGCCGCGAACTGGTTCGGAGTTTCTCCGAACTTTTCTTCATAAGCCGCCGTAAATGCCATCGTGTCCGTATTGGCGTCCGTTACGAACGGGGATAAGAACATCAGTCCTTCCGCTAAGGAAGTGTTAAAATTTTCCACGCCAAGGATTCCGTCCATGCCGTCACAGCCGAAAAAAGCAGGCGTATAGTCCATAGCAGCTGCCTGGATCAGGATCAGGGAGGCTTCGGTATAGTAAATGGGAAGGAATACCAGGTCCGCTCCCGCGTTTTTTGCTTTTTGAAGCTGAACGGAAAAGTCAGTCTTGCGATCCGCCGTAAAGGCTTCCGCCGACACGATTTCTAGATTCCGGGCGCCCGCTTCCTTGGCAAAAGCTTCGTAAATGCCGTTGGAATATACATCCGAGCTGTCATAGAGGACGGCGACCTTCGCCGCCAGGCTGTTTTCGGAAATGTATTGCGCCGCCTCGGTTCCCTGCTCGGGATCCGCGAAGCATACGCGGAAAGCGTTATCATACTGCACGCACTCCGCCGCCGTTCCGGACGGGGTGAGCTGGAACATGTTGTCTTCCCTGCTCTTCTGCGCGACCGCGATACAAGGCGTACTGGTCACAGCGCCGACGATCATCTGTGCGCCCCAGTCCTTTAAGGTATCGTAGGCATGGACGGATTTTTCGGCGTCATGCCCATCGTCCTGGAAATTCAGCTCCACCGGATAACCGTTGACACCGCCCGTCGCATTGATTTTATCCACTGCCATCCGCGCCGCGTTCATGACCGCTATGCCGTAAATCGCCGCTCCTCCGGTGGTAGGCCCGATACCGCCGATCCGAAAGACGCTTCCTCCGGCGGAGGCTCCCTCCGTGCCGCCTGTTCCCGCTGCGGTTCCTTCCGTCGCGGCGCTGCTTCCGCAGCCGGCCCACATAGAAACGGCCATTGCGGAAACGACTGCTATATTTGCCAGCTTGCTGCATTTTTTCATCATTCTGATAACCATGCTCCTTTCCAAAGTCTGGAGACTTTGTGCGTAGCACAAATCTCCGGTTGAAAGAATGCAATTCTTTCAACCTTCCTCTGATCTTCCATTTGACTGGATCCGTACCGGAAGCCGCTTCGCAGCTCTGATAAAAGTAATCTTACCCCGAAGACTGTTTTTTGTCAAGATTTCCTGTCTGATTTGGAGGAATTTGGATTCATGATTTCACGTCTTTTGGGATAATCTAATACCGTAGTTACAAGTAACTATGAGGCTGCTATGATCCGGCGCAATTCATTGGAGGCTGCTTATTGGTTTGAGACAGGAGGTTGCTATCATGGGAAGTAAATTTTTAGGCTATACAGCTTTGACCGTTGCCATCATCGGCGCAATCAACTGGGGGCTGATCGGCTTGTTCCGCTTCGACCTGGTTGCATTCATTTTTGGCAATATGTCATGGATCTCAAGAATTTTTTATGCGCTTGTCGGTATCTGCGGACTTTATCTGATTACCTTCTATATGATGTTTTCGGATTCCAGAAGCGAAGCGTAATTCCTGGAAGCCAAAGACACCGCCGGATGATCAGCAGAACCGTCCGGCGGTGCCTTTGATTTCCGATGGATCAAACGGATAAAATTTTCCGGACGAGTCATCAGACGTCATCATCCGGACAGTTCGTCGGACAGAATCATCCTCCCGTCCCTCCAGATTCGCTCCAGGTCATACAGCAGACGGTTCTCCTTGTCAAAAATATGCACGATCACATCGCCGAAATCCATCAGGATCCAGTTGGCGGTGTCATACCCTTCCTTTTGCTTCATCGGAAACCCGGCTCGTCCTAGTACTTCCTCCACGTTGTCGCAGAGCGTCTGTATCTGGCTGACATTGGTCCCGCCCGCGATGATAAAGAAGTCCGCGATGACCGTCACTTCGCTGATGTCAATGATTTTGACGTCCACCGCCTTTTTATCCTCCAGTGCGGAAATCGCCAGTTTCGCCATTTTCAGGGAATTATTTTTTGCATTTGTCTGTTCCATATCGACGACCGCCTTTCTGAAAGAAGGAACTCTCCTCCTCTCGCTGTTTCTCCAGCACTTCCCAACACAGGATCTGTATGTGAGTCTTATGTTTATAACCATGCTCCTTCCAAAGTCTGGAGACTTTGTACGTAGCACAAATTTCCGGTGGAAAGAATGTAATTCTTTCCACCTTCTCCGTCAGGTTCCCGACAGCAGCCCCGCGTAATAGTCATAAGTCTTCTGTGTCATGGGGTCTATTTCCGCTCCGGTTCCAGTGAGATATTTCAGCGTGTTATCCAGGATACGGAAAAGCGCCTTCTCCAGATCCACAAACGCCAGTTTCCGGATTTCCTGTAGTCCGGGCGCGTGTTCCCGGTTCGGCTCGATATAGTCCGCCACGAAAATGATTTTTTCCAGAAGCGACATGCCCGGCCTGCCGGTCGTATGGTTGAGGATCGCATTTACGATGTCCGAATCATACACGTGATATTCTTCCATGGCTAAAAAACTCCCCACCTTGGCATGAAGAAGCGTGGGATTATTCCGCTCGATTTCATTGACGCTGATGTTGTGCCTTTCGCAGATGAAAAGGCGCCTTTCATTGGACATACATTTCGCGCAGTCGTGCAGCAGCCCTGCCAGTTCCGCGCTTTTCAACGAAGCGCCGTGGCACATTGCCAGCGCCGCCGCCGTATAGGCGACGCCCAAGGTATGCTCGTACCGCTTGGTATCCTGTGTTTTTTCCATAGCTTTCCGGATTTTTTTGGTATCGGTCTTTGCCATTTCCGCTCCTTGTTTCCGCCGGGGCTGTCAGCCGGACTGTCGGCAGCTTTCTTCCGCCGCTGCTGTCAGCTGGGCTGCCGGCAGTCCTCTTCCGCTGTCGGCGGCCTCCGTTTCCCGGTAAAAACCTCTCTTTTCCAGAAAACCGATCACCGGATCCGGCACCAGATAGCGAATGCTTTTTCCTTCCCTGACCCGTTCCCGAATATCGGTGGAGGATATTTCTATCGAAAGAAAAGGTATCAGTAAAATTTTCCCGGCAAAAAGCCGTTCCAGGTAGCGGCGCTTTTGTTCCACCTCCGCCGTCGGCGTCCTGCCGCGCACTGCGGAGATCACGGTACACGCCCGGAAGATACGTTCCGGCTCCTTCCATGTTTCTATGGTGAAAAGGCAGTCCGCGCCCATGATGAAATAAAAATCGCAGTCCGGGTGGCCCTGCCGCAGCAGATCCAAGGTCTCGTAGGTGTAGGTGAAGCCCGGCCGGCTGGTTTCTATGTCACAGCCAAGGAAGCCGCTACGTGTCTTCACAGCCAGTTCGACCATATGGTAACGATCGGCGGCAGTCGGCATGGAAAGCGCGGCGGCCCGCCTCAAGGAATCGCCGTCCTGTGAAGCGGCGCCGTACTTCATATAAGGATGTCCTGTCGGGATGAAAAGCACCTCATCCAGACCGGCTGTCTCCCTTGCCCATTCCGCCAGCACCAGATGTCCGATGTGGATCGGGTTAAAAGTCCCGCCCAGAATGCCCACTTTTTTTCTCTTTTTCATTTCCCCGCGCCCTTGCCGTAGGAAGAACAATCTTAGGGTTGTTCTTGTCCGGCTTATAAAGTATGATCTTCTTCCCGATCACCTGCACTACCTGGGAATGTGTCCTGCCGGCGACCATCTCCGCGATCTCCTTCGGGTCGTCCGCACAGTTTTTCAACACTCCGATCTTCAACAGTTCCCTCGTGTTGAAAGCTTCCCTTATGCTTTCCGTCAGTTCCGGCGTCAGGCTGGCTTTCCCGACTTGAAAAATGGGATTCAGCCCGTTTGCCAGGCCCGTCAGATACGCTCTCTGTCTGCTGAGCATAGTACTCCTTTCCAGTCGGCGAACCCGCCGTCACGTTTACCCGTCTGCCGCAGCTTGCCGCCGCAGGCCGGCGAGCCAGTCCTCATCGCTTCTACGTGATCACCGCCATTCACTTGTAATACTGGAACGACAGCCCATACATCCTCACGGTATCGCCCTCCTGTATGCCGAGGTCTTCTAATTTCCGCAAAATTCCTTGTTTTTTCAGGAAGTTCTGGAAGAAGAGAAAGCCTTTCTCGCTCTCCAGGTTGGTATAGCCGAGCATCTTTTCAATGCGCGGGCCTTCCGCCACATATTCCTTCTCCTTTTGATCGTAAGCCACGGAATAAGGTTCGTTGGAATAGCGGTCGGAAAGACCGCCTTCCGGGAAATATTCCTGTTCAAAGACAAAGGGCTGTTCCTGATTCCGCTCCAGCATTTCAGAAACGTAATAAAGAAGTTCTTTTACGCCTTCTCCGCTGACTGCTGAAATCGGATACACTTTGAGGCCCTGCGGCTCAAATTCCTCTCGGATGGCAGAAACATGGTCGTTCTCTTCCCCGTAAATGGCATCGATTTTGTTCGCCGCGATGACCTGGGGCCTTGCGGCGATCTCCGGATTATAGGCTTCCAGCTCCCTCTGGATCGCGTAAATATCCGCTACCGGGTCGCGCCCCTCTGTCGCGGCGGCATCCACGATGTGGACGATGACTCTTGTCCGCTCAATATGCCGCAGGAACTCATGTCCCAAGCCGATCCCTTGGGAAGCTCCCTCCAGCAGACCGGGGATGTCCGCTATCACGAAGCCTTTGGACTGATCCAGATCCACCACGCCCAGATTAGGGTTGAGCGTCGTAAAATGATAATTTGCGACTTTGGGCCTGGCATTGGTCACGCGGGCCAGGAAGGTCGATTTCCCAACATTGGGGAACCCTACCAAACCTACGTCGGCAATCACCTTCAGCTCCATGAGGATGGCCAGCTGTCCGGCGTCCCCGCCGGGCTGCGCGTATCTGGGTGCCTGCATGGTGCTGGTGGCGTAATGCTGGTTCCCGCTTCCGCCCCTTCCCCCTTTCAGAAGCAGGAAACGCCTGCGCTCTCCCGACATATCGACAATGACCTTGCCGCTTTCCTCTTCTTTCAGGACGGTTCCCGGAGGAACTTTCAGCACAATGTCCTTGCCGTCTTTCCCCTGGCAGTTTTTCTTGCTGCCGTTTTCCCCGTCCTCGGCCTGATACTTGCGGGTATGCCGGTAGTCGATCAAGGTATTCAGCCCCTCGTCCACTTCCAGGAAAACACTGCCGCCGCTGCCGCCGTCGCCGCCGTCCGGCCCGCCGTTCGGAACATATTTTTCCCGGCGGAAAGACACACAGCCGTCGCCGCCTTTTCCGCTCCTTACGATGATCCTTGCCCTGTCCGCAAACATAAAAGCACCCCCCTGCGAAATCGGAAAAGGCTTCAAACAAGCATACTGTTTGAAGCCCGCGACAGACACGTTATTTCGTTACTGGATACACGGAAGCCCGCTTTTTGTATCTTCCCTTTCTTTCAAAACGGAGAACTCCGTCCACTAACGCGAATAAGGTGTCGTCGCCGCCCCTGCCGACATTCACGCCGGGATGGATTTTCGTTCCCCGCTGCCGGTACAGGACGTTCCCGGCAAGCACGAACTGGCCGTCGGCTCTCTTCGCGCCTAGCCTCTTGGATTCGGAATCCCTGCCGTTCCTGGTGGAACCGACTCCTTTTTTATGGGCGAAAAACTGAAGGTTCATCTTTAACATGGTCGCTCCTATCTGACCGCTCCGGCGGTCTTATCGGCTAAGGAAGGTAGACACGGCGCGTACCGCAGCTTATGTTTCGATCCATTCGGTTCTGTAGGTCACAGTTTTCCAGGTTACGGCTTACGATACCGCAGCTTACGCTTCCTCAAAATTGACTTGTAAATATTTCCTGCCATAAGTCCTGCTCAGCTCCTCAAGCCCGAATACCATCGCGTCCAGCAGGAAAACCGATTTTTCCTGTAAGCCGCCTTGGAACTCGCATCTGAGGAAGCCGGTCTGCGCGTCCTGCGTGACTTTCAGCGTTTCCCCCGCCAGCTCGTCCAACGCGTTTACCGTATTCAGCACTAAGATGGAAATCGCCGCGCACACCATGTCAAACTCCGACCGGCGTCTCGTGAAAACGGCTTTCCTCGCAAACCCGGCATGGCCCATACAGGTAATGCTCTGATATTCTTTTCCGGCACTCTTTGTAATCAGGACGGTGGTCATAGCGTTCCTCAAAAAAGCCGCTCAAGCGTTGATCTTCTGGATCTCGACTCTGGTAAACAGCTGCCTATGGCCCTGCTTCTTGTGGTATCCGGTTTTTCTCTTGTATTTGTATACAATGATCTTCTTTCTTTTTCCCTGTTCCGCAACGGCCGCCGTCACCGTGACGTCTTTGACATCTTCGCCGACCTTCAAGGCTTCGCCGTCGCTGACCGCAAGAACCTGGTCAAAAGTTACGGTATCTCCGGTTTCCGCCTCCAGTTTTTCCACCTTGAGGGAATCGCCCTCCGAAACCTTATACTGCTTTCCGCCTGTTACGATAATCGCGTACATAAGGCACCTCCTTATTCATGGACTCCTGTCCATTTTACTCGCTGACCTTGGTGACAGGACATCGGCACTCCCTCTGACCTCCCGTGCTTCTACCGGGTCACGCGGCATACTAGCATATAGTAGCACAGCCCTTTTGATACTGTCAAGAGAATTTTCCGGGGATTATGATTTGGAGAAGTTCCGCTTGAAAAGTTCCAATCCCTTCTTTCTCCTTCGCTGTCTCGTGATGGATCCAGCTTACCAGAGAATGCCCGGGATAGGAACTTCTTTGTAATCTGATCAGATAATCTCTACTTCCACTTTCTTGTTCTCTTTCGACGAGGCCGCTTTTACGACAGAGCGGATCGCCTTTGCGATTTTCCCCTGTCTTCCGATTACTTTCCCCATATCGGTCGCAGATACATGAAGTTCAATGGTGATGTTTTTCCCCTCGGCTTTTTCCGTTACGGTCACTTCGTCCGGATAGTCCACAAGTGCCTTTGCAATGATTTCCACTAATTCCTTCATAATCCACCTCCAAACGTTTGTGTGCCGCCGGCTATTTTGCAATACCGGCAATCTTCAAAAGCTTGCCCACGACTTCTGTCGGCTGCGCGCCGTTAGACAGCCACTTCTTCGCCAGTTCCTCATTGATCTTGATGGTGCTGGGATCCGTGCAGGGATCATAAGTACCGATTTCTTCAATGAATCTTCCATCTCTGGGGGAACGGGAATCTGCCACGATGATCCTATAAAAAGGAGCTTTCTTCTGTCCCATTCTTCTTAACCTGATTTTTACCGCCATTTCTTTTTCCTCCGCTTTCTGTGAATTGTCCTGTATTCTTGGAATCTGTTGCCGCTTCTCTATGATAAAGACTACGGCGGCACCTTCCAACGTTCCGGGCGGCAGCCGCGTTTTGTCCATATCTTCTTGTTTGAAATCATATTTGCAGCCATAGCGCCGCAGACGGGGCAAGCGTAAGTTCCGGACACTAAAACGGGAACCTCCTCCTGCCCGCGCCGCCGAACGGGGGCATTCCGCCGCCCATGCCTTTTCCGCCGCCGAACTGCTTCATCATCTTCTGGCTCTGCTCGAACTGCTTGATGAAACGGTTGACGACGCTGATGTCCACACCCGCGCCTTTGGCAATGCGGTGCTTCCTTTTCGGGTTCAGCAGCTTGGGATCCTGCCGTTCCTTTGGCGTCATGGACAGTACAATGGCTTCCATATGGGCAAGCTCTTTCTCGTTGACCAAGGACTCCAGTTCCCCGGCTTTCATTCCCATGCCCGGAAGCAGTTTCAGGATACCCGCCAGCCCGCCCATGCTGCGCATCTGTTTCATGCTTTCCAGGTAATCTTCAAAATCGAATTTCCCTTTTTTCATCCGGCCGGCCATTTTCCGGCTGTTTTCCTCGTCCAGATCCAGGTTTGCCTGCGCTTTGTCGATCAGGGAAAGGACGTCTCCCATGCCCAGTATCCGGCTCGCCATCCGGTCTGGGTAAAACTGCTCCATATCCGAAAGCTTCTCCCCGGTTCCCATGTAGAGGATGGGTCTGCCCGTCACGGCTTTGATCGAAAGGGCCGCGCCGCCTCTGGCGTCCCCGTCCAGTTTCGTCAGGACAATCCCGTCGATGCCTATTTTTTCATCAAACTCTTTCGCCACAGTTACGGCGTCCTGTCCGGTCATGGCATCCACCACCAGCAGCGTCTGATGGACGGTAAGCTCCCGCTTGATCTCCTGTAGTTCCCCCATCATATCTTCGTCTATGTGCAGACGTCCCGCCGTATCCAGGATGACGACGGTCATCCCGTTTTTCTCAGCGTAGGCAAGAGCCTGTCTGGCGATTTCCAGAGGTTTCTGATCGGTACCTAAAGAGAACACGTCCACTTCCGCTTTTTGTCCGTTGACCCGCAGCTGTTCGACCGCCGCCGGGCGATAGACATCGCAGGCGACCAGAAGCGGTTTCTTCCCTTTTAATTTCAGCTTTCCCGCGATCTTGGCGGCGGCGGTGGTTTTTCCGGCGCCTTGAAGCCCCGCCATCATGACGACCGTAATGGATTTCCCCGGCTGCAGGGCGATCTGTGTGGTCTCGCTGCCCATCAGGGCGGTCATTTCTTCGTCCACGATCTTGACCACCATCTGCCCGGGGTTCAGCCCGTTCATGACATCCTGTCCGACCGCCCGTTCTTCCACGGAGACAATGAACTGCTTTACCACTTTGAAATTCACGTCCGCTTCCAGAAGCGCCATCTTGACTTCTTTCAGGGCGGCTCGGACATCGCTTTCCGTCAGGCGTCCCTTGCTTCTTAGATTCCGGAATACGTTCTGTAATTTCTCCGTCAGGCTTTCAAACGCCATCTGCCGCCCCCTCTCTATTTCTGCCTCGCTTGCTTTACGGCCAGGTCTCACAAGAGCCGTGCGGTTTCTGCCGGAAGGCTCCTATGCCTTTGCCAATCGGCTGTTCCGCGGCGACAGACGTGTTTCGCAGTCTGTCCGCACCTATGATCTATGGCCCTGTCTCCAACAGCTCCATGGACAGCTTCCGGATAGACGCCATCCGTTCGGACAGTCCTCCGCCTTCCGCTTCCGTAAGCGCTATGATCTTCTGGATCTTCTCCTGTGTCTCCGTAAACTTCCGCACCAGATGAAGCTTGTCTTCATAGCCCTGTAAAATATGGTCGCACCGTTTCGCAAGATCATGTACGCCCTGTCTGCTGATCCCCTCTTCGTCGGCGATCTCGCCCAAGGACAGGTCGTGGTGAATGACGTCTTCATAGACTTTCCTCTGGCGAGGGGTCAATAACTCCCCGTAAAAATCATATAGAAGCGCTTGCCGGAATATCTTCTCCATCATGCTTTCCTTGTTTTGCTGTCCTGACACTTTTTTCATCATACAATAGCCTATCAGGGCTGTCAAGTATTTTTTCTTGACAGATCATAAATCATAGCATAAAAATTTTTTTGTCCTTTTTGTGTCTCCTGTATTCTGTGAACATCCTATTCCGTTGGCCGCAACCAGTATCGCCCGCGGGAACTGCGGTCAATGGGTTTTGAGTATTACGGAATCGGCGCCGCGAGGTAACAACAGGATCGCTCCGAGTGACGGACGCGTGGCGTATTCAGGCGACAGAGCGACAGAGAATGCTTCTGCCGCATGGCAGCCGGTCAGTTACAGTTTTTCCGTAAAATAGCTTTTGTACCCTTCTCCGTAGATTTCCGTGGCGCTGGTTACGATCATAAAAGCCATGGAATCCACTTCTTTTACAATTATTTCCAGTTTTGGAGACATCTGCTTTTTGACCGCGCACAGGATGACGCTTTTTTCTTTGCCGCTGTACGCCCCGAAGCCCTGTACTTTGGTGACGCCGATCTCCAGCTCGTCCAACAGACGTTTCGTGATGGCTTCCGAAGAATCGCTGATGATGTAAACCAGCTTCGCCCCATCCCTGCCGTACAGCACCACATCCAGCATAAGCGAGGTCACGACGGCGGTCAGCCCGGCGTACAGCGCCTTGTCCGCATCCCGGAATACGACGGCGGAAAGCGTCACGACCACGGCGTCTGAAATCAGGAACAGCATTCCGGTTTTCAGGTGGGGGATTTTCAGCCGCAGCAGTTTGATCACGATGTCCATCCCTCCAGTGGTCGCCCCCGCTTTGAAGACCCAGCCCAGTACACACGCCATCAGCGCGCCCCCCGCCAGCGCCGCCAGAAAGGGATCCCTGGTCAGCGGGCCAAGCCCGGCGAAGAGGTTCGTCGCCAGAGAAGTCAGCGCCGTGCAGTAGAGGGTGGAAAGGATCAAACGCCCTCCGAATTTCCAGGTTCCCAGAATCAGGATCGGAATGTTCAGGAAGAAGATCCAGGTTCCGGTTCGGAATCCGATCAGACGGCTTAAAATAATCGCGATACCGGTCACACCGCCGGGAGCCAAGGAATTAGGATCCAGAAACAGGCTGACCGACACTCCGTAAAGAAGCGAAGCAACGGTTATGGTGGCATAATGAGCGGCTGCGCGGCGTAAGGCTGTCTTCATGGCTCCCTCCTGTAAAAAACCAAAGGAAACGGCGCTTTTCCGCCGTTTCCCGTAAAGCAGCTTCTTTCTCAAAAGAATATCAAATAGTATCCCTGTTAGTATCCCCGGATTTCCCGTAAAAAACCGGAGTTTCCGCAGCTGCCGCAAGGCAGCCGCCCGGCTCTGGCCCTGCCCAACGCGGCCGGCAAGGTCTGTTGAACACCTTCCGCAAGGTCTGCTTGCGGAAGGGTACCTTCTACACCTGCGTCAGCTTCGGCTTGTACCCCTCCGTCTTGACTTCTTTGGGCCTGTATGCGTTGACTTCCAAAGCTTTCATGATCTGTCTCTTATGTTCGGTGCCGTAGGCTTCCAAGGTAATACGCAGTTCCACCGCGGCGTTGCGGTTGGTGGATACAAACTGGTTGTGTTCCAGTTTCACCACATTTCCGTTTTCCTCTGCTAAGATAGCGGCTACCCGGCAGAGTTCGCCGGGCTTGTCCGGAAGCAGGACGGAAACCGTGAAGATACGGTCGCGCAGGATCATCCCTTGTTTCACCACGGAAGACATGGTGATGACGTCCATGTTGCCGCCGCTTAAGATGGAAACCACTTTCTTCCCTTTGCAGCCCAAGTGCTTCAGCGCCGCCACGGTGAGCAGCCCGGAATTTTCAACGACCATCTTATGGTTCTCCACCATATCCAGGAACGCTACGACCAGTTCCTCGTCTTCCACGGTCAGAAGGTCGTCCAGGTGGCTGCGGATATAGGGGAACAGCAGGGAGCCGGGCGTCTTGACCGCCGTGCCGTCCGCGATGGTATTGACGGAAGGGAGCGTGACGACCTCGCCCGCATTCAAGGATTCCTGCATACAGTTGGCGCCGGCCGGTTCCACCCCGATGACGTGGATCTTAGGGTTCAGCAGCTTGGAAAGCACCGCCACTCCGGTAGCCAGTCCGCCGCCTCCGACGGGAACCAGTATGTATTCCACCAGAGGAAGCTCCTGGAAGATCTCCATGGCGATCGTTCCCTGCCCGGTCGCCACGGTGAGGTCGTCAAAAGGATGGATAAACGTGTAGCCGTGTTTTTCCGCCAGCTCATAGGCTTTTTCACAGGCTTCGTCATACAGATCCCCGTAAAGCACTACTTCCGCCCCATAGCTTTTCGTGTGGTTCACCTTGATCAGCGGCGTGGTGGTCGGCATGACGATGACCGCTTTTACCCCGTAAGCGCTTGCCGCGTAGGCGACCCCCTGGGCATGGTTCCCGGCGGAAGCGGTGATCAGCCCTTTCTGCCTTTCCTCCGGCGCCAGAGTGCTGATCTTATAGTAGGCGCCCCGCAGTTTATAGGCTCCGGTGAACTGCATGTTCTCGGGTTTCAGGTAGACCCTGTTCCCGGTCTGCCTGCTGAAAGAATCGCTGTAGATCAGTTTCGTTTCCAACGTGACTTTCTTGACCGCCTCCGAAGCTTCCTCAAACTTCTCCAGCGTCAGCATCTCTTGGTTCATTCCCGGTTCCCTCCTGTTCCTCTCTTTCCTGTTCCCTGCCGCCTGTCCCTTGCTGTCTATCTCTCGCCGTCCTGTCTTCTGTCCGCCTGTCCCGCGCTGTCCTGTTCCCTGCCCAGATCGAATAAGGCGTTCACGAATTCGTCCGGATGGAATTTCTGCAGATCCTCAATGGTTTCACCGACTCCGATGTACTTCACCGGAACATGAAGCTCCGACTGGATGGCGACCGCGATTCCGCCTTTGGCGGTTCCGTCCATCTTAGTCAGGATGATCCCCGACAGCTGTGCCGCTTCCCCGAACTCCCTCGCCTGCGCCAGGGCATTCTGCCCGGTGGCGCCGTCCAGTACGATCAGGTTTTCCCGGTGCGCACGGGGGAATTCCTTGTCAATGATACGGTTCATCTTTTTTAGCTCTTCCATCAGGTTCTTTTTGTTATGGAGTCGCCCTGCGGTATCGATCAGCAGGACGTCTACATGGCGGGCCTTAGCGGCATTCACCGCGTCGAACACCACGCTCGCCGGATCCGCGCCCTCTTTGCCGCCCACCATGTCCACGCCCGCCCGTTTCGCCCATTCCTCCAGCTGTTCCCCCGCCGCCGCCCGAAAAGTGTCCGCCGCCGCGATCAGCACTTTCCTGCCGCCCTCTTTCATCATTCCCGCCAGTTTGCCTACGGAAGTGGTCTTCCCCACGCCGTTCACTCCGATCACTAAGATGACGGACTGCTCGGTTTCAAAAGGATAAGCGTTTTCGCCCACCCTCATCTGTTCTTTGATGCTTTCTATCAGCAGCTGTTTGCACTGGCTCGGCTCCTTTAACCGCTGTTCTTTGATCTGCCGTTTCAGCCGCTCCACGATGGACGCGGTGGCGTTCACCCCGATGTCGCCCATAATGAGGATTTCTTCCAGTTCCTCATAGAAATCGTCGTCTATAGCGGTAAAGCCGCCCAACACGCTGTCGATTCCTTTCACGATATTTTCCCTGGTCTTGGTCAGGCCTTTTTTCAGCCGGGCAAAAAAGCCCCTCTTTTCCTCGCTCATTTTATACCCCGTCCGATTCCGCTTTCTTTTTTCCGTTTCCTTTTTGAATTTCCTTTTCCAGCTCCTTTTCCATCAGGCTGACGCTCACCAGCGTGGATACCCCTTTTTCCTGCATGGTAATGCCGTACAGCCGGTCTGCCTGTTCCATCGTTCCGCGCCTGTGGGTGATGATGATAAACTGTGTGCTGCGGGTCAGTTTATGTAAATATTTCGCAAATCGGCTGACGTTGGATTCATCCAGCGTGGCTTCGATTTCATCCAGCAGGCAGAACGGCGAGGGTTTCAGGTTCTGGATGGCGAACAGCAGGGAAATCGCCGTCAGGGCTTTTTCGCCGCCGGACAGCTGCATCATATTCTGTACTTTCTTGCCGGGAGGCTGCGCGATGACCCGGATCCCCGCCTCCAGAAGGTCTTCCTCCTCCATCAGCTCCAGGATGGCTTTGCCGCCGCCGAACAGTTCCTGGAAGACCCGGTCGAACTCTCGACCGATCTTGGAAAACTTTTCCTGGAACTGCTTACGCATGGCTCCGTCCAGTTCCTGCACGATGTCTTCCAGATTCTTCTGCGCTTCCACCAGATCGTCGTGCTGGGTCTTTAGGAACGTATAGCGTTCCATCAGGTTCCTGTAATCCTCGATGGCGTTGACATCCACATTCCCAAGCTTTCGGATCTGCTCCCGCAGGGCGGCGACCTCCGTTTTCATGGCGGCAAGACTCGCCGCCGGCGCGGAGCCAAGCAGCATGGCGTCTCGGAGGGTCAGCTCGTATTCCTCCCACATATAGTGGATCTGGCTCTCTATGGTCTCTTCGAGTTTTTCCTTCCGCGCGTTCAGGCGGTAGGACTCTCTGTCCAGTGCCGCCAGTGCCTGGGAGATTTCTTCCCGGGTACGGAAAAAGTCTTTCTGCTTCGCGCTCAGTTCTTCCCGGCGCAAGCTGTCCTGCCGCAACCGTTCCTGATGCTGTGTCTGCTCCTCCTGGGAAGCATCGATGGTCGCCTGAAGCTCCAGGATCTCCCGCTGCTTATGCTCCACTTCCTCGCCGTGACGCAGCAGCGCGTGAGCGATTTCCTCCGCTTCGGAGCCGAAACGCCGGAGTTCTTCTTCCATACGTTCTTCATCGGTCTGGTAAAATTCCCGTGTCTGACAGGTCTTCTGCGTTTTCAGTTCCCACTGTGCGGCGGCCGTGGCGGCTTCCGATTCTAAGACGCGCTTTTCTTTTAAGCTTTCCTGGTATCCTGCAATCTGTTTTTTGGTCGTCTTTTCCAGTTCCTCGCTCCGCGCCAGTTCCTTCTGAATGGAGGCCTTTTCTTCTGTAATCTCCAGAATCTGGGCCGCGATCTCTCCTTCTTCTTTCTGTAACGACTGGAAGTCCTGCGCTTCTTCGTCCATACGCTCTCTGGACTGGCTTAAACCCAGGCGCGCCGTGTTCTGCTCGATGGACTTCCTCTGCATATCCGCTTTTAACGCTTCCAGCTGCGCCCGAAGCTGATTGCGTCCGGTTTTGATCTCCTCGATTTCCTTACCGATCCGGTCAATTTCCAGAAGGCGTGCGTTGACTTGTCCGGTCAGTTCCTCGATCTCCCTGCGGCGGCTGAGCAGACTGCTGCTGTTTTTGAACGCGCCGCCGCTGATGGCTCCGCCAGGCTGGAACAGTTCCCCTTCCAAAGTAACCATCCGGACGCTGAACCCGGATCTGCGGGCGATCTGGATGGCATGATCCACATGGTCTACTACGAGGATACGCCCGAGCAGGCTTTTTGCCACGTTCCGGTACTGCTCTTCCACCTGTACCAGCTCATGCGCCAGGCCGATCACCCCTGTTTCCTGTAAGATCCTCGGGCGGGCAAACTCCTGCGGACGGCTCACCCCGGTCAGGGGAAGGAAGGTAGCGCGTCCGAACCGATTCTCCTTTAGGTAGCGGATCATCCGCTTGGCGGTTTCCTCGCTGTCGGTAACAATGTTCTGGATGTTCCCGCCTAATGCCGTCTCGATGGCGATCTCGTATTCCTTCTGTGTCTGGATGATGTCCGCGATGACGCCATGGATCCCTTTTTCCCGGTCTTTCCGCTCCATCACTTTCTGAATGCTGCCGCCGTAGCCGTCATAACGTTCCGCCATGTTGAGAAAAGCGTCCAGCCTGGACTTCTCCTGATGATATAAGGTCTGCGCGCCGCGAAGCTCCGCGTCTTTTGCGGTCAGCTTCCCTCGGATGCCGTCGAGGGCTTCCTGCTTCTGCTTTTCCGTTTCGCGCATGGCGAGCAGCTCCCTGCCAATACCGGAAAATGCTTCCTCCCAGCGTTTTACGGTCTTTTCCCTGACCGCTTCGTCGCTCCTGGCGCGAAGCAGCCGGGAATGCAGCTGGGATCTGCGGATGCCCGCCTGTTCCATCATGGTGTCCAGCCGCCCCAGCTTCGAGCGGATAACGGCTTTTTTGTTCAGTTCTTCGATGATGATATTTTTTCCGGCTTCGATTTTTTGATTCAGCCCGGCCACTTCTTCCTGCGCCTGTTCCAGCGCGGCTTTGGCTTCCTCCCGAAAAACCGTCTGTTCCCGGAGGGCAAGGTCGATTTCCTCCCTTCTTTTTCGGACTCCTTCCCTCTCCCGGCTCTTTTCCTCTGTTTCTTCCGCCACCTTGGCCTTGCGGCTGTTCAGATGGGCCGCGCTGGCTTCGGCGGAACGGATCTGTTCTTTCAGGACATTGATCTGCCCCTCCAGCCTGCCCCTCATCAGGCCGGTGTCCGTCAGCTGGCTCCGGGCTTTGTCGATGGCTTCGTCCAAAGCTTCCAGCTGCGCGGCGGTGCGCTCATAGTCCCGCTTCACACCCTCCTGCCGCTCCCCGGCTTCCCGTAATTCGCCGCTGACCAGCCGATGGTTTTCCTCTAAGACTTTCAGCTCCCCTTTCAGCCGGTTGTTTTCCAGTAAAAAAATGTGGGCGTCAAGCTTCTTTAAGTTTTCCCGCTTCTTTAAGTAGGCCCTCGCCACTTCGGAACGTTTCTCAAGCGGTTCGATCTGCTTCCCCAGCTCGGACAGAATGTCCTTCACCCGTACCAGGTTCAGCTTCTCGTTCTCCAGTTTCTGCTGGGTGGCGGCTTTCCTGCGCTTGAACTTTACGATCCCCACGGCTTCGTCAAACAGCTCCCGCCGTTCCCCCGGTTTCTCGCTTAAGATCTTGTCGATCTGTCCCTGTCCGATGATGGAATAGCCTTCTTTGCCGATCCCGGTATCATAGAACAGCTCGTTGATGTCTTTGAGCTTACAGGCGGAACCGTTCATGAGGTATTCGCTCTCCCCGGAACGGTAGATCCGCCTGGCCACGGTCACTTCCTCGTAAGAGGTGGCAAGCTGACGGTCGCGGTTGTCCAGGGTGATCGCCACATAGGCATAACTGAAAGGCCTGCGGGCTTCCGTTCCGGAGAAGATGACGTCCTGCATATTCGACCCGCGAAGCTGTTTGACCCTCTGTTCCCCCAGCACCCAGCGCACCGCGTCGGCGACGTTGCTCTTGCCGCTTCCGTTGGGTCCGACGATCCCGGTGATCCCGTTGTGGAACTGAAAGCTGATTTTATGGGCAAAGGATTTGAATCCTTGGATTTCAATGCTTTTTAAGTACATGGGCGCGCTCCAATCTCATGGTAACGTGTGAAAGGTGTGCGATTCACCTATTGTCTTGTCATCTTGACATGCCAGCAGGGCCTGATAGGCCGCCTGCTGCTGCGCCGCCTTTTTGGTTCGCCCCTCCCCTGTACCGATCACATTTCCGTCCATCAGGACTTCCGCCACAAAGGTCTTGTCATGTTCCGGGCCGTTCTCCCCTACCAAGCGGTACTCGCAGTCCTTATGGAACATTCCCTGGAGCAGTTCCTGCAGATGGGTCTTGCTGTCGGAGAACAGCTGTTTCTGCTCCGGTTCGGACAGCACGAAACGGTAGATGAAATCCTGTGCCGCCGTCAGTCCTCCGTCTAAATAGACCGCGCCGATCAGGGCTTCCAGGACGTCCGAGGTAATGGAAGCCCTCCGGCGCCCTCCGGTGCTTTCCTCCCCTTTCCCCAGGAGCAGGAACTTCCCGAGACCCAGCTCCTTGGCACAGAACGCTAAAGATGGCTCGCAGACCAAAGAGGCCCTCAGTCTGCTCAGCTCCCCCTCCGGCAGCTCCGGATGTCTCCGGAACAGGAACGCGCTCGTCACCATCTCCAGCACGGCATCCCCTAAGAATTCCAGGCGTTCATAGTTTTTCGTCCGGTTGATCTTCTGTTCGTTCGTATAGGAACTGTGCGTAATCGCCTGTAGCAGAAGCGCGGGATCCCGGAAACGGTATTCGATTTTTTTCTCTAGGGCTTTCAGCTGCTCCTGTTTCTGCATACTCCGTCCTTTCGCGACCAGAACAAAAAGCGGCATCTTCGCCGCCGCAGTGCTTCTCCACCCGGAGGGCTTTTTGTTTCATAGGGAATTCCGGAGGAATTTCCTATGAAACAAAAACAAAGTATTCCCGAATCATGAAATTCAGGAATACTTGCCGGTTCGGAATTTAATTCATGACGCTCTTGATCAATTCTACGGCTTCCTCGACAGTGGAAATCTTCTCCGCGGCTTCCGCCGGGATTTCAATGTCAAATTCCTCCTCGATCCCCATAACGATCTGGAACACATCCAGAGAATCCGCTCCCAAGTCGTCCATAAATGTGCTTGTGAAAGAAATTTCCTCCGGATCGACATTCAGAACCTCCGCAATCACCTTTTTTAACTTTTCAAATATCATACCTGTTCCTTCCTTCTCTTTCGGTCAGCTCCTGTTTCTTTCCTTTTTCGTTGATCCGCCGCTCTTCCCGTCAGCTGATTTTTTCTTTCATTTTTTCGTTGATTCCCTGCTCTTGGTAGGCGACGCACTGCAAGATGGAATTTTTGATCTCCACAGCCTTGCTGCTTCCATGGGTCTTGATCACCAGTCCGTTCAGCCCCAGCAGAGGGGCCCCGCCGTATTCCTCCAGCTGGAAGACTTTCAGGGCTTCTTTCAGCGCCGGCCTGACCAGAAAGGCTCCGATCCTGCTGCGCAGGGAAGTGAGCATCCCTTCCTTGACCTTGCTCAGCAGAACGGCTCCCACCCCTTCATACATCTTCAGGATGACGTTCCCCACAAACGCTTCGCAGACTACCACGTCCACCGCGCCGAATGGTATCTCCCTGGCCTCGACGCTGCCTACAAAATGGAGATCCTTACAGTTTTTCAGCAGAGGAAAGGTCTCCTTGACCAGGGCATTCCCTTTTTCCTCTTCCGCGCCGATGTTCACGATCCCTACCTTAGGTTCCCTTACTCCCATAATATGCTCCATATAAACGCTCCCTATCTTGGCAAATTGCACCAGATGTGAGGGTCTGGCATCGACGTTTGCCCCGCAGTCCAGAAGCAGGCTGACGCCTTTTGCCGTGGGAACCAAGGGAGCCAGCGGAGGACGTTCCACCCCTTCCATGCGCCCTACGATGACGTGGGCGCCTACCAGTACCGCCCCGGTGCTTCCGGCGGAAACAAAAGCAGCGCAGGTTCCGTCTTTCACCAATTGCAGGGCTTTCACGATGGAAGAGTCCTTTTTCCGGCGGATCGCCATGACGGGAGGTTCCGCCGTCTCGATCACTTCCTCGGCGGGTACCAGCTCCACCTGCCGCGCCGGGTATGTATGCTTCCCCAGTTCTTCCCGGAGCGCGGCTTCCCGTCCCGTTAGGAATACTTTCACCCTCTGATCCTGATTCACCGCTTCCACCGCGCCCTTGACGATCTGATCCGGGGCATTGTCGCCGCCCATGGCGTCTACCGCCACATTTACCATTTCCGCTCCTATCCGCCCGCCCTGGCAATACCAAGAATGGATCTGCGATACCGCTTACCGCTGCCCACATAGGGAATTGCATGGCTTTTTTACAGCTTCACACCTTTCACGCTATACTATACTAAAGAGATTCCTAAAAATCAAGCCTAAAAAAAAGAAATGTCACTGCCCAGCCGACCCTGCCAGGCAGGCGCCGTTCACCCGCCCGGGAATGTCTGCCGGCTGCCGCGAACTTTCTCAAAATCCTCCACATACTGCGTGATCAGCTTCACCGTTGTGTCCACTCCCAGCACGCTGCTGTTGATACATAAATCATAGCTGTCCGCACGCCCCCATTTTTTGGAAGAATAATAATTGTAATAGCTCTGCCTCTGCTTGTCTTTCTTGGTGATCATCTCCTTAGCTTTCTGTTCCGTCAGGCTGTACTTCTTCATGATACGGCTGACCTTGGTTTCCTCGTCGCCAAAGATAAAGAGGTGGATGCTGTTTCGATAGCCTGCCAGCGCGTAATCCGCGCACCGCCCCACGATCACGCAAGGGCCTTCGTCCGCGACTTTCTTGATCGTGTCGAACTGCGCCAGAAAGACCTTGTGGCTGATGGGCATATCCACAAAAGAGGAGGCGTTATAACCAAAGGAATAAGTGTCCATCACCAGGTTGTAGAGAAAAGAATTGGTCGGCCGCTCGTCGTGGTTCTGGATCATCTCCTCACAGAATCCGCTTTCTTTTGCCGCCCTGCTCAGCAGCTCCTTGTCATAGCATGGAACGCCGAAGTACTCCGCCACTTTTTCACCGATCTCCCGGCCGCCCGAACCGAACTGCCGCCCTATCGTAATAATCGTCTCCATCCCTGCACCCTCTTTCCACTTGGTGACCAGCTGCCTTTGCTGAGCAGCAACAACGCGCCGCCCGGACGGCGCCTACCTGTTTTTATTATACGGGATATTCCAGAAAAAAACAATCAAAAAAAGAAGTTCCTTTCCTTTAGAATCTCCAGCAGATGTAAAAAATACTCCGGCAAAGGAGCATCCAGTTCCATATATTCCCCTGTCCTGGGATGGTGAAAACCTAGGGTCTTCGCGTGGAGGGTCTGCCCGCGCAGCTTCATGGGCGGCTTCCCTCCGGAATAAAGCACATCGCCCAAAAGCGGATGCCCGATACTTGCCATATGTACCCGTATCTGGTGTGTCCTCCCGGTTTCCAGGACACATTCGATGTAGGTACAGGCAGGGAAACGCTGCAGCACCTTAAAGTGCGTAACGGCATCTTTCCCGTTCTTTTCATTCACTGCCATCTTGATCCGTTCCGTGGGGTGCCTTCCGATGGATCTGCGGATCGTTCCCTCGTCTTCTTCCAGAATCCCTTGACAGATGGCGTGGTAACGTCTGGTGACGGTATGCTTTTTGAGCTGTTTGGCTATTTCATGGTGGGAAAAATCATTTTTGCATACGATCAGCGAGCCGGTAGTGTCACGGTCGATACGGTGGACGATCCCCGGACGCAGTACGCCGTTGATACCGGACAGCTCTTTTCCGCAGTGGTACAGCAGAGCGTTGACCAGGGTATGGCTCAGATGTCCCGCCGCCGGATGGACGACCATCCCTTTTGGTTTGTTTACCACGATCACATCAGAGTCTTCATATAAAATGTCCAGCGGAATCTCTTCCGGACACACCTCCATCGACGCCGGTTCCGGCAGCACAAAACAGACCTCATCTCCCGCTTTGACCTGGTAGCTGCTTTTCACCGACTGACCGTTTACCGATACCAGGTTCATTTCAATCAGCTGCTGCAGATAAGAACGGGAGAGCGATTCCTCCACAGAAGAAACACACTTATCGACCCTCTGTTTTGCCAGCTCCTTTGTAATCAGAAAACGAAATTCTTTTCCCTCCATGGACTCACTTCATCTCCCGGTATTTCTTCTGCTTAAAACTCAGGAATTCCAGATCCTTTTCCTGATATACGAACAGAAACAGGATGAACAGGCCGACCGTGGCAAGCACCACATAGGTGTCCGCCAGGTTGAAAACCGGGAAATCAATCGGTACAAAGTAAATGAAATCCACCACATACTGGAGCCGGAAGCGGTCGAACATGTTCCCTATGCCCCCCGCGATGATCCCGGTGAACAGGATATGGACTGCCCGATACTTTTTCTGGTCGGGCAGTTTCACCAGAAGATACAGGAGAAGACAGACGAACACAACGCCCACGAACAGGATGAAGACTTTCTGATCCTTCAGCATTCCAAAGGCCGCCCCTCTGTTTTCCAGGTACTGGAATTCCAAGACCCCTTTCAGCAGAGGCACGGCGGGTTTTTCTTTCAGATAAAGAACCGCTAGCCGCTTCGTAAACTGATCCAGTCCCAGAAGCACCAGAAGCAGCAGAGCGTCCAGACATAACATTTTCGCTTTTTTCATTTTCGTTCACATTCCTTTCGCCTAGGCCCCACGACAGCTTTATGATTCCAGTCCGTCCTCTTGATGAAAAATCTCCCGGACCGCCGCGAGCATTTCCTCTTCGGTGACGTCAGAGCCGATTACCGCCTTGCCGATCCTTTTCAGCAGGACGAATTTCACTTTCCCGGCCTGCGCTTTCTTGTCTTTTCTAGTCAGCGCCACGATTTCCTCCGGAGAGATTCCCTCTACGGTGATCGGCAGATAGAATGGAACGAACATATCCCGCACTTCATAATATTCCTCCATGCAAAGCAGCCCGCGTTTCCAAGAAAGAAAAGCGGCCGCGACGGCTCCTAAGGCGACGCACTCGCCATGCAGGAGCGTAAAGTTCCTGGCTTTTTCGATAGCGTGGCCGATGGTGTGGCCGAAATTCAGGATCGCCCGCTCCCCCTGTTCCAAAGGATCCGCTTCCACCACCAGCTTCTTGACCGTACAGCTCCGGATTGCCATTTCTTCCAGAACCGTCAGTTTCCTCTCACAGATTTCATACATGTTTTCGATCAGCCATTCATAAAAAGCCACGTCTTTGATCAGACCGTGTTTCATGACCTCCGCGAAACCGGAAAAGAACTGCCGGGAAGGCAGAGTCTGTAAGACGGCAAGGTTCATGTATACCAGTCTCGGCATCTTGAACGCGCCCACCATATTTTTATAGCCGTCAAAATCCACTCCTGTCTTGCCGCCGATACTGCTGTCCGTCTGCGCCAGAAGAGTCGTGGGAAGCTGTATATAATCTATGCCTCGAAGATAGGTCGCCGCCACGAATCCGGTCAGATCGCCCGCCACGCCGCCGCCTAACGCCAGCAGCAGATCTCTGCGGTCGAAGCCCTCTGCGAGCAGGAAGCGGTAGATCTCTTTTGCCGTATCCAAGGTTTTCTGCTCTTCTCCCGCCGGGAAGACATAACAGGATACTTTTCGGCAGATCCCCGCCAGCTCTTTTGCCAGCCCCCTCCCATAAAGCGTCTCCACATTGGAATCCGTCACGACACACAGCCGCCTGGAACCTGCTCCCAGGCGGCCAAGCTCCCGGGGAAGGGCCTCAAAGGACGTCTCGAACAGGATGTCGTAGCAAGGTCTGTTTTCATAAGAAATCGGTAATCTATATGCCACTGCGCCGCCTGTCCTTTCCTACAGCCCGTTGTTCAGCGGAGCTTCCACACGCCCGTTCAAGATGTCCTGGAAATCACCGGAAATGTCCACGCTTGCCGGAGTGACGAGAAAGACATAATGGGAAACTTTCTGCAGATTGCCGCTGATGGCATAACAGGCGCCGGAGGTGAAATCGATGATCCTCTGCGCAATATCCACATCCAGGCCCTCCAGATTCAACAGGACGGTACGGTTGTCCAAGAGCGTGTCCACAATCTCCCTTGTGTCCTCCACGCTGACGGGCTTGATGAGACAGACACCCATCCCGGAGCTGGGCGGTATTTTACGGGTCGTAGGCTGACGCATAGGAGTGACCTTAGAGGACAGGGAGGGTTTCTTGACAGGCTGGTGCTGTTGTGCATAGTCATCGGCTTCTCTTTCCTTGGAAGACTCGTTTTTCCTCGGACGGGGGGTCTCCAGCTCTTCTTCCTCATAGCCGTCGTCATAATATTCGTCGTTATCATTCAGTTTCATATAGTTCAAAAACTTATCCATTACGCCCATGCCCTGACTCCTTATCCTCTTTCTCCAAAAATACCGGTACCTACCCTTACGTAGACGGCTCCCTCTTCCACGGCGATTTGGTAATCCCCGGTCATTCCCATGGACAATACACTCATATGTACATTATCAATGTTTTTCGCACGGATGTCAACTGACAATTGCCTGAGCTGCTTAAAATATTTCCGGTTTTCCTCCGGATTCTCGACAAAAGGAGCAATCGTCATCAGCCCCTTGACATGGATGGAGGGAAGGGCCGCGACGGCCTGGGCCAGTTCCGGCGCTTCTTCGGGCGTTATCCCGAATTTGCTTTCCTCCCCGGACACATTCACTTCCAGCAGGATATTCACTTCCACGTCCTTGCGCCGCGCCTGCCGGCTGATCTCCTCCGCCAGACGGAAGGAATCCACGCTGTGGATCAGGAAGACCCTGCCCACGATGTCTTTTACCTTGTTGCGCTGTAAATGCCCGATCATATGCCAGCGGATGTCTCCCGGCAGGGCGGCGGCTTTCTCCGCAAGCTCTTGCACCTTGTTTTCCCCGAAATCCCTGACTCCCGCCCGGTAGGCTTCTTCGATCATGGCATTCGGCTTGGTCTTGCTGACCGCTATGCACACGACTTCCTTACGATCCCTTCCCGCTTTTTGGCAGGACTGCGAGATCCTGCGGTATACTTCCGCCAGGTTCTGTGAAATCATCTTGGCTCCCATCTGCCCGCAAGGGCGGGCATACCCGATCAGGAGGTGAAAACCTCTTTCCATCCGTTCCTGTGGCTTCTATAAAAACTGCTTGTCCGTGACGGCCTGCGCGTCCAGGACGATATAATCATACACGTTCAGCCCGTACCGGGTGTTGGACTGCACAATCGCATATTCCTCATTCTGGTACAGAATCGTAATCTGGCGGAAGTCCGCATAGCCTTTGTTCATATTGTAGACGCCGATCAGGGAGGCTTTCCGGCTCACCGTGTAAGTAGACTGGCTGTCCGGCTGAACCAGGACGGCTCCCGGCTCCAGAACCCCGACGTCCAGGTAATATTCTCCGGTTCCCTGGTCGAACTGATAGACCTCTGTCTTCACAAACTCCGTAGAAACGGTTCCGTCCTCCTGATACCGCTGGCGGATCACTCCGTCGTCTCCGTTCTCTCCACTCTTAGTCAGGAACGCTTCCGGCACCAGATAAAATTCCCTTTCGGCAATGGAAGAATTGGGGATTTTCAGCCCGGTCTCGCTGTCCAGCAGAAGCTCCACGTCCAAGAAACGGTCGGACACAAAGGTGAGCATGGAATTGGTGAACGACAGCTGTAGATAAGCATTTCCGTCCTCGTTGTAAAAAAGCTTCGCGGCTCCCCAGGATTCATACTGATTTTTCAGGAAACGGACTTTGACGTATTCCTCCGCCTCCAGCCGGATCCCTTCCTGGGTCTCCACCGGAATGACCAGTGACCAGTTCTCGTCCGTGGAAAGCTTATAAGCCGCTTCCCCGGCTGTAATCAGTTCGTGGATCGCCAGCTGCTTTTTCTCATAGTCCTTTTCGGAAAAGAGATCCGCCGTGACCGCTTCCGGTGTCAGGTCTTCATAGCCGTCCGTCCAGTAAGCCACGATCCCGCTCCGCACCGCAGTGCCGTAGCTGAGGAAGTCGTCCGCCTGTCCTTCGCCTGCGGCCTGGATACTTTCCAGGATGTTGGAGCTGGTCAGCCGCAGCAAGGTGTTGCGGATGGTATTCTTAAATTCATAGACGCGTTCAAAATCTTTGAGCGTAAAGGAGCCGACAAACGAGATCGCCTCGCTGCGAAACTCCAGTAACTCCCTGGGATCCAGGGCATTTTCATCCTGCACGGTGTTTTCCAGATATTCCTTGAGCCGTCCGGTTTCGTCCACCGCATAGACCAGCCCTCCGAGGGAAACCCTCTCCCCCTCCCGCACAAAGTAATTCACATAGCCCGCGTCCTGTGCCGTGACGACGACCTCCTGACGGATGGCGATCCCGCGGTAAATATAGCTGGCCGACAGGGATCCTTCCTGCACCTCGTAGCCGACGATATGGCTTGTCTGAAAATACAGGACGATACAGACGACCACGTACACCAGAACCGCGCCGAAAATAAGCATTCCGATATTCAAGTTCAGCGGCTTTCTGTATCTGCGGATTCTTCTCGTACCCTGTGCCAAGCCCTTGCCTCCCGTTTTTTCTTTTACAAAAGCCCCGGAAGCTTCCGGGGCTTTTCGTCACACTTCCAGATATGCCGCCGCAAGCGGCATAGACAACACGTGGGAAGAAAGCCCGCGGCGTTTTCTCCGGTCCGAACCGGCGTTCAGACTGAGAAAGGTACGGCTTTCCACAGTTCAGAGGGCAAGCAGGATATTCTGCTTCCAGTGTTCCGGCACGTCCTTTTCGTCAACAGAAATGCTCACCACAAAATTCACATCAAACGTATTGCCTATCTTTTCGATTTTCTGAAGAACCTCTGAGAGGGCATCCTCCCTGATACGGGCGATTTTTAAGAAGCTGTCCAGATACATCTGCTGCAGATCGTGATCCTGGGATATGATTCCGCTGATAAAGCCGATAAACTCACTGCTGTTCTCAATAGAATAGGAAGATACGTCAATCAGGCGCACTTTGTTATTCAGTTCATACATATGTTTCGCGTTCTTGTCCAGGTAAACGATATTGCCTGGGATGGTTCGGATCTCCTGGTTGACTTTATCCAATAACTGCTTCGTCTTGCCCTTCCCCTTGTTCCCTACAATTAACTGCACCATTGAGTAACCCTCCTAAAGTAAAAATGATTTGCAGATCCACTTCTGGTTTTTATTATAGTTGATCTCCTATCAAAAAACAACCTCTATTTGCGGAAATTGTTCTCGTCGGGCCTGCGGCAACGGAACATGTTCAGTTCCCGGCGTCCACCACGTTCAGCAGGTCGGCCATCTCGCCGTACAGGTCGTCCCGGCTGGCGGACTTCAAGATGACCGAGATATAGGACTCCCCTCCCGTGTCTTTGGACAACAGGATCAGGCAATGTCCGGCGGCATTGGTCGTGCCGGTCTTTCCGCCGATGACCGTGATGTTCTCCGGCGTCCGGTAGGTCTCCCGCAGGAAAAGATTGGTCGTCTTTACCGAAAGCTCTTTCGGCGTCCGCCGGGAGTCGTAGTAGGTCGTCTGGTAGCTGGCGGTCTGGATGATTTCCTTAAAATAAGTATTCCGAACTGCTTCCTGGAAGATCAGGTACAGATCATACACGGTAGTATAGTGGTTTTCCGCCGTCAGGCCGTGGGGATTCGCGAAGCTGGTATTGGTGGCCCCCAAGGCTTTCGCTTCCTCGTTCATCATTTGCACAAAACGATCCGCCGTGCCGCCGATGTTTTCCGCGATCATCATCGCCACGTCGTTGGCGGAATAGATCAGCAGGATACGCAGAGCCTGATCCAGCGTCATGGTATCGCCGGCCTTGACGCCGCAAAGCTGCGCGCCGGATTCTGTGATCTTCACCGTTTCGGTAGCCGTCAGCACCTGGTCGCCCGTCCCGTGCTTCAGTGCCACCAGCGCCGTCATGACCTTGGTCAGGCTAGCCGGGTGCAGCCGTTCGTGGGCATTCTGGGAATACAGCACGTTTCGGCCTTCCACATCGAACAGCGCCGCCGCAGTCTCCCGCGACATATCCACGGCGCCATTTCCGACATCGCCCGTGACAATGCACAGATTCTGGGCGAAAGGCTCCGCCAGCCCCGGCTTGGATCTGGCGATCACGTTGAAGCTGCTGACACTGCCGTCCGGAGCATACGGAAGTTCATAACTGACCGCGCCGCAGCCGGAGAAACTGATGGCAAAAGAAAACAGCAGGAAAAAAACCGCTGGAACTCTCTTCCGGCCGCTATATCGCTCTGCGTTTTTCCTATTTGTATGCCTCACGCCACTCTAAATCTCCCCTGTCTAAGGACTTGATCAACAGTTCCGCGCTTGCGAGGTTCGTCGCCAAAGGAATATTGTGGATGTCACAAATTCGCATCACATTATTTACGTCCGGTTCATGGCTCTTAGGCGTCAAGGGATCCCGCAGGAAAATGACCAGATCGATTTCATTGTGTTCGATCTGAGAGCCGATCTGCTGTTCTCCGCCCAGGTGTCCGGCCAGGTATTTGTGGATGTACAGGTTCGTTACTTCTTCAATCAGCCTGCCGGTCGTGCCGGTAGCGTACAGGCCGTGCTTACTCAGAATCCCACGGTAAGCAATGCAGAAGTTCTGCATCAGCTTTTTCTTGCAGTCATGCGCGATTAGTGCGATATTCATAAGGTGGCTCCCGTCTGTGTGCGCAGCACACATTCTGAATTCAGGGGCCCGAAGCGGTTTTCGCTTCGGATGGCTCCCGTCTGTGTGCGCAGCACACATTTTCATTGCTTTCTGGCCTGTAGTCTTACATTCAAGACGAAGCCCATGCCGAAGAACAGGCTGAACTGGGAAGATAGCCCCGCGCTGACAAAAGGCAGCGTCAGTCCTGTATTGGGCAGGATAAAGGTGGTTACGCCGATGTTCACGAAACTCTGAAAGGCGATCAGCCCGCCCATTCCCGCAGCGATGATGGTTCCGGCCAGATCCTTTGCCTTTCTGGCTATGGAAATACATTCCAAAGAAATCAGCATCAGGCAGGAAATGACAAAGACGCTTCCCTTAAAGCCAAATTCCTCTCCGATAACAGCAAAAATGAAGTCTGTCTGCGGTTCCGAAATGAAGTTCCCGTTGACGACGGAGGTGACTTCGCTGTTCTGGTAGCCTTTCCCGTCAAGCTGCCCGGAAGCAATCGCCGTTACGGAATTCAGCTGCTGATAGGCTTCCGCAGAGGAGTATTCTTCCGGGTGCAGGAAAGCCAGGATACGGTTCTTCTGGAAATCTTCCAGAACGTCAAAGCCGCTGTCCGGCGTCACCGCCAGAAAAACCAGGATCGCCGCCGCCGGAATCGCCACCGCCAGCACTCCCACGACCAGCTTATAGCTGATCCCTCCCGCAAACATGATGATGCAGAAAGCGACCAGCAGCACGACACTGGTGGACAGATCCGGCTGTTTATAGATCAGCGTCCAAGGAACCAGAACCAATACCACACAAAAAGCAATCATCTTAAAGGTATTCAGCTTTTCCCTATACTTCATAATAAACTGTGCGAAGAATAAAATCAACAAAATTTTTGCGGTTTCTGATGGCTGGAACTGGAAACTTCCGATGTTCAGCCACCGCCTCGCGCCGTTTACTTTTTCTCCCATCAGCGCCACCAGTCCCAGCAGAAGCAGGTTCCCTGCGTAGATCAGCCAGTACGTCTTTAGGATCAGGCTATAATCGAACAGGGAAACAAGGATCAGCAGGGCCATCCCTGCCGACGCCCCTATGATCTGCTTCGTCTGGTAAGCTTCCCTTGCGCTCCCCACCGCCAGTACGCCAAGCGCGGAGACCGCCGCCAGGAGGATCACTAACTTAAAATCATAATCACGTATCCTATAATTTCTGAACATACCTTCCTCTATCCGTACTGCTTCTGAATGCGAGCCCGAGCCACTGTGAATACCGTAATACAGCTTCTGCTAGAAGACGCTGCTCTTGCGCCGTAAATGGATTACCAGAAGCCGATCTTGCTTCTTGTAAATACCGCTGATCGAAAGCTGCCAGGCCGCTTAGTGGATCCCCTGCTGCTTATGCATGTCCAAAATCGGGATGTTGGCATGAAGCGTGGGAGGTTTCAGGCCTTTGGAGCTTTTGGTTCCTTTGGTGTTCAGCTGTATTTCCATGTTCGCGGCGTCTATCTTCATGTATTTGGATATGACCTTGGCAATATCCGTCTTGATCAGTTCCATCATCTCCGGCGAGCAGTCTACCCGATCCGAGATCAGCAGGATCTTCAGCCGGTCGCGGGCGACTTCGCGGGAACTCTTTCTGCGGAAGAAATGTTTCATCTGTCTGCCCCCCTATATCCTGTGGAAAATGCCCGTCACCCTGGTCCAGAAAGAGATTCCCTTTTCAAAGTTCAGAAAAGGCACATCCTTTCCCGCCACCCGCTGCACCACGTTATAATAAGCCTTCCCCGCCGGGCTGTCGCCGCCGACCAGCGGCTCTCCCTGGTTGGTGGAGATGACTACGCTTTCATCGTCCGGCACGACCCCGATCAGCGGGATCGCCAGAATGTCCACCACATCGGAGGCCGACATCATGTCGCCCCGTTTCACCATGTCCATGCGCAGGCGGTTGATGATCAGATCCATCTGCTTGAAGCCGTTTGCTTCCAGCAGACCGATGATCCGGTCGGCATCGCGTATGGCGGATACTTCCGGAGTGGTGACGACCACCGCCCGATCCGCCCCGGCGATGGCGTTCTGGAAGCCCTGTTCGATTCCCGCCGGGCAGTCTAGAATGATATAATCGAACTGCTCTTTCAGATGTTCGATCACCTTGATCATCTGTCCGGGCGTCACCGCCGATTTGTCCCTCGTCTGAGCCGACGGCATGAGGTACAGGCCGGGGTTGCGTTTATCCCGGATCAGCGCCTGTTTCACACGGCAGCTTCCTTCCACCACGTCCACCAGATTGTAGACGATCCGGTTCTCCAGCCCCATGACTACATCCAGATTGCGAAGTCCGATGTCTGTATCGATCAGACAGACTTTTTTCCCTATCCTTGCCAGACCGGTGCCTACGTTTGCCGTCGTGGTGGTCTTGCCCACGCCGCCTTTCCCTGATGTGACGACAATTACTTCACTCATAGAGTCCTCCATTTCCGCCGGGAAAATTCCCGTGCCTTTCCAAGGTAATCGGTCGTTTGATTACCGGGTCAGATCTCCCAGTAATTCTTTGGTAAGAGGCTCAAAGACGATTCTTCCGTCTCTCACATAGGCAATTTTCGGCTGTACCTTGAGATGGATCCCCCATTTTCTTTGTTTCCCGGTATGTTTATATTTGAAATCGCCGATTTTAAGTCTTTCCGGCTCCATTTCAAGCGCTACTACATAGTGGGCGTCCGCCCCGTTGCCCCCGGCGTAGGCTTCTCCGTACAGCCCTCCGAGTATGATGATATTCCTGGCGGAAATCACGGCGCTGCCCGGGTAGACATCCCCCAAGACGACTACGCTGGCATCAGTTTCCAGTATTTCCTTGTTTTTTAGGGTCCCACGGTAAAACTGTCCCTCATCCCCTCCGGTCAGCTTCTGCTCCAGCTGCTCCAAAGCCCTCAGAAAATATTTGTCTGTTTCTTCCTCTTTTCCGACAATGCATACGATATTCACGTCGCTGCAGGCCTTGATCGTTTCCAGGACGGCCTGTTCCTCTTCCCGGGAAAGTATCCTCCCTTCAAAAGACAGGGCCATTTTCGCGGTTCCGAAGAAACTTCTGGATTCCGTGAATTTGAATGCCACTTCCCGCAGAACCTGTTCAAAAGGCAGATCCTCCGGAAGGAAGATGAGGATCCCATGTCGGTAGCTTTTCAGTATGACAGCGTCTTTCAATCTGTCCGCTCCTTTCTTAGATTCATCCTCCTACGGGCGCTCATTCGCTCGCGGGATATTCCCTCTGAGCCGTAACCAGTTCCGCATATATGCAAAACCGGCTTTGCGGGATACGGAGGGCAGCTACTATATCTCATCCGTAGACACTCCGGCGTCCGGAGCGTCCGCCGTTCCGGTGAGGACCTCGGAAGCTTCCGCCAGTCCGTAATAATATTTGATCAGATCCCGCGTGGCCTGCGCCGCGTAATCAGAGGAATACCCAAAAGGAATCCGGGTGACTGCCGTGATTTCCGGGTTTTCATAAGGCGCGTAGCAGATGAAAAGCGCATGGTCCGGCCGGGTCTTCACCTGCTCCGCCGTTCCGGTCTTCCCCGCCACGTTGACCGCCAGATCCTGGAAATACGTCTTTTTTTCCACCACGCCCCTCATCCCAGTGTGGAGCGCGTCCCAGTAGGACTGAGGCATATCTATGATGTTACGTATCCTGGGCGCGTACTGTGTCAGCACGTCGCCTGCGGAGTCCGTCAGTTTGTCCAGAAGGGTCAGGTTGTAACAGATACCGCTGTTGGCGACAGTGGCCACATATCTCGCCAGTCCTACCGCAGTATAACTGTTGGTTCCCTGTCCGATGGCCGAATGCACCGGCAGGTCGTCGGAAACGTCCGGTTCATACTCCGCGATCTCCACTCCGGACTTCTCAGACAGGCCATACAGATCCGCGTACTTCGCTAAAGTTTCCAGTCCCGCTTCCTCCCGGAAAGCCCCGTCCTGAAAAGAGAGGTTGTAACCCAGCTGATAAAAATAATAGTTGCAGGAATTGGAAATGGCAGGCACAAGGCTCTGAGTGCCATGCCCGCTGTGCAGCCAGCAACGGGGCGAGGGCGTGATTTCCGTGAAAGTTCCGGTACAGACCACGCGGGTATTCAGGTCGATCAGTCCCTCCATCAGCCCGGCTGTCGCCGACACCATTTTGAAGGTGGAGCCGGGCGCCGCCTTATACTGGGTGGCATAGTTGAGGATCGGCGAGGACTTGTCCGACATCAGCTTAGCGTAATAGTCGGCATCCACGGAGTTTGCCATCATGTTGTTGTCGTAACCCGGATAGGACACCATAGCCAGCACGTCCCCGGTCTGGTTGTCCACGACGACGACGGAGCCGTTGCAGGGATCCAGCGCCAGCTGGGCTGGAGTGATGTCCAATCGGGTGATCCGGTTCATCATAAACTGGTAGGCGCTCAGGCGGCCGTCGGCCAGATTTTCCTTTTCCTCTGCCGGAATCTCTGCGGCGGCCTGCTCACAGAGCAGCAGGCAGATGTCTCTGCCGCTTATCACGTCGTTTAGCAGCATATATTTATACAGTTTTTTCTGAAACTCCAGATTCCGATCCACCATGGCGATCAGGTATTCCACAAGCTGATCGAATACTTCCCTGGAATCGGAGTATTTGCTGTTCAGTTCCAGTTTCGTGACGTCGATCCAGTTCTCGGCAATACAGTATTCCAGGTATTCGCTCAAGCTGACGACCTCTTCCACCGCCCATTTCCGCTGCATTTCATCGGCAGGATCCACTTTCTCGACGTTGATGATCCCATCTTTGCCTAGCAGGGCGACGACACTGCTCTGGTAGGCCTGGTATTCTTTAGAAAGTTTGTTGTAAGGCGTCTTGGTGTCGTACAGCTCTTTCTGGAGCTTTTCATAAGCCTCCGCCCGGTAGTCCAGATATTTCCCGTAGACTTCCTGTTCCGTTTCTCCCGCGCCGTTTTCCGAAAAATGATGGATATCCAGTACGCTGTTGTTGATCAGCGCGAAATAGACATCGTAAATCGGGATCCGGATGTCGCTGCTGTCCGCGCCCAGCGCAGGCTTATATTCCTTGGCGCTGATGATCTTGTCGGCTACGACCCCGGCGATTTTCTGTTCCAGTATACGGTAAGCGGCGATCTGCAGCTGCGAGTCGATCGTCAGGTAGACGTCGTTCCCGGCCTTGGCTTCCGTCCTCTCCAAGATACTGATGACCTTCCCCATATGATCCACGCTGACCTTCTCGCTGCCCTTTACCCCTTGCAGCTCGCTTTCCATGGAAGCTTCGATCCCGTTCTTCCCCACGACGTCGTTTAAGGAATAACGCTCGGGGTCGCCGCCGTTTTCCTCCTCTGAGGCATTCAGCGCCGCCAGTTCCTCCGAAGAGATCTTTCCGGTGTATCCTAAGAGATGGGCAAAATAAAAGCTGTCCTGCGTATAGCGGCGAATCGTGTCCGCTTCGATCGTCACCCCCGGAAGGTCGCCGGAATTCTCCATAAGGACGGTCACGGTTCGCTCACTGACGTCGGCGGCCACGGTGGTGCCGATATATTTGCGAAACGCGGTCAGATTCATGGCATAACGCAGCGTCACCATCTGTAGCAGCTCCGCTTTCGTATAGCCTTTCCCGACCAGGAACAGGCTCTCGGAGTCACCCTCCTCTTCCCGCTCTCCGATGGCAAAACGCTTGGTTCCGCCAAGGTACTCCACGACCTCGTCCGCCGTGGCTTCCCTTTGGGAATCTTCCAGTTTCTCAATGGCCGCCTTCCCGTACACGTCCGCCAGAAACCGCAGCAGACTCGTTCCCTCTACGTTGAAGACGTACTCCTGGTTTTCGTCTATGACGATATTGAAGTCCGTGATAATACTGTCGCCGTTTTTTTCAATCATCTTGATCAGCTGATACAGCACCGTATTCAGTTTCTGGTTCTTGCCGTTGCCAGATTCAAACACATCCTCGATCTTCACGGAATAAGCCAGTTCGTCATAGGCCAGTTCCACCCCGTTGCGGTCTAAGATCCTCCCTCTGGAGCTGGCAATGCTCCGGGTCTTTTCCGTCTGGAGGATGAACTGGTTCAGATATTCCTCCCCCTGCACGATCTGCAGGTCAAAGCAGCGGTAAATCAGGATGCCGCCGAAAGCAAGGAAGAGCAGCGTAAGAACGGTCAGCCTGCTGATGATAAAGTTGAGCAATCGTTCTTTCCATTCTTCAAACAAGTCGTCTTCACTCCTTTCCATCCGCCGGACGGCAGCGGGTAATCCGCTTCTCCGGAACTGTTACGGAATAGCTTGTACCGATCTTCGTCAAGACGAGGAGCAAAAACGCGCCGGGCTGCGTAAGCTTTTTTGCGACAACGTATTGGCGAAAACAGGCCGCTGACAGGTATGTTTCTTTCGGAACAGCCCCTTACTTAGAAGAAGCGCGGAACTGGATCATGATCCGCCGCTCCCTGGTTTCCAGCCTTTCATTGATCTTCAAGATGGCGGGATAAAAAAGCATGGTCACGATGGTCGTGTAAATCGCTTCCGGCAGGATCAGGCTGACGAAATAGTAGGGAAAGTCGAACCGCCCCCGCAGCAGGAACAGGAGGATATAGCAGATCATCCCGTAGGACAGGTCGCTTAGGATAATCAGCCCGATGGGAAGCTTGATGTCCTCCGGGTAAAAGATGCGGCTGAACTTGCCGTTTAAGTATCCGGTATACATCAGGATCAACGCATAAAAACCCAGCATATCCCCGAAAAAAATATCCTGCAGAAGTCCGCAGAAGAAGCCGATGAGCAGACCTTCTTTTTCCCCGCGCATAAAACCGAAGGAAGCGGTAAGAATGATCAGCAGATTGGGGACGATCCCGGCAAAGGCAAGGCTCCGGAAAACGGTACTCTGCAAGAGAAACCCGAGCAGGATCAGAACCGCCATCATAAGCTTACGCACCGCGCCACCCCCTTCTCTTTCCTGGACTTAGGAATTTGCTTCATTTACTTTCTGCTTCTGCTCCAGAATGACCAGGACTTCCTCCAGATGTTCAAAATCCACAGCGGGAGTCAGATAGCCGGATTTGGTCAGGTTGTTGGTATCCCGTTCAATGGCATCTATATATCCGATCAAAATGCCTGGGAGGAACTTGTCGCTGATGTCGGAAGTCACGACCTTGTCTCCCACGCTCACCTTGTCGGCGCTGTCTATCAGCTGACTGAAACGGATGACGCCGTCCGCCATTGTCTGCAGATCCCCGCTGACGATCATATTGTCCGCCGTGGCGAGGGTCTGTCCGCCTACGTTGAAATGATCGGAGATGACGGCGGTCACTTTGGCCCAGTTGGGTCCGATGGCGGTGATCCTCCCCACCAGACCTCCGTATGCCATGACGTTCATATCGATCGCCAGACCGTCGTCGGAGCCTTTGTCCAGCAGGAAGACGGAGAACCAGTTGCCAGGATCCCTGCTGATGATACGCGCCCCCACCTTTTCATATTCGCCGTACTGCTCGTCCAGTTCCACCAGTTCCCGCAGCTGATTCAGTTCGTATTTATCCTGCTGGAGCATGGTGTTTTCCGCAGTCAGGTTCGCTACCTGTTCGCGCAAGCTGGCGTTTTCTTCCAGAAGCTTCCGGATCTGCGCCAGTTCTTCGGAACGGCTGGAAAGCCAGCCGCCCACCTTGCTGATTCCCTGCTGGAAAGGAACCACCACCAGGCCCGCCGCCGTATTCAGCGGCTTGTTGAACAGATCCGTTCCGAAAGTGAGCAGCATCATCCCGCTGCACGCCACTGTCAAAATAAAAAGGAGGTATTTACCCGGTAAAGTAAACTTCTCTCCTTTTCTTTTTATCATCGGACTCATTTACCCATCCCCTCGATCGCATATGCCACTGTCTTATAGTTGTCCTCCTTGATGATCTTGGACAGGCCGATCGCCACGCTGGTGACAGGGTTCTCCGATACGTTCACTTTCAGCCCGGTGCCATGCGCGATACGCTCTGCCAGATGGTTCACCTGTGAAGCGCCCCCGGTAAGGTAGATCCCGTGCCGATAGATGTCCGCCGCCAGTTCCGGAGGGGTTCTTTCCAGAATCACTTTTACGTTGTCGATGATGGTGAGGAAATGTTCCTCCAGAGCCTCGTCCACCAGCCTGGTGGGGATCTCCCGTTCCACCGGCAGCCCGGTGACGATGTCCCGCCCGTACACGACCGCCCCTTTGTTCTCCGGCTCCAGTTCCGACAGGGCGATCTTCACCGCTTCCGCCGTCTTTCCGCCGATGATCAGGCTGAATTCCCTGCGAACGGCGGAACGGATGGCTTCGTCAAACTTCATGCCGCCCACCTTGATCAGGCGGCTTAACACGATCCCGCCCAAAGACAGGATGGAAATCTCCGTCGTTTCATACCCTACGTTCACGACCATGACCCCTTGGGAATTTTTTACATCGATATTCATGCCAAGGCCGTCCGCCACCGCTTTCTCCACTACCATAATCTTCTTGGCTTTTACGTTGGCGTCGCGGATCAGGTCATAAAAAGCCCGTTTCTCCACTTCCGTCACATCGGTGGGTACCGCGATATAATACTCTGCCGGTTTCAGTCCGCCTTTCTGCAGATCGCTCAAAAAGTATTTGATCAGGGTTTCCATGTTCTTGATGTCCGCGATCACCCCGTTGGACAGAGGGTAGGAAATGTGGATGTTCCCCGGCGCTTTCTCGTGCATTTCAAAAGCGGAATCCCCGTATGCAAAGAGAGTGTTCTTATTCTCTATTGCGATCATGTTTTTTTCCACCATGATGTTTTCATCATACCTGTTGTAGATCTTGATATTGTTGGTACCCAGGTCGATACCGAATGCGTTGTTTGCCAAGCTGACAACCCCTTTCTGTAGGTAAAGTTCTGGCGGTAAGCTCTGTCCGTCGGTTCGTCCGCAGACCCTGTCCGCAAATTCTATAGGTAAGATAATTCTTTGAAGCTGCTGTAGCAGTTGTCGCCGATGATAATATGGTCGGTCAGGCGGATATCCAGTTTCTCGCCCATCTCCCTGAGATTCTCGGTCAGCTTCCGGTCAGCGACGCTAGGCGTGGGATCGCCGCTCGGATGGTTGTGGATCAGCAGGATACTTACCGCCTTGTTGCGCAGCGCTTCCAGAAAGACTTCCCGCGGAGAAATCAGAGACATCTTCACGCTGCCGCTGGACAGGAAAGTTTCCTTAAGCAGCTGTCCCTTCCCGTCCAGGCTGACCAGAATCACACATTCCGTATCCCTATGGCGCAGCTGTTCCATGAAATAGTCCGCCACCGTCCTGGGATCCCGAAAGCGAAGCCCCGGCCTGGCTCTGGCACGGCTGATCCGCATAGACAGTTCCGTCAGGCATTTCAGCCGCACAGCCTTCACCTGTCCGATCCCCTTCACGGCTAGAAGCTGTTCCAAGGAAACCTCGCACAGGCCCAGCAGCCCTTCCTTTCCGCTCCCGGACTGTCCGGAGAGGGCCAGGACGTCTTCCGCGACTTTCAGGACGTCCGCATCCTTGACACCTGTGCGCAGGATGATCGCCAGCAGTTCTTTTTCCGTCAAATGCTCCGGCCCTACGGAAAAGAATTTCTCATAGGGCATATCGGGATTCCCGGAAGCGTGGTTCTTTTTCTGATCTTTATACATTTCCCATCTCCCGCTTTGCGGCAGCGCAGCCTAGCTGCCGAATAAGTCTTTCTCCGATGGAAATGTTCCCTTAAAAAACCGCTTTTACCGGATCATGCGGTAAATCAGCAGTGCCAGCGTCACCCCGATCACGCTGGCGATGGTGATCTGGATCTTGAACCCGAAGGTCAGGACCAGGAAGCCCAGATCCAGTTCGATGGGGCTGTTCAGCCCGAAAGCCTGTCCATAATTCAGAAAGCTTTCCTCAAAATAGGTTCCGATGAAGCGTCCGATCACAAAACCGATCAGAACCAAAACGATAACGACCCAGTTTACCCTAGAAACTTTCAAAACATCTTCTGCCTTTCTTTTGTGAAACCCGCTGTGAAGCAGCCGTTTTTCAGACCATGAATCCGCTTCTCAGACCCGGATCCCGCTTGGCGGATCCCAGGTTCGCAGGCAGGCGCCAAGTGGCCGCTTCGCAACCCACCTGACTTCATGCAGTTGGATTCCGCTTGCAAGCAAGCAGAACCTCCCATACCCGTCATGGCCGCTTCACGGCACAAAGCGTACTTCGCACACTTGGCTTGCTGCTTACACGTATCATACCACAATTCCCAGAAACTGTACACCCGATTCATGGATTTTCTTTCGAGGGATTTTTCAGGTTATCTTCCGCTTTTTCGACATTCTCCGGTAAAATCACAGATTTCTCCACCAAGGACTGGAGGGAACGCAGAATCCCGAATTTCCCGTGGGGCCAGGTCAGCCCTCCCTGGAAATAGACGGCATACGGCTCCCGTAAGGGGGCGTCCGCCGACAGCTCAATGGAGGAACCAGCGGTAAACGCGCCCGCCGCCATAATGACCGGTACGTCATAGCCGGGCATATCCCAAGGACGGGGAACCACATGGCTGTCCACCGGGGCCGCCGCCTGAATGCCTTCGCAGAAAGCGCAGACTCCCTCCGGCGTTCCCAGCCGAACCGCCTGAATGATGTCGTAGCGAGGCGAAGAGCCGCCCGGCGTCACCGCAAACCCTAGGCCCTCATACAGGTTCGCGGCGAACACGGCGCTTTTCAGCGCGCTCGCCGTCACCGTAGGCGCAAGAAAGAAACCTTGGTAAAAATCTCGCAGAACCCCCATGGATGCTCCCACTTCCTTGCCAAGTCCGGGAGCAGTGAGCCTGCGGGCGGCGTTCTCCACGCAGTCCTGCCGCCCGGCAAGATACCCTCCGGTGGGCGCTAACCCTCCGCCCGGATTTTTGATGAGGGAACCCGCCACCAGATCCGCCCCCGCGTCGGACGGCTCCAGAGTTTCCACAAACTCTCCATAACAGTTGTCCACCATGCAGATCAGGCCGGGCTTGAGCTGTTTCAGGAAACGGATCAGGTCGCGGATCCGCCGGACGGACAGCGTGGGTCTGGCCTGGTAGCCTTTGGAGCGCTGAATCAGAGCCAGTTTCGTGTTCTTACGTATGTTCGCGGCTATTTTTTCATAGTCGAAAGAGCCGTCCGCCAACAGATCTACTTGCCGGTAGGCGATCCCGTATTCGGCAAGGGAACCCATAGAGGGACGGATCCCGATCACCTCTTCCATGGTGTCATAGGGCTTCCCCGCCGGGGAAAGCAGCTCCTCGCCCGGCCTTAAATTCCCAAACAGAGCCAGAGCCAAGGCGTGGGTGCCGCAGGTGATCTGGGGTCTCACCAGAGCGGCTTGCGTATGGAAGACAGCCGCATAGACCTCTTCCAGCGTATCCCTCCCCAGGTCGCCGTAGCCGTAGCCGGTGGTGCCGAGCAGACAGGCTTCACTGACCTTTTTGCTGCGCATAGCGTCCAGCACTTTCAGCTGGTTCTGCTCCGCTACGCAGTCAATCTGCTTCCAGCGCTCCCGCAGCCGCCCTAAGACGGCTTCCCCGTAGGCATAGACTCCGCCGCTGATCCCCATGTCAAGATACGCGTCGCGGAGGGCAGTCCGAAAGAGCCGGAGTTCCGTGTGGTCATCCGTAAAAGGGTTCATCCGGCCATCTGTAGGGGCTTCTGTCCGCTCTTCCATCTGTGTGATTCCTTTCCTGGCGATCTGTTTTTTGCGGCAGCTTGTTCTGCGGCAGCCCGTCTGATACGACCCCGTCTTGGTATGATCCCGTCTCCTGTACGAGACCCCGTTCTATGAGCTGCCGTACCATGAAATCCAGTATTTTTTCATCATCGTATAAAAACAGACTTTTGTCAATCCATACCGTATCTTTTTCGCGCCGGAACCACGTCAGCTGCCGTTTGGCGAAATGCCTTGTATTCTTTTTGATCAGCTCCGCCGCCTCCTCCAAAGAAAGCTCTCCGTCCAGATACCGCAGGATCTCTTTGTAGCCAAGCCCTTGCATGGAAACCTGCCCTCTGCGGCAGCCCGCTTCCCGTAAGCCGCGCACTTCCTCCACAAGCCCTTTTTGGAGCATCCCCTCCACCCGGCGTTCAATCTGCCCGTACAGCTTTTCCCGCCGGTCATGCAGGACGAAATAGCAGGAACGATAGGCGGATGCTTTCCGCCGCTCCCTGTCGTTGTGCGCCGAGATCCGCTCTCCGGTCAGATGATGAAATTCCAAGGCGCGTTTCACACGTTTGAGGTTGTTGGCGTGAATGCTCTCTGCCGCTTGGGGATCCGCTTCGGCCAGAAGCCGGTACAGATACTCCGGGCCTTTTTCCCTTGCCAAGGCGTCCAGAAAGACACGGTACCGCGTGTCCTCTTTTTTTTGCGTAAAATCAATGTCATAAAGAAGCGCCTGTATATAAAAGCCGGTGCCGCCCGTCAGGAGCGGGATATGCCCTCTTGCGTAAATGCCGGGGAGCGTCTCCTTGCATTTTTGCTGGAAGAGGGTCACGTTGAAGTCCTCCCACGGCTCGAGGATGTCTATCAGGTGGTGCGCCACTCCCTGCATTTCCTCGGGGGAAATCTTTGCGGAGCCGATGTCCATACGGCGGTACACCTGCATAGAATCGGCGGAAACAATCTCCGCGTTGATTCGTTTTGCCAGCGCGACGGAAAGCCCGGTTTTCCCCACCGCAGTAGGCCCGGCCAGGACCACCAGAGGTTTTTTCAAGAACCGGTCTTCGCCAGACGTCATTTTGCTCCCCTCTGTCCGTTTAGGCGGACAATTTGCGCCGCCTATGCTGAAATCAGGCTACACGATGCGCTTGAACTTTTTTTCCAGTTCCGTCCTGCTCATGGAAATGACCGTCGGACGGCCATGAGGGCAATGATAAGGATTCTCAAGGAGCAGCAGCTCATCCAGCAGGCTCTGGGCTTCCGCAAGGCTCAGCCGGGCATTCCCCTTCACCGCCGCCTTGCAGGACATGGACGCGATCTTTTCTTCCGCCGCCTTGGGATGGTTTCCCCCCGTGGTTCCCGTCAGTTCGTCCAATACCTCCAGGAACAGCTCTTTCTCGCCGCAGCCGTACAATTCCACCGGAACACTCCGCAAAGCATATTCACTGCCGCCGAAATGCTCTATCTCAAACCCGAGGGAACCGAACACTTCCAGCTGCTCCCGAAGGACAGTTTCCTCCTGTCCGGTCAGGGAAACAATCAGCGGCGGCAGCAGGCCTTGGGAGAGGACGGCCCTCTCGCGGTACTGCTTCATCAGCCGCTCATATTTCACTTTCTCGTGGGCCGCGTGCTGGTCGATGATGAGCAGCTTTTCTTCCAGCTCCATCAGCCAGTAGGTATCGAAAACCTGTCCCAGGATCCGGTAACGGGATCGATTTTCCGCAGTCAGTATTTTTTCCTCAAAAAGATCCCGATCTTTCGTATCGCTCGGATCCTGCAAGATTTCCTGCACAAAAGAAGGAACGGATTCTCCGCAGCGGGACTTTCCGCTATGGGCGCCAGTATCGTACTGTCCCCTTTCTCCTGCGCCATACGGGGCTTCTTCCATGAGAGCGTAGCTCTCATGGGGAGCGTGGCTCTCATGGGGAACATGGCTCTCATGGGGAGGCCTGCCCTCATAAGGAACATGGCTCTCATGGGCCAGCCGGGCGGCTCTGGCGGTCTCAAACGGCTCCGGCGCGGACGGTTCCTCCCGCTTTCTTTGTCTTTCGGAAGCCTGCGCCGTCTCCCTCTTTCCGCCAAGGAAAAGCTCCGGTATCATCTCATGGCCGCGCAGGTGGTTCCGGACGGTCTCCGAAAGCAGCGCACAGAAACCCGCCGGATCCGCAAAACGTACATCCATTTTGGACGGATGGACATTCACGTCCACCGCGCCGGACAGAACCGTGATATGCAGGATACAGAAAGGGAACCTGCGCTGCATGAGATAGCTCCGGTAGCCCTCTTCGATGGCTCCCGCCACCATCCGGCTCTTGATGAATCTTCCGTTCAGGAAATACACTTCAAAATTACGGTTGGCGCGGAGCAGTTCCGGGGTTCCCAGATAACCCTCGATCCGGATGCCGCTCCGTTCCTCAAAGACCGGGAAAATCCGGGAGGAAATCTCTTTCCCGTAAATACGGTAGATCACCTCTTTCAGATCCCCGTTTCCGGAAGTGTGGAAACGGTCATGCCCTCCCATTATGAACTGAAAAGAAATATCCGGTCTGGACAGTGCCAGATGCTCCATCAGCTCGGCGACATAGCCGCCCTCCGACGCAGGCTGTCTGAGGAACTTTCGCCGCGCGGGCGTATTGAAGAACAGGTTCCGCATGATAAAAGTGGTTCCGGACGGGACGCCGATTTCTTCCAAGGATTTTTCCGCCGCGCCGTCCAAAACAAGCCGTATCCCGGTCAGAGCCGCCGCCGTCTTCGTGATGGCTTCGACCTTGGATACGGCGGCGATACTGGAGAGGGCTTCCCCCCGGAAGCCCAGACTGGTCACACTGTGCAGATCCTGCGCCGTCCGGATCTTGCTGGTCGCATGGCGCAGGAACGCGGTACGCACCTGGGAAGCTTCCATGCCGCAGCCGTTATCCGTGACCCGTATCCATTCGATCCCGCCCTCCTTGATCTCCACGGTGACAGCGGTGGCTCCCGCGTCAATGGAATTTTCCACCAGTTCCTTCACCACGCTGGACGGCCGCTCCACTACTTCCCCGGCGGCAATCTTGTCGATCGTTTCCTCGTCCAGGACTTGGATCTTCCGCAACGCCCCCGGAGCGTCCGCCGCTCCGAAACCCTCCGCAGCGAAATTTTCCACGGCAAAATCTTCTTCCCCCTGCGTACCGGTATCGGAACCTTCCTTCCGGGTACCGGCGCCGGTATCCGGCATCGCAGCCTCTGTCTCCCCATCGGAAAAATAAGTAACTGACATCCCGGGTCTCCTTTCTGGGTAAAATTTACGTCCGGAAACGGTTCTTCACCTTGTTCTGTAGCCGGTATAGGGTGTTGAGCGCATCGATCGGCGTCAGCCGGGTCACTTCCATCTCTGTCAGCTCCTTTATGACGTCGTCGTCAGTCAGGGTAGCAAAAAATGACATCTGTGCCAGATCCACCTCGTCCGGCTTGGGCTGCTTTTTTGCCTGATTCGGCGCCGCGCCGTCCGCCGATATTTCCTGAACCCGTTCCGGAATCTCATGATCCGCCAACTGCTCCACGATCTCTTTCGCCCGGTCGATCACCATATCCGGAACCCCGGCCAGCTTTGCCACCTGGATACCATAGCTTTTATCCGCTCCGCCTTTTACGATCTTGCGCAGGAAGACAATATCGTCGCCGCGTTCCTTTACCGCAACGCAGTAGTTGTTGACATTGCTCATCTTCCCCTCTAACTCCGTCAGCTCGTGATAGTGGGTGGCAAATAACGTCTTCGCCCCCAGGATCCGCCGGTTGCTGATATGTTCGATCACCGCCCAGGCAATCGCCAGTCCGTCAAAAGTGGAGGTTCCCCTCCCGATTTCATCTAAGATCAACAGGCTGTCCGCCGTGGCGTTGCGTAAAATATTCGCCACCTCGTTCATTTCCACCATGAAAGTGGATCGGCCGCTCGCCAGGTCGTCCGAAGCGCCCACTCTGGTAAAAATCCGATCCACGATGCCGATGTCCGCGCTGCTTGCGGGTACGAAGCTTCCCATCTGCGCCATCAGCACGATCAAGGCGGTCTGGCGCATATAAGTGGACTTCCCCGCCATGTTCGGCCCGGTAATGATGGCAATACAGCGCTTGGCGTTATCCAGATAGGTATCGTTGGCAATAAACAGGCCATGAGGGATCACCTGCTCTACCACGGGATGGCGGCCGTCCTTGATATGGATCACCCCCTTTTCGTTTAAGCGGGGCCGGGTATAGCGGCCACGTTCCGCCACCAAAGACAAGGCGGCGAACACATCCAGCTTTGCCACCGCCTTGGCGGTGGACTGGATCCGTTTCCGTTCCAGGGCAATCATATCCCTGACCTTGCAGAACACTTCATATTCCAGATGAAAAAGCTTGTCCTCCGCGTTCAGGATCGTATCCTCCAGCTCCTTTAAGCGCGGGGTGGTATAACGTTCCGCGTTGGCGAGGGTCTGCTTGCGGATGTAATCTTCCGGCACCATGTCCAGGTTGGATTTCGTGATCTCAAAATAATAGCCGAACACCCTGTTGTACCTGATTTTCAGGTTCCGGATCCCCGTCCGCTCCCTCTCCGTACTCTCCAGATCCGCCAGCCAGTGCTTCCCGTCGCGTTTCGCGCCGCGCAGCCGGTCGATGCCGCAGTCATACCCGTCCTTGATCAGGCCGCCTTCCCGCACCGCAAGGGGCGGATCGTCTTCGATGGCGTTCTGAACCAGGCCGCACAGGTCTTCCAGGCTGTCGATCTCCCCGCCGATCTGCGTTAAAAGTTCCCCGGAAAAGTCCTGGAGAACCTGTTTGATCGGCGGAAGCAGCCTAAGGGAATTGCGAAAAGAAATCAGATCCCGCGGATTCGCGCTCTTACAGGCGATACGGCCAAGCAGGCGCTCCAGGTCGTAAATCAGGTTCAGATATTCCCGCAGCTCTTCTCTGGATACGGCGGCGCCGCATAGTTCCGCTACGGCGTCCAGACGTTTTTCGATTTCTTCCTTTTTCGTCAGAGGCTGTTCCAGATAGCTTCTGAGCAGCCGGGCGCCCATCGCCGTCCGCGTCTTGTCCAAGACCCACAAGAGAGAACCTGTCTTCCGTTTTTCCCGGAGCGTTTCCGTCAGTTCCAGATTCCTCCGGCTGGAACTGTCCAGCAGCATATATTGATCCGCCAGATAGGGAGACAGACGGGTCAAATGATCCAGAGAATGTTTCCGCGTGTCGTACAGATACTGGAGCAGGGCGCCGGCCGCCAGGATCCCCGCGGGGAAATCCTCTATGCCAAGCCCCGCCAACGTTTTTACCCGGAAATGATCCATCAGGCGTCTTTTTGCGCTTTCCTCATCGAACCTATCAGGAGCTAAGGCCGTGATCACCGCCGATAACCTGCTTTTCACCTCCCCGAGATCCGCGCCGCCGACCAGAAAGGCTTCGTTACAGATGATTTCCGAAGGCTCATATTTCATCAGCTCATCCATCAGCTTGCGAAAGTCGTCCACTTCCGTCAGATAATAATCCCCGGTGCTGACATCCGCGACGGAAAGCCCGATGGAAGCCGACGGCGTATAGACAATGCACACCAGATAATTATTCCTGGATTCCTCCAGCGCCTGGGCGCTTACATTCGTTCCCGGCGTGATGATCTGCGTCACCTCCCGTCTTACCAGTTCCTTGCCCTGCCTGTGATCCTCCATGGAAGAAGGACACTCGATCTGCTCACAGATCGCCACTTTGAATCCTTTTTTGACCAGTTTATTCACATACCCGTCGGCGGCATGATAAGGAACGCCGCACATGGGCGCGCGTTCTTCCAAGCCGCAGCTTTTTCCGGTCAGAGCGATCTCCAGTTCCTTGGAAGCCGTCAGCGCATCCTCGAAAAACATCTCATAAAAATCGCCTAACCGGTAAAACAAAATGCAGTCCGGATACTGCTCCTTCGTTTCCTTATACCGTTTCATCATGGGTGTCAGTTCCGCCATGTCTCCCGCTCCTGATCTTCGTCGGCTTTCGCCGGGTTCCATACCAAATAGAGTACCTCTGCTATGATGGTAGCACAAAATGGAGCTTCTGTAAAGACGCACCTTTCCCGATTTTTTTCATAAGATAGGTAGGTATCAGAAGCATGACGCGCAAGCGCAATGCGGCGAACGCAGGGAAGGGATGGCGCAAGGAATGCCGGACAATATTCTGGAACTGAAAAACATCGGCTATTCTTACCATGCCTTATGCGGTGAGACCGTAGCCTTGAAAGATATTTCGTTTGGCGTGCGGAAAGGTGAATTCATCGCCATCGTCGGCGCCAGCGGCTGCGGCAAGACCACGCTGCTATCCATCATTGCCGGACTCCTGCAGCCCGAATGGGGCACTATCGCCGTCAATAACCCGGACGGCTCCATGAATTATCCGAAAGTCGGCTATATGCTCCAGAGGGATCAGCTGTTTGAATGGCGCACCGTATATCAAAATGTGATCCTGGGACTGGAAATCAGCCACGCCCTGACACCGGAGCGTTTCGCTTATGTAGAGCGGCTTCTGGCGGATTACGACCTGGAAAAGTTCAAGGACAGACGCCCCGGCGAACTGTCCGGCGGCATGAAACAGCGCGCCGCCCTGATCCGTACTCTCGCGCTGAACCCGGAGCTTCTGCTTTTAGACGAACCGTTCAGCGCCTTGGATTATCAGACCCGGCTGACGGTTTCGGCGGACATCTGCAAGCTGATCCGCAAAACCGGGAAAACCGTGATCCTCATCACCCACGACCTGTCGGAAGCCGTCAGTCTGGCCGACCGCGTGATCGTCCTCTCGTACCGTCCGGCAGTGGTGAAAAAAGAAGTTCCTATCCGGCTGTCGCTCCAGGACGACAGCCTGCTGGCCGCCAGAAAAGCCCCGGAATTTCCGTATTATTTCAATCTGCTTTGGGAGGAACTGACCGATGAGGGAAACAAGACAGGAACCGAAACGGGAACTTAAACGGAAGCCGGAGCGGGAACGGGAACAGAAAACGGAACTTACCAAGCAGGAAGAGTTTGTCCAAAAACACAGAAAGCAGCGTCAGCAAGTGACCTCCTGCCGAATCCTGCTGTTTGTGTGCTTCCTGATCCTATGGGAAACCAGCGCCGCTTTCGGCTGGATAGACAGCTTCTTCTTTTCCAGTCCCAGCCGGGTGGCAAAATGTTTCTGGAAACTGTGCCGGGACGGCTCCCTGTTCCTGCATATAGGGATCACTCTATGGGAAACCATCCTCAGCTTTCTGCTGGTGCTGTCCATCAGCCTGATCGTCGCCGCCCTCCTATGGTACTGCAAAAAACTGTCGGAAATCCTGGAACCTTATCTGGTCATGCTCAACAGCCTCCCGAAATCGGCCCTGGCGCCCTTGTTCATCGTCTGGCTCGGAACCGGCACGGCCACCATCATCACGGCCGGGGTCTCGGTAGCCTTGTTCGGCTCCATCATCAGCGTTTACACGGGATTCCGGCAGATGGATCCGGAAAAAATCACCCTGATCTATACGCTGGGCGGTACGAAAAAAACGGCTTTCCGGAAAGCGATCCTCCCCGGCTCCGTTCCGGTGCTGCTTAGCACGGCCAAGGTGAACATCGGGCTGGCATTGGTGGGCGTCATCATCGGAGAATTTCTGGCCGCCCGAAAAGGGCTTGGCTACCTGATCATCTACGGCTCGCAGGTATTTCAGCTGGACATGGTGATTACCAGTATTATCCTGTTATGTGTCATCGCCATGGCCTTTTATAAAGGAATACAGCATGTGGAACACCGGATGAAACAGCGCATGGGGCAGTAAGGGGCTGCCACGGAACCGAAGGGAAGCCCGACTGACCGGCGTCAGCCAAAAAACAGCCCCTTTTGAGTCCCTCAGTAGGCCTGCCTGATTTCTTCCCGTATCTTCTGATAAACGCTTACCGCATTCTCATCTTCCGAGAGAAGCGCGTAATCCCGGTAAGCCCGGTAAAAAAGCCTCTCCGCCCCCGTCCGGATGATCGCGGCCGCCGTTTCGTCGGAAGATAGGCAGTACCTCGAATACTTTGCCGTGGACGGAAGGAAGGAAATCCTTTCTTTTCTGCTGAATTCATATCCTTCCACCGCCTGGAGCCGGTTCAGGAAGAAGAGATATTCCTCTCCTTCCCTTACCATCTGATAACCGTTCGTTGCAGAATAGAATTCATCGCTTACGATGGAAAACGGTTCGACCAGGTAAACCGTCTCCCCCTCCCGAAGAGAGCCTGTCGCGTCTTGATATATCGTTTCAATGCGGATGCCCGTTTCCGTAGAGCGAAGGCTCATCACCCGCTCGCCTTCCACCCGCGCCTTTACGACGACCAGCGACGCCTCCTCCAGTTCCCGGAGGCTCCGTATCCCGTCCGCGAAATAGGGAGCGTCCTGTTCCTCCAGACTTAATTGGATGGCGGCCGTCCCCCGCAGCAGCTCGTCCGGGTTCTTCGTTCCCCAGACGGTGGTCCGGACGACGTACAGGCCGAAGAACAGAACCGCCGCGAAAGACAGCGCCGCTGCCACGCCCAAAAGCTTAGTGTTCCTTGTCATGCTTCCCCTCCTCCGCGTACAGACAGCCGTCCACCATCCGGAGCTTCCTGTCCGAGAGCAGCTCCAGATCTTCTTGATTGTGACTTGCGATGAGGATCAAGACGCCTTTTTCTTTTTCCTCCCGCATGAGTTGCCGGAACAGCTCCACGCCGGACTCATCCAGCGCGTTGGTCGGCTCGTCCAGCAGCAGGATCCTGGGATCTTCCATCAGCGCCTGCGCGATGGCCAGCCTCTGCCGCATCCCCAGGGAATATTTCCGGACGCTTCTCCTGTCCTGCGGGTTGAGTCCGACGGTATCCAGGATCTGACGGATTCTTTCGTCACCGACTTTCCGGCGGATGCCCGCGAGCGCCTTTAAGTTCTCAAACCCGCTGTACATCTTCCAGAACCCCATGTTTTCCACCATCATGCCGAGATCGGGCAGGACGTCCATATCCCGGTGGAGCTTCCTGCCGTCGCAGAGGATCTCCCCGGACGACAGATCCACGATTCCGGCAAGACATCTTAAAAGCATGGTCTTGCCCGAACCGTTCCTGCCGTAGAGTCCGTAAATATATCCCCCCTCAAGCTCCAGATCAATGTTTTTCAGGATTTCATGACCCTGGATCTTCTTAGAGAGCCTGGTTGCTTCGATTTTCATCCGCTTCCTCCTTCTTTTTCTAGATTACGGAATATTTTTGAAACAGTTTCCCGCCAAGCACGGCAAACAGCAACAGGACGGCGCACCTTGCCAGGATTTCGGCTCCGACCGAAACCGTCCCCAGATCCAGGACCGGCGGCAGAAAGGTATAGCCGTAAGCCGGATAGCGCAGTTCCAGCCCATGCGTATAATTATAGATCAGATCATTCAGTAAAAAATACTTTCCGTTCACCCAGCCGCCTTTTCCCTCCCCGTAGAGAAAACCGGTAAGCAGGATCGGGGTGACATAGATCAGCAGCACGCCCAGGTAGGCCAGGCTGTTTTTCAGCAGACATCTCAGAATCAGGTAAAGGCAAGCCAGTACCAGAATCAGACCGACCTCAGACAGAAGGATCCCCATATCCGCCGCCGCCGGCCGGCACCCCTCGACGGCCAGGAACCCAAGGTAGCCGACACCCGTCACGAACAGGGCATGGAAGAGATACAGCGCGAAAAGATCCCCGAAGATGCCGCGTTTTCTGGCCGCCCTGCAGAGCAGAAGCTCCAGATTATCAAAGATCCCCGTCATGATCTCTTCGTTGAGGAGGACGACCTCGACGGCGACCACGGCCAGCTGCAGGGAAACCATCACCAGATCGAAGCTGGCACTGATCGGGAGGCCGCCAAAATAAAGCTGGCACAGGGAATCCGTCTCGCCTTCCGGACCCAGCAGGAAAAAACGGGCCAGGACGAACCGCAGCCCCGTCGCCAGGAGCGTTCCCAGCAGCAGCTGTATGAAATTTGCCCTCCTATAAAATCTCATAGTCACAGGCTCCCTTCCGGATCAGAAAGGCGGCGGCGGCCAGAAGGAGCGCCATCATGCCGGCAAAACAGGCTATGCTTCCCGAATGGCTCGCTATGAGATAATTCGCGGGTATCGCCTGCCACAGCCCCGCCATCTGAAACGCGGTGTTGAGGAACATATAGAAAAAAAAGAGCAGGAACGGAACCCTTACCATGGCATGGGCCTTCTTTTTCGCCTGCATGGCAAGCCCGAAAGCCAGAAGCGCGATCCCGGCCGCCATCAGCCCAGCCACAGCCACATAGCTGAGGTTATAGAGGGAAGGGTGTTCCAAGCGGAGCATATCCAGGAACCGCTCCCGGCTGTAGGACATCTTCCCGATCGTATATTTGGCTTCCGCCCACACGCTTTCATAGCCTATCGACGGATAGACGAGATGGCACAGCAGGAAATTGATCAGAAGCGGGACCGTCGTCCCGGCAAACGTCATGAAGGAAACCGCCCCGGCTTTGGAGAGCAGATACCGCTTCCTGCCGCAGCGCTGGACGGCCAGGATACTCCGGTTCCCGGAGTCGTCCAGGGTCTGCTGAAAGGCGCACAGGAGCGCCGACAGGATCGGGAAAAGGATCCTCATGACATAAAGCAGAAAAGAAGTGTCCGCACTCTGCAGGATGAAATTTTCATCCGCGGATCTTAGGAACTGGTAAGGCAGGCCTATGTAAACCTGAAAGCAGAGGACGCCGGCATACAGGCTGAACGCGCCATAGATCCCGACGACCACTTTATATTCTATGCTGTTGAGGATGTTCCTCACATCCAGCCAAAACAGATTCTTCATCGCCGCTCCCTTCTATGATGATACCTGATTCTTCTATATCTTATCTGTCTTATTCTTTGATTGAGCCTTCCATGGAGAAAGGAAGCAGACAGGAACCTCCGTCCTGTCCGCTTCCCCTGCTTCCTGTTTACCGGAAGTAAACCGTCCCGGATACAAAGCCTCGTGTGAGGGATGTATCATGATTTTCCATTCCCATGCCCACTTGCGCGCCAATATAGTTATATCCGCTTGTGGTAATTTTGATTGTCGCCTGACCCGTGCCGACGCCCTGCTTGTATTTCAGCGAAATAATATTATTGTTGCTATTAATCGCCCAGAAATCTGCATAGACTGCATCGGTAATAGCCGTCACTTCATTGGTAATGAAATTATCCGCCGTAGTCTTGTCATGTATGGACGTATAATTATTTCCTTGCAGGATCGGCAGCACATAAGCCGTATAGGTCGCCGCAGAAGCAAACATACCGGTTGCGCCCATGAGCAGCGTCGCGCACATACAGGTGACGCCAAGCTTTTTCCATGTGTTTGTTACTCTTGTCTTCATAAATTTCTCTCCTTTTTTTGGTTTTTCCTCGTTTCTGTTTCCTTGGTTTCTCAGGCAGCTTTGACTCAATTTAACGCTTTCTGCTTTTTTCCATCGCCAGGCTCTCCTTTCCGACACCCCGTCCATGCCTTCCCGTAGCTCTGTGGCTGTGGTATCCTATCCGCAGGATAGGAGATAGGCCGAATGGCCATGCCCTTGCCATGACTGCGGAGCAGTCCTGGTATCCTGTCCTTCGGAGGGATAAGACAGGCCCCACAGCCATACAGCCCAGACGGCAAAGCGCTTATGGCGTCCTGTGGACAGTGTAACATTTCCGGGAAGACTTTTGAGGAAAATTGGTTATTCGGTAGGATTTTTGGGTTATTTGGCAGGTTCCCCTGTTCCCAGAAGCAAGACCGCTTCCGGTCGCCGCATACGGCACAAGAACAGCGCCCTATCCGTCGGATTTTAAGAACGCATTTCTGACATTGCTTCTTTTCCTCCTGCTCGCAATCAGTCTTTTCCCATTCTTCAGAGTCACGCCAAAGGAAGAACATTCCGAAAGGTACCTTGTATTGACTACGCAGCCGCTATGGATCGAGACAAAGACTTCCTCCTTCAGCTTCTGCTTGAGTTCTTTTATGGTCTTCCACACAAAATAATCCTTCCCATCTTTCAGATGTATCACGACCTTTTTCCCCTCTGTTTCATAATACATGATTTCAGATGGCTTTATTTTGACATCTCCGGCATCCGTCTTTAGGATCATCGTCTTTTCATTCTGTGATTCCAGGAAAGAGACGGCGGCTTGGAGCGTCTGCGGCAGCTCCTGTTCCATACGGTTCTTCCTGACATACCGGAAAGGGCCGTATTGGATCGCCTCGAAGACATGCTGCGCACAAGCGGATACAAAAACCAGGACGATTCCCAGACCCGCCTCCCTGATTTTGCGGGCCACCTCTAGCCCGGAGATCCCCGGCATATAAATATCCAAAAACAGAATATCAAACCGTTCTTTCTGATCGCATAAAAGGCGTATGACTTCCTGGCCATCTTTACAAGGATATGTAACCGCTTCCCATCCGATTTGTTCTGACGCCCGGACGATCTGCGTCTGAAGCGCCCCAAGATCTTGCGGACGATCATCGCATAGGACTATTTTGATCTGCATTTTGGATTCCCCCTTTGATTTTCCCTTTTTACGTAAGGGCTATCGGCCTGTAAGACATCATAGAGTATAAAACAGAAAGCCTGAATTGTCAAATATCTTCCAATGCGTTCGGCACAAAAAATTTCAGGTTCCTTTCTTTTTTTGCAGCAGTCTGTTCATTCCTATGGATTCTCCTGAAAAGGGGCCGGCAGGTTCCTCCCTCTCCGCCGGCCGGACCACTCCCCCGCCGTTTTCAGCATCACTAAAAAATCCCTGCCGCCGCCGGCTGGGATCCCTCCGCACTCATCAAGGGCTTTTTGGATCGGAATTTCCTTGCGTTCCCAATGTTTCGCGAGGTTCGCGAAGTCTTTGGGCAGCTTTTTTGCGGGTCTGCCGAGGTGTTTCCCGCGCCGTTTGGCGGAGGCAATACCCTACGCTTGACGTTGGAGTATATAGCCGCGCTCTAACTCGCTGACCGCGCCGAATATGGTGAGTATAAACTTACCCGTCGGTGTCGTGGTGTCGAGAGCCTCTTTCAAGCTGACGAACTCCACGCCCTTTGCGGAAAGCTGTTCTGCCAGTTCAAGCAAGTCACGCGTGTTGCGGGCGAAGCGGCTGATTGATTCGACGATAACCTTATCGCCCCGTTGTACTGTTTCCATCAGCGCGAGCAGTTGCGGACGTTTCTTATCCTTACCGCTTAATTTATCAACGAACACGCGCTCCGGCGATACGCCGAGCGCGGTCATCGCGTCGAGTTGCCTGTCCTCGTTTTGGTCTGCGCTCGACACGCGGACGTAGCCGTAAGTGTTTGTCATAACATCTCGTTCCTTCCAGCAGGCAGCAAATTTGAGCCTATAAATTTTTTTCGTCCGAATGAAAAAGCGATGGCGTTTTCGGCTCAATGTGGTAATATGCATATGAGGTGACTGATATGGCAAAAGATTATTCTGTGCAAGGCACGACAAAAGTTCAACGCGAAAAATACATCAACGACGCAATCGCACTTTCAACGCTTGACGCGCCCGAACCGAGCGAAAAGGCTATGTCGCTTATGCGTGAGTACATTGACGGCAAATGCGAGCTTTCCGATGCCCGTAATCAAATTATCGAATGGTACAAGGCGGGGGCGGCTAATGCGTGACCCGTATCTTTACGAAGATGTGCCTGTCCTCGTAAACAAGCTGGGCATTAAAGACGCGAAAACTCTTGAACAAGTCGAAGCGGATATAACCGCCTTTGCGTTAGCTGATGTTGATAGTGTGGTCGCGGATATGCCATTTAGCTTGCTGCGGCTGCTTGCTATTCACAAGCATATTTTCGGTGATGTTTATGAATGGGCGGGTACATTCACACCATCTCAATCGTCAAGGGTGAGCGTGTACTTGGCGGTAATACCGTTCGCTATTCACAGCCGGACGATATTGAACGCGACTGCGGTGTGGCTTTGGAGAATCTGAATGGCATAGATTGGGCTTCGCTCGATGTTCACGAAACCGCAGAGATTTTTGCGAAAGAGATTGCCGCACTTTGGCAAACTCATCTTTTCCGGGAAGGTAATACGCGTACCACAATTACATTCGCGGCACAATTTGCGGAGGCGCACAGTTTCCGTATGGACAAGTCGCTTTTGAAAGACAGCACGGCTTATGTTCGTGACGCGCTTGTGAAAGCAAGCGATGGGGAATATTCGGAGTACGAGTATCTCTCAAAAATCTTTGAGGACGCAATCCGGCGCGGATAAACCGCGCCGGATTTGAATTTACTCACAGTTCCATACCGTGCGTATACGACCGCTCCCGCTCCCTCGGCTCAACCTCGCGCATAACTTGCTCGGCGTAACGGCGAATGGTTTCCGCGCTTTTGACTTTCTCTTTCAGCGCGTCGTATCCGACGTACTGATGAAATTGTCAATATTAGTTGACACATTTTTCCCGTAGAGATAAAAACTGGGCTGCATCGCGTTGGGTATATTTATTACCACACGCAAAATATGAACTATAAAACCCTCCTGTTACAATATATTTGCGGGTAAAAACGCGACAGCCAGCCGCGCTTTACACCGACCTGTTGCCTAAGCTACAATAAGAGGGCAAAATGGTCTAAAATCAGATGTACCCCTGTAAGGCTCCATAATGCCCCGTAATGCGTTTTCGTGTCGCGGGTAAAATTCCACCAAGACCCATAAACGCGGCTTACAGGGGCGAATAGGACGCTATGCGGGGCATTGTAGAGCGCAAGATAATACCACCGCACAAAACGACGGTATCTTACGCCGCTCTGTAAATGACTTCCCCCGTCCTGATAACGTGTTCCACAAAACCGCTTCTGTCCTCCGCTTCGTCCAGTAAATGCGGTTCAATGTCTATACTGACACGACGAGTAAGCCCGCAAAGGGCGGCGGCGGTTTCAAGCCAATTCCCTTCAAAACCGTTGACAATGACCGCTATGTCAATGTCGCTCCATTCGTGCGGGTTTCCGTTTACATACGAGCCGAAAAGGATAACCGCGTTAGGTGTCAACACCTTTCGCACCTCCTCCGCATAGCGGGCGGCTATCTCTCTAACCGTTGCTTTATCCAACACAGAAAGCCCTCCGTTTCGCTCAAAAGCTGCTTGCAGTATTCGGCGGTTAGCGTTCCCGCTATCCGCTCCTTGTATTCGGGGTAACGCGCCTCTATCTGGAGCGGGGTTAGCTTGTCGAAAAGGGCAAGCTGCCTATCCGTCAAACCGTCGAACACGCCGCCGCGCACGGCCAATCTTTGCAGGTCGTGAGTTTTGGGCGGTATCTCGTTTGCGTCGTTCGCAACGACCGCCTTTAACGCTTTTTCCGCTATCTGGTGGCAAAAGTACCCGCAATGCAGAAGCCGCCCGCCCTCTAAAAGCC
>JAISOV010000042.1 GCA_031275405.1 Clostridium sp. | reverse complement strand
CGGGGAGCTTTCCGGCACGGCGACAGGCACCGCAGGCAGCACCGCTTTCTGCGACGGCGTGTACGCAGGAGGGAACCTCGCCGTGTCCGGGGGCAGCCTGGGCGGCACCGTCAGCGGCGACGCCGCCGGCTGTAACGGGGTGGCGTCGGACGGCTCCATCACCGTCGAGAAGGGCGGGGAGCTGACCGGCGACTCCAAAGAGTCCGTGATCCATGGCGCCGCCATGTCCGATGCCAGCACCGGCGTGTACGCCTACAAGGACATCCTCGTCAAAGAAGGCAGCCTGGCCGGTACCGGGGGAAAGGCGTCAAAGTCCGGAAGCGCGGGTGCTTACGGCGTGCTTGCGCGCTGGGGGAGCATCATCCTCAGCGGAGACGGCATACTTGACGGCACCGGGGGGACGGGGCTGAGCCATAGCATCGGAGTAGCGGCAGCCGAGGGTGATATCAAGGTCAGCGGAGGCGGCAGGCTGTCCGGCCGGGGGCAAAGTGCGGCGCCAAGCGTAGGGATTGTTGCAGCTTACGACTTCACCCTGGGGGACGGCGTAGTCACCGCCACCGCCGAACCCAGTGGGGAGACTTACAGTGTGGGGCTGGAGGTCCTTGGAACCTTAAGAATCTCTGCGGCGGGACGGCTCATAGCGCAGCTGACAGGCAGCCTAGACGGTCAAAAATTTCAGGCGCTGAACCTGAAGAAGGCCTATATTACCATACAGGCGTCCGCAGCCGGGGAGCCGCTCTACCTCTGGCGGCACAGCTACCTCCTGCAGGATGATGGGGAGGAGACCTTGCTAGAGAACTGGGGAGGCATTCACACGGGGGGTAGCGTCATCGTGTATCCATCAAAGACCGTCCGCTACTTCGAGTTCCAGGGGCACCTGCCCACCGTCACCTACCACGGCAGCGGGGAGCCGGGGGAGGAAGGGGAGCCGCCCGCGCGCCAGCTCTGGACGGAGGCGGCGGAGGAAGCCGGGTTCACCATCGCCGGCACCGCCGCTTCCGGGGACGCCAAAGCCTCGCCGGGCGGCACCCTGGCGAAGCAGGATTCCAGGTTCCTCGGCTGGAACACCGAACGGGACGGGACAGGGACGACCTATCCTCCGGAGGAGAAGTACGGCGCAGGGGCGGCGGCGGCGCTCGAAGGTCTCGTGGACTCGCTGGACCTGTACGCGCAGTGGGCGGGAACGCCGGGGAAGTGGGAGTGGGGCGGGATGCATGTCCTGACGGAGGGCCTGACCTACGGTGCCGTGGAGCCGGAGCCGGAGGACGAGGACTGGGACTTCAGCGAGGAGAGCGTCGCCCTGCTGGAAGAGGCGGGCGTGCTTACGCCCTTCGAGCACAGCCAGATCGAGCAGGGCCATTACGGGAAGATCTGGCTGGACGCGGCGGCCGTCGGTGAGGTCCCGGAGATCAGGGCCAGGGCGGAAGCGGAAGGCAGGGAGGTGCCGCGGTACGTGGACCTGTCGCTGAGGAAGGCCGTCTACTTCGCCGACGGCAGGCCTGTCGGCGGGCCGGAGGACATCCATGAGGTGCCCATGTTGCTGGAAGTCACGGTGGAGCTGCCGGAGGGGCTGGAGGGGCGCACGGAGGGGCTGCTGCTCTACCGCACGCACCAGGGGAGCCAGGAGGCCGAACCGATCCTGGAGTCCGTGCCCATGTGGCCGGAGAAAAACGGGGGCGGCGAGTACTTCACGGTGGAGGGCGGCACTGCCGTCTTCCACCTGAGGAAGTTCTCGGTCTACGCCTTCGCGCCGCTCAAGGCCGACCCCGGCCAGGAAGAGGACGGCGGGAGCGGGGACGGCGGCGCGAATGCCGGGAACACCGGGAACGCCGGGAACGCCGGAAGCGGGGCCGCCCCTGCGGCAGCCCCTGCCCCTGCGGGCGACCCGGAAGGCGGGGCGGCCCTGCGCAGCCCCAAGACCGGCGAGGAGGCTGCGGTGCGCGCCCTGCCGGCCCTGCCGGGCATCGGGCGGCTGCTCTCTGTTGCCCTTGCCGCCCTGCTCCCCTGACCGGGAGCCTGGTCGCCCCGCCCCGGCTCCGCTGCTTATGCCCGTCCGCGTCCCCCTGGCGGCGGGGCGCGGCGGCCTGCCTCGGGCGGGGCTGCTTTCCGCCTTCTCCGCCGGGTTTCCCGTTTCCCAGATGACAGGGAAGCGACAGAGGGGGATAACGGATCTTAAGTCCTGGTATCCGCGTGCTTCCCGCGCTTCCCTGGCGGCGGGAAGCGCTGCCGGGGCTGTCCCCGGAAGCGGGGAAACAAGATCAACAGCAGGAAGAAACGGCAAGCCGCAGACAGGCACGGAAATCCATTTTGTGAACGTTTATGCAAACCATATCAGCGAAACAAAGGAAACAAGTCCAAAACAAGGCCTTTCTGATAGATTCATCCTGTAAAAAACGGCTGTTTGTGAATACGCTCGCATCATGATGAGCAAAATGGATGTCCGTGGCAGCCCTGCGGCAGGTTTCTGCGGCAGCCGGGTATTTTACGGACAGCGTTCCAGATGACGCGACGCTCCGGGCGGGTAGGCTGCTTTTTGTTCTTGCCGGATTTCGTCGGCTGTTTTTGCGGGCTGCGTTCCGCTGTCCTTGCTAAGGAACGGTTCCTGAGCGGTAAATTTTTTGGTTTTGATCCAATAAAATTTCAAAATTTCTAGTTGCAAAATCCCGAGAAAGAATATATAATGAAAAAGTTCTCTGTTTTGCCCGGATCTGCTGAAATAGCTCAGCTGGTAGAGCACTTCACTCGTAATGAAGGGGTCGAGGGTTCGAGTCCCTTTTTCAGCTTCCACGAAACGGAGGGAAAGAGTCCGGAAAAGCCTGCGTCCATGCGGGTTTCCGGGCTTTTCTTCTGCCTGCGGCCTTTGCCTGTCAAGCTGCGCCTGGATCTCCGGAATCATTTTTTCATCCGAGTGTCCCATGTTGCGGACAGTCTCCTGAGAGGAACACGCCGCGCTGGCAGAAGATATACAGGCGGCCTTGCGTCTGCGCGTGTTTTGTACCGTTACCGCCTGGCGAGAGCCGGTGGGCAGTGGCGTGAGATTCCCAGATAAAAAAACAGAATAAGGCTTGTGGTTTTCCCGATCATTTAGTAAAATACACTCATGGGGATTTTGGCGTCCGATTCAGCATGGGCGGAATAACCAAAAATCGAGATCCTTCAAACCTGTTATGAGAAAGGATGGTCGTATTTATGAATGTTTACACAACTGAAAAAATTCGCAATGTAGTCCTGCTCGGACACGGCGGAAGCGGCAAGACAAGCCTGGCGGAAGCCATGGCCTATCTGTCGGGCCTTACCTCCAGGATGGGAAAGGTAACGGATGGGAACACCGTCAGTGATTACAGCAAGGAAGAGCAGAAGCGGAAATTTTCCATCAGCACTTCGGTGATTCCCATCGAATGGGAGGGCTACAAGATCAACCTGCTGGACGCTCCGGGATATTTTGACTTCGTGGGGGAAGCGGAGGAAGCGGTCAGCGCCGCCGGAGCGGCGATCATCGTGGTGAACGGCAAGTCCGGCATCGAGACCGGCACGCAGAAAGCGTGGGAAATCTGTGAGAGATACAAGCTGCCCCGCTTCGTCTACGTATCCGGCATGGATGTGGACAATGCTTCTTTCCGTCAGGTGGTGGAGGACATGACGCGGCTGTACGGTAAGAAGATGGCGCCTTTCCATCTGCCGATCCGTGAGAACGAGAAATTTGTGGGGTACATAAACGTGATAACGGAGACCGCCAACCGCTGGCAGGGGAAAGAAGTGGTTCCCTGTGAGGTTCCGGAGTACAGCAAGACGAATCTCCAGCTCTGCCGGGATACCCTGCTGGAGACCGTGGCGGAGACCAGCGAAGAGTTCATGGATCGGTATTTTGGCGGGGAGACTTTTTCAGAAGCGGAGATCCGGGCGGCGCTCCGGACAAACGTGTGCGACGGGAACATCGTGCCGATGACCATGGGTTCCAATCTGCTCTGCCAGGGGATCTACACCCTGTTAGACGACATCGTCAAATACATGCCCAGCCCCGAGAACCGCCAAGTGGCCGGGATCCAGACCAAGACGAACGAGATCTACCAGGCGAACTACGATTTTTCCAAGGCAAAGTCGGCGTACATCTGGAAGACCATCGTAGATCCGTTCATCGGAAAATACTCCCTGATCAAGGTATGCTCCGGCGTGTTCAAGACGGACGACCTGATTTACAACGTGGACGAGGACAAAGAGGAAAAAATAGGGAAGCTCTATGTGCTGCAAGGCAATAAGCCCCAGGAGGTGAAAGAGCTTCATGCGGGGGACATCGGCGCGCTGGCAAAGCTTTCCGGCGCCCGTACCGGAAACAGCCTGTCCACGAAAGCAGTTCCGGTAAAATATGGTAAAATCGAGGTTTCCACTCCGTATACTTATATGCGCTATAAGCCCAGGAACAAGAACGACGTGGACAAGATTTCCCAGGCTCTGCAGAAGATGGCGACGGAGGATCTGACCCTGCGCGTGGTGAACGACGCGGAGAACCGCCAGATGCTTCTGTACGGCATGGGCGACCAGCATCTGGAAGTCGTCGTGAGCAAGCTGCTGAACGAATACAAGGTGGAAGTGGAGCTGGCGAAGCCCAAGATCGCGTACAAGGAAACCATCCGCAAGACCTCCGATGTGGAGGGGAAACATAAGAAGCAGTCCGGCGGACACGGGCAGTACGGCCATGTCAAGATGCGTTTCTCCGCTTCCGGCGACCTGAATACGCCTTACGTGTTCACGCAGGAAGTAGTGGGCGGCTCCGTGCCGAAGAACTACTACCCGGCGGTGGAAAAAGGGATCCAGGAATCCGTGCAGAGAGGCCCGATGGCGGCTTATCCGGTGGTGGGCGTGAAAGCCGTCCTGTACGACGGTTCCTATCATCCGGTGGACTCTTCGGAAATGGCGTTCAAGGTGGCGGCTGTCCAGGCGTTCAAGAAAGGCTTTCTGGCGGCGGGGCCGATTCTCCTGGAACCCATCGCTTCCCTGAAAGTGACGGTTCCGGACAGCTATACCGGAGACGTCATGGGGGATCTGAACAAACGCAGGGGCAGGGTACTCGGCATGAACCCGGCGCCCGGCGGCAGGCAGGTGGTGGAAGCGGATATCCCCATGAGCGGACTGTTCGGGTACTGCACGGATCTTCGTTCCATGACGGGGGGGAGCGGAGACTATCAGTATGAATTTGCCCGCTATGAACCCGCGCCCAGCGACATACAGGAAAAAGAAGTAGCGGAATTTGCGGCGAAGTCTGCGGAGAACGGGGAAGAGGAATAGGAATCAGGATACCTGGCGACCTTGCGGGATCCATGCGTCGGCTGCTGCGGTTCGGCTGTGACTGCACAACCGCCGTCAGCGGATCCTGCAAGGTTTTTTGTCTGGAAAATATCCGGGAATGCAAAAATCAGGGCAAAGATTGCAGGAACCAGGACAAAGAGTGTAAGCGCCGGGACGAAAAGAGCGTAAGAGTCCAAACAAAAAAAGCAGATAACGGGAATCGAACCCGCCTTTCCAGCTTGGGAAGCTGGCGTTCTACCAATGAACCATATCTGCCTATACAAATCTTCTGTTTTTGCCCCTGGCATCGGATCAGCCGTACAAATCAGATACCCTTTACGGAAGCTTCCTCATCAAATATGAAAAGTTCCGTCTATTAAGAGATCCTTTTCTTCAGACATTCCGTCTATTAAGAAATCCCTTCCTTTAGAGATCCCGTCTATTAAGAGATCCTTTCCTTCAGACATTCCGTCTGAAAAACTTTCTACCAAAGGTCTTTTCCAAAAGACAGGGTCATTGTAGCACGTCCGGCGTTTCTTGTCAAGACTTGATTTTTCAAAAATATAAACACGAAAAACAGTGCATGAAAACAGGAAACGGAGTCTTTTGCAGAAGAAAGGCACTTTTGGAATCCTCTATTACCGAAAAATACATAAAAAGTAAATTTACAACAAAAAATGTATAAAAATTATGATTTTCATAAAAACGACTTTCTATAAAGAGATGTAGGCTGGATAATAAATCAAAAATGTCTCTGTAGCACCGGTGTCGCTTGCAGGGATATGCCTACAGACGTAGAGAGAGGAAAAGGGGATCGGGTAAGCCATTCTTTTCGGGGACTGCCGGAAGCGTAGAGAGAGGAAAAGGGGATCGGATGAGCCATTCTTTCCGGGGACTGCCGGAAACGTGGAGAGAGGAAAAGGGGGTCGGGTAAGCCATTCTTTCCGGGGACTGCCGGAAGCGTAGAGAGGGGAAAAGGGGATCAAACAGGCTGTTTTTCCAGAGACTGCAAAAAAACGTGGATCAGGGGAAAGGCCTAAGGGGGGAAATAGGATGGATGCGGAAGTCTACAAGATGATAGAGGAACTATTTCGTGAGCATTATGAGAGGCTGATCACTTATGCCCTGGGCATGTCGAGCGGCAAGACGGTGGCGGAGGATCTGGTGCAGGAGACTTTTTTTGAAGCGGTGCGTCAGGCGGAGCTGCTGCGGAGGTATTCCAATCCCGGCAGGTGGCTTATGAAGACCTTGCGCTTCAAGCTGTGGAACCTGAACCGGAAGGCGGACAGGCTGGCGGTGGTGGATCTGGAAGAACGCCGGGCGGAGCTGCTCCAGATGGAAGAACAGTACGGGATGTCGGAAATGGAGATGATGCTCGGGCAGATCTTGAACCGGCATGAGCGGCTGCTGTTCGATCTGTATTACATCCAAGGATATTCCGCTGCGGAGATGGCGAAAATAGAGCATACGAACGAGAACAGCATTAAAATAAAGATCTTCCGGCTGCGAAAGAAGATCATGGAACAGCTGGGCATAGTTTAGGCGGCGCGTCCTTTACGGTTGGTTCTTACGATTCCTTGTCTGCGTTTCATCCTTAGGATGTCTTATTTTAGGATGTCTTATTTTACGATACGTTATTTTACCATGTCTCATTTCGAGGTATTATTTTTACGAGGTAATAAAGTCCTTTCGCTAAAAAACTACTGGATTTTTCCTCCCAAATGTGAGAAAATAAAGAGGATGATTCTGTGATTGTGAAAAGTCTGTCAGTCAGCTGTACACAATGGGAACGAATAATCGATAGTCTGGAAAGGAGACTCCATATGATTTATTCAAAGGAAGTGGAAGAAATGTGTCCGGTGGCACAGGGTGTATGCCACGGCTGCGCGCCGATCCCGGAAGAAGCAAGATGGGTGAAAGCAAAAGAAGTGAAAGATATTTCCGGTATGACCCATGGCGTGGGCTGGTGCGCGCCGCAGCAGGGCGCCTGTAAGCTGTCCCTGAACGTGAAGGAAGGGATCATCCAGGAAGCGCTGGTGGAAACCATCGGCTGTTCCGGCATGACCCATTCGGCGGCCATGGCGGCGGAGATCCTGCCGGGCAGGACGATCCTGGAAGCGCTGAACACCGATCTTGTGTGCGACGCCATCAATACCGCCATGAGGGAACTGTTCTTACAGCTTGCTTATGGGCGCAGCCAGAGCGCGTTTTCCGAGGACGGGCTGCCGGTCGGCGCAGGCCTGGAGGATCTGGGGAAAGGGCTGCGGAGCCAGGTCGGCACGATGTACGGTACCCTGCAGAAAGGACCCCGTTATCTGGAGATGGCGGAAGGTTATGTGACAGGCCTCGCACTGGACGCGGAAGACCAGATCATCGGCTATCAGTTTGTAAGCCTTGGCAAGATGACCGACTTCATCAAAAAAGGCGACGATCCGGCCGCTGCCTGGGAAAAATCAAAAGGGCAGTACGGGCGCGTGGACGATGCGGTGAAAATCATTGACCCAAGACAGGAATAAAACAGGAGGACACGGAAATGGCGTTATTTGAATCATATGAAAGAAGGATTGACAAAATCAATTCGGTTCTGAACGGCTATGGCATCGCTTCTATAGAAGAAGCGCAGGAAATCACCAAAGCCGCAGGTCTCGATGTGTACGGCCAGGTGAAGAAGATCCAGCCGATCTGCTTTGAAAATGCCTGTTGGGCATACATAGCGGGCGCGGCGATCGCGATCAGGAAAGGCTGCAGGAAGGCTGCCGAAGCGGCGGCGGCAATCGGGGAAGGACTCCAGGCTTTCTGTATTCCCGGTTCCGTAGCCGATACCCGTAAGGTAGGCATCGGACACGGCAACTTAGGGAAAATGCTTCTGGAAGAGGGAACCGAGTGTTTCTGTTTCCTGGCGGGACATGAATCCTTTGCCGCGGCGGAAGGCGCGATCGGTATCGCGGAGAAAGCCAACAAAGTGCGAAAGAATCCCTTACGCGTCATCCTGAACGGGCTGGGGAAAGATGCCGCGCAGGTCATTTCCAGGATCAACGGCTTTACTTTCGTGGAAACGGAGTACGATCCTTATACCAATACGGTGACGGAGCTGTTCCGGAAGTCCTATTCCGAAGGGCTTCGCGCAAAAGTAAACTGCTATGGGGCAAACGACGTCTGTGAGGGCGTCGCGATCATGCATAAAGAGGGCGTGGACGTGTCTATTACAGGCAACTCCACCAACCCGACCAGGTTCCAGCATCCGGTGGCGGGTACTTATAAGAAAGAATGCCTGGAACAGGGGAAAAAATATTTCTCTGTGGCTTCCGGCGGCGGCACGGGGCGTACCCTGCACCCGGATAACATGGCGGCCGGCCCGGCTTCTTACGGCATGACGGACACCATGGGGCGTATGCATTCCGACGCGCAGTTCGCGGGTTCCTCTTCCGTACCTGCCCATGTGGAAATGATGGGGCTGATCGGCGCCGGGAATAACCCGATGGTGGGCATGACGGTCTCCGTTGCCGTTTCGATCGAGGAAGCGGCCCAAGCGGGGAAGTTCTGATGTAAGGAAGTCCTGATACACGGGCTTGTTTTGCGGATCTGGCAAGGGCTTGCCGCGATGCGAGACATCGTGGCAGGCCCTGAAATTTTGTCCGCAGGTAGGACAACTTATCGGAAGCCGCGGAGCAGCTTCTTGTCATATTCAAAAAGGGGAGGATGGCTCTGCCATGAGAAAGAGGAACTGGAGAAATTGTCTGCCGAATTGGGAAGGCCTTGAGCGGAGCGGCCTGTTTCTGGCGTTCTTCCTGCCGTTTCTGGTCATGCTCCTGCTGTTCGTGGCAAACGGTATCTACCCTTTCGGAAACCGGAGCTTCCTGTTTTCCGACATGTACCATCAGTACATGCCGTTTTTCAGTGAATTTATGCGTAAAATCAAAGCGGGCGAGGGTCTGGGCTATTCCTGGAACGTGGGCCTTGGCTCTAATTTCCTTGCCCTGTACGTGTACTATCTGGCAAGCCCTTTGCACTGGCTGTCCTTTCTGTTCCCCGAAAAGCACCTCATGGAATTCATGAGCTATCTGGTGACGGTCAAGATCGGCCTGTGCGGCCTGTCCTCCTGCTTTTATTTCCGTCGGCATTTTCGGACGAAAGACCTGTCCGTCTTGTTTTTTTCCACGTTTTATGCCCTGTCCGGCTACATGGCCGCCTATAACTGGAATATCATGTGGCTGGATGTGGTCGTCCTTGCGCCGCTGGTTCTGCTCGGGCTGGAACAGCTGGTGAGGGAAGGACGGGGCGGGCTTTACTGCGCGACCCTCTCTCTGTCTATTTTCACTAATTATTACCTTTCCATCCTGCTCTGCGTTTTTCTGGTGTTTTACTTCCTGTTCCTGCTCCTGACCGCCGGAGAGTACGGCGGGGAGGACGGGCTGACCGGAAGCCGCGCCAAAAAAGGCGAGGGGCCGCCTGTTGGTTCTGCTGCCGGGAGCGATGCCGGACAAGACAAGAGGGCGTCGGCTGGCTTTGCCGCCGGGAGCCGCGCCGGAAAAAGCGCGGCGGCGTGTTTTCGTTTTGTCGGCTGTTCGGTGCTGGCGGCGGGGATGGCGGCGGTACTGCTGATACCGGAAGTCTGCGCCATCTGGAGGACGGATTTCGGCAGCTCCGATTTCCCGCAGAAGCTGGAAGCCTATTTCCCTGTGCTGGATATGCTTGCCCGCCATTGTGTCGGCGTCGCCACGGAAAGAGGCCTGGAACACTGGCCCAACCTCTACTGCGGAGCGGCGGTCTTCCTGCTGCTGCCCCTGTATGTCTTAAACGACGGGATCCCCGTCCGGCAGCGTTTCGGCCGGCTGGCGCTTGCGGGGCTTTTCCTGTTTGGGTTTGCTACAAATATAGCGGATTTCATCTGGCATGGGTGGAATTATCCGGATTCCCTCCCCGCCAGGCAGTCCTTCCTTTATATTCTGGTGGTGCTGACCATGTGCCTGGAAGCTTTCCGGCAGATTGGCCGGACGGAGAAAAAGCGGATCCTGCACGGCTATCTGGCGGCGGCGGTCTTCCTGCTTTTCTGCGAGAAGTTCACGGACAGCGAAGACTTTCCCGTGGAAGCGGAACTCGTGACGCTGCTGCTTGCCGCCGGGTACGCGATCCTGCTGTATCTGTACCGTAGCCGTGCCGGGGACGAAGACGGCGCAGAACCGGGCGGGGAAGAACCGGACGGCGCGGGAGCAGCTTTGGAAAAACGCGGGAAGCCGCCGGAAAAGACGGCCGTACGCCGCTGGAAGCAGCGCCTGGGGTTCATCGCCATGGCCGCCGTCCTCGGGGAGGCTTCCGTCAATATGTACCATACCAGTGTGGGAACCACCAGCCGCTCGGCCTATCTGGATCAGCAGGCGGATTACCTTGCCTTGCTGGCGGAAACCACGGAAAAAATAAATTCCGAGGAAAAGGCTTTCTTCCGGATTGAAAAATTCACGCGCAAGACGAAAAACGACGGAACCCTGACGGGCTATCCCACGGCGTCTGTTTTTTCCTCCACCATGAACTCCGATGTGGCGCGGCTCTACCAGAAATGGGGGATGCGGCACAGCAAGGTCTACTACGGCTTCGACGGCGCGACGGCGTTTACCTCGGCGCTGCTGAACGTCCGCTATCTGTTTGACGCCGCGGAAGAAACGAATCCGCGCCCTGCGGCCAAAGAAAGCCCGCCGGCGCAGGAACCGGTGCGGGAGCGGATCGCCGAAGGATCCGGGCGGGAATCCGCGCCGGAGCCGGAAGCTTTCTGGCGGGGAAAAGCCGGGCCGCTGTATGAGCTGCGGCGGGTCAGCGGCGATGTGGCTCTGTATGAAAGCAAGGCGGCGCTTCCTTTTGGTTATGTGGCGCCCGAGGGCTATCAGCTGCCGGAGGGCTATCAGGACGAGCCGATCAAGCTCCAGAATCGCATGGTTCGCGATCTGGGGATATCCGAAGATCTTTTTCGGAGCGTCGGCCCCGTGCAGTCCGGCGAGGAAGTCTTCCTGACGGCGGACGCTACAGGCTATTATTATGCCGTGACGCCGTCCTCCGGAACGAGCAAGATCACGGCGGACTTCCCACGGGCGGACAGGCGTAAGGGAAGCGTTCTGTCCGGCACGGAAACCCGGGAATACGCGGATCTGAAAAAGGCGTCGGTTCTGTCCTTGGGCTATTTAGAAGAAGGCGAAACGGTCATCCTGCGAAACGGCGACGAAGAAGACGAGACGCCGGAAATCAAGTTACAGGCGTACCGGATGGAGCAGGAGGTGCTGGAAGAGGCCTTGGCGGCCCTGTCACGGGAACACCTGACGGAAGTCGCCTACGACAGTACGCACATCAGCGGCGGGATCCGGATGAGCCGAAGCGGCAGACTGATCCTGTCGGTTCCTTATGAAACAGGCTGGAGCATAACAGTGGACGGAGAAACCGCGCAGCCGGTACTGTTTGGGGGTACGCTGATCGCGCTGGATCTGGAGGCCGGATACCATACTCTGGAAATGACCTATGTGCCGGAAGGGAAATACGCCGGGATCCTGGTCAGCGTAGCCGGCTGGCTGGTTGGCGCGGGGATCCTCCTGCGATGGAAATCCGGGCGCGGCGCGCAAAATCATGGAAATTCCAGTTGACAAAACGGATATTTTTGCATATCCTATTCAATAGAGGAAAAGCGTTGATCGGAGAGAGCAGCAGTGCGTTCGGGAGCTGACCGGGGGAAAGGCTGCCGGTATCCTGATCCGTAGGCGGAGCGTCAACCTGTTTGAGGGAAAGACTGAGGTCTTTTAGGAGATTGGAACCGCAGATAAATTCGTTTCTTGGCTGCGAATTTGGCTGCGGTTTTTTGATAGGGGGGAGCGTTATGGGATTTTTCCGGAGAATGAAAGAAGAAATCCGCGTGATCCGGGAGCGGGATCCGGCGATCCATTCCGCGATGGAGGTATTTCTATATCCAAGCTTTCGGGCCATGGCGTATTACCGGCTGGCGCATAGGCTGTATCAGGATCGGCATTATTTCCTGGCGCGGTACTTTTCCCAGAGGGGAGCGCGCAAGACCGGGATCGAGATCCATCCGGGCGCCAGGATCGGAAACGGCTTTTTCATCGACCACGGCTATGGCGCGGTGATCGGCGAGACCACTGTCATCGGCGACAATGTGACGCTGTACCAAGGGGTCACGCTAGGGGGGAACGGGAAAGAGCGCGGGAAACGGCACCCTACCATCGGCGACAACTGCGTGATCAGCGCGGGCGCCAAGGTGCTGGGTTCCTTTATGATCGGCGAGAACTCCAAAATCGGGGCGGGGAGCGTGGTGCTGAGCGAGGTTCCCCCCAACTCCACGGTCGTGGGCGTACCCGGGCGGGTGGTCAAGCGCAACCATCAGACCCTGCCGAGGGAAACGATGAACCATGCCGACCTTCCGGATCCGGTGAAAGAGGACATTGCCTGCCTACAGAGGGCCAACACGGAGCTGATCAACCGGGTGCTGGATATGGAGACGCAGATCAAGCAGTTGAAGAAGAAAAGGGAAAAAGCCTGAAAGGAAGCCATCTTATGCTGAAAATCTATAACACCTTGACCGGAACGAAAGAGCCGTTCCGGCCTATGGAGCCGGGAAAGGTAAAAATGTATGTGTGCGGCCCGACGGTATACAATCTGATCCACATCGGGAACGCGCGTCCGATGGTCGTCTTTGACACAGTACGCCGTTATATGGAATACAAAGGCTACGAAGTCAACTACGTCTCCAATTTTACGGACGTGGACGACAAGATCATTAAAAAGGCGCTGGAAGAGGGCGTGGCGGCGGAGCAAATCGCGGGGCGCTATATTGCGGAGTGCAAACGGGACATGCAGGCCCTGAATGTCCGCCCCGCCACGGCGCATCCTCTGGCGACGGAAGAAATCGGCGGTATGCTGGAAATGATCCAGGTTCTGATGGAAAAAGGCTATGCCTATGCGGCGAAAGACGGAACCGTCTATTTCCGCACCAGGAAATCCGGCGAATATGGGAAGCTGTCCCATAAAAATCTGGAAGACCTCCGGGGCGGAAACCGTTCGCTTCTGGTTTCCGGGGAAGAACAGAAAGAAGACCCGCTGGATTTCGTGCTGTGGAAACCGAAAAAAGAAGGGGAGCCATATTGGGAAGCGCCTTGGTGCCAGGGGCGCCCGGGCTGGCATATCGAATGTTCCGTCATGAGCAGGAAATATCTAGGAGAAGAGATCGACATTCACGCCGGCGGCGAGGATCTGGTCTTTCCCCACCATGAGAACGAGATCGCCCAGTCGGAAGCCGCTAACGGCAGGATGTTTGCCCGATACTGGATGCACAACGCGTTTTTGAATGTGGAAAACCGAAAAATGTCCAAGTCCGGGGGCAATTTTTTCACGGTAAGGGACGTCGGCAAGAAATACGACCTCCAGATCCTGCGCTTCTTCCTGCTTTCCGCCCATTACCGCAGTACGCTGAATTTCAATGAAGAGCTGATGAAAGCCGCCGGAAACGGTTATGAACGGCTCGTGACCAGTGTGGACAACCTGACGTTTTTATGGAACGCGGCTTCGGAGGCGAGGACGGACGGCTGTGGGGAAGGCTCGGCGGAGGCTTCCGGAAAAAGCCCGGACGGAGGAATGACGGAGGCGGAGCAGGCGCTGGTAAAGGAAGCGGACGGCTTCCGGGTGAAATTTGAAGAAGCCATGGAGGATGATTTCAATACGGCGGATGCTTTGGCGGCCATTTTTGAACTGGTAAAGTTCTCAAACACCCATGCGGACGCGGCTCACACAAAAGCGTTCCTGGGAACGTTGAAAGAGGAAATCGTGCGGCTCTGCGGGATCTGCGGACTGCTGGTCGAGAAGGGCCGGGAACTGCTCGCGGCGGATATTGAACGCCTGATTGCGGACAGGCAGGAAGCCAGAAAAGCGAAAAATTTTGCCAGGGCGGACGCGATCCGCAAGGAGCTTCAAGAAAAAGGGATCCTATTGGAGGACACCCGTGAGGGGGTAAAATGGAAGAGAGCGTAAGTCTGCTTGGACAGATCCGCCATCAGTTCGGCGGCAAGGCGCAGGACGTCCGTTCCTATTCGCCGCTGCCTCTGGCCTATCTGGGGGACGCGGTCTATGACCTGATCATCCGCAGCGTCCTTGTGGGTCAGGCCAACAGGCCGGTGAACGAGCTGAATCAACGCGCCGAGGCCTATGTGAACGCAAAAGCGCAGTCCAGGCTTATGGAGCGGATACTGGACTGCCTGACGGAGGAAGAAGCCGCGGTCTACCGGCGCGGGCGCAATGCCCATCCCCGTTCGGCGGCCAGGAACGCTTCCTGGAAGGACTACCGTGAGGCGACGGGACTGGAGGCCCTGATCGGCTACCTGTATCTGACCGAGCGGGTGAGCCGGATTCTGGAGCTGGTGAAGGCCGGGATCGAAAAAAGCGGTGAGAAGGAGATACCATGGACACAGAACACAGCGCCATAGAGGGCAGGAACGCCGTGCTGGAAGCCTACCGCGCCGGCAGAACCATAGACAAGCTCTTCCTGTTGGACGGCTGCCAGGACGGGCCGATGACGACCATCAAGAGGGAAGCCAGGAAGCACGGCACGCTGATGAAGTTTGTCACAAAGGAGCGGCTGGACCAGCTGTCGGAGACGGGCAAGCACCAAGGGGTCGTCGCCTATGGGGCGGCCTATTCCTACGCGGAAGTGGAGGATATGCTAAGGGCGGCGCGGGACAAAGGCGAGCCGCCGTTCCTGATCCTGCTGGACAACATCGAAGACCCTCATAATCTGGGAGCCATCCTCCGGACGGCGGATTCGGCGGGCGTCCATGGGGTGGTTATCCCCAAGAACCGTGCGGTGGGTCTGACCGCCACTGTCGCCAAGACCTCCGCGGGCGCGCTGAACCATGTGCCGGTCGCCAAAGTGACCAATCTGTCACAGACCATAGAAGAACTGAAAAAACAGGGCCTGTGGTTCGTCTGCGGCGACATGGGCGGAACGGAGATGTACCGCCTGGACTTCAAAGGACCCATCGGGCTGGTGATCGGCGGCGAGGGGGAAGGCGTGGGGCGTCTGGTGAAAGCAAAATGCGACATGGCTGCGGCCATTCCCGGAAAAGGGAAGATAGGCTCGCTGAACGCGTCCGTGGCGGCGGGGATTCTGGCCTATGAAATCGTGCGCCAGCGGCGCGGCTGAAACGGCGGAACCCGGGAAAGGCCGGGACGGGAGACGAGGGCCAATTTGAAAGAAGAGCATTTTCAGATGATGAAGGATCGGAGCCAGGATACCGGTTACGGACAGATCCGCGACGAGGAACTGATTGACCGCCTGCGGAGCGGTGAAGCCGCCATTATGGATCATCTCTGCGAAAAGTACAAAAATCTGGTACGCAGCAAGGCCAAGTCCATGTTCATCTTGGGCGGCGACAGCGAGGATCTGATCCAGGAAGGCATGATCGGGCTTTTTAAGGCTGTCCGCGACTACGACTGCGGCAGGGACGCCAGTTTTTATACCTTTGCCGAGCTGTGTATCAGCCGTCAGATGTACACGGCGGTGCAGGCTTCCAAGCGCCAGAAACATCTGCCGCTCAACACTTATGTTTCGCTCTACAGCCACGGGACGGGACAGGAGGGGAAAGAGGGCATGGAGCTTCAGGAAGCCTTGGCGGATCGAGAGCAGCGCGATCCGGAGGCGGTGGTTCTGGACAAAGAACGGATCGACTATCTGGAAACGGCCATTGAGCGGGAACTCAGCGTCTTTGAGAAACAGGTGCTGGATCTCTATCTGACAGGCATGAGTTATTCCCAGATTGCGAAGGTGCTGGGAAGAGAGGAAAAATCTACCGATAACGCCTTGCAGAGACTGAAAAACAAGCTGCGCAAAGTCCTTTGACCTGCGCTTTCCTGTTTCCTGGGAACTTCCTCCGGGATTTCGCGCTGAAACAGCCATTCTTTTCTAAAGAAATTCTTAACTTTTCCGCGCTCTTATTGACAGGGGCTTCCTTCCATGCTACCATCAGGTCAGCCAGAACCGGCTGACCGGTCGGTCGGAACGGGTGGCTGCCGTTCCGCAAGGACAGCAGCTGATCCGGTCCGGGAAAGAGGAAAAACAAATGTCGAAATTCAGCGTCAGGAAACCATATACCGTACTGGTCGGGGTCATTCTGGTGATCGTCCTGGGGATCGTATCCTTTCAGAAGATGGTCACGGATCTCCTTCCGAACATCAGCCTGCCTTATGCCATCGTCATGACCACTTATCCGGGCGCCAGCCCGGAAACTGTGGAAACGGTGGTGACGAAGCCGGTGGAAGCCAGCATGGCGACGGTGAGCAACATCGTGAGCGTCCGCTCCGTTTCGTCGGAGAATTACTCCATCGTCATCCTGGAGTTTACCCAGTCCGCCGATATGAATGCCGTTTCCCTGGAAATGCGGGAGACTTTGGATCAGCTGAAATCTTATTGGGAGGATTCCGTAGGGAACCCCGTCATCATGAAGCTGGATCCGGATATGCTTCCGGTCATGATCGCCGCCGCCGGGGTGGAGGGGATGGACGCCGCCCAGATCAGCGCTTATGTGGAGGACGTGATCGTGCCGGAGCTGGAGAGCATCGAGGGCGTCGCCAGCGTGAGCGTCACCGGGCTTCTGGAAGAGAGCGTCAATGTCGTGATCCGTCAGGAAAAAATAGATGAGGTCAATGAAAAAGTGTTTGCCGCCTTGGATGAAAAGATGGCGGAAGCCGAGAAAGAACTGGAAGAGGGGCGCAAGAAGCTGCGGGACAGCAAGGCGCTGCTCACGGATTCCAGGAAGGAGCTGACGGAAGGAGAGACGGAGCTGGAGAGCGGGAAGCAGGAACTGGCGGAGCAGCAGGATGAAACCACGCAGCAGCTTGCCGACGCCAAACGCGACCTGCTGACCGCCAAGGCGGATCTGGAAGCCAGCAAAATGAGCCTGGTGACGGGCCTGACCACGGCCCGGAAGCTGTCGGGCGGGATCGCCGAGATGGACAAAGCCATCGCGGCCAATCAGCAGGTAAGCAACGCCCCGGGTCAGTACCAGGAGGCTTACGCGGCGCTGGGGGAAGCCAGGAAAAACGCCGCGTCGGTATCCGAAGGCGACGCGAATCCGTATGAGGAACCGATCAGGCAGTATCAGGAGCAGATCGAGCGTCTGAAAGCGGAATATACGCAACATCCGATGCTGACGCAGATGGCGGGAACGGAGCTGACGGTGAGCGGTATCCCCATGAACTTCGGAGCTGTCCTGACGCACCTCAAAAGTCTGGACTGGGCAGGGGAGACAGGTTATCCGCAGGTACTCGGGATCCTGACGGCGGTTTCCGACGCGGTGAACGCCCAGGTCGCCCAGGTCAGCGAGCAGCGCCGGAAACTGGAGGACGCGCTGAATGCCCAGACTGGAGGGCTTGGGCTGGACGCCTATGCCAGGCTCGTCCATGAGACCGTCGCCGCCCTGGATCAGAAGCTGGCGCTGGTCGATTCCGGCCTGGTGGAAGCGGAAAAAGGCCAGCTGGCGGCGGCGATTGAGTTTGCCAACGCAAATGCCAAGATCAGTCTGGGGGAATATCAGCTGGAGTCCGGCAGGAGCCAGCTCGACGCCGCCCAGGAACAGATCAAGGCCGGGGAAGAACAGCTTGCGGAGGGGGAAGAACAGTTTGCGGAGGCAAAGGAAAGCGCCTATGAGCAGGCGGATATGGTGGAGATCCTTACTGTGGACACGGTGAAAAGCCTGCTGATGGCGCAGAATTTTTCCATGCCCGCCGGTTATGTGACGGAGGATGGCGTGGACTTTCTGGTTCGTGTGGGGGATAAGCCCGCTAGCGTAAAAGAGCTGCGGGAGCTTCCGCTGATGGATATGCATATGGACGGCGTCCCGGTGATCACCCTGGCCCAGGTGGCGGAGGTGTTTTACGCGGACAATTCCGCCGAGATCTACACCAATGTGAACGGCAGTTCCGGTATCCTCTTAAACGTCCAGAAACAGACCGGGTACTCCACCGGCGAGGTGTCCGATCTGCTGGCGGCGCGCTTTGACAAACTGATGGCTGAGAACCCGGATCTGACGATGATCACCCTGATGGATCAGGGCATTTATATCGATTTGGTCATGAACTCCATTTTCAGCAACCTTCTGGGCGGCGGCCTGCTCGCGGTCTTGATCCTGCTGTTTTTCCTGAAAGATCTGCGTCCGACGCTGATCGTGGCGGTGTCCATACCCGTCAGTCTCGTGGCGGCGGTGGTGTGCATGTATTTCAGCGGGATCACGCTGAACGTCATTTCCCTGTCTGGGCTGGCTCTGGGGATCGGAATGCTGGTAGACAATTCCATTGTGGTCATTGAAAATATCTACCGGCTGCGGGGCGAGGGGCATTCGATCCTGGACGCCGCCGTCAAAGGGGCGAAAGAAGTGACGGGCGCCATCGTTGCTTCCACGCTGACGACCATGTGCGTCTTTTTGCCCATTGTCTTTACGGAAGGGATCACCAGACAGCTGTTTGTGGATATGGGGCTGACCATCGCATATTCCCTGCTGGCGAGCCTTGCCATTGCCTTGACCGTGGTGCCCGCCATGGCGTCCGTCACTTTGACCAAAGCCAAGGATCAGAAAGAGGGGAAGATTCTCAAGGCTATGGTTCGTGTTTATAGGAAAGCGCTGGAAATCTCCCTGAAAAGAAAACCGGCGGTCTTCCTGGCGGTCGTCGCTCTGCTCGCGCTCAGCGTATGGCTTTCTTTGAGCAGAGGCACCGCTTTTATGCCGGAAATGGAGTCCACCCAGATGACGGTGAGCATTGAGCTGGGGAGCGGCGCCACTTTACAGGAGACCGCCGAGCTGACCGATGAGGTGCTGGAACGGATCCTGGAAATGGAAGACGTGGAGAACGCGGGCGCCATGCTCGGCGGCGCCAGCTCCAGCATAGCGCTGTTCGGCGGCGGGGAATCCAGCGAACACGCCACCACCGTCTATGTGGTGGTGAAAGAGGAAAAGGCCGTCGGCAACGACGACATCGCCCAGGCGATCCTGGAGAGGACGGCGGATCTGGACGCGGAGATTTCCGTGGAGACGTCGAGCATGGACATGAGCGCGTTGGGCGGGAGCGGCATTTCCATACAGATCCGGGGACGGGAACTGGATACCTTACAGCTGATTGCGGCACAGATCGGCGAAATCGTGAGGACGACGGAAGGAACGGCGGAAGTGTCGGACGGACTGGAGGAAACCGGGGAGGAACTGCGGATCACTATCGACCGCGACAAGGCCGTGGAGCATGGGCTGACCGTGGCACAGATCTTCACCCAGATTGCCGCGAGGCTTGCGGACGGCGCCAGCGCGACGACCTTGGCGGCCGCCGAGAAGGATTATGACGTCTATGTCATGAGCGGGAACGACCTTGCCCTTACGAGAAGACAGATAGAAGAAATGGAGATCAATTCCACTAACGCGGAAGGGGAAAAAGAAAAAGTGATCCTGAAAGAGGTGGCGGATTTTGAAAGCGCCCAGTCCCTGGACTCTGTCAGCCGCGTGGATCAGACAAGATACATCGAAGTGACGGCGGCCGTCGCGGACGGCTACAACGTGGGCAAGGTATCCGGAGCCTTGGAGCGGAAGCTGGCGGGCTACGAACTGCCGGACGGGTATGAACTGGTTTTTGCCGGAGAAAATGAAACCATCAACGACGCTATGGAGCAGGTCACGCTCATGCTGGTTCTGGCGCTGGTCTTCATCTACCTGATCATGGTGGCGCAGTTCCAGTCCCTGCTTTCGCCATTCATCATTATGTTTACGATACCGCTGGCTTTCACGGGCGGCTTTTTCGGGCTGTTTGTCAGCGGCAGCGAGGTGAGCGTGATCGCCATGATCGGCTTCGTCATGCTGTCCGGCATTATCGTGAATAACGGGATCGTGCTGATAGACTACATCAACCAGCTGCGGGCGGAGGGCCTGGCGAAACGGGAAGCCATCCTACAGGCGGGGGCCACCCGGCTGCGTCCGGTGCTGATGACCGCGCTTACCACCATCCTGGGGCTGTCCGCCATGGTATTCAGCCGGAGCATGGGTTCGGAGATGGCGAAGCCTATGGCGATCGTCACCATCGGCGGGCTGCTGTACGGCACGCTGCTGACCCTGATCGTCATTCCTTGCATTTATGATGTACTGCGGCGGGAACGGCGCAAGAAAGCGCTTCCGGGAGGAACGCAGGTCTGAAAGAAGATCCCTTTCCAATCCGGAATGGATGTCCGCCAAGGCGGACAAGGGGGATAAGTCTGAAAGAAGATCCCTTTCCGATCCGGAATGGGTGTCCGCCAAGACGGACAAGGGGGATAAGTCTGAAAGAAGATCCCTTTCCAAATATGGAATGGGTGTCCGCCAAGGCGGACAAGGGGGATAAATGGGAAAAATAAGCGGAGCGGAGAGGGAAGAAGACCTGCCGGAAAAAGTGCTTCTGATGTACCGGGCGGTGATGGAACTGCTGGCGGAGGGAGCGGATATGAATACCATCAAAGTATCCGCCGTCACGGAGCGGGCCGGGATCGGGAAAGGCACGGCTTATGACTATTTTGATTCCAAAGAGGAAATCATTGCGTCCGCCATCGCTTTCCAGGTCAAAAAGATTACGGAGGAAATCTTCCATGGACTGAAAGAATTAGATTGTTTTGACAGACAAGCCGCCTATCTGCTGGAACAGGTGGCGGAAAGGCTGCCCAAACAGGACTACTTTATCCGCTTCGTGCATATGATGACGGATACCTCCTCCATCAGCCGACTTTTCCGGGAAAGGATGGAGAAAGAAACAGCGCGGAAATACCGTCTGGACAGCGTGCTGCGCTCCGTCATGGAACAGGCTGTCCGGAAGGGGGAAATCCGGGGCGACCTCCCGGTCAATTACCTGGTCTATGCCCTCTGCGCCCGGCTGATCATTTATATGCTCCATATCCATACCGGCGGGAAAACGCGGGACGGGCTGGAATCCGGGGAGTTTCGGGCTTTGCTGCATCAGGGGATCATGGAAGAGTTTTCCGGGAAATAGTGTTCGGCGGAGCATTTTTGTACGCAAGAGTGTGCCGGAGAGGATTTTATAAATAATCCGCCTGCGTTTTGCGCATCAGGAAACGCGCCTCATAGCCGGTCTCGTCACAGATCGTGCGTACGATGGCTTCCGCCTCTTCCTTTACGTGGCTGTTTACGCAAATAATGCAGACATTCTTTTTTCGGGAAAAACCGAAAAAGGGCGGCTTCGGCCAACGGAGGCAGTACGAGATCCTCTTCTGCAGCAAAGCCTTTTCGATGAGCTGCTTGCAGTCCGGATCCGAAATCTCGCAAAGCTCTATTTCATTGTTGACTCTTACGTTTGTGTATAGTGGCTGCATGTTTCCGCTCCTTTATGGCTGTACAAAATTGTACGCAATCAAGGCCGCGTTCGCGGCGTCTGGCTTATACTTAGCATACCATATTCCTCTTCCCCATGTCACCTCTTTTTTGATTTCCTTTCCCGCGCAAGCCGGCGGGTTCAAAAAATCCGTTGATTTTTCTCGGGAATCAGGATATGATAAGCGTGGAAGGAAAGGTTCAGCCTCCCTGATCGAGGGAGCGGAATTTTTGGGAGGACAAAAATTATGAAAAAACTGGAGCAGCTTTACGAAGGTAAGGCAAAGAAAGTATTCCTGACGGAGGATCCGGACATACTGATCGTGGACTACAAGGACGACGCCACTGCGTTTAACGGGGAGAAGAAAGGAACCATCGCAGGGAAAGGCGTCATCAACAATCAAATGACCAACCGGGTATTCCGGCTTTTAGAAAAATCAGGAATCCCGACACATTTCATAGAAGAGCGAAGCGACCGGGAAACGGCGGTCAAGCGCGTGGAGATCATTCCTTTGGAAGTCATTGTCCGCAACGTGGCGGCGGGAAGCTTTTCCAAAAGGCTGGGCGTGCCGGAGGGAACGCCGTTTACGGAGCCGACCATAGAGTTTTCTTATAAAAACGACGCTCTGGGCGACCCTCTGATCAACGCCTATTTTGCCCGGGCGCTGGATCTGGCCACCTGGGAAGAAATAGAGCGGATCAAGAAATACGCTTTCCAGGTGAATGAGGTGCTGAAAGCTTATTTCCTGGCAGTCGGACTCAGGCTGGTGGACTTTAAGCTGGAGTTCGGGCGCTTCCATGGGCAGATCCTCCTGGCGGACGAAATTTCGCCGGATACCTGCCGCCTATGGGATGTGAAGACCAATGAAAAACTGGACAAGGATCGCTTCCGCAGGGATCTTGGCAATGTGGAGGAAGCGTACCGGGAAGTGTTCCAGCGGCTGGGCTGAATCTATTCGGTAAGAGCTTCTGAAAATGACGAAAACTCAAGTCGGCGGGGCGGCTGACACGGAAGATGTGCGCAGCGTGAGAATAGGGAGCGGAAAAATGCCGGACAATCAAGATCTGCAAGGCGCCGAATCAGAGAACGGATACAGGGACAAGGCCCGACCGGGCGGCCTGCACGGCGCTCCGGCGGCGGGCGACCAAGGCGGCGGGCGGCTGGGCGCGGGCGGTCTGCACGGCGCTCCGGCGGACGATTCGGACGAAATCAGGGAAGAATGCGGCGTCTTCGGCATCTATGATTTTGACGGCGGCGACGTGGCTTCCACCATTTACTACGGGCTTCTGGCTTTACAGCACAGAGGGCAGGAAAGCTGCGGCATCGCGGTCAGTGATACCGATGCCCCCAAAGCGAAAGTGAAGAGCAGCAGGGAGATGGGGCTGGTCAACGAAGCGTTCACGCCGGAGGTACTGGAAAAGCTGCAAGGAGACATCGGCGTGGGGCATGTGCGTTATTCCACCGCCGGAAGCTCTACGCGGGAGAACGCCCAGCCTCTGGTGCTGAATTACGTCAAAGGCACTCTGGCGCTTGCCCATAACGGCAATCTGATCAACGCGCCCAAGCTGCGCCGGGAACTGGAATACACCGGAGCCATTTTCCAGACCACCATTGATTCGGAAGTGATTGCCTACCACATCGCGCGCGAGCGGCTGAACACCCGCACCGTGCAGGAGGCGGTAGGGCGGGCGATGGACAAGATCCAAGGCGCGTATTCCCTGGTCATCATGTCGCCGAGGAAGCTGATCGGGGCAAGGGATCCCTTCGGATTCCGTCCTCTGTGTATCGGACAGCGGGGGAACGCCTATCTGCTGGCAAGCGAATCCTGCGTACTGGATACCGTGGGAGCGAAGTTCCTGCGGGACGTGTATCCCGGCGAGATCGTCACGATTTCTCCTGAGCAGGGCATGGTCTCCGATATGAGCCACGCCCTGCCCTCCGGGCGCAGCGCGGGCTGCGTGTTTGAGTACATTTATTTTGCCAGGCCGGACAGCCGCTTGGACGGGGTAAGCGTCTATGATTCCCGGATCCTGGCGGGGAAATTCCTGGCGCTGGATTCCCCGGTGGAAGCGGATCTGGTGGTAGGGGTTCCGGAGTCCGGCAACTGTTCCGCCCTGGGATATTCCTTGCAGTCGGGCATTCCTTATGGAACGGCTTTTGTCAAAAACGCCTATGTGGGCAGGACGTTCATCAAGCCCGGACAGAGGAACCGGGAGAGCAGCGTCCAGGTAAAGCTGAACGTGATCCGGGAAGCGGTGGACGGGAAGCGTATCATCATGATCGATGATTCCATTGTCCGCGGCACCACTTCGGACCGGATCGTGCATATGCTCCGGGAAGCGGGCGCGAAAGAGGTACATATGAGGGTCAGTTCCCCTCCCTTCCTGTGGCCCTGCTATTTCGGCACGGACGTACCGGCAAGGGAACAGCTGATCGCCTATCAGCATACCATACCGCAGATCAGCCGCATGATCGGCACGGACAGCCTGGATTATCTGAAACTGGAGCGGCTGGGTGAAATCGTCCGGGGGCTTGGGATCTGCAAGGGCTGCTTTGACGGGCAATATCCCATGGAGCCGCCCAAGGAGGACATCCGGGGCGAATTTGAAAGTTAATCTCCTGTTTCATCGGGAAGAGATGGCTTCCCATCCGCAGGCGGATGGTTTCAAAGAGCTCGTGAAGCATGGCTGTCAGATTGCAAAGGATGGCTTCAAATTTATCGGAAAGGCATGGCTAGCGATATGGAACAAGAATACTCTGCCGGACAATATCAGAGTCCTTTGTCGGAGCGTTATGCGAGCAGGGAAATGCAGTATCTTTTTTCACCGGACATGAAATTCCGCACCTGGAGGAAACTGTGGATCGCCCTTGCGGAGACGGAGAAAGAACTGGGGCTGAGCCGCGGAGGCGAGCCGGTGATCACCCAGGAGCAGATCGACGAGCTGAAAGCCCATGCGGACGACATTAATTACGAAGAAGCACGGAAACGCGAAAAGGAAGTGCGCCACGACGTGATGAGCCACGTCTACGCTTACGGCCTGCAATGTCCGAAAGCCGCCGGGATCATCCATCTGGGGGCGACCTCCTGTTACGTGGGCGACAACACGGATCTGATCGTCATGACACAGGCTCTGCGGCTGGTAAAAAAGAAGCTGCTGAACGTCATGGACAGGCTGGCGGGTTTTGCGGAGAGATACAAAGACCTCCCCGCGCTGGCGTTCACGCATTTCCAGCCCGCGCAGCCGACTACGGTGGGGAAGCGGGCCGCGCTGTGGCTACAGGAGTTCTGCTTGGACTGGGAAGATCTGGAATATGTACTTGGCGGCATGAAGCTGCTGGGTTCAAAAGGCACTACCGGAACCCAGGCCTCCTTCCTGGAATTATTTGATGGGCAATATGAGACGGTGGAGAAGATCGACCCCTTGATCGCCCGTAAAATGGGCTTTGAAGGCTGTTATCCCGTGTCTGGGCAGACGTATTCCCGTAAAGTGGACACCCGGATAGCAAACGTGCTGGCGGGGATCGCGGCGTCCGCCCATAAGATGAGCAATGACCTCCGGCTCCTGCAGCACCTGAAAGAAGTGGAGGAGCCATTTGAAAAGAAACAGATCGGCTCTTCCGCCATGGCTTATAAGCGCAACCCCATGCGCAGTGAAAGGATCGCTTCGCTGGCCCGCTATGTCATGATAGAAGCGCTGAACCCGGCGGTCACTTCGGCTGTCCAGTGGTTTGAGCGGACGCTGGACGATTCCGCCAACAAGCGGCTTTCCCTGCCGGAAGCTTTTCTGGCGGTGGACGGCATCCTGGATCTGTGCCTGAACGTGACGGACGGTCTTGTGGTCTATCCCAAAGTCATGGAAAAACGCCTGATGGGCGAGCTGCCCTTCCTGGCGACGGAAAACATCCTGATGGACGCGGTGAAAAAAGGCGGCGACCGTCAGCGGCTCCATGAGAAAATCCGGGAGCTGTCCATGGAAGCCGCCAGGCAGGTCAAAGAAGAGGGGAAAGAGAACAATCTGCTTTCCCTGATCGAGGCGGATCCCGCTTTTCTTCTCCGTCCGGAAGAGCTGCGGGCAGCCATGGATCCCGCCAGGTACATAGGCTGCGCCAAGGAACAGGTGGAGCGCTTCCTGGCGGACGTGGTGTTTCCCATCTTAGAGGAGAACCGCGGCCTGCTTGGGGCCGGCGCAAAGATCCGGGTCTGAGGCCGCGTGGATTGGGCGCCTGTCACCCCCGCAATGCCGTGCGGTGATGTGCCGTCCGTTTCGCGGACTGTTTCCGCCGGAATTTGTTTTCATTCTATTAACAATATATGAAAAGTTTATAGGATGCTTGCGGCTATGGCGAAAATACGGTAGAATCAGAACAGAAACAGGATACCCGTCAAGAACGGAAGGAGGATGTCATGGACTTTATCAATAAGGTAGGAGAAACCCTGACAAGCAAAGGGAAAGACGTAGCAAAAAAGGCAAAAGAGATCGCGGAAATCACCGGACTTCATACACAGATCAGCATACAGGAGGCCGGCGTCAACCGTATCTTCCAGGAACTGGGTAAGATGTACTATGAACAGCAGAAGTCCAGCGGGAACGCCGGAGTCGCGGAGAAATGCGGAGAGATAGACGCCGCCTTAGCGGAGGTCGAGCGGCTGAAAAAAACGCTGATGCTGCTCAAGGGCGTCAAGAAATGCCCCGGGTGCAACGCGGAAGTCACGGCGGAAGCGGCGTTCTGTTCTTCCTGCGGCGCGCCGATCCCGCAGGAGGAAGCCGCGCGGGAGCCGGAAGCGCAACCGCAGGAAACCGCCCAAGCGCAGCAAGTCGCGCAGGAAGACCCTGCCGCGCCGGAGCAGGAACCCTGACCGAGCGGAACCTGCGTCGGCATGGACGGGAGAACCGGGCGGAATGAGTCGATGCCCGTGTCCGTCGCTACAGAAAGGCGCCCCCCGGATGGCACTCATCTAGGGGGCGGTCGCCATGCCGCCCATCTTTGATCTTTTAGTGGAACCGTCCCGGTCCTCGTCCGCTTCGATGACAAGCGGACGCAAAGAGCCATACAGGGACCGTAGCACCTTGCCGGCGGCAAATAGAATGGAAGCCTATGGCTGCGATTGAAAAGTACCTGAGCGTGAGCCGCGAAACCGTCCTGCAGTATATCAACAAGAGGAATATGCCGGCGCACAAGCTTGGGAAGCAATGGCGGTTTAAGATTTCCGAGGTGGACGAGTGGCTGCGCTCGGGGAATGTGGCTGAAGCGGACTCTGATGATGAAACGAATGGCGAATCAATCGAAGAATGTGTAATCAAGCTGAAGATGTTTTGACTATGATAAAGGCAGTATGGACAGCTTATGAAAAAATCATAACTGTACATGGAGGTCGGCAACATGACTAAGATAACTAAAGAGTTCATCTCGGAAGGGAGTGTCGCCGGAACCGTGTAAATGGAATAATCTTCTTGCTAATTGCGCATAATACTACTGGCTTTTGCCGCATCGCAGGATAGGGCGACGGTGGAGACCGACCCGAGCGGCGGTGCGGATTTTACCCTAAAACGGATGGCGAAAGCTGTCCGTTTTTGTCGCCCGTTTTAGGGAAAACAAAAGCGGTAAACTCCGGGGTGTGGGGCAGCGCCCCGTATGCACTAACTTAAAGCATTGTTAGTTGCAAGCGATGACTGGAGGCTCTTTTTTCTGTACGCAGCCTTAAGAACACGTTTTTCAGGTTCGGGTATAGTGTTTTGCCGCTGCAAAAGCCTGTTGTGAGCCATAGGTTCAAGAATTTTATCTCACGCCAAACACTTCTATCCCGAATCGCCTTGAGGGAAAAAAGACGCTTCAGCAAGCGCGATTTCAATCAGCAAGGCGACCATCAGCTTTCCGTTTTCTCGCAGCCTCGCTTATTTCAAGCAGCGAACAACCGTTTTGCAAATGAAACATAGCCAACATCATCAAATCGCAGGGGCTTGATACCCCCGCACCTTCGCGTTATCGCGCCTTGCTCGTAACAGTCTTTTTCGTAATCTTTTGGCAATTCCGCCACTAAACGCGCTATACTTTCCATTTTTATCACCCCTTGGTTATTACAGCATTCTTTTATGCATATTGTCAAGCTAAAGTTAGTGCATATGGGCGCTTGCCCCCATCGTCACCGTCACATGGATCTCCTTTTTCGCCGCGTCATACGGGATCACGTTGCCGGGCACCGGCGTCTGGTCCACCACCATGGACGCCACGCCTTTTTCCACATGTTC
>JAISOV010000018.1 GCA_031275405.1 Clostridium sp. | reverse complement strand
CCGTATAAGGCGGCAAGCGTGGGGTCGATCCTCATCGTTGCTCCGTTTATGCCGCAGTTGAATTGTTGACCGTAACTCGTGGGATTATACCATTTACACTAAATTTAAGTCAGTCCCGACTTGCCTGATTTTTCATCCGGCCGGATGAATGTTCCGTGTGTCTTTATATATCTCACCATATGATACATCGGTTCTTTCCATGAAATTGTTGTGATGATGTTATCGCATTTGTTGCAGAAAGCAAATGTTTCGCCGCCAAGCGGGTCGGCTTTTAGTTTTTTATAAATCACCATGCTAAGTCTCTCTGCGCTTTGCCCTTGCATTTTCCCGCAAACGAGCCGTATGCCTTCCTCTTCACAGGGTATTTCGCTTTGAACCGTTTTTTGCAAAGCTTCAAGCCATTCTTCGGCATTTTTCGCTTCCCGGAAACATTCTTTCAGCGGCCATGCGCAAGGCCTTTCTTTATCGATATGAATGATTGGCTTTACCCGCTCACGTTCGCCGCCAAAATCATGTACCCAACTGTACATCGTCCCTACGGGTATGTCAAGTTTTCGCGCTATCGCCGCGCTGCCAATGCCCGACCAATACATTCCCATTGCTTGCTTGAATGTTTCCGGTTCATGCACCCATAATTTCTCTTGCACATCCGGCTTCTTCTGCCGCAGTTTATATTTGTTGCCGCATGTTTTACTGCAAAACTTGCGTTTTGCCAACTGACACATCCCGAGTAGACTCTTCCCGCAATATTGACATGTTTTGCCCTCTTGAATTGCTTTATCCATTCCTTTTGCCCTCCTGCTTATATTTTAGCAGGAGGCCTGTTTTTACGGTAGGTTCCTTTGTTTTTGACGCTTACAATAGTAAAAAGTAAAATCAAGAAATCCGTGGTATCCTATCCGCAGGATAGGATATAGGCCGGATGGCATGCCCTTGCCATGACTGCAGAGCAGTCCTGGTATCCTATCCTGCGGATAGGATAAAACACAACTTTGCAAAAGAAGCGGGGTTCGCTGGAGGGTTGCCATGAATTTTACATATTATGATCTGGGGAATCTTGATAAAGGACGCATGGTAGAAATAACGCTTCAAGGAAATGCGGCAAATGTTCGGCTGCTTGATTCAAACAACTTAAGTAACTATAAGAACGGACAGCCATATAGCTACGTCGGAGGACTTGTGAAGCAGTCGCCTGTTCGGCTGAAAACCGCTCACTCTGGGCATTGGCATATCGCCATTGATTTGCATGGGTTAGCGGGCAATGTAAAAAGCAGCGTCAAGGTGCTGCCCGGCATTTGACTACGCTTTCTCAGCGTCCCCTTTCATGTTAGTCCACAGCAGAGGAATGGGGATTCGCTTATGGCGACCAATCACGAATGATTCACAGAATTCGTTCTCGGAATCGTTATTGTCCGGCAGACCCTGCTTATGACGTTCAACCAAGACAGCGGACGGCGCCCGGCAAGGCCTGTGGATTACGTTCCGCAGAAGCGCTGACCCCATCGGCCAAGGTCTGCGAACCACATTCCGCAGAGGCAGCTGAGTGGCAGTCCGAAAAAAAATCGCAACAAGCAACAAAAATTTTTATTTATATGTTGACTTATGTGGTTTTCGGTGTTATACTCACAGTAAAAGCAACATTATAAGAAACCATTTTCCGGAATCGGCGTATCTGTCAAGGAGGAATGAGCCGGCATGAGGAACGAATACGAACTGAAACAGCAGATCTGCGAAATCGGCAAGAGGATCTACAATCGCAACATGGTAGCCGCCAACGACGGCAATCTTTCCGTGAAACTGGACGATCACACTTTCCTGTGTACCCCTACCGGAGTTTCCAAAGGGTTCATGACTCCGGATTTTATCTGCAAGGTGGATGCAAAAGGAACGCTCATCCAGGCGAACAAAGGCTTCAAACCCTCTTCCGAAATCAAGATGCATATGCGTGTCTATGAGAAAAGGCCGGACGTCGGCGCGGTGGTACATGCCCATCCCACCTTTGCCACCTCGTTCGCCATTGCCGGGATTCCCCTCACCCAGCCGATCATGCCGGAAGCGGTCATTGCCCTCGGCTGCGTTCCCATTGCGGAGTACGGTACCCCCTCCACCATGGAGATTCCCGATCATGTAGAAAAATATCTTCCATATTATGATGCCGTGCTGCTGGAAAGCCACGGCGCCCTGACTTGGTCGGTGGATCTGCTGAATGCTTACCACAAAATGGAATCGGTTGAGTTTTATGCCGAGCTGCTGTACAAGTCCAGAATGCTCGGCGGCCCCAAGGAGTTTGACCGGGCGACCGTGGAGAGATTATATGAGATCCGGCGGCAGTTCGGGCTTCCCGGCAGGCACCCGGCCGACCTGTGCCAGAACAAAGGGCTGCCAAACTGCCACAACTGCGGCGGACGCCTCCAGGCTCCCGCAAGCGCGCCCGACCCCCAAAGCGCCGATCCACAGCTGATCGCCGAAATTACGAAACAGGTCATGGCGCGGCTAGGCCTGCTTTAGAGGGGACACGGATTTGGACAGCGCGGAAACAAAGGCCGGTAGGATCGAAACACGCTCCGGCGCCGCCGTATGTTTACAGGCCGCAAGCGGGCGTATGGCTTAACCGTTATCACGGTGATTAGGCAGCTGCATACTCGCAGGCCGCAAGCGGGAAGACGCCGTGGATCGCTCCGGCGGTTCCCTCATCATCAGTAGGCCGCAAGCGGGAAGCCGCCCGCTGCGTTGAACGGGAATACTCACAGGCGCTGCCGAGAAACGTGTTCCGGCGCTGTCCAAGCATACTCCGGCGCTGCCGGAGCGGACAAAACAGTGCGCCTGGCGTGAAAGGATGGTCATGGCCATGAACGAACAGCTGGTTCGGGAAATCGTGAGAGAAGTGGTCTCGCGGCTCCAAAGTACCGCCTCGCAGGAGCAGTACGGTATTTTTCAGGATATGGGCGAAGCCATCGCCGCCGCCGGAAAAGCGCAGGCCGTCGTCCGGAACCTGTCCATGGATCAGCGGGAGAAGATGATCTCCAACTTACGCCGTAAAATCAGCGCACAGGCGGAAACCCTGGCTTATCTGGGCGTAGAGGAAACCGGAATGGGCAACGTGGGGCATAAGATCCTGAAACACCATCTCACCGCCGAGAGGACACCTGGCACGGAAGATCTTTCCACTGCCGCGTGGAGCGGCGACCGGGGACTGACTTTGGTGGAAATGGGGCCGTTCGGCGTCATCGGCGCGATCACCCCCTGCACCAACCCGAGTGAGACCATTCTCTGCAACAGTATCGGGATGATCGCGGCGGGCAACACGGTGGTATTCAACCCCCATCCGCAGGCCGTCCGGACTTCCCTGTACGCCGTCCGGCTGATCAACGAAGCCTCCCTTGAAGCCGGAGGCCCCGGGCAGGTGGCGGTTTCCGTGGCAAAGCCCACTTTGGACACCGGCAGCATCATGATGAAGCACAAGGACATCCCCCTGCTTGTGGCGACCGGAGGGCCGGGCGTAGTGACCGCCATCCTTTCTTCCGGGAAACGGGGGATCGGCGCGGGAGCCGGCAATCCGCCCGTACTGGTGGACGAAACCGCCGACCTGCGTAAAGCCGCGCAGGACATCGTGAACGGCTGTACTTTTGACAACAACCTGCCCTGTATCGCGGAAAAAGAGGTCGTCGCCCTCTCTCCCATTTTGGACGAACTCCTGCACTATATGCTTACGGAACAGGGCTGTTATCTGGCTTCGCAAAAAGAGCAGGAGCAGCTTGCGGCGACGGTGCTGACCCCCAAAGGGCTGAACCGCAAATGTGTGGGGAAAGATGCCAAGACCCTCCTGGGCATGATCGGCGTCACGGTGCCGGACAACATCCGCTGTATCGTCTTCGAGGGGGAAAAGGAACATCCTCTGATTTCCGAAGAGCTGATGATGCCTATCCTCGGCGTGGTTCGCGCAAAGGATTTTGAGGACGGCCTGGAAAAAGCGGTCTGGCTGGAACATGGAAACCGCCATTCCGCGCACATCCATTCCAAACATATTGACAACATCACCAAGTATGCCAAAGCCATCGACACTGCGGTTCTGGTAAAGAACGCCCCGTCTTATGCCGCCCTCGGTTTCGGCGGCGAAGGCTACTGTACGTTCACGATCGCCAGCCGTACCGGCGAAGGGCTGACCAGCGCGAAGACCTTTACCAAAAGCAGACGCTGCGTCATGTCAGACAGCCTGTGTATCCGCTGAACAGCCTGGGCCGGCGCCCGCTAACCTAGGCTGGCGCTCACATTCTTGATAGATCAAAGCGGGCAGATGGGAGCAACGATGGAATTAGACTCTGTAGCGATAGAAGAGATTGTCAAGCAAGTCCTTGCCGGCATGGAACGGAAAGGAAACACGGTTTCCCCTGCCGGTTTCCCCGCCGCCGCGCCGGGCCTTCTCCCACAGAAGGCCCGCGTGGCAATGCTTACCGCCTTGGAACACTATGAGATCAAGGAATTTCCTATTCCGCCGGTCGGCGACGACGACATTCTGGTGAAAGTCGAAGGCTGCGGCATCTGCGGCACGGACGCCCACGAGTTCCAACGGGATCCCTTTTCCCTGATTCCGGTGGTACTGGGACACGAGGGAACCGGCGAGATCGTCAAGCTGGGCAAGAATGTGAAAAAGGACAGCGCGGGAAAAGACCTGTACCTCGGCGCCAAAGTCGTCACCTGTATGATCTTCAAGGACAGCCCGCAGATCACCATGTTCGACCTGAACAAGCAGAACGTGGGCGGCTCCGATGTGTACGGGCTCCTGCCGGACGACGACATCCATCTGAACGGCTGGTTCGCGGACTATCTTCTGATCCGGGGCGGTTCCACCGTATTCAACGTCAGCGATCTGGATCTGTACTCCCGCATTCTGGTGGAACCCTGCGCCGTGCTGGTTCATGCGGTGGAACGGGCGAAATCCACCGGGATCCTGCGCTTCAATTCCAAGGTGGCGGTACAGGGCTGCGGGCCGATCGGGCTGATCTGTATCGCGATCCTGCGCACGATGGGCATCCAAGCAATCGTCGCCGTGGACGGCGAGCAGCAAAGACTGGATTTTGCCAGACAGCTGGGGGCAAGCGGCAGCGTGAACTTCAAGGATCAGAAAGGAACGGAGGCCTTGGCGGAAGCGGTTTGCAGCGCGCTTGGCGGACAGCCGGCGGACTTTGCGTTCCAGTGTACCGGCTCCCCCGTGGCACATTCCAATATCTACAAGTTCATCCGCAACGGCGGGGGCCTATGTGAACTGGGATTTTTCATCAACGGCGGAGACGCTGTCATCAATCCCCATTTTGACATCTGCTCAAAGGAGCTGACCATCGTGGGCAGCTGGGTGTATACCTTGAGGGATTACGCCACGACTTTTGCTTTCCTCAAAAGCGCGAAGCAGATCGGGCTTCCTCTGGAGAAGCTGATTACTCACACCTTTGCGCTCGAAGAAATCAACGAGGCCCACCGGACGAACCTGTCCATGAGCGGGCTGAAAATCGCCATCCTGAACGCGTGATTTCCGTTCCGCAGACACGCCGGCAGCCCATAAGGAGGGAGACACCGTGAACCAAGCAGTCGGAATCTTAGAAGTATACGGCCTGGTCTGCGCGTTCCTGGCAGCGGACGCCGGGTGTAAGGCGGCGAACGTGACTTTGGAAGATTTTGATAAAAATAAACCCGGAAACGCCGATTCCCTTCCGGTTCCCCTGCTTGTCACCGTCAAATTCCGGGGGGGCGTGGCGGACGTGGAAGCCGCCATGGAGGCGGGGCTGGAAACAGCCCGGAAAGTATCCGGCGTAGTCGGGCAGCACATGATCGCCAACCCGACTGATGATACCTGTAAACTGCTGAAGCTGAGCGGTTTTGACCGCTCATGATGAAAAATCCGAGAGGAGGACATTGCAATGGCAAAGGACGCATTAGGAATGATCGAAACGAGAGGACTGACCGCCGCGATTGAAGCGGCGGACGCCATGACCAAAGCGGCGGAAGTGGTTCTGATCGGCACGGAGAAAATCGGCTCCGGGCTGGTGACGGTGATGGTACGCGGCGATGTCGGCGCCGTCAAAGCGGCGGTGGAAACCGGTTCCGCCGCCGCGGGGAGGCTGGGCGAGCTGGTGGCGGCACACGTCATCCCAAGGCCCCACGCGGACGTGGAGAAAATCCTGCCTGCTGTCATCTGACCGATGGTTCCGAAAGGGAACCGCCGTACACGGCGCGGGAAGCGGCTCAAAATCCAGACCGCCGCGTAGGCGCGGACGACGGGCCGCCCTCCGGCTCGTGCGTGGCGTGGGCAGCGGCTCATGATCCGGACCGCGCACGACGTAGGCTGCCGTTCACGATAGGTTGGCGGAAGGAGGAAAGGGAACATCATGGGCATTTCATACGGCTTTCTGGAAATCTCCGGAGTGGCCGCCGCGCTGGACGCGTTGGATATTATGTGCAAGACCGCAGACGTCGAACTGGCTTCCTGGGAAAGAAAGCTGGGCGGTCGCCTTGTCACCCTGATCATCCAAGGGGAGCTTGCCGCCGTAGCCCAGGCGGTGGAAACGGCTTGCCGGAAAGGGATCAGGCACCCCGTTTCCCATGGCTTGCTTGCCAGTCCCCATCCGGAAATCGTAAGGCTGGTACAGCAAAGCGCCGCCAGATGGAAGAAAACGTAAGATACCGGAACATTGCGAGGGCAGCATGAACCAGGACGGCGGGAAACATCCGGCAGAGACGGCGGGAAACATCCGGCAGAGACGGCGGGAAACGTCCGGCAGAGACGGCGGGAAACGTCCGGCAGAGACGGCGGGAAACGTCCGGCGGAGACAGCGGGAAACATCCGGCGGAGACAGCCGAAAACATCCGGCAGAGACGGCGGGAAACATCCAACAAAGACAGCGGAATGTGCGTCCGGACACATCCGCAAAGCGGTCGCAGAAGCTGCCGCCGCAGACAACAAACAGTCAAAACAGGAGGAGCAGAACATGTCACAGGAAGCATTAGGAATGATAGAAACAAGAGGTCTGGTAGCCGCAATCGAGGCGGCGGACGCGATGTGCAAATCCGCCAACGTCACGCTGGTCGGCACGGAAAAAATCGGTTCCGGCTTAGTTACCGTCATGGTACGCGGCGACGTCGGCGCCGTAAAGTCGTCTGTGGAAAGCGGCGCGCAGGCGGCGGGGAAACTAGGGGAACTTATCGCGACCCATGTCATCCCCAGACCTCACGGAGATGTGGAGAGGATCCTGCCCCAGAAGGGCAATGAGAAGTAAGGTTTCGTTGCCGCACAGTGGTTTCTGCTGAATCTATGGAGTTGTTTTCAGGAGTATGTTCGGCAGGAATATTCAGCGAAATCATGGCTGCACGTTTTCACGCGGTCCCGCTGTATACATCCGGAAGCAGGTAACAGTTTGGAAACTGATTGGGAAACCAACGAAATTGCATATATCACAAGAGCTGTCCTGAATATCTTGGGACAGCAGGCTGGTCGGCCAACCCAGCCGGACGGGAAACGCGCCGAGCCGGGCGGAAGATATGCGCAGCCGGACGGGAAGTACGCCGAGCCGGGCGGAAGATATGCGCAGCCGGACGGGAAGCGCGCCGAGCCGGGCGGAGGGTATGCCGTACCGGTCGGCGTATCCGCCCGGCATGTACACCTGACGCGGGAACACTTGGAAATCCTGTTCGGGCAAGGCTACGCGCTGACGAAGAAGAAAGAACTGATGGGCGGTCAGTTTGCCGCCGATGAAACCGTGACCATCGTAGGACTCAAATTGAGAGCCATAGAAAATGTCCGGGTAATTGGCCCTGTCCGGAAAGCTTCCCAGGTAGAAATTTCCTCCACCGACGCGCTGAAGCTTGGAATCAAGGCTCCTGTGAGGGAATCTGGCAGCGTGGCCGGAAGCGCCCCCATCGCCGTGGTCGGACCCAAAGGCGCTTTGTACCTTCCGGAGGGCTGTATCGTCGCCCTCCGCCACATTCATATGTCTCCGGCGGACGCCCTGGCCGCCGGAGTACAGGACGGAGATCTTGTTTCCGTGAAAGCAGAGAACGAACGCGGAACCATATTTAACCATGTGAAAATCCGCGTGGATAGAGCCTTTACCTTAGAAATGCATATCGACACAGACGAAGCCAACGCCAGCCGACTCGTCAGCGGAGATCTGGTCACGATTTGCTAAGGAACGGTTCCGAAAGAAACGTACCTCTTAGCGGCTTGTTTCCGCCAGTACTTTGCCGCAAAAAAGCTTACATAGCCTATGATGCTCGTTTTTTTGCTCCTTGTCCTGACGAAAACCGCTTCCTTACCTGCGCAAGTGCTTCCGTAACGTCGCGCAGGGCTACGGGGGGATCCTTGCCGGAAGCCAGCTCCCTGATCCGCGCAAGTGATTCCGTAACAGTCCCCTTGGCCGCCCAGGCGGAGAGCAACAAGCTTTCAACGGTTGATTTCGATATTGTTTTACGCCCGCTAAAGCGGGCAGACGGGAACAGACATGATCATAGGAAAAGTAGTAGGCAGCGTTGTTTCCACCCGCAAAAACGAACGCCTCATAGGCAGCAAATTCATGATCGTGGAACCGGTTCCGGCCCGGCCCGGTTTCCCGAACCCTGTCATTGCCGCCGACAGCATCGGAGCCGGAGTCGGCGAATATGTGCTGGTCGTCTTTGGCGGCGCCGCCCGGCTCGGAACCGATATGGAAAATGCCCCTATCGACGCGGCCATCGTGGGAATCCTTGACGACCCTGAAGATTTCCGGTAGGCCATTCCCCTGAAAAGATCTCCCTGGAAAGGATTCCCTACGGAAGACGTTCCGGGGAGGACGGTTCCCTGGAAGATCTTTCTGGAACAGTTTCTCTTTCGGAAGTCTTATTGGAAGAGATTTCCCTTCGGAAGCTCTTCCTGGAGAAGCTTCCCTCTGGAAGATTTCCATTTAGAAAAGGAAGCCCAATGATGAAGACAGCAGAACTGACCGCCCGGATCCGCGACAACGGAGTCGTCGGAGCCGGCGGAGCCGGTTTCCCTACCTATCAAAAAATAGACGAACGCGTCGAGACGATCCTCCTGAACTGTGGGGAGTGCGAACCCCTTTTGAAACTGCACCGCCAGCTTCTGCGAAGCCATACCCGGGAGATCCTAAGCGCCTTCTCCATGGTCGGCGACGCGGTGAACGCCAGAGAGAGGATCGTCGCCGTCAAAGAGCGGTACCGGGATACCGTCCAGGCCCTGCGGGCCAGCCTCCCGGAGTTTCCCAAGGTGCGGCTGCATTTTCTGCCCGACGCCTATCCCATGGGGGATGAAGTCGTCCTGATCTATGAAGCCACCGGAAAAGTCGTCTCCCCGGGAGGACTTCCCATAGAAGCGGGCATAGCGGTATTCAATGTGGAAACCGTATACAACATACATAACGCCGTCGAAGCGAATCTCCCCGTCACGGACAAACTGGTTTCGGTGGTCGGCGAAGTAAAGACCCCCCTTACCCTCAAGATTCCCATCGGCGCCTCTTTTCAGGCTGCCGTAACGTTGGCGGGGGGCGAAGCCATCCAAGAAAGCCAGTACCTGGCCGGCGGCCCGATGATGGGAAAAATAGGAAGTCCTTACGATCCAGTCACCAAGACCACCAACGCGATCCTGGTTCTTCCCAAAACCCACCCTCTGATCCAGAAACGGCGGATCCCGGCTTCCCTTAGCAGGAAAAGGGCGGCTTCCGCCTGCTGCCAGTGCCGGCTGTGTACGGATTTATGCCCCCGCTACAGCCTGGGACACCCCATCCGCCCCCATCAGTTCATGCGGGCGGCAAGCGGCCATGATTTCCGGGATCCGGACGCTTTTCTCAACCTCTTTTTCTGCAGCGGCTGCGGCCTGTGCGAAAGCTATTCCTGTCCGCAGAGCCTTTCGCCGCGCTCTCTGATCGCCGAATGCAAGGACGGTCTGCGCAGGGCGGGCGTCTCGCCGCCCAAAGGGATGAGCGCCGCCCCGGTCTTGTCGGCGAGGGAATACCGGAAAGTGCCGGAACACCGCCTACAGGCGCGGCTCGGCCTGTCCGGATACGAAACCGAGGCTCCTTTCCGGGAAGACATCCAGAAAGTCATGGAAGTCCGCATTCCTTTTTCCCAGCATATCGGCATGTCCGCCCTCTGTGTGGTGGCAAAAGGGGAGAAGGTCGCTCGCGGCCAGCTCATCGGCAAGGCCGCCGCAGGGCTTAGTGTTCCGGTTCATGCTTCCATAGACGGAACCGTGACCCGGATCACCGAAAAATATGTGGAAATCACCGGAGAGCCGCGGAGATAGCTGCTCTTGGGAAGAACAGGCCTGTGCGCATGGCCTGCGGAGGCTTGTCCGTCAGCTTGAAAAAAGAGCGCTTTCCAAATATAGTATCTGATCATGGATGTCCGTCAAGGCGGACGAGGAGTGTAAGGCTGAAAGAGCCGCGTTCTTTCAGCCGGAGCTTTGTGCTACGCGCAAAGTCTCCAGACCTTGGAAGGGGCATGGTAACAGAAATGGCAAACGCAATTGGCATGATCGAATTTAAGACTGTTTCAGCCGGTATCGCGGCGGCGGATCTCATGGTCAAAACGGCGGCGGTGGAACTGCTGGAAGCACAGGTCGTCTGCCCCGGCAAATACACCGCGCTCATCACCGGGCAGTTAAGCGCCGTCCAGAGCGCTGTCGAAGCCGCCCTGACCCAAAAGGAGGAAGCCTATATCGACAGCTTCATCCTCGGGAACCCCCATGAAAGCATTTTCTCCGCCATCTACGGCACCACCCGCGTGGCCGCCATCGACGCCCTCGGAATCCTGGAGACCTTTGACGCCGCCTGTATCATTGAGGCCGCGGATCTTGCCGCCAAGACCGCCCTTGTGGAGCTGATCGAGCTTCGCATTGCCAAAGGGATGTGCGGGAAGTCCTACCTTACCCTCACCGGGGAAGTCGCCGCCGTCGAAGCCGCCATCGCCAAGGCGAAAGCCTTTTGCGCACAGAAAGGCATGTACCTGGATTCTTCCGTCATCGCCCGTCCGGACGAGCAGATCCGGCGGTCGATCTTGTAGGGAACTGTTCCTATCCGTCAAGAGAAGCCGACCACATCCGGCGAGAGGGTTCTACCAGATCCGGCAAGGGCCGCCGTCCATATCTGGAAAGAGCCGTCGGCCACATCCGGCAAGAACCGTGTCCCGCATTCTGCGAGAAAAGCCGCCCACGTTCCGTAAGGACGCCCGAACGTCTTCATCCTCCCCGAGGACATCCATACGGATTACAATCCCGCGTTCCGTAAGGACGCCTGACCATCTTCCGCAAGAACATCCGAATCGTGGCTTGACTCGTCGTCTCCTCGCGCTTTTGTGCATATTCTGCGCGGAAGGGGCTTTGCTGGACATTCTGCCGGGCAGTCTTGCAGGGGCTGCCGTCATTTTAGGGAATGCATGGAAGTGGTTGACAACCTGTCGGCAGTCTTGTTATCATTTAGTTGGATGTAATAAATTCGTAACAAAGATGTAACGGGATTTTCCGGAAAGGCCATCAAAATGCAGAAGAACAGGATGAAAAAAAAGTCTGGCAGAAGATCGCAGCGAGGCAGACTGGCGGGGCTGAGTGCCGTGGTCTGCCTGGGCATACTGCCGCTTCCGGCCTCGTCGTTTCCGTCGTCGGCAGCGGGAAGCAGCCTGGCGGCAGGGATCTGGGAACCGGTCGGGGCGGCTTCTTTGGTGCAGTCCAGTCTGAGCCGGGAGGAATACCTTGCTCTGGCGCGGGCCGCCAAAGGGGCGCTCTGGGGTTATACCAACCTGGGGATCGCGGATGTGGAGAGCGGGAACCTGAATATCCGCGCAGTTCCGTCCACGGACGGGAAGCTGGTGGGGAAGCTCCCGAAAAACGCGGCCTGTGAGCTGCGCGCCGTGCGGGACGGCTGGGCTTACATCCAATCCGGGGAAGTGGAAGGGTATGTGAACCTGGACTTCCTTCTGACGGGTCCGCAGGCAAAGCTTCGCGCCGATGAGCTGGTGGAAACGGTGGTCAGGGTGAACGGCGACGGACTTCGGGTGAGGGACAGCGCCGGTCTGGACAGCGGGGTGCTTACCCAGGTGCCTGCGGGCGAAGAACTGGAATTTGTGGAACGGCTGGGCGGCTGGGTCAAGGTTTCCATCGACGGCGAGGACGGCTATGTCTCTGCGGAACATGTCACGGTGGAAGAAAAACTGGAAACAGCCGTCACCATGACCGAACTCCTGTATGGACAGGGAGTGTCCGATGTCAGGGTAGACCTGGTGGAATACGCAAAGCAGTTTCTGGGGAACCCCTACCGGTGGGGCGGGACAAGCCTGACGAAAGGCGCGGACTGTTCCGGCTTCGTACTGAGTGTGTTTCAGCATTTCGGGATCCGTTTAAGCCATTCTTCCAAGGCACAGGCGGGGGAGGGCGCCAGGATCGGCATTGCCGACCTGAAACCCGGGGATCTGGTGTTTTATGCCAATAGTTCGGGAAGCGTTAACCACGTGGCAATCTACATCGGCGGCGGACAGGTCATCCATGCCAGCAGCCCCAGAACCGGAATCAAGATCAGCAAATATCATTACCGGACGCCGGTAAAGGCAGTACGGATCTTGCAGGATTAATGGGGAAGGTTCGCTGTAAAAGGAAACGCGGCGGCAGACGCGGCATCATCCCACAGTCCTGCCTTGGCTGCGGCCTTAACGGGGCTTGGGAGGCTGACGGCAGTCCTATGGGGATTTGGCGCATTGGATCCTGCAATCAGCCGGATGAATGGAAAAATGGAAAAATAAAAAGTTTCCGTTTACATTTCCGCCCGGTTATGCTATGATACACAGGTATTTAACGGATGCTTGGATATGGGAGGTTCCGGCCCTGTCTTGGCATACCGCGATGAAAAACAAGGAGGAACAAAGAAATGATTTCCAAAGAAAAGAAAACAGCCATTATCAGCCGACATGCAAGGACGCCTGACGACACCGGCTCACCGGAGGTTCAGGTTGCCGTCCTGACGGCAAGGATCCAGGAACTGAACGAGCATTTTAAGATCCATCAGAAAGACCATCATTCCCGCCGGGGCATGTTGAAGATGGTCGGTCAAAGACGCGCTCTGTTAGAGTATCTGAAGAAAAAAGATATTGAAAGGTATCGTTCTTTGATCGAGAAGCTTGGGTTGCGCAAATAAGTTTCCGGGAAATCTTCCGTACTGTTTCCGGGAACCGATATGCCGGGAAAAGAGGGGAAGTCCGATTTTTCCGGCATATTGTCTGGATGGTGCGGAAGGGGGGAAGCAGACCTCGGCTGTGCTTCCGGGACAGTGACAGGGCAGTGAAAGAAAGCGGCTGCGCTTTCGGGACAGGCTTACGATTCCGAGGTTGCTGAAAAGGGTACGGGGAGCAGGCTCCGTGGGTTTTTCAGTAGTTTCGGTGTGTTTCTGTTCCATGACGGTTTCCGGTTTCACAACAGGCCATGCCGCATAGGCGGCGGAATGGAGGAAGTTATGTATCAGACTTATACAATGGAATTAGCCGGGCGTACATTGCGGGTGGATATGAACCGCGTGGGCAGGCAGGCCAACGGCTGCGCGTTTCTGTATTATGGGGATACCACGGTACTGTCTGCTGCCACCGCGTCGGAAAAGCCCAGGGAAGGGATTGATTTCTTCCCTTTGAGCGTGGAGTTTGAGGAAAAACTGTACGCGGTGGGCAAGATTCCCGGCGGGTTCAACAAAAGGGAGGGGAAGGCCAGTGAGAACTCGGTGCTTACCAGCCGCGTGATCGACAGGCCCATGCGGCCCCTGTTTCCCAAGGATTACCGGAATGACGTGACCCTGAGCAACATGGTCATGAGCGTGGATCCGCAGTGCCGTCCGGAGCTGACCGCTATGCTGGGATCCGCGATTGCCGCCAGCGTGTCGGACATTCCTTTTGACGGGCCCTGTGCCATGACCCAGATCGGACTGGTGGAAGGGGAGCTTATCGTGAACCCCTCTCAGGAACAATGGAAAAACGGCGACCTGAACCTGACGGTGGCGTCCACCAAGGAAAAGGTGATGATGATCGAAGCCGGAGCCAATGAAGTACCCGAAGCCAGGATGATCGAGGCGATCTACAAAGCTCATGAAATCAACCAGACGGTGATCGCTTTTATAGAAAAAATCGTGGCGGAAGTCGGAAAGCCCAAGCATGAGTACCTTTCCTATGGGATCCCGGATCAGCTGGCGCGGGAGATCGAGAAGATCGTTCCACCGGAGGAAATGGAAGCGGCTGTCTTTACGGACGACAAGCAGGTCAGGGAGGGAAAGGTCAGAGAAATCACCTTGAAGCTGGAAGAGACGCTTGCGGATCAGGAAGAATGGCTGCCTCTGATCGGAGACGCCGTTTACCAATATGAAAAGAAGACGGTTCGCAAGATGATCTTAAAAGACCAGAAACGTCCCGACGGGCGCGGGATGAACCAGATCCGCCCTTTGGCGGCGGAAGTGGATATTATTCCCAGGGTGCATGGCTCCGCCATGTTCACCAGAGGGCAGACCCAGATCTGCAACGTGTGTACGCTGGCTCCGCTGTCGGAACAGCAGAAACTGGACGGTCTGGACGAAAATGAGATCAGCAAGCGCTATATGCATCATTATAATTTCCCTTCCTATTCCGTAGGGGAGACGAAGCCTTCCCGCGGGCCGGGCCGCCGGGAAATCGGGCATGGGGCTTTGGCGGAAAGAGCGCTGATTCCGGTGCTTCCAAGCGAGGAAGAGTTTCCCTATGCCATCCGTACCGTGTCCGAGACCTTTGAATCGAACGGTTCCACCTCGATGGCCTCTACCTGTGCCAGCAGCATGGCGCTGATGGCGGCAGGCGTGCCGATCAAGAAGATGGTGGCGGGGATTTCCTGCGGCCTGGTGACGGAAGAAGGCAGCGGGGACTTTGTGCTGCTTACCGACATTCAGGGCCTGGAAGATTTCTTTGGGGATATGGATTTCAAAGTCACCGGAACCGATAGGGGCATTACCGCCATCCAGATGGACATCAAGATCCATGGCCTGACGAGGGCCGTCGTGGAAGGCGCTATCGAAAGGTGCCGGGAAGCCCGGATGTTTATTATGGATACCTGCATGAAGCCTGCCATTGCCGTTCCCCGTCCGGAAGTCGGGCCTTACGCGCCTAAGATCATCTCCGTGCAGATCGAGGTGGAGAAGATCGGCGACGTGGTGGGTCAGCGCGGTAAGACCATCAATGAGATCATTGCCCGTACCGGAGTGAAAATTGACATTTCCGACGACGGACAGGTATCGGTCTGCGGTACGGATAAGGAAATGATGGAAAAAGCGGTCGAGATGATCAAAATGATCACCACTGATTTCCAGGAAGGGCAGATCTTCCGGGGCAAAGTGGTGAGCATAAAGGAATTCGGGGCGTTTATCGAATTCGCGCCGGGCAAAGAGGGCATGGTTCATATATCGAAGATCGCCAAGACGAGGATCAACCGGGTGGAAGATGTGCTTGCCCTGGGCGACATGGTAAACGTAGTGTGCCTTGGCAAGGACAAAATGGGCAGGATCAGCTTTTCCATGAAAGACACGGCACAGCAGTAAGGCGGCGGACAGACCTGCCGGATCAGTGGAAGCAGAGACGACAAAGGGCGGGAAATCGTCCTTTTGTTTTAACCGGACAAAGGACAGATCTGCCGATGGGCGGACAGACGGGAGGAAAGTGAAATGAGAGAAAAATGGGCTCGTTTTATGCAGGGGCGTTACGGGAATGACCGGTTCAACCAAGTGATCAGCATAGCGGCGCTTGTCTGTCTGGTCTTCTCTTTTTTCGGATGGAGTCCTTTTTTCCTCTTGGCGCTGGCGTTTATGGCGTATGCGTATTTCCGGATGTTTTCCAGAAACATCCACGGACGCGCCAGAGAAAACCAGGCTTACCTGAAACACGAGAGGAAAGTCCGGGGGTTCTTCCAGAAGCAGAAGAAGGCGCTTATACAGAGCAGAACCCATCGCATCTATCAATGCCCGCACTGTAGGCAGAAGATCAGGGTACCCAGGGGGAAGGGGAAAATCGAGATCCGCTGTCAGAAATGCGGCGCCACCTTCCAAAGGAAAAGCTGAGGGCTGCTGTTCCAAAGGAAGAGCGAAGGGCTGCTGTTCCTTAGAACAGCGCGGGGCTGCCGCCCGAAAGGAGCGGGAAGGGATCCTCTTGCGGAATCGCTGAAACGGTACGGCTTTTATAGGGAAGGAGCGGCATGTTCGGATACATCATGGTCAATAAGGCGGAGATGAAATTCAAGGAATTTGACCTATATCATTCCTATTATTGTGGCCTGTGCCGAAAACTGAAAGAAAAATACGGGTTCAGCGGTCAGCTGTCCTTGAATTATGATATGACGTTCCTGCTGCTGCTCCTGACGGGCCTTTATGAGCCGGAGACGGTTCAGGGGGAATACAAGTGCGCCGCCCATCCTTTTGGAAAACAGACGGTGCGTACCAATCAGTTTACGGAATACGTCGCCGACATGAATATCCTGCTGACCCAGTATCAATGTAAGGACGACTGGGAGGATGAAAAGCGGCTTCCTAAGTTTCTCTATGGAAAGACGCTGGAGAGGAAGAACAAAAAGCTCAAAGCCATATACGGGAAAAAGATCCGTTCCATCAATCTGCTGCTGTACGATCTTGCGGTCGCGGAGAAAGAGAATAAACTGGACGTAGATGCCATGTCGGGGATCTTTGGGAAGGTCATGGCTCAGCTTGTGGTCTGCCGGGAGGACGAATGGGGGGATACCCTGTACCGGTTTGGCTTCTACCTGGGCAAATTCATCTATCTGCTGGACGCATATGAAGATATTGAAAAAGACATCAGAAAGGGAACCTATAATCCTCTGAAAAGAATGTACCATGCCTTGGACTTTGAAGAAGAATGCAGGACGATTCTGACGATGATGATGTCGGAATGCTGCAAGGAGTTTGAAAAACTGCCGATTCTGGAGAATGTGGAGATTCTTAGGAACATTCTGTATTCCGGCGTATGGTGCAGATATGAGACGGTCAGAGAAAAACGGAACCGGAAAAAAGGCGCGGACATGCATCGTGAAGTGGGAGAAAAGGGATGAGGGATCCATACCAGGTACTGGGTGTCGGCAGGAATGCCACCGAAGAAGAAATCAAAAAAGCATATAAATCACTGAGCCGTAGGTACCATCCCGATGCCAACATCAACAATCCCCGCAAGGAGCAGGCAGAGGAAACTTTTAAGGAAATCCAGTCGGCTTATCAGCAGGTCATGAAAGAGCGCACCGAGGGATATGGATCTTATGACGGCGGGAGCTACGGAAGCGGTTCGGGAACAGGCCGGGGAAGCCGGGAAAGGGATCCGTTCGGCGGCTTCGGAGGATTTGGCGGTTTCTATGGAGGCTTCGGGCAGAGCGAAAACGCCGGGTATGAGGAAGATACTTATTTAAGGGCCGCCGGGAACTATCTCCGCAGCGGCTATTATAAAGAAGCGAGGACGGCTCTGGACGGCATGGGGCAGCAGGGGCGGAATGCCCGGTGGTATTATTACAGCGCCATCGCGCACTCCGGCCTGGGCAACAATGTGGCGGGGCTGGAACATGCCCGCAGGGCCGCCGCTATGGAACCGAGCAGCCGGGAGTATGAAAACCTGGTACATCGGTTTGAAAACGGCAGCAGCTGGTACGAACAGCGTCAGGCCGCCTATGGCTATCCCGCCATGGGAAACGGAAATATGTGCCTGAAATTATGTATCGCGAATATCATCTGCAACGTGTTCCTTGGCGGGGGCGGCATGTGCTGCGGCAGAGGGATGTATTACTGACAGGTGATCCCGTTCACTTCCACCGTTCCGTCCAGTTCAATGACCAGGCATTTTTTCCCGTTCACCGTCTGGGTACGGATCAGATCCGGACGCTGGGGATTGACATGGATGGAGACGTCAGGGGTCTTGACGTCAAAGCTTTTCCGGCTGATCACATTATCTACCAGGAGGGAAGCGTTCTCCCCGGCGATTTCTTCATAACAGCGATCAAATTCCGCCAGTTTTTCATCGGCGGCGCCGCTGGCGGCCAGCAGGCTCTTCACCTCTTCCTTGCGCAGCGGGAGAGGCTGCGGCTCTTCCTGATGTTCTTCCGCCAGCTCGCTCAGTTTCTCATGGATGCTTTTGACCGTTTCCAGGTTACAGGTTTCCCCGAGGGTTCTTTCGATCAGAGCATGGAAAGTCTCTTTCTGGCCGGAAGCGGATAAGGGCAGCGTTACGCCGAACATGTGAGCCGCGAAGCTGTCTTTTAATTCTTCCGGATTTTTGGAGTAATACAGGATGCTGTGCAGATCCGCCCCACGGTCATGGAAAGCGGGAAAAAGGAAGCCGGTTTCCGGCGGCCCGACGATCCAGTCCCGTATCCGGTTGCCGAAAGTATTTTCCGCCGCATGGTAGCTAAGCCCCGGCTTGGAGAGATTTACAGGGAAGATACCCGCTAAGAGGTACTCATAGACGTCAGCGGAAGCGTCGTCCATCGTCAGGCCGTCCGACGTCCTGCCGGGAACGTCATACACGTCGTGGATGAGAAGGATCAGGTAATTCCCGGTATATTCATAAGCTTCTATGATATGGTCGTAAAAGGCTTCCAGCAGAGAATCCTCTTTCAGCTTGCTGGCCTTCAGCTCCAGGAGGGCTTCGTGGGCGCTTCCTTCTTTCTCTGCTTCTAAAGGAAACTCCAAGGTCAGAAGGTTCCTGCCGACCCTGCCGGAGAGGAGCCTGCGCAGGAGGTCAAAATACTTGAACATATCTTCCTCCGCCAAGGAGAGGAAAGCCTGGTTCAGTTCGGCCTTCTTGTTTTTCTCTCCGTCCACATAGCAGCCGCAGATACGGGTAATGGAGCAGTTCGTGGGGGTGAACAGTCTCTTGATTTCGGATATTTCCTGTTTCGTCATGTCGGTCGTCCCTTCTGCCGCCGGCTTGTCCGGCGTGCTTCCTGGTTCTTAGTATAGCGCAGATCCGGCCGTAAAGCAATTGGAAAAAAGCGCCGAATATATGTTCGGACAGAGACCTGGAAGTCCGGGGCTGGCTGGTGGGGAGGGAGGCAGCCACAGAAAGATCCGAGACTGCTGCATGTTGCAGACTAGACAAGCCGAACAAATTAACATCTCATTTTTTGTACATTATCACGAAATTGGCTGGAAAGATAAAATTTTACTGACATTCGGCAATTTAATCTGTTAAAATGTGGTTATCACGATCCAGAATGGTTATGATAGAAGTAGGATAAAGGCACGATCCATAACGGTTGTGGTGGAGGCAGGATAAAAGGCGGAAGAAACGGCAAAAACGGCAGAGACGGCAGAGACGGCAGGGCTTTTCTATGGAGAGCATTTTTCCATAACTTGTGGCGGGAGAATCTTAGGCCGTGTGCCGGAATACATGGATGGGAGCCTTAGGAGAAAGGAAGTGAAAGCGTGTTCAAGAAAAAGGATCGTGTGATCTGCGGAAGCAAGGGCGTGTGCAGCATTGAGGACATTACGACGTTGAATATGCCGGGCGTGGACAGGGAGCGGGAATATTATATCCTCAAACCGCTTTATGTGGCCGCCAGCACGGTCTATATCCCGGTGGACGCCGCGCAGGAGTCCATGAGAAACGTGCTGACCAGAGAAGAAGCGGACGAGCTGATCCGGGGGATCCCGCAGATTCCGCTGATCACCATCACGAATGAAAAAATGCTGGAGCAGGAGTACCGGGTGTGCATGAAGAGCAACCGGTGCGAGGCGTGGGTCAAGATCATCAAGACGATTTTTGAGCGGAAGCAGAAACGTATCCAGGCAGGCAGGAAAGTGACCGCCGTAGATGCCAAATATTTCAAAATGGCGGAGGAGAATCTCTACGGCGAGCTGGCCGTGGCCCTGGAAATCCCCCGGGACGGGGTGGAAGCTTACATTACAAGAAGCAGGAACAGCTTCCTGCAATCGAACTGCGGCGCATAGGGCCGCGCCTTTTATCGGAAGCCGCTGGCAGCTTCCGATAAGTCCTATGAGCCGTGAAAGGGACAGGCAGGGATATACGCGGCGGAACACAGAAAAGATATGGGAGATCCCTGCTTTTCCCGATTTCAGGAAATCAGCCGTTTCTTTCCGGAGTGGTCGTTTTTTCTACCATATCATGCAGATCTTTATGGTACAGGCTGCGGTATTCCGAGGGCGTACAGTTTTTCAGCTTCTTGAACACGCGGTTAAAAGTAGACAGGCTGCAGAAGCCGGACTGCAGGGCGATCTCCGTAATGGACAGGCTGGGCTTCAGCAGAAGGCTTTCGGCGGACTTGATCCTGCGGTAGCATAAATAGTCGTAGAAATTGTAGCCGGAGCATTGCTTGAACAGTCTGGAAAAATGGAATTTGGAAAAGCCCGCCACATCCGCCGCCATCTCCAAGGTCAGGCTCTCCGTGAAGTGACTGTCCACGTATTCAAACGTCTTGTTCAGTTTCTCCAGCAGGGTCATCTGCCGGGCCGCCCCGTTGCCGTAGGGAAGCGCGTTTTCCGCGTTCATGCGGCGCTTCCCGTAACCGGCGAAAAAACGCAGAAGGTGGGCATAGATCAGCAGCTCCCGCAGGGCGTTGTCGCTGAAATAATCGTTGCACATCTCCAGCATCAGCAGCGCCTGCGCGTCATAAAATTCATTCTGGCTCTCCTTAGGAATCAGGATGGGCTGGGAAAGATAGGTCGCCAGGTAAGAAAAGCCCCGTATCCGCGAAAGAACCGTGAAGTCAAATAAGTAAATCAGCCGGACGCCCGTGGCGGGGGCAATCAGATGATGAAGCTCCCCGGCTGGGATGATGAAAATATCGCCGGGAGAAAGATGGTATTCCTCCGATTTTACGATGACGGTATAGCTGTTTTCCAAGGGCATGATCATTTCTACGGCAGGGTGCCAGTGCAGGGGGTAATTCACAGGCAGATTGTTGACCCAGAAGCGGAGAGAGGAACCCGGAAGGTAATCCACAAATTCGTAATCGCCTTCTACGATTCGGTGGAACTGGTCTTCCGTCTGCTGCTGCAAATATTGAGGAATCAGGTTGTTGTTCCATAGCTGGTTAGAAATGTTTTCCATATAGAACTCCTTTCTTACCTAATAAAATTCTTCCGGCCAGGACTCTTCCGCCGGACCATTTCCGCCAGACCCCATTCCACCCAGACCTTTCCGGATTCAACATCTCTCCGTTGCCCCTGCTTCTCCAATCAGAAATTGCAGTTTTCGGACGCGGACGGACTTGGTAATATAGATAATGCCGTCTGGAAATCAGGCGTCATTTTCATCAATTTCTTCACGAACATTCTATCACAGATGAAAGAAAAAGACAATATGATGAAAAATGTTGAAAAAATATCGCGAATAAAAAGAAAATGAGCAATATATGAATGGCAAAAGAGCAAAATCTGATAAGCGGAAGTCTTGATTTCATGGTATAAATAAATAAAAGATCAGCTGTATATCCAAAAATCTTATAAAAAATGTGGGAGGACAGGGTGCATGAAGAAGAAATTCAGATTTATGCCTGTGGTGGAGAAGAATCCGGTCGTCACGGCTGCCGCGGGGTTCCTGTATGTGGCGGGGATCTTCGGTATTGCGTTCGGCACGGTGGTGCTGTGCGCGGCGAACCAGATTATGGGTATCTGGTCGATGTTCCTCTTTTTCGGGCTGTTTTTCGGAGGGAATGTCCTCTGGAGGATCGCGTGGATCTACCTGCTGAAACCATTCCAGAAGCCGGATCCGGCAAAAGGCTGACGGATCGGGATGGTTCTCCCGTCAAAAGGGGGGAATCAAGAGATCCTGTCCGCAGGACAGGATAGGCCGCACGGCCATGCCCTTGCCATGATTGCGGGGCAAGCATGGCAGCATACGCGTAAGCAAGGAGCCAAGTGTGCGAAGTACACTTTGTGCCGCGAAGCGGCCTTGACAAGTACAGGAGGATTCTGATGGTTTACAAGCAGAAGACTGTATGAAGTCAAGCGGCTGCGAAGCGGCCAAAACGGCTGCGGGGCAACCGTTAGGCGAATGCCCGCGAACCATGTAGTCCGCGAAGCGGATTCCTGGCGTCATGTCTCACGAATAAGGAGGGATACATATGGAAGCAAAAAGCTCCAAAAGTCTCACCGGCTTGGCCGGAACAGAAAGCGGCGGGACGTCGCAGATCAGGCTTACCAAAGGACAGAAGAGGCTCATCTATTTCAAGAGACACGGGATCCTGTATCTCATGCTCCTGCTGCCCATTTCTTATTTTGTTATTTTCCGCTATGCGCCGATGACGAACATTCTGATGGCGTTCAAAGAGAACAATTTCCTTAAGCCGGTATGGGAAGTGCCTTGGGCGGCCCACAACGGCTTCGATTGGTTCCTGAAAGCGTTTGTGAACCGGGATTTCTTGCAGGCCCTGCGCAATACCGTCACGCTGAACCTGCTGGATCTGGTGCTTGGCTTCCCGGCTCCGATCATACTGGCCCTGCTGCTGAACGAGCTGGCTTTCAAGCGGTTCAAACGGGTCACGCAGACGGTCGCCTATATGCCGCATTTCCTTTCCTGGATCATTATTTCCAGCATGGCGCTCCAGCTGTTTGCGCCCAACCCTCCGACACAGGGTCTGATCAACATTGTTTTAGGCCGTCTGGGTCTTGGCCCGATCCATTTCCTGGATCAGTCCGCGAACTGGGTGCTGACTTATATTTTCCTGGGGATCTGGCAGAGCGTGGGCTGGAACACCATCATTTATCTGGCGGCGATCACCAGTATCAGCCCGGAACTTTATGAGGCGGCTTCCGTGGACGGGGCGACCAGGCTGCGCAAGATCTGGCACATTACCCTGCCGGGGCTGAAGCCGACGATCATCATCCTGCTGATCATGGCCTTAGGGCGTATCGTGGGAAGCGATTTCGACAGGCCGTATACCTTGGCCAATTCCATGGTCAAGGACGTCAGCAACGTCTTGTCGGTCTTTGTGTACAACTGGGGCCTTAAGAGCAACCAGTTCGCCCTGGCGACTGCGGTAGGCTTATTCCAGTCCATCGTAGGGCTGATCTTCGTCCTTGGCTCGAATGCCATTGCCGAGAAGATGGGCGAACGGGGCATCTGGTAGAGAGACGCTACAGGCATTAAGTTCCGTTTATTATGATACCACTGGGTAAGCTTTTATGTAACTGTTAACTATGATAAACTTATTAAATAGGAGGTTTCTGCTTTGAAAAAATTTAATAAAAAAGCGGCAAGCTTTATACTATACTGTTGTACCATTATAATTATTTCCAGTTTTTGGCATATTGAAGTAAGGGCACATATAGCAAACGGCTGGGTATTGAGTAATCCTAGTAATGTTAAGTACAACATTAGTACGTTTGTCGGACCATATACTTCCGAAACAATTACTTATGTAGAAAAGTGGGAAACATACTGTTCTGAAATAGGTATATCTAGTGCTTCATCAAATGAAAATATTTATTTTTATGGAGATTTTAATGTAGACAATGGAACATATGCAATATGCCTTCACCACAATGATAACTATCATGTCATAACTTATTATTACGCTTTTACTAAAGCGACAGCCAGTGAAAGACAGGAAACTATCGTTCATGAAGTAGGCCATGCTTTAGGGCTTGCCCATTGTCAAAGTGATAAGGAAAGTATTTCTGTTATGAGAGCCACAGGATTTAATAACAAAGCGTATCCTCTGTCGGATGATATTGCTGGTATATCGGCAATCTATTAAAATTAAATACTGATGGAAAGGAGAATTTCATGAGGAAAAAAGTAAATATGCTCCCGATCATTGCGGCGGTTTTGTTTCTTGCAGGCTGCGGAAGCCGGACGAAGCACCAGGATGTGGAAGCAAAACTCCCGGGCTTCGCGACGCTGGATGAAATGGAGGCGTACAGCAGCACGATCATCAGGGGTACGCGCAAAGAGCAGGAGACGCCGGTATTGACCCTGGATCATGGCATTCTGGTTTCCGGCTATACCTTTTCGCAGGTGGAAGTCACGGAAATCTATAAAGATACGGCGGCAGAGCTGGAAGCCGGAGATTTTATCACGGTTCTGGAAAATGAGGTCTATGATCCGGAGGCAGATGTGAGGTACCACATTGCCGGATATGACATGATGGAAGCGGGGAAAGAGTATCTGCTGTTTCTGACAAGGAACACACAGCCGAACGGAAACATCTATTACGTAGCCGCCGGCGTGAACTACGGCACCGTTTCCTTGGAAGAGGACAGCCGCCTGGCGCGGCGGCATAGCGGAACGGACAGTCCGCCCACGGATGTGAGCGATTATCAGCCCGTATGGGAGGCCGCCCAGGAGAAGTATTTCTCCGAGAAATATTTCTCCGAGAAATAGGCCTCTGGAAAACAGAGATCTGAATGAGTCAGACAGGGAACATTAGGAATAGGAGGAGTGTAGATTTATGGAAACTACGAAGAGTAAAAAAGCCGGGGATCTTGAAAAGAAGCTCCAGGGGCATTCCGGGATGGTGAAATCCGTCTCCCATAAAGCGGGCGACTGGGTCGTTGCTTTCTTATGCCTGTTAATTATCATCGTCTGCGTCCTGCCTTTGGTGAACCTGCTGGCGCGTTCCCTTTCCTCCGCCGAGGCACTGGTGGGGAACAGGGTGGCGCTTCTGCCGGTGGATCTGAATTTTGAAGCCTATACCACGATCCTGACCGATGTAAGATATATCCGGTCGCTGTTATGGACGGCGGCCCTCACGGTCGTCTGTACGCTCGTTTCCTTGTTCATGACCATCGTCTGCGCGTACCCGCTGACCTATGAGAACCTGAAAGGGCGCGGGATCTTCAACGTGATCATCATCGTGACGATGTATTTCGGGGCGGGAACCATACCGACTTATCTGCTGCTGAAGAACCTCAATATGCTGGATACGGCGCTCGTCCTGATCATCCCGAGCTGCCTTTCCGTATTCAACATGATCATCATGAGAAGCTTCTTCTACGGGATCCCCATGAGTCTGCGGGAATCGGCGGAGATCGACGGAGCGGGTCCTTTGACGGTGCTGATCAGGATCTATCTGCCGCTGTCTACCCCGGTACTGGCGACCCTTGCCCTCTTCTATGCCGTAGGGCGGTGGAACGGCTTCGCGGACGCGCTGATGTATGTGCGCAACCGTGACCTCTATCCGATCCAGCTGCTGCTGTATAACCTGCTGAACTCTACGAACAGTATCGAGGTGGCGCAGCAGGAGGGCTTCAATACGCCGGGCGTGGGAGAGACGATCCGGGCGGCGACCGTCATGTTCGCCACGGTGCCGATCCTGATCATCTATCCGTTCTTACAGAAATATTTCATCACCGGCGTGACCCTGGGCGCGGTAAAGGAATAGCGGCTTTATCCGCAGCTTTGCTGCGGTGGGCATAAAGGCAGCTGGAAAGTCCCCATGTTTTCTTTTCAGCCATCATCAATGATTAAAGGAGGAACCATCATGAAAAAGCTACACAGAGCAGCTGCGGCTGCCATGGCGACCGTTTTGTCCCTGTCCCTGCTGGCGGCCTGCGGGTCGGGCGACGCGACGGAAGAGGCGTCTTCTTCGAGCGCGGAATCGGTAAGCTCCGCGGAAACGCCGTCCCAGGCGGAAGTCGCCCCGCCGGATACAGGGGCGCTGGACGAAGCGACTTTGGCGGAACTGGGTCTGGAATTCGTGGACGACAAATACCGTTTCACGGAAACCAGGGATATTACGGTCGAAATTTTTGACCGAGGCTTAGACGGCGGCAAGACGGCGCCGGAAGACAACGTCTGGACGGACTGGATCAAGGAGGGAATGTTACGCGACCACAATGTGAACGTGACTTATGTGCCGGTTCCGCGCTGGACGGAAGCGGACGACGTCAATAATCTGCTGGCAAGCGGGAGCGCGCCGGACGTATGCGTTACTTACAACTACGCTGCTATCCAGCAGTATGCCAACATGGGCGGCGTGACGGATCTGGCAGAGTACGTGGACAAATACGCGGCGCTGATTCCCGCCCTCTGGGATCTGCTCGGAACGACCAATATGTACTATGACAAGGATCCTGTGACAGGACAGCTGTGGGCGCTTGAGGCTTTCCTGTCCGATAACGGCCGTATCAATACCTTTGTCCGGAAGGACTGGCTGGAAAAACTCGGCCTGGAACTGCCTACTACGCTGGAAGAGTTCGAGGCGGTGCTGATTGCTTTCCGCGACAACGCGGAGACGCTGCTGGGCGCGGACGCGAGTCAGATCATCCCGTTTGGCTTAAGCTTTGACGTCGGCTGGAGGGCATACAACCTTCTGGGTTCTTCCATCCCGGACGACATCACGGACAAGGAGCTCTATATTTACGGTTTTGACGACAGGCATTTCAGCAAGCCGTGGGTCAAAGAAAGCGTAAAGATCCTGAACAGATGGTATAACGAGGGCCTGATCTGGAAAGATTTCCCACTGTACGGAGAAGGGGATACCACAGAGGATAACCTGATCAAGAGCGGCTATGTCGGCTCGCTGGAGCACCAGCATAACCAGCCTTACCGTGACGGCGAGAACGGCTGGTCTTACAACCTGCACAACGTCGTAGGGGAAGAGGCCGATTACATCGCTGTCGAGCCGTTCCTGAATGACGCGGGCGTTCCGAAAAAGTACATTGCCGGAACGGTAGACCGTAAAGTGTTCTTCCCGGCTACCAATGACGAGCCGATTGCTTCCTTATTGTACCTGAACTGGATCACGGATCTTGAGAACCGCCTGTATCTCCAGGTCGGCGAAGAAGGCAGGAACCATGAGGTCGCGGCGGACGGCGCGATTCAGATGCTGACCGCGACGGATGAGTATATCCAGAACTCCCTGAACAACATCGACTACACCATTACCATCAACGGCGTACAGTTCGACGGGGATCCGGATAAGACCTACGCGACGCGCGCCCTGTCTTTTCCGGGCGTGGATCCGGCTCTGATCGCAAGGACATATGAAGTCAACTTCAACTACGGCTTTGTGGCTCCGACGTTCCACTTCAGCGAGATCAAGTCGGAAGAAGGCATGAACACCCCGCTCAAGGAGAAGAGGGACGCCCTCTTCGCGCAGGCGATCACCTGTACGCCGGATCAGTTTGACACCGTATGGGATAGCGGATACCAGGATTACCTTAACTCCGGTATGCAGGCCATCATCGACGAGCGTACCCAGGCATGGGAAGCAAGGTACGGAGACGCGGTGGATCTGCCGGAGGAATAAGGGAAACAGGAAGCTTGGAAGGAAGAGCTGAGAGTTATGGTTATAAGCAAGGCGGCGCGAATGGGGACTTCGCGCCGCCTTTGTGATGGCCCTGCCTACCGGCGTAAATAGCTGCCGGTCAGAAGCCTTTGCGGAATGTTACCGGCAGAGCTTGCTGACAGCGGGAAGTACTGTTGGCGGATCCTGCCGGACAGCAACGGAAATAGCTTGCCTCCGCCAGCCCTGTTGTGTTAAAATATGGACGGTAAGATCAGAAGGCAGGGATGAGGGATGGCGGGTTTCGCGTTCCCACCCAAAAGAAAATAGGGAGCTGTGTCCGTTCGGCAAGCCATGGCTGCGGTACATAAATCAAGGGATTCCATAAAAGGAGAAAAAAGAATATGCGTTACTTTCTGGGAAAGGATGGTTGTCATTATGTATGATACGTTGACGAAAAATGACATTCGGAAGATGGAGGAAGAAATCGAATACCGGAAGCTGGTGGTGCGCCCCAAAGCTTTGGAGGACGTAAAGGAAGCGAGGCTGCACGGGGATCTGAGCGAGAATTTTGAGTATTCTGCGGCAAAGCGCGTGAAGAACCAGAATGAGAGCCGGATCCGTTATCTGGAAAGAATGGTCCGCACCGCGAAGATCCTTCCGGACGAGTCGGCGGAAGATGAAGTAGGCATTGATAACGCGGTCTGCGTGGAATTCCTGGACGATGGAACGCAGGAGACCTACCGGATCGTGACCACCGTCCGGGGGAATTCTCTGGAGGGGCTGATCAGCGACAAATCACCTCTGGGAAAAGCGCTGCTCAAGAAAAAATGCGGGGATCTGGCGCATGTCCAAGTGAATGAAACGGTGGGGTATGACGTGCGGATCAAGAGCATTGACAAGACTGCGGACGACAGCGCGGACAAAATCAGGAGCTATTGAGGAAGCAGGCAGGAAGCCGTTTGAGAGAAAGCAGGCAAAGAGCCGTTGGAGAGGGATGTTCAAGGGAGTGGCAAAGAGCCGCTGGACGGATGTTGGACGGCGCCGGCAAAGGACTGCCGCCGGGGGTCAGGAGTACGCATGAAACGATATTTACTGTTCGATCTGGACGGAACTTTGACGGCCTCAAGCCCGGGAATTACCGCCTGTGTCCAATATGCCTTACAGGCGATGGGGATAGACGAGCCTGACCGGGAGAAGCTGGTTCCTTTTATCGGCCCGTCCTTAAAAGACAGCTTCATGAAATTTTACCATATGACGGAGTCCCAGGCGCAGCAGGCGGTGGGCAGATACCGGGAACGGTTCCAGGACACCGGGATCTATGAAAACGAATTATATGACGGGATCGAGGAGATGCTGAAAGCGCTGCGGGCCAAGGGAATGTGCCTGGCGGTGGCTTCCGGTAAACCTCAGGTATATGTGGAGCGGATCCTGGAGCATTTCAAGATCCGGCGCTACTTTACGGTGGCGGTCGGCAGCGAGCTGGACGGAAGAAGGAGCGGCAAGAGCGAAGTCATCGAGGAAGCGTTGCGGCTGCTGCGGGAAGCGGGGGAAGCAGCCGGTTTTTCAGAGGGACATTTCCGGCGGATGGTCTATATGATCGGCGACCGGCGTTTTGACATAGAGGGCGCGAAAGCCGCGGGCGTGGAGAGCGTCGGGGCGGCGTATGGCTACGGCGGCGCGGGAGAGCTGGAGGAAGCGAAGGCGGACTATGTGGTGCGCACGGTGGAAGAACTGCGCGGCTTCCTGCTCCGGGGCGCGGAGGAAGCGCCGAAACCCGGGCTGTCCGTTCCGGCGCTTTGGCAGCTGTGTTTCCCGTTCCTTTTGTTTCTGCTGGTCAGGCAGGCGGCCTTGAGTGTCCTGGGTCTGTGTGCGCTGTCTCTGGGAAATTCCGGGATCGGCGGCGCGGTTTCCGATTTCCTGTTCCTCCGGGAGGAAGCGGGAGCCGTGACGGGATTCAGCGGAAATGCTTCCGCCGTCATGACGGCGCTTGCGTCTGCGGCGGCGGGGGCCGTCCTGTGGAAGCCCGCGCTTGCCATGCTGGACCGGGCCCCAAAAGACAGGCAGCCGGCACAGCGGAAAAAAGAGTCGGCGCGGCCTTGCCTTCTGGCGGCCACAGCCACGGTCGGCGCGGTCGTGGGGCTGAATCTGCTGTTTGAGCTGCTGGGCCTGACGGACAGTTCGGCGGCTTATCGGGCCGTGCGGGCGAACCAGTATTCGGCGGCCTTTGGGGTGGGGCTTCTCTGCTACGGCGTTTTACCCCCTGTGGCGGAGGAGCTGCTGTTTCGCGGGATCCTGTTCAACCGGATGAAGCGGTTCCTGGATCTGAAACTCGCGGTGGTCGCGTCGGCGTTGTGTTTCGGCGCGTACCATGGGAATATGGTGCAGGGGGTCTACGGTTTCCTCATGGGCTGCCTGATGGCATACGCCTATGTGTATTTCGGAAGCTTCCGGGCGCCCTTAGGGATCCACATCGGCGCCAATCTGCTGGCCTATAGCTTAAGCTTTCTGGCGGGAATCCCAGCCGGATTCGTAAGCTGGCCGATGGCCGTCCTGTTTCTGGGAATCGGCGCCGGAAGCCTCCGGCTGCTTTCCCGTTCCCCGAGATAGCGCGGCTTGTTCGGCAGGGGCGGCCGGTCGGTCAGCAAGGGCTGTTGACCACATTCAGGAGGGATTCCATGGCTCTATGCGCACAGACCACGCGGCCGCCCTATCGGCGCTCCTTCGCCGCGGGTTCCCCGCCAAGTCGTCACAAAATAGCAACAATTGCTTAGAGGACCGCAAGGAATAGGAAGCACCCCCTCCTGGGCGGCTATATAATAAATATTCAGGGCAGCGGGCAGGAGACCGGAGACTGCGGCCGGTGCAAGTCCGGCTGGGCAGGAGCCTGTAGGCAGATAGGGAGGGCAGCAGATGGAACTGGCGGAAAACCATGAGAAGAACGCGGAATACCGGGCGCGCGCGGCGGCGTGCGTGGCCCGGATGACACTGGAAGAAAAGGTGGAGCAGACCTTGTATCAGGCTCCGGCGGTGGAAAGGCTGGGCATTAAGGCTTATAACTGGTGGAATGAGGCGCTGCATGGCGTGGCGAGGGCAGGGGTGGCCACGGTGTTCCCCCAGGCGATCGCCTTGGCGGCGGCGTTTGACGAAGAGCTGGCGGAGGAGCTGGCGGCTGCCATCTCGACGGAAGCAAGAGGGAAATTCAACGTGCAGCAGAAATTTTCCGATCTGGATATTTATAAAGGGCTGACATTCTGGTCGCCGAACGTAAATATTTTCCGTGATCCGCGATGGGGACGAGGGCATGAGACTTTCGGGGAGGATCCGTACCTGACTTCCCGGATCGGGGTACGCTTCGTGAAAGGACTGCAAGGGCATGATGAAAATTATCTGAAAGCGGCGGCCTGCGCGAAGCATTTTGCCGTACACAGCGGGCCGGAGGACGTCCGCCATAGCTTTGACGCGGTGGTGTCCAAGCAGGATCTGTATGAAACCTATCTGCCCGCGTTCCGCGCCTGTGTGCGGGAGGGGCGCGTGGAAGCGGTCATGGGGGCTTATAACTGCGTGAACGGCCAGCCTTGCTGCGGCTCGTCCCTGCTTCTGCGGGAAATCCTGCGGGACGAATGGGGCTTTGAGGGGCATGTGGTCAGTGACTGCGGGGCAATCCAGGATTTCCATGAGGGCCATCACGTGACGGATACCCCGGTGGAATCCGCGGCCCTGGCGATCAATAACGGCTGTGACTTAAACTGCGGGAACCAGTTCCGTTTCCTGAAACAGGCGGTGGCGGAAGGGCTGGTAGAGGAAAAGCGTCTGGATGAGGCGCTGGTGAACCTGTTCACCACCCGGATCAAGCTGGGAACGTTTGACGGGCCGGCGGATAATCCTTTTGACCGGATCCCGTATTCCGTGGTGGACAGCAAGCCTATGCGCGAACTGAACCGGGAAGCGGCGGCAAAATGCGCGGTGCTTCTCAAAAATGAGGATCGCCTGCTTCCCCTTGACCGGGGCAGGCTGAAAACCTTAGGCGTGATCGGGCCGAACGCCAACAGCCGGAAAGCCTTGGTAGGGAATTACGAGGGTACCGCTTCCAGATACGTCACCGTCCTGGAGGGGATCCAGGAAATCCTGGGCGACGAGACGCGGATCCTGTATTCCGAAGGCTGCCACCTGTGCCATGACCGCACGTCCGCCTTGAGCAGGGGGAACGACAGGCTTTCGGAGGTGAAAGCGGTCTGCGAGGAGAGCGACGTCGTCATTGCCTGCATGGGACTGGACGCCAGCCTGGAAGGGGAGGAGGGCGACGCCTCCAATGAGTTTGCCAGCGGCGACAAGCCGAACCTGGAGCTTCCGGGGCTTCAGCAGGAAATTTTAGAAACAATTTCCAGCTTTGGCAAGCCGGTGGTACTGGTGCTGCTGTCCGGGAGCGCGCTGGCGGTGAACTGGGCGGACGAACATGTTCCGGCGATCCTACAGGCCTGGTATCCGGGAGCGGAGGGCGGAAGAGCGGTTGCGGATCTTTTGTTCGGGAAAAGGAATCCGGGCGGGAAACTGCCGGTCACGTTCTACCGCTCCACGGAGCAGCTGCCGGATTTTGCGGACTATAGCATGAAAGGGCGGACGTACCGTTATATGGAAGGGGAAGCGCTGTATCCGTTCGGGTACGGGCTGTCGTATACGACTTTTTCCATAGACAAGGTACGGGTCAGCGGGGAGGAAGCGGGGCTGTCCGGCATTGCCGTGACGGCTTCGGTAAAAAATACAGGTGTTATGGCAGGGGCGGAGACACTCCAGGTGTATGTGAAGATCTGCCGGGAGGGTACGCCCAACGCGCAGCTGAAAGGCTTCCGCAAGCTATCTTTAGAGCCGGGCGAGGAACGGGAAGTAGTGATCCAGCTGCCGCCGGAAGCGTTCGGGCTGTATGACGAGGAAGGGAAATTCCGTATCCGCAAAGGAACGGCCTGGATTTATGTGGGCGGGCAGGCGCCCGACAGCCGCAGCGAGAAGCTGACCGGCCGGCGGGTGAAGAGCTTTACCGTGACGATCGCCGAAGATCTTGCGTAAACAGTAAGAAGAGGCTGCCACCTGGCGGATCGTGCCAATGTGTCCGGCGGATCGTGTCAGACAGCGACAGACAGGGCCGCCCTGCCGGAAAGTGGAAACGGCAGGGCGGCCCCTTTCTTTTAAGGAATCCATTCACGGAATCCATGAATGGGAGTGGTTTTGCTTGGACGGGGAGCTGCTTAGACGGGGAACCGCCCGGACAGGGAATGAGCTGGACGGGGAATGCCTGCGGCTGGCGACCGTTTGGGGCGGCGACCGGGAGAGTCTGGGATCGAAAGATTTTCAGGGAGAGGAAACGGGAGGATAGGATGGGAAAGCAGAAGAAGTGGACGCAGCTATGGCTGAAATACGAAACCAAAAAAGAATGCGGAAACAGCGCTTTTGTCGGAAGCTTCTGTCTGGAAGGCTTCGACAGGGAGCGGAAGATGGTGAAAAATGCCCTGCGGGAGCTGATAAGGGGCATAGAGGGAATGCTGGGGACGACGCCGACGGAGATTGCCGCCGTGCCGGACGAAACGGGAGAGTCCGCGGGACGTAGGCAAGGAAGCGGCAAGGGTCTGCCGGAGCCTGATACGGCGGACGGCGCGGCAGGCTCTGCCCCCGTGTCCGGCGCACTCCGGCTGGTTCGCAGGACGGATACCGGACTCTTGTCCGGGGGATACCGCCTGAAAGCGGAGAGCGGAAAGGACGTCCCTGCCGGAGGAGGCGCCCTGACTTTGGAAGCGGCGGACGAGAGCGGTTTCTTATACGGGATTTTTCATATCCTGCGGCAGGTCGCCATGGAGCGCCCGCTGAAAGGGCTGGATCTGGTCTGCAATCCCGACAATCCTCTGCGTATGCTCAACCACTGGGACAATATGGATGGCAGTATTGAGAGGGGCTATTCCGGGCAGTCGTTCTTTTTCCGGGAGAATGAAGTGCTTGTGGACGAACGTACTGTGGATTATGCTCGTCTGATGGCAAGCATCGGCGTGAACGGGGCGGCGGTCAACAACGTGAACGTGCAGGACGCGGCGACTTGGCTGATCACGCCGCGCTATCTGGAAAAAGTGGCGGCCCTGGCGGATATTTTCGAGGGCTTCGGGATAAAACTGTTTTTGAGCCTGGATTACGCGGCAAGCGCGCAGCTGGGGAACCTGAGCGCGGATCCTTTCGAGGAAACGGTCGTGGACTGGTGGCGAGAGAGATTTGCGGAGGTCTACCAGGCGGTTCCCGGCCTGGGGGGATTCCTGGTAAAGGCGGATTCCGAGGGACGTCCGGGTCCGTTTACCTACGGACGGACACAGGCGGACGGCGCCAATATGCTGGCGGCGCTGCTGAAGCCTTATGGAGGCCTTGTCATCTGGCGCTGTTTTGTGTATAATTGTACCCAGGACTGGCGGGACCGCAAGACAGACCGCGCAAAGGCGGGGTATGACAATTTTATCCAGACGGACGGGATTTACCGCGACAATGTGATCTTACAGATCAAGAACGGGCCGATGGATTTCCAGATCCGGGAACCGGTTTCGCCTCTTTTAGGAGGCCTGCGCAAAACCAACCAGATATTGGAAGTACAGCTCGCACAGGAATATACGGGGCAGCAGATTGACGTGTGCTATCTGATCCCTATGTTCAAGGAAATCCTGGATTTTCGGACTTATTGCGTGCCGGATCAGGATACGGTGGCGGACATCGTGAGCGGCCGCGCTTTCGGGAACTCCCTCTGCGGCATGGCGGCGGTCTGCAATACGGGGGATGACGCCAACTGGACAGGGAATGACTTGGCGGCGGCGAATCTCTATGGGTTCGGCAGGCTCAGCTTTTGCACGTCCTTGACGGCGCGGGAGGTCGCGCGGGAGTGGATTGCCATGACCCTCTCCGCCAAGGAGGAAGTCCTGGGGACGGTGGAGCGGATTCTGCTTTCTTCCAGGGAAAGCTATGAAAAATATACCAGTCCGCTCGGGATTGGCTGGATGGTGTCGCCCGCAGACCACTACGGGCCTGATGTGGACGGTTTCGAGTATTCCCGGTGGGGTACCTACCATCGGGCGGATCACTTCGGGCTTGGCGTGGACCGCGCCGACAGCGGAACCGGATATGTCAGGCAGTACCATGAGCCGAACGCTTCCCGCTACAATGACCTTTCTGCCTGTCCGGAGGAACTGCTGCTGTTTTTCCACCATGTTCCTTATACCCATCGTCTCAGAAGCGGGAAGACTTTGATCCAGCATATCTATGACAGCCATTTTGAGGGCGTGGAAGAAGTGGAGCAAATGATCGCCGCCTGGGAGAGCCTGCGGGGCAAGCTTGCCGGAGAGACTTATGGGCTGGTGAGGGAGCGTTTTGGCAGACAGCTTGCCAACGCGCGGGAATGGCGCGATCAGGTCAATACTTATTTTTTCCGCAAAAGCGGCATCCCCGATGAAAAAGGCGGGGCTTTGGCGGAAGCGGCGGGGCGGCGGATTTATGATTAAGAGCGGCGGCGGGGAAGCGGATGGATCAGCAGCGGCGGCAAGGAGGCAGGATGAGCAAGGTGAGGTTGTTTAACGATCAGTGGTCTTTTCGCAAGACTCTGGAGGAAGTTCCGGCAGAGGTGATCCTGTCGGAAAAGCGGGAATTTGTGCCGGTGGATCTTCCTCATGACTGGCTGATCTACCAGGTGAAGGATCTGTATGAAAGCGGATACGGCTGGTATTACAAGCGTTTCGTGTGCGACGTGGACACGTCCAAAGGAGAAACGGCGATCCTGCGTTTTGACGGGGTATACATGGACTGCGAAGTGTATCTGAACGGCGGGAAAGCGGGAGAATGGAAGTACGGCTATTCCACTTTCGAGGTGGATCTGTCGGCCTGCCTGCGGCGCGGGGAAAATGAGGTGCTGGTCAAAATCAGGCACCGGTCGCCGAACAGCCGCTGGTATTCCGGAGCGGGGATCTATCGGGATGTCTGGCTGAAAGAGTGTAGGCCGGCGTATCTGCCTGAGGACGGCGTCTATGTGAACATCCGCAAGGACGGGGAAGCTTTCTGGCTCGAAGCGGAAACGGAGGTCGCGGGCGGCGAAGCGGAGGGGGAAAAAATCGCGGGCGGCGTTCCGCTGTTCTGCGCCTATTCCCTGTGGCAGGAAGGGGAACTGGCGGCGGAGCTGGGGCGGAAGCCTGTCGTCGCGTGGAACGCGCCTGCTGCCTGCTCCGGCGCCGGGAATGCTTCCGGCCTTGGGAATGCCCCGGAAGCGGCTGCGGGTTCCTCCGCCGCCGGGGCTGCTTCCGGCCTTGGGAATGCCCCGGAAGCGGCTGCGGGTTCCCCTGTCGCCGGCAATGCCTCCGTCATCGGGAAAGCCTTTGTCCGCGCGAAAATAGAAGCCCCGAAACTCTGGGATACGGAAAACCCCGCCTGCTATGAGCTGCGGGTAGGTCTGTATCGTTCGGAGGAAAATGAGGACGCGGCGGACGGCGGACAGGCTGACCTTTGGGATGAGCGGCGGCTGACCGTGGGTTTCCGCACCGTGGCCTTTGACCCGGAGCAGGGCCTTCTGCTGAATGGAAAGAGGCTGAAAGTACATGGGGTCTGCGAACATCATGACCTAGGCTGTCTGGGAGCGGCTTTTTCCCGCGGAGCCATGGAACGGAAATTCCGGATCCTGCGGGAAATGGGAGTAAACGGAATCCGCACCAGCCACAATATGCCCGCGCCGGAACTCATGGAGCTGGCGGATCGGATGGGTTTCCTCGTGGTGGATGAAGCTTTCGATATGTGGGAACGCCGGAAGACCGAATATGATTATGCCAGATTCTTCAAGGAGTGGTCGGCGCGGGATGTGGCAAGCTGGATCCGCCGTGACCGCAACCATCCGAGCCTGCTGCTGTGGTCCATCGGCAATGAGATTTACGACACCCACGCGGACGCCCATGGACAGGAAATCACTTCCAGGCTGATGGCTCTGGTAAGGCTCCATGACCCGAAAGGGAATGCCGGCCTTACCCTCGCCTCCAACTATATGCCCTGGGAAAATGCCCGGAAATGCGCCGACCTGGTGAAAATAGCGGGCTATAACTATGCCGAACGTTATTATGAGGCTCATCACGCGGCCCATCCGGACTGGGTGATTTACGGAAGCGAAACTTCGTCTGTCGTGCAGAGCCGCGGCGTGTACCATTTTCCGTTGGCGCAGCCGTCGCTTTCGGAAGAAGACGAGCAGTGTTCCGCCCTGGGCAATTCTTCCACAAGCTGGGGGGCGAAGAGTATCGAGAGCTGTATCATAGACGACCGGGATACGGACTTCGCGTTCGGGCAGTTCATCTGGACGGGCTTTGATTATATCGGGGAGCCGACGCCGTACCACACGAAAAATTCTTATTTCGGGCAGCTGGATACGGCGGGCTTTCCTAAGGACTCCTATTATATTTTTCAGTCGCAGTGGACGGACGCGGCAAAAGCGCCGATGGTGCATGTCTTTCCTTACTGGGATTTCAACGAGGGGCAGCTGATTGACGTGCGGGCCTGCACCAACGGGGCGGCCGTGGAACTGTTCGTGAACGGGGAATCCTGGGGCAGACAGGAGAAGACGGCGCGGAAACTGTTAGGGGAATGGCAGGTGCCGTACCGGAAAGGCAGTATCCGCGCGGTCGCTTATGACGAGGGCGGCGCCGTGATCGCCGAGAAGAGCCGGAGCTCTTTCGGAGACGGGGTACGGCTGGCGCTGACGCCGCAGTGCCGGGAACACCTGGCGGCGAACGGAGAGGATCTCAGTTTCCTGACGGTGGAAGCGGAGGACGCGGAAGGGCGGCTCGTGGAAAACGCGTCCAGCTATGTCCGCGTAAAGGTAGAGGGCGAAGGGCGGCTGTTAGGGCTGGACAACGGCGACAGCACGGATTACGACGAATACAAGGGAACCTGCCGGAAGCTGTTCCAAGGAAAACTGCTGGCGGTCGTCGCGACGACCCTGCGGGCGGGGGAAATCAAGGTGACTGTGACAGGGGAAGGACTGGAGGGGGCGCAGGTAAGCCTCTTTTCCGAGCCGGCGCGGAGCCGCCCCGGAATCAGCGTCACGGAAGCCTTGCAGGCGGGGAAACCCTGTGCGCGGTGGAACGAATCCCGGGCGGCGGAGAGCGAACCGGCGGAGGACGGATCCCGGCCGGAGCGGAGCGGCGGTGGACGAATTCCGGACGGGCAGCCGGATCCCGGCCGGAACGGGGCGGCGGAGGGCGAACCCCGGACGGGCAGCCGGATCCCGGTCAGGAAAGTCGAGCTGCGGATCCTGCGGGGAACGAACCGCCTGACCCCCGAGCGGAACGAAGCGTCGGTGGAGGCCCGTATTTTTCCCGAAAACGCGGACGACCGGGAACTGATCTGGAAAGCGGTCAATGCCGCGGGGGTGGAAGTCCATTTTGCAAAAGTGGAAGAAATTTCTAAAAATCTGGCGAAAGTGACCGCTTTCGGCGACGGGGAGTTTTGGATCCGCTGTATGTCCAAAAGCGGAACCTCCAAGGTCAGGCTGATCTCCCAGCTGGAATTCCAGGCACAGGGCCTGGGACAGGCTTTCCTGGATCCCTATGACTGGATCAGCGCGAGCCTGTATACGGAGACTATAGGGGAGGTGGGCAGCGGGAATGACAAGGGAATCGCCACGGCAAGGGACGGCACAAGCGGCGTCGTTTATTCCCAGATCCAGTTCGGCGACTACGGCTCCGATGAAATCACAGTTCCGGTATTCGCCTTGTCAGAGGAAGAATATCCCATAGAAATCTGGCAGGGAAAGCCGGGCGAAGCGGACAGCAGGCTCCTGCTCCGGGCGATTTACCGGAAGCCTCCCATCTGGAACGTATATCAGGAGGAAACATGGAAACTGCCCTGCCGGCTGAAAGGCGTGGCGACGGTCGCTTTCCTGCTCCACGCGAAAGTCCACATCAAAGGCTTCCGGTTCCGTCAGTATGAAAAGGCGGTAAGCCGGCTGCCGGCGGCGGAGTGCAGCCGGGTCTACGGCGACCAGTTTACGGTAGGAGAGGAAGCCGTTACCGGGATCGGCAATAATGTCACCTTGGAATATGCAAACATGGATTTCGGAACGGAGGGCGTAAGCCGCCTTACCATATGGGGAAGCACGCCGCTTCGCGCGAATACCATCCACGTTTACTTTACCGGGGAAAATCAGGAAAGGGTGAACCGGATGGTGGAATTTCAGGGAAAAGAAGCCTGCGGGGAGGAAAAACAGGTGTTTTCTTTAGAAAGGATTTCCGGAAAAGGAAAGGTGGAGTTTGTGTTCCTGCCGGGAAGCGATTTTGATTTCCATTCCTTTTTGTTTGAACGCGGATAAGCCTTCCCGGCTTCCGGCACGGAAAGAACCAGAAGCTGCCGGGCAAGGCTGCGGGGCTGTTTGAGGAACCCTTCCTCCGCTTCCCGCGCGCGAGGGGCTGGGCGGGTATAGGGGGGTACGCTGAATGCCGGCGGGGAATGAAAAGCAAAACCCCTGCCGGCATAGCCGCGAAGCAGCCTGCGTCCATGGGCAGGTAGCGCAGCGGAAGGCGAATGCCCGCTTACAGATCTACAGATCAATCCGGATACGTCATAAGAGACGGGAGACAAGGCAGTGGTTGTATACAGGAAAATATCATTCAAGGATCAGGGCTGGATCAATGAGGCGCTGAAATACGGAGATTTACGGGGCTGCGAGTATTGTTTTTCCAATCTGTTTCTTTGGGGCGGGCTGTTCGGGACGGATGTGACGCAGATCGAGGGCTGTCTGTGTACCATGGACACCAAGACGGAAAAAGCGGCAGTCCATCTGTTTCCGGTTGGCGCGAATCCGGAGAAAGCGGTGCGGATCCTGCTTGCGGACGACAGGGAGAGGGGAAAGGCCAGCATTTTCCGAGGCCTCGCGGAGACCGAAAAGGGATGGATGGAGAGCGTGTTTCCGGGCGTCTTTTCCTATCAAGAGACGCGGAGCAGCTGGGATTACCTGTACCCGGTGGAAGCCTTGAAGAACTTGGCGGGGCGTAAATATCATGGGAAGCGCAACCACATTGCCCGGTTCCTGGAGGGCGGCGACTGGTCGTATGAACCCATCCGCGCCGTCTCCGCGCCGGGTCAGCTACAGGCGGCGGACGTTTCTTCTTCGGGCAGTCTCCGTGGGAACCTCGGGGAATGCCGGGATATGTACCAGGACTGGCTAGTCGAGAATTACAACAGGCTCAAGCCTTCTATCGAACAGGAGAAAGCGGTGGTGAACGGCTGTTTCGCGTATTTCCGGGAACTGGGGCTGGAAGGGGGAATCCTGAAACAGAACGGCGAGACGGTAGGTTTCTGTATCGGGAAACCGCTCAATTCCGACACCTATGTGGTGCATGTGGAAAAGGCGTATACCCACGTACAGGGCGCCTACCCCATGCTGAACCAGCAGTTCGTGATCCACAACATGGACGGCTACCGTTACGTGAACCGGGAGGACGACATGGGAGAAGAAGGTCTGCGGAAAGCGAAGCTGTCCTATTATCCGGAGCCGCTGCTGAAAAAATATTCGGCAAGCACGGCGGGAGTATCCGACAGGAGCGCGGGATGAGGCAGATGGCCAGGAATGAGAATATGGGGCGAAGCGTGGGCGGAAGTATCCGACAGGAGCGCGGGATGATTGTAAATGCAAGAAGGGAGTGGCTGCCCTGTCTGACGCAGATGTGGAAAGAAGCTTTTCAGGATGAGGAAGAAGAAATCCGCCTGTTCCATCAGTACCTTTTCCGGGAAGAGCTTTCCTGGTGCTATCTGGCGGATCAAAGTCCGGCGGCGGTCATTTATGGGATCCCTGCAACGGTCTGGACAGGCCAAAACGGCGCGAAACTGCCGGTTCTGTACCTTTACGGCGGCGCCACCCGGCAAGAACTCCGGGGAAAAGGCTATTATGGCGCGTTGATACGGGAGGTGGCAAGACGCGGCGAAGGGCGGCGGATTCCCGTACTGGTTCCGGTGAAAGGCATGGTTCCTTATTATGAGGGCCTGGGTTTTCACGTCGTCCAGAAGGAAAAGACGGAAATCCTGCACGTTCCTGGCGGCGGGGAAAAGACGGAAACATTCCTTTCGCCAGTGCTGCCCGGACGTTACAAACAGATCCGCGACAGGCTTCTGGGAAAGCCCGGCTATGTGGAATGGGGCGTGGATTATCTGTCCTATGTCCTGCGTTCCGCCGCCAGGAACGGGAATCTTGCCGTGCAGTTACAGACGGACAGGGAGGATCACGTGGTTCTGGCGCGAAACGCGCAGGCTGGCCTTACCGTAATCGACACCACCTTGCGGCAGGAGCAGCTTCTTAGGCTTTCTCCGTATCTGCGAAACGATACCGACTTACCGGGAACGATCTGCATCAAAGGCTCGGTCTGGATGAGCACACGGACAGAATGGCCTTGTTCGCCGTGTTTCAAAATCAGCTGGGAGTAACGATTCCTACCATTTTGCACAAGGCGCGATGTACGCAAAATCAGCTTCGGGGGATCCAGTCACCGGACAAGTCCGGCAAGGGCAGCGGGAGAAGTCCGGCAAGGGCAGCGGGATAAGCGCAATAGCGTCTCCGCCCGGGCGGTATATTTTGGGAGGCAGCCGTAAATACTAAGAAAGTATTTCAAATTTACGGAAAAAAGGAGCGCGTCCCATGTATCCGACCAATTTATACCGCCTTAGCCATGACCTCCCCATCGGCTCCAAAGTACGGTTTCCCGCGGCGGAAACAGCCCAAGGGGAAGCGGCCCAAGGAGAAACAACGCACGAAGTGTTAGGCTACGAATGGTACCAGGGTTCCGGCAACGTGCTGTTCCGGGACGGAAGCAGGCTGAGCATGGACCGTCTGGATCAGGTCATTCAGGTATCGGTGTAAGCAGCTTTACAGCAGACTGCTCTATGGATCTACGGATCTCTTATGTAACGATGTATTCATGATATATTGAAGAGATATTGAAGAGGCGCCAAGAACCGCGCGGGCTGCGAAGGCCGCAGCGGAGTTCTGCCATAGTTGTTGGAAAAAAAGGAGCAAGCGGTCATGGGTGTTTTGTCACGGTTGGAGCCGATGGAAGTGTTTCATTTTTTTGAGGAAATATGCGGGATCCCCCATGGATCGGGGAACGTGGGGAGGCTCAGCGATTACCTGGCGCAGTTTGCCGGAAACCGGAATCTGTCTGTGACCCAAGACGCGTGGAAAAATATCATGATCATCAAGGAAGCGACTTCCGGCTATGAAAACGAGCCGGCTGTCATTCTGCAAGGACATATCGATATGGTGGCGGTGAAAAAGCCGGGGCTTCGGTTCGACCTGGAAAACGAGGGCTTGCGTCTGGCGGTGGCAGGCGACAAGGTGTACGCGGAGGGAACCAGTCTGGGTGGCGACGATGGAATCGCGGTCGCCTATGCCCTTGCCCTGCTGGACTCTGACCGGTACAGGCACCCCAGACTGGAAGTGGTGCTTACCGCGGACGAGGAAGTAGGGATGGACGGAGCCAGGGCCATCGACTTGTCTGCCCTCCAAGGGAAGCGGCTCTTGAATCTGGATTCCGAGGAAGAGGGAGTTTTCCTGGCCAGTTGTGCCGGGGGCGCCAGAGTGGACTGCTTCCTGCCCCTTGCGTTTTCGCGGAAAGAGGGGCTGCTTTATGAAGTGGCCGTAACCGGGCTGCTGGGAGGCCACTCCGGCATGGAAATCCATAAAGGGCGGGGAAACGCCAACTGTCTGTTGGGCAGACTGCTGTGGGAGCTGACCCGTACCTGCGGGATCGGTATCCGGACAGGAACAGGCGGCCTGGCGGACAACGCCATCCCGAGGGAAGCAATTGTAACACTTGTTATTAAAGAAGAAGAACAGGAGTTATTTTTACGGATCGTGAAGCGGACGGAAAGTGAAGTCAAGGAAGAACTGGGAAAAAGAGAGCCGGAGGTGGCTGTCTCCGTAAAGCCCCTGGGAAACGGGAAAGAGGAAGTGCGCTGCGCGGCGGACGGACAGGCAGCCAAATGCGCGGCGTTTCTGGTTTCTTTGCCGGACGGGGTGCAGGCCATGAGCAAAGAGACGGCGGATTTGGTGGAAACTTCCCTGAATCTTGGGATGTTCTGGCTGGAAGAAGGTGGGCTTCGTGTACGCTTTGCCGTCAGGAGCAGCGTGGAGAGCCGAAAACGGGCTTTGATTGCCAGACTGGAAGCCCTCGGCTGGACAGCCGGGGCGAAGCTGGAGGTAACGGGGGATTATCCCGGCTGGAAATATCGGGAGGATTCTCCCTGGCGCAGGAAAATGCTCCGGGTATATGAAGCCATGTACGGGAAGCCTCCTAAAGTGGAAGGCATTCATGCCGGACTGGAATGCGGCTTGTTTTTCGGGAAAATCCAAGGGCTGGACTGCGTGTCCATCGGGCCGGACATGGAAAACGTCCACACTACGGAAGAAGCGCTGCGCATTTCTTCCGTGAAGCGGGTGTGGGAATTTTTGATCCGTCTCTTAGAAGAAAAAGAGGAAGCCGCGCCGAATCCGGAAGTGAAGCCATGCCGGATGGGGAAGTAAAACCGTACCGGATGGGGAAGTGAAGCCGCGCCAAACTCGGAAGTGGAAGTTGACACTCGGAAAGCGCGGGCGTACAATGGCAGTAAGAGTTCCTGTTCCGCGGGAGTATCCCACGAGGTTCATGATAGAGCTGTCCAGAGTGGACAGGATAGAAAAAGATTCGGCGCGTGTCCGTATGCTGCCGCGTTTTCTGGCTCGGAACGTTTTCGCCACGGCAAACCTGGCGGCGGTCCGCGGTGGTATTGCCGCCGATGAGGAGAGCCTTTCAGAAAAGACGGTCGCCGCGATCGGGACGCGGCAGGAGGACTTTTCTTGATGAAACTTGCGCTGACGCAGATGAATATCATCTGGGAAGAGAAAGAAGAAAATTTGCGGGCGGCTGAGCAGCTTGCCCGCGAAGCCAAGGAAGCGGGGGCGGAAATGATCCTCTTTCCGGAAATGTCCTTCACGGGTTTTTCCATGGACGTGGAAAAAATCGGGGAGGAAACGCTTCGCGTAGAGGGCGGGTTCCCGGTGACGGAGACGGTGGAAAAAATGCTGGAGTGGTCAGTAAAATATTCCATCTCCATTTGCTTCGGGTATGTGGGCAGGCCCAACCGGAGCCGGGACGGACAGTTGGGCAGGAACTGCCTGGCCGTGGTCGGCGGAGGGCGGATCCTGACCGTATATGAGAAGATCCATCCGTTTACTTATGGGGAAGAGGGGAAGCATTATGCGGGAGGGAGCCGCCTGTCTTCGTGTATGGCCGGAGGGCTTTCTTTCGGGTTCTTCATCTGCTATGACCTGCGGTTCCCGGAGGTCTTCCAGCTCGCTTCCGCATCCTGCCAAGCCATTGCCGTGATTGCCAACTGGCCGCGGGAACGCGCGGGACATTGGGAAGCCCTGCTGCGGGCGAGGGCGATTGAGAACCAGTGCTATATGGTCGGCGTAAACCGCGTGGGAAAAGGGGGCGGATCTGTCTACGCGCCCGGCAGCATGGCCTTTGATCCCTATGGAAACAGGGTCAAGGCGGAGCGGATAGGGACCGCGGAACCATCCGCCCTGCTGCTGTGCGCCGTCCAGCCCGGCCTGGCGGAACAGTACCGCCGGGAGTTTCCGCTGAAAATGGATCGCCGGGAGGAACTGTACGAGGGGCTGAGACGTCTGGGAAGCCGCCCTTTTTCTTTTTGACGGACGAATGCCCGGAATGATCCCAACATCAGCTTGACGCTATTTCCAATGTGTGCGACAATAAAATACGGAAAATGACTTCGCATAGAACAGGCGAGCTTCTTCGGCTGTTCGGTAGAAGATCAGGATTCAGGAAAGGAGGGAACACATGTCTGCTGACGGAACATGCGTACTCCTTGAGGAATCTCCGGCATCGCCGGGAACGGCAGCCGCAGAAGACGGAACATGCGTACTCCTTGAGGAATCTCCGGCGTCGCCGGGAACGGCAGCCGCAGAAGATAGAACATGCGTACTCTGTGATGAATCCCCCGTGCCTGCGGAATTTCTTCTCATCGGCAGCGGGTGGCGCGCCGAGTTTTTTATACGGATCGCGGAAAAGCTGCCGGACACATTTCAGATTTCCGCTATCGTGACTTCCAATGCCGTTTTACGGCAGTCTTATACAAAAAGGGGGTTTCTCTGTGTCCGGACGTTAGAGGAAGGCCTGCGGACGGGAACCCCCGCGTTTGCGGTGGTCTGTGTCAGCAGGAAAGCGGCGTCCCAAGTCTCCAGGCAGGTCATGGCGCATGGCCTGCCGATATTGGCGGAAACCCCGGTGGCGTCCAGCTACGAAGAACTGACGGAACTCTCCAGACATATCTTGGGTACCGTCAAGTTCCAGGTGGCGGAACAGTATTATTTAAGACCTGACCACGCGGCGCGGCTTGCCTGTATCGAAAGCGGCAGACTCGGGAGACCGGTGCAGGCGCTCGTTTCATTGACGAACAACTATCACGCGATCAGTTTGATCAGGAAATTCCTGGGTGAAAAAGGGGATCAGGCTGTTATCAGGGCACAGCGTTTCCACGTTCCGGGCAGACCCGGTTTTGAACGGGACGGCCCGCCCAAAGAGGCCGTGACGCGGATGTACAGCCAGACGCTGGCGACCTTTGATTTTGGCGGCCGCCAGGGGATCTATAATTTTGAGGACGATCAGCACCGCAGCTATATCCGTTCCCAGCACATACAGATCAAAGGCGATAACGGCGAGATCAATAACGGCGAAGTCCGTTACCTGAGAGACGGCGGCACGCCTGTTTATTCCCCGTTCCTAAGGATCAACAAGGGCGAGAATGAAAACATGGAGGGGAGCGGGCTGAAAGGGATTCTTTTTGAGGGAACGTGGATTTATCAGAACCCCTACCCCAAGGTGCGGTTTTCCGATGATGAAATCGCCGTAGCGACCTGCCTGAGCAGGATGAAGGACTACTGCGGAGGCGGCAGGCCAGGGTACAGCTTTGCGGAGGCGGCGCAGGATTTCTACCTGACGCTGCTGCTGGAGGAAGCGGCAAAGACCGGGAAAGAGGTTGCGGCGCGGGAACAGCCTTGGACGCGCTGGCTGTAACGTGCCGCCGCTATGGTGAGGCGCGGCCTGTCTTGGGGGATGGGACGGCTGTGGAACGGGAGTGTCCCTGCGCCGCCGCTATGGTGAGGCGCGGCCTGTCTTGGAGGATGGGGCGGCTGTGGAACGGGAGTGTCCCTGCGCCGCGGCTATCGTGAGGCGCGGCCTGTCTTGGGGGATGGGACGGCTGTGGAACGGGAGTGTCCCTGCGCCGCGGCTATCGTGAGGCACGGCCTGTCTTCGGGGATAAGATAGCTATGGAACAGGAACGGTGCTTCTGCGCCGCCTGCGGAGGCGCACTGGAAAGGATGAGGAAATATGGTACGGATTGGAATCATCGGCCTTGGCAACATGGGGCAGCGCTATCTGCAAGAAATCACGGCCGGGATGGCGGACGCCGACCGTGCGGAACCCGCCGTTGCCGTAGAATCTGCCGCCGCTTCCCAAACTGCTGGCCGTGCGGAAATCGGCGCCGGAACAGCGGCTCCCCTTGCAAGAGTAACTGCCGTCTGCTCCGGCTCCAGGGAAAAACGGGAGCGCGTGGAACAGGAAATGCCCGAAGTCCTGGCGGTTTCCGCCGCGGAAGAGCTGCTTGCGCGAAAAGAAGTGGACGCGGTCGTCATCGCGACGCCCAACCAGACCCATGCGGCGCTTACAAGACAGGCGCTGCTTCATGGGAAGCATGTGCTGGTGGAAAAGCCGGTCGGGCTAAGCCTGGATGAGATAGACGAGCTGGACGGCCTTGCCCGGAAAGCGGGGCTGTGTTTTTCCGTCATGTTCCAGCTGCGCGTCCACCCGGCATTCCGGGAGCTGAAGCGGCTCCTGCCCGCCCTGGGCGATCTGGAGCGTATCTGCTGGCGGGTGACGCAGTATTACCGACCGCAGAGTTATTATGACGGAAGCCGCAGCTGGACTGGAAAATGGCGGACGGACGGGGGCGGCGTCCTGCTCAACCAGGCGATCCATCAGCTGGATCTGTGGCAGCACCTGTTCGGCCTGCCGGACGAAGCCGTCGCCAGCGTTCGGTTCGGGGCGTTCCGGGATATTGAGGTAGAAGACCAGGCGACGGTGATGTTCCGCTATCGGGGAGGACTGACAGGCACTTTCCTGGCGACCGTGGACGAAGAGGGTACCGGGGATCGCCTGGAGGTCGCAGGGAGGAACGGGAGGGCGGTTCTGGCCGGAGATAGGCTGACCACCCGTATCCGGGGGGAAGAGCGGAGCCTCGTCTTCTCCGATCCGGACCGCTGGCGGAAGGACAGGATGGCAGTCGTCACGAACTTCCTCCGGGGCATAGAAGAAGGCACGCCGCCCGTCAGCCCGGCGCATGAGGGGAAGAACAGTCTGGGGATGGTCTTTGCGGCCTGGCTCTCCGCCTGGACGAACCGATGGGTATCCCTGCCGGTGGACGACAGGGTCTTCCAGCAGAGGTACCTTGCGCTCGTGCAGGGCCGGCCAGGCACGGGAGCCGGGTCTGCCGTCAAGATACAGCCCTGCTGACGCCTTGCGCCTGTGCCGGATGGTCAAACATGGGAGTCGGGCCGGTCGGGAGCCATGACGTCCAAGAAGAAGAAAGTCCTTGCCATCTGCCGGTAAGGCAGGAGCCACAGGAAGCCGAACCCGAGGCTGAGGAAGCCGAGGAGCATTAAGGGGAGGAAGCCCGCCTCCAGGCACAGCAGCCTTTTCTTGTGTCCTTTCATGATCCGGGCGCTCATTTTCAGGATCTGTACCGCGCCGCAGCCGGGAAAGTCCAGCATGAGGTAGAAAGACTGGGAGAACATCAGGGAGAAAGGCACATAAACGAACAGCCCGGCGGCCAGGCAGGCCAGCGTAAGCCACAGAAAGCCGGGCGCGCGGCTCAGGAGATACTGCCGGAACACGAGCCGCCAGGGCGTAAAGCAGACGAGCCGAAGCGAGCCTGAGACGAAAGAAAGGGACAGGGCCTTGTCCGCCTGTTCCCGGAAACCGTAAAATAAGGCTGTAAGGGAGCAGGGCCGCCCACAGGCAAGATGCAAGAAAAAGCAGGAAATTCCCGCGTCCAGTACGCCCGCTGCCACGGAGACGGCGAAAGACAGGCATAGAAACAAGGCGGTGCCAGGCACTGTCGTAGAGGGAACCAGCCTTTCCGCCGTTTCGGAGGAGACAAACTGAATCAGCCATGCAAGGAAAAAAACCGTCACCGCAGTCCGGTAATGATTCGTAAGCCTGTCTTTTGCGAGGGTCTTTAATTGTGCGTTGCTCTGGTATCTGGTCATTGTACTCCTGTTCGAGGTTCCTTCTTTCCGCGTGATGTTGCATTCAGCCATGATATTACGGAAAGCGAGGACAGTTTCTGATAATCGGTTCACGTAATCGGTTCACGGCGAAGGACAGCGCCTGTTCCCGAAAGCTGCTCCGCAGCTTCCGGGAAGTGATATGCTGCCCTGCCTATACGCCATAATCGGCATTCCTGCCGCCATATTTGATAAAGTCCGTGGCCTTGCGGTGCTTCTGGTAAGGGTTCTTCTCGTTCGGATACTGGATCTTGGTATGGGTCGTTCCGCCGGAAACGAAAGAACGTCCGCATTCCGGGCAGACTGCCATGTGGATGGTCACGGCGGCGGACAGGACTTTCCCGCCCTTTTCGGCGGCTTTCGTGTAAGCGTTGCTGACATGCTCCTGCTCATGGGCGCGTACCGCGCCGCCGGCAAACTGCGGGTCAATGTGGGCGGGGCTTTTGAAGGAGACCATCTCATCTGAGCCGTCCTGATATTTCCGGTTCTTGCAGGTCTGGCATTCCCGATCCCGTTCCTCGTCCGTGGCTGCGGGAGCGCGAAGATCCCCCTTGCCGGATACGGCGGCCGCGCCGGTCGCGGAGGGCTTCGCGGCGTCGGCTGTTTTTGCGCCTGCGGAGGACGCGCCGCCGAGCGGATTCGTACCGCCGGAAAGGCTGACGCCGGGGCTTATGTCCTGAGCGGACGCGGCGCCGAAGCTTGCGCCGCCGGAAACATCCATGCCAAGGCTTATGTCTTGCGCGGACGTCGTTCCGGAAAAGGCGCCGCCGCCGGAAAGATTCCTGTCGTAGGCGCTCCTGGCATATGAGAAATTCGTAACGGGCGAAAAAGAACTTGCCATACCGAAAGCCCTCCTAAAAGATACCATGAAAATCAAGTTTCGGATACTTCTGACATAACGCAGCTTCAAGTTCCCGGATCACACAGTCCACAGGACAAATCAGCCGCGGAGCGGCTTTCGGTAAAAGGCGCGTTCCCTGGATCCGTTATTGGAGGATCAAAAGCGATTCCTGCCCCTTGTATGACCGGTCTTATTCGGGTTCTTCTAAATACTGCCCTATATCAAAATCATAAACCTTCTCCAGCATAGTTTCAAAATCCTGCCCGTAGAGCTGTTCGGACAGCAGATCCAGCTGCCGGCGGTAAGCTTCCTCCTGGAGCATCTTCGGCAGCATGGCCAAGGAAGAAACAATCAGCGCTGCCGACAGAGCCAGCGCGATTCCGGAAAGCAGGCTCCCGGCCAAGGCAAACGGCGGAAACGGGCGCTTCCTGCGAAACGAAAGCACCGCAAAAAGAATCCCCAGCGACCCCAGCGGAATCGGCAGAAAAACCGTACAGGCAAAGAGCAGAGCCAGGATCCCCAGAACCAAGGAAGCGATGGAAAAAGCGTCCTTCTTGTGAGGATCAAAGGTCGGCTGGTTGTAATAAGGACTCTTGCTGGAATCCCGGTAAGTCCAGAGGTCTTTGTCCGAATGGTTACTATGATCCATAAATACTATGCTATCCTCACAATAAAATTGACTTTTCGGTAGATCCCTGTCTGAATAGTCCTATCATATCACCTTCCCGTGGAATATGCAAACATTTGCTTCCGACTTTCCGAAAAATGTTCGGCAAAAAAATTCCTCCCGTCCGCGCTTGAAAAATAGAGCGGCTTGACGCTATAATCATAAAAAGAACCGATTTTACAAAGGCTGTCTGCAAGCCAGGCGCCGCCTGCATACCCAACGGAAAGAAAGGACTCGTAACGGAAAGAAAGGACTCATATGGATATTTTACAGCAACTGAAAGAGGAACTGAACGTAGGGAAATGGCAGGTGGAAGCTGCCGTGAAGCTGATGGACGAGGGGAACACCATTCCGTTCCTCTCCCGTTACCGGAAAGAGGCGACCGGCGCTCTGAACGATGAGCAGCTGCGCGACTTGGCGGAACGCCTGAATTATCTGCGCGGCCTGGAGGAAAAAAAAGCCCAGGTACTCGGCAGCCTGGAAGAGCAGGGGAAGCTCACGGAGGAATTGAAAAGGAAAATACAGGAAGCTCCGACGCTGGTCGTGGTGGATGACCTGTACCGCCCATACCGCCCCAAGCGCAAGACCCGGGCAAGCGTGGCAAGGGAAAAAGGCCTGGAGGGGCTGGCCAGGTTTATCCTGGAACAGAACACCCGGCTCCCCTTAGAGGAAGAAGCGGCGAAGTATCTGTCGGAAGAAAAAGAAATAACGCTTGTTACGGATGCCCTGCAAGGGGCAAAAGATATTCTGGCGGAAAACATCTCCGACGAAGCGGATGATCGGCTTTTTATCCGCAATGCCACCATGGCGGAAGGCACGATTTCCAGCGCCGCCAGGAACGGAGGGAAAGGCGTTTCCCAGGAAGCCGGAGACGGGAAGCGGGAGGGGAAGGACGCTTCCAAGGAGAAGCTCAAAAGCGGCGTATATGAGATGTATTATCAGTTTGAAGAATTGCTGAAAAAGATCGCCGGCCACCGGGTGCTTGCGCTGAACCGGGGAGAAGCGGAAAAGATCCTGACCGTCAGGCTGAACCCGCCTGTGGAGCGTATCCTGCGCTTCCTGGAGACGAAGCTGATCACCCGCGACAACCCCTTTACTGTGCCGGTACTCAAAGAAGTCGTACAGGACAGCTACGAGCGATTGATAGCGCCTGCTATTGAACGGGAAATCCGCAATGAATTGACGGAAAAAGCGCAGGACGGAGCCATCGCCGTCTTCGGCAAAAATCTGGCGCAGCTGCTGCTCCAGCCCCCCGTCGCGGGGAAAGTGGTACTGGGCTGGGATCCCGCGTTCCGTACCGGCTGCAAACTGGCGGTGGTAGATCCTACGGGTAAAGTGCTGGATACCACGGTCATTTTCCCCACCGCCCCCCAGAATAAAGTGAAAGAGTCCAAGGCGGAGCTGAAACAACTCATCCGGAGACACCGGGTGGATCTGATTTCCCTCGGGAACGGAACGGCGTCCAGAGAGTCGGAACAGGTCATCACGGAACTGTTAAAAGAACTGGACAGACCGGTTTCCTATGTGATTGTCAACGAAGCCGGAGCGTCCGTCTATTCCGCCAGCAAACTGGCGACGGAGGAATTTCCCGGGCTTGACGTGGGGCAGAGAAGCGCTGTTTCCATTGCCCGGCGGTTGCAGGATCCTTTGGCGGAACTGGTCAAGATCGACCCGAAGTCCATCGGCGTGGGGCAGTATCAACACGATATGAACCAAAAGAAGCTCGGCCAGGCCCTGAACGGAGTGGTGGAGGACAGCGTGAACAAAGTCGGGGTGGATCTGAACACGGCGTCCGTCTCTCTGCTGGGATATGTTTCCGGTCTCAGCAAAGCGGTGGCGAAAAATATCGTGGAGTACCGGGAAGCGAACGGGCGGTTCCGCAGCCGGAGACAGCTGCTGGAGGTCGCGAAACTAGGCCCCAAGGCTTTTGAGCAGTGCGCCGGGTTCCTGCGCGTTTCGGACGGGGAAAATCCTCTGGACGCCACGGGCATACATCCCGAATCCTACGAGGCGGCCAGAAAGCTGCTGGACAGACTGGGGCTGACCATGGCGGACGTCCGGGAAGCGCAGAAAAAAGCGGCGGGCGCAAAGACGGCAGGCGGGCGGACGACCAGCGCAAATACGGCAGGCGGGCAGGCGGCAGTCAGTCTGGAACGGCGGATCCCGAGCAGGAAACGGCTGGCCGAGGAACTGGGAATCGGGGAGATCACTTTGAGTGATATTTTGAAAGAGCTGGAAAAGCCCGCCCGCGATCCAAGGGACGATATGCCCGGGCCGATCCTGCGCAGCGACGTCCTGGAGATGAAAGACCTGAAGCCGGGGATGGTCCTGAAAGGAACCGTGCGCAATGTGATCGACTTCGGCGCTTTTGTGGACATCGGTGTCCACCAGGATGGCCTGGTGCATATCTCCCAGATGACGGAACGCTTTATCAGACATCCCTTGGAAGCCGTCAGTGTCGGAGATATTGTGGAAGTTCAGGTGCTGGAGGTGGATACGGCCAAGAAGCGGATCGCGCTGACGATGAAGAAACGTTGAAGACGGTAAGCGTTCCTGCTTAGCAGGGGCAGCTGACGGTCTCCGGAAAAGCTGCTGCGTGGACTTTATGCCATTTCGCCGACCCTGCGGAAGGTGATCGGCTGCTGGAAGCAGTCAACCGTTGGAAGCAGTGACCGTTGACGGCGGCAGCCGACTGGAAGCAGTGACCGTTGGCGGCGGCAGCCGACTGGAAGCAGTGACCGTTGACGGCGGCAGCCGACTGGAAGCAGTGACCGTTGGCGGCGGCAGCCGACTGGAAGCAGTGACCGTTGGCGGCGGCAGCCGACTGGAAGCAGTCAACCGTTGGAGGCGGCGGCTGGCTGGAAGCAGTCAACCGTTGGAGGCGGCAGCCGTCCGGAAGCAGTAGCCGTTGGCGGCGGCAGCCGACTGGAAGCAGTGACCGTTGGCGGCGGCAGCCGTCCGGAAGCAGTCAACCGTTGGAGGCGGCGGCTGGCTGGAAGCAGTCAACCGTTGGAAGCGGCAGCCGTCCGGAAGCAGTCAACCGTTGGAGGCGGCAGCCGTCCGGAAGCAGTAACCGTTAGAAGCGGCAGCCGTCCGGAAGCAGTCAACCGTTGGAAGCGGCAGCCGTCTGAAAACAGTAGCCGTCTGGAAGCAGTAAATTGTTGAAAACGGTATTGACAGCGGGAAATGAAGCGCTTATAATACAGCTTAACCGGAAGCTGCGAAGCGGCTTCCGGCAAGAGGAAGAAGAGAATCTTCGGGGACGGGTGCAAATCCCTACTGGCGGTGAGAACAGTCCGCAACCCGTCTGTGGTCGGCGCAGGGTCATGGCGTACCGGCATACAGACGGCTGATCCGGTGAAAATCCGGAACCAACAGTAAAAGTCTGGATGGAAGAAGATAGGGGAAGGCAAGAAATAAGATGGAATATCCGGAGAATCCGGTATCGTATCTTGCCGTCTATATTTTTTCCGTCGCCCTCCGAATGGATCCGTTCGGGGGGTTTTTGCATGTGTATCCGCAAAGGACGCTTTACAGGCTAAAGCGGACAGATAGGAGGAAAATCATGAAAAGTATCATAACGAGTGTTACGGAAAACGCGCTGTTCGTTTCAGCGTTCCTGGGGGTGGTGGCGGCGTTCTTTCTGGCGGCGTATCTGGCGGAGTACCTGCTCCGCAGGTTCCAAAGGAGAAAGCTTCCCGGGGAAAAGACGCCCGGAGCGGGGAGATCTGAAAAAAAATGGAATATCCGTAAGCTTACCACAATCGGCCTTTCCTGTGCCATTTCTGTCATCTTCATGCTGTTTGAGTTTCCGCTTCCCTTTTTTCCGGGCTTTTATCAGCTGGACATCAGCGAGCTTCCCATCCTGATTACAGCGTTTGCGTTCGGGCCTGTGGCGGGAGTGATGACGGAGCTGGGCAAGATCCTCCTGAATCTTTTGATGGACGGCACGGAGACCGCTTTTGTCGGCGAACTTGCCAACTTTACGGTAGGCTGCAGCTTTCTTCTCCCGGCTTCCGTTTTTTATGAGATCTCCAAAACCAAGAAGCAGGCAAGGCTTGCCTTGGTGACGGGAACTTTGTGCATGACCTTTTTCGGTACGGTTTTTAACGCCGTCTATCTGCTTCCCGCGTTTGCCAGGCTTTACGGATGGCCGCTGGAAAATATTATCGCCATGGGTACCGCTCTCAACCCGGCGATCACCGATATGGCGACGTTTGCGTGCCTTGTGGTGGCGCCGTTCAATCTGCTCAAAGGCGCTTTCGTTTCCGCGCTGACGCTCCTGCTCTACAAACGCCTAAGCCCTGTCCTGAAAACAGCCGGGCGGCCTGAAAACAGCCGGCGGCCTGAAAACAAATACCGGAAAAGTCCGCGGACGCGGACTTTTCGTCAGGGGATCATTTCCCGCGTCCGTCGGGCGCGCGTTCCGGCTTTGCCGCCCTTGCCCCGCTCCGGCGCGCTTCCAAAAATGAACGATAGATTACCGGATTATGAAAAAAAAACAAATTTGAAAATTCCTATTGACATCCTTTTCGCGCTACTGTATCATGCGACTAATACAATGTTACAAAAAGGGGCAAGGCTGAAAGGGAGGAAGAAACCTTCCGCATAAACCTTCAGCCTCCCAAGGTTCCTGGAAAGGGTGGTCATTCAGAATGAATGCGCTAGTGGAGGTCAAGGACATCTGCAAGGTCTATCATCCGGGGGAAAACGAAGTGCGGGCCTTGGATCATGTATGCGTCACGATTCAGGAGGGCGAGTTCGTAGCGATCATCGGCCAGTCCGGCAGCGGGAAATCGACGCTGATGAATATGCTGGGCTGTCTGGACGTCCCTACCAGCGGCACTTATCTGCTGCACGGGCAGGATGTGTCGGATCTGGACGACAACGAGCTTTCCGACATCCGCAACCGCGAGATCGGATTTGTTTTCCAAGGGTTCAACCTGATCCAGAACCTGTCGGCACTGGAAAACGTGGAGCTGCCGCTGATCTACCGGGGCATTTCCAAAACAAAACGGCGGCGGATGGCCGAGCAGGCATTGGAAAAGGTGGGGCTGGGGGATCGTATGAAGCATAAGCCGTCAGAAATGTCGGGCGGCCAGCAGCAGCGGGTGGCCATCGCCAGAGCCATCGCCCAGGCGCCGCCGGTGATCCTGGCGGATGAGCCTACGGGAAACCTGGATTCCGGTTCCAGCAGGGAAATCATGCAGATCCTGAAAGGGCTGCACGAAGGCGGACATACGGTGATCATCATCACCCATAGCGGCGAAATCGCCGCCCAGACCAAACGTATCATCAAGATCCGTGACGGCAGGGTAGAGCAGGATTCCGGCCAGCGGGAAACCGCGCCGGGGCCGGGCGTTTCCGCCCCGCCGGAAACATAACAAAAGGCCGGGGAGCCTCTGGTATGCTTCCCGGAAAGCAGGCGGCGGAAAGAAAAAACAGGCCGATTTTTTGAGAGGACGGAGCTTTGTACGTAGCACAAAGTCTCCGGATTTGGAAAGCCTGCAAATCAAAAGCCCATAGAAAGAGGATAAAAAGTGGCGGGTGGAAGGAGCGGGGTCATAAAAATGAAAAAGAATCAGAGGGATACGGCAGTCGCGGCGGCTCCTGCGGGAAGCCTCCCGCGCAGGAAAAAGAAAAACATGAGACGTAGGACGTGGATCATCCTCGCCGTGCTTCTTCTGGTCGTGCTGCTGGCGGTGCGCCTGTTCGCCTGCGGCGGCGGGGGGGCGGAAACGGCGGTCGTGGAGGTGACGGCGCCCATTTTCGGGGATGTGGAAGAGACGGTGGCGACCAGCGGCACGGTGGTCAGCAAGGAGCAGAAAGTCTATTTCGCCCCGGTGAGCGGCATACTGGGAGAGATCAACGCGGCGGCGGGAGACAGCGTAAAAAGCGGCGACGTGCTGATCACCTATAATATGGAATGGATGGAGAAATCCCTGCGGGAAGCCGGCCTGCAGCAGGAAGCCAGCTCCAGCTCCTACCAGAGCACGCTGAAAAACAGTTCCGACAGCCAGGCGAAGCTGCGGGAAGCCGACGCCAATCTGGCGGTTCTGAAACAGCAGATCGCGGACAACAAGAATTATCTCCAGCAGCTGCAGGATCAGCTCAGTACCAAGAAACGGGAAAATACGGAAGCCCTGATGGCGCAGGGCAATTCCCTGGCGCAGAGCCAGAACAGCAAGCAGAGGGAGATCACGGCGTTACAGTCCAAAGGAAGTTTGAGCGGGGAGGAGCAGGAAACCTTGACGCGGTTACAGCAGGAACTCAGCGGCATAGCGGGAGCCATCCTCAACAACAACTATCAGCAGCAGCTTGCCTCCTCTTCCTCCACGCAGTACGAGCGGGAGATGAACCAGGAGATCACCCGGGTGACGGAGCTGCTTGCGGAGTACGAAACGTATAAAGCCCGGATGGAAAGCCAGAAGTCGTCCAGTGAGACCATGGTGCTGGATGCCTATCAGCAGGAGCAGTACGCGGCGAATCAGGAACTGGCGCGGCTGGCTTATCAGGAAACGGCAGACAACTACGAGAAAGCCCAAAAAGGCGTGGTCGCGGAATTCGACGGCGTGGTCATGAATCTCTCGGCGGTCGAGGGAGCCACTGTGACCGGCGGCGTCCAGCTTCTGACGCTGGCGGACAGCCGGAACCTGCGCGTAAAGTTTGCCGCTTCCAGATATGACTTAGAAAAACTGGAAATCGGGCAGAAAGCGGACATCGTGATTTCCGGGAATGCCTATGAGGGGGAAGTCAGCAAGATCAACCGCATGGCGGCCGTGAACACTTCGGGGACTCCTATGGTGGACGTCGAGATCACCATCCTGAACCCGGACGACAGGATCATCTTAGGACTGGACGCGAAGATCGAGGTGCATACCCACGAGGCAAAAGGCGTGCTGCTGGTTCCGGTGGAAGCGGTGAACGCCGACAAGGACGGCGACTTCCTGTATGTGGTAGAAGGAGGCGCAGTGGCGCGCAAGTCGGTGGTGTGCGGTATTTCTTCCGATACTTATGTGGAAATCCGGGAGGGGATCGCGGAAGCTGCCCAGGTCATCCTGACTTCCTACGGCACACTGGCGGAGGGCATGACGGCGGCCATCCTGCCGTCTGTAGGGTGATTTTGGAAGAAGGGCGCTTCTCAAAGAAAGCGGGGCGCTTTCCGAGATGGGACGCAGATCAGCCTTCCCCCGCTTCCGGCACGCAAAGGGCTAAGCGGCGGAGGGGATAGGGAGACTGCTTCCTGGCTGCGAAGCAGCCCGCGTTCCTGGGCATGCGGCGCGGCGGAACGCGAATATCCGCTTTCCTGGATGAGAGTGATCGCTCGGATCGGCTCGTGTTTGGAAGTTGATTTCAGAAAGGCTGGGTATCAATATGGCACAAGTATGGGAGTACGTCAAAATCGCCCTGATGAACATCCGGAGCAATAAAGGCCGTTCTTTCCTTACCATGCTGGGCATCATCATCGGGATCTCTTCCGTCATTATGATCATTTCCATCGGAAACGGCGTAAAAGGCGGCGTCAACGACGAACTGAACGCCCTGGCGGGAGGGCAGCTTTACATCTATGCTTCCGGGAATCAGGAAGAGGGGATACAGCTGGAGTTTACCGATGAAGACACGGATGCGATCCTGGAAAAAATACCGAACGTGAAGGCAGCCACGCCCATGCTGAATTTTTACGGGGCGGTTTCCGGAAAGAAAGGCAGTTTTTCAGCGCAGGTTTCTTTTGGCAGGACCGGACTGGAATATTCTTCAAAAGATCCGCTGATCGCCGGAAGGTATTTTTCGGAAAGCGACTATTACTCCGCCAACAGGGTCTGTGTCATGACGGAAAGCAGCGCCAAGACCCTGTTCGGTACGACGAACGTCCTGGGCATGACGGTGGACGTTGCGTTAGACGGAACTTCGCGGGATTTCACGATCATCGGTCTTCGCCAGGACAGCGCTTCCATGCTGATGGGGCTTGTGAGCGGCGACACTCTTTCCGTGGAAGCGCCGTTTAGCGTGGTTTCCTCTTCTTATGGATATTCCTATGCCGTAAGCGACCTGCTGATCGTCAGCGAGTCTGCGGAACATTCTTCCCAAGTGGCGCGGAATGTGGTAAACTTCATGGAAAGCCGCCACAACGTCCGGGGGAAAGACGTGATCGGGGTGCAGAATTTCAGCGATTCCATGGGGCAGATGAACCAGATACTGGATTATATTACGATCTTTGTGGTTCTCGTGGCGGCCATTTCCCTCTTGGTGGGCGGGATCGGCGTCATGAACATCATGTTGGTGTCCGTGACGGAGCGCACGAGGGAAATCGGCATCCGCAAAGCCTTGGGCGCCAGAACCGGTTCCATCCTTATGCAGTTTTTGTCGGAGTCCGCCGTCATCACGCTGCTGGGAGGGATCATCGGGATCCTGATCGGGGTGTCCGGCGCCATAGCGGTGTGTTCCCTCATCGGTTTTTCGGCGACCATCCAGGCGGAAACGGTACTGCTTGCCAGCCTGTTTTCCTCCGGGATCGGAATCTTCTTCGGGATCTATCCCGCCCGGAAAGCGGCAAGGCTAAGCCCTATCGAAGCGCTGCGGCATGAATAGGACGGAAACTGTGACTGCGCGGCTGCCCTTGCCGAGTAGGAAGGGGATCTTTGCGTCCGGAAAGGCGGGGCGATGAATGCTTTTGAACAGGTCTACCAGGTGGTGCGTCAGATTCCGTGCGGCAAGGTCGCGACCTACGGACAGATCGCCGTTCTTGCGGGCCATCCGCGCTGGGCAAGGGTGGTCGGCTATGCCCTGCACGTCAACCCCGACCCCGCCGCGATCCCCTGCCATCGGGTGGTGAACCGGCTCGGCTGCTGTAGTCGCGCCTTTGCGTTCGGCGGCGTGGACACCCAGAGGATCCTGCTGGAGGGCGAGGGCGTGGGTTTTACCGAGGACGGACGCGTAGAGATGGAGAAATATCAATGGGAACTGTGGGAAATGTGGGAGCCGTCGGAAATGTGGGAGCCGTGGGAAATGTGGGAGCCGTGAGCAATGTGGGAGCCGTCGGAAATGTGGGAACCGTGAGCAATGTGGGAGCCGTGAGCAATGTGGGAGCCGTCGGAAATGTGGGAGCCGTGGGAAATATGAACTTGGAAAAATTTACCGGACTGGCGGAGAATTACGCGAAAGCCCGTCCGGGTTATGCCGCCGAAGCGGTTTCTTTCCTGTATGACGAACTGGCGCCGCGGGGAGCGGTGCTTGCCGACATCGGGGCGGGGACGGGGAAGCTGACCGAGCTGCTCGCGAGACGCGGCAGCACGGTCTACGCCGTCGAGCCGAACGCCGATATGCGGACGAAGCTTGTTCGGCTGCTTGCTTCCTATCCGAACGCGCGGGCCGTGGAGGGAAGCGCGGAACATACCACGCTGGAACGGGGCAGCGTGGATACGGTTCTATGCGCCCAGGCTTTTCACTGGTTCGATCCGGAAGCGTTCCGGGCGGAATGCGGACGGATCCTGCGTCCGGGCGGACGGGTCGTCATCCTGTATAACCGCGATTTAGACCGCGCCAACAGGGTTCATGAAGCGGAGGTGATTCGCCGCGAGGAAAACATCCGCCGTTTTTTCGGCGGCGGTATGGAACGCGCCGTATTCCCCAACCCCAGGTATTACAGCCGTGAGGACTGGCTGGCGTTCATGCTCTCTCATTCCGGCTCGCCGCGTCCGGCTTCGCCGGAATACGCGGGTTTTATCGATGAGATGAACGCCGTTTTTGACTGGGAAAGCAAGGACGGACAGCTGCTGCGCAGCTTCCAGACGAATGTCTATTACAGGAAGCAAGACCGCTTCCTGTAATCCAATTGCGGCGCGGGACCAGCGCCTTTTATCGGAGGCCGCTGCGCGGCTTCCGATAAGTGATATACTCAATCCTGCAACTCATAGCCATACTGCTTTCTTAGCGGTGTGAAAATCTCCTCATGCGTGTAACGCTTGGCAGTCGGATCGTTTGCTACGGCTTCCGATTCTTCCAGTTTGACCTTAATCATTTGATCCAGCTCATATTCGCTGCTGACTAAGGCAAACGGCACGCGCTTTTCTCGTACCACGGCCTTCAGGCAAGCGTTAAATCATCCTGTGACATTCAAGCCCATATCTTTTCAGATGACCTCTGCTCGCTGCTTGGTGTCTTCGTCCACTCGAACGGTTATTGTTTTGGTTGCCAATTTCATCGCACCCCTTCTTGATACACTATCATACGGCAAATGCTTTGCAAATGCAAAAGGTGTATTTTACCATTCTCTCACGGAATGGATTGAGGTGCGTTCCGCCCGCTCATACAATACAGGGATGAATCATCTTTGGCTCCCCTTGGAGAGCAGCGCCAGCACGAGCAGCTGCGCCACGAGCGCTCCGGCGAACGCCAGCCACGAATAAAGAAGCCCGACCCGGAGGGTCAGCACGATGAATACCGTGACGGCGGCGATCCACAGCGCGCCGCTGATCAGTCCGAACCGTTCCGCCTGCGCCGGGCTTGCGAAGCGCTCCATCTCGCGTTTCAGCTGTTCATCGGCAAGCTTCCTGACCCAAGGCTTGCGCCGGTCCTTTTCCGTCAGGATCAGGAAGATGCCCAGGGCAGCGCCGGGCAGGGCGAAAGGGATGAGCGTGGCGACGGAGTCCGCGATTCCCCTTTCGCTGTAAAAATAGGTGACGCCGAATACGAACAGCCCGAACAGGAGTATGCCGCTTGCGGCGACGTACCAGAACGCCCGTTTTGGCGACATGCGTTCCTGTGCCGCCGTTTCCTGCGTCAGCCCGAGGAACACGAAGCCGAGGACGGCGATCCCCCCGAATACCAGCAGGACTCCCATCGGCGCGGAGGGTTCCGGCGTGTGGAAACGCGTCAGCAGCGCGGTGATCACCCCGAAGCAGAGTGTTGCCCCGCAGAGTACATAGAGGGCGACCCGTTTCGTATCCATATAATTTCTTGTTTTCATATACATTTCCGAATATACCTCCTGTTTCTTTTTTAAGCTGATTTCATCCGCCAGCGCGGAGATGTCGCCGAGTTCGGCGGCGGCCTTCCGGAAGGCTGCCTTTTCGTCCAGGCCTTTCCGGCAGAGGCTCGCGATCCGGTCGTCCAGGTTGCTTCGGAGTTCCTCCTTGAAATCCGCCAGCGCGGCCGTTTCCTCATAGCCCAGGAACAGAGCGTCAATATGTTTCCGTGTGTCCATCATGCGTCCTCCTTTAATAAATGGTTGATGATTTCCTGGGTGAACTCCCAGTCCAGCTTGTTCTGGCGGTACAGGTCGCGCCCCTTGTCGGTGATACGGTAATACTTGCGTCTGGCCCCCTGCGTCTCGTCGCCCCAGTAGGACGTGATATAGCCGTCCTTTTCGAGCCGTTTGTAACTGGAATACAGGGTGGCTTCTTTCAGCTCGTACTTTTCGGCGGTGCGTTCCAGGATCGTGTTGTAGATCTCAAATCCGTACCGGTCCTGCCGGAGAAGTATGCCTAACACGATGGTTTCCGTATGCCCGCGAAGCAGATCCGAAGACAGTTTTGGTTCCATGCGCCGCTCCTTTCTGGTCTTATCTGCCGCCTGTGCCGACTGGTATGTAGGGCCGCCTGGCGTATCCTGCCGCCTGTGTCGGTCGGTGCGTAGGGCTGGCGTATCCTGCGTATGAAAGTCAAAGACCTATGAGGGACTGACACGAAGGATCGTCTAACATATACCTGTAACTGACCAAAATCAATATAACACATATTACTATGACTGTCAAGTATATTTCTAAAAAAAATAATCTTATTGGATAAAATTTCGGATCCGTCTGCAAAATCACTTCCGGCTTTCTTTACAGGCCGGCAGAGAACCGGAAACAGAGCGCTTTTCCGGCTGTCCGGGTGGGGTGAAACGGTTCCGGCTACAGGAAATATTTCTCCACGACCTCCAGCAGCCCGTCGTGGTTATGATCCTTTTCCGTGACCAGCCGGGCGTGTTCCCGGACTGGGGCGGGGGCGTTTTGCATGGCGATGCCTATATGGGCGGCGTCCAGCATGGATATGTCGTTTTCGGCGTCCCCGGCGGCGTAAGTGTGGGAGGGCGGGATACGCAGGAAGCGGCGTACCGCTTGCAGAGCCTGCCCTTTTCCGGCGGCGGCGGGGAGGATTTCCAGGAAACGTTCGCTGGAGAAAAGCAGCTGGATACGCCCTTCGCAATAGGGCAGCAGGGAAGCCCGGAACGTCTCCAGACGCCGGCGGTCTGTCAGATGGACGGCAAGCAGCTTGTGGGAGCCTTGGGGCAGGGCGGCGGGGATGTCCTCCACGAAGCGGAAAGGCAGGCGGATCCGGCTGCTATAGTAGTCGATCACGTCGCGGTCGCTGTAACGGCTGGAGCAGATCGTTTCCGCGTCCGAATAGGCATGGATGTGCAGGCCCTGCTTGCGGGCCTCTCCGAGGATGTGACGCATGTCTTCGGCGCGGAGCCGCAGATCTACCAGTTTCTTTTTGGTATCGCAGTGCCAGACCAGCGCGCCGTTGTAGGAGACGACCAGCATTCCGGGATAGGTCAGCCCCAGCTTCTCACGGATCTCCAGGATGCTGTGGAGGGGTCTGCCGGAGGCAAGCACCAGATGATGGCCTTTCCGGGTCATCCGGTCAAGAGCTTCTTTCAGGGCTGGGCTGATTTCGCCGCCGTCCTTTAATAACGTGCCGTCCAGATCCGTAAACAGGATCCTGTGCAGCTTGGAAGCGCGGAGCGTTTCCAGGACGTTTTCCCCGACGGCAAGCCCGCCGTAGCCTACGCCCAGATCCAGTCCTTTCTTGAGGGCGCCGTGGAAATCGGAGCCGCCGCTGACAAGCAGGGACTGTCTTTCCGCAAGGCTGCGGATCTGGCGTTCCTGCGCCGGGGTATGGGAGCTGTAGACGGCTTCTATGCCGAGCAGCCCGTCTTCCGCCAGCTGCCCGACCATGGACTCCAGTTCGGGATCGGTGAGATGGTAGAGGAAAGGATGAGCAAGGACGGGGATCCCGTCCGCTTCCAGGATGATCCGGATGGCCTGGGCGGAAGTGACCTTTTCCCGGGGAACGTAGCAGGGGCAGCCTTCGCCGATGTAGCGTTCAAAGGCTTCCCGGATCGTGCGGATGTAACCTTGGCCCAGCATGTATTTTGCGTAGTGGGCGCGGGTGATCACGCTGTCCGGATAGGCTTCCGTCAGCTTTTCATAAGCGACGTCCAGCCCTGCCGACCGGAGCAGGCGGCACATCTTGAGGTTGCGTTGGATTCGGGAAAGAGCGACTTCTTCCAGCTGCTTCCGGAAAGCGGGGGAACGGTAATCCAGGAACAGCCCAAGGATGTGGATGTCTTTCACGGCGGCGGAAGCCTGGGCATGGCTGTCAGCGCCGGCCTGGCTTTCGCCGCGGGCGGGGTCATGGGTGCGGGCATGGCTGTCAGCGTCGGCCTGGCCTCCGCCGCAGAGCGGGTCATGGGTGCGGGCATGGCTGTCAGCGCCGGCCTGGCCTCCGCCGCAGACCGGGTCATGGGCACGGCCTCTCCTGTCCCCGTACTGCGTGGACAGCTCGATACCCGGGATGACTTCGGGGGCGGCGACGCCCTTTCCGCGCAGTCCGGCGGCGTAGGCCAGAGCCTCATCCAGCCCGGCGACGGTGTCATGGTCGGTGAGGGCAAAGGCCGCCAGGCCTTTTTGGATGCTATAGTCTACCAGTTCCGTGGGCGACAGACTGCCGTCCGAACAGACGGAATGAACGTGCAGATCGACGGTCTTCATACGGGCTGTATCCTTGTCCTTTCCTGCCGCGGCTCCGGAAGTCCGGGCCTGCGCCTGTCTGTGGAGCGCTTGACATAGGAAGGTTCCCGCCGCGTCTGTGGAAGGCGGAACCTGTCCGGATCGATGGCTGACGGAGGAATGCCGCTCTGTGTCCGGAAGCCGGATCCGTGCGGAGGTTGGGCTATGGCCGGGCGGATCTCATCCCCCGCGCCCGGTATGCCTTGCGCCGGTACGCTTGTGTGTCCGCCGTCTGCGCCCGGCGGCGTAGGCCAAGGTTCCCGCCAGCAGCGCCGCGCCTCCCGCGCGGAGCAGTCCCGGCTCCCCGGTCTTGGGGCTGGAGAGAGCGGAAAGAGCCGAAAGAGCTGAAAGAGCCTCCGGGTTCTGCGGAACGTCGGAGCCGGGCTGGGAAGGCTGCCCCGGCTCTTGCGGAGACGAAGGAAGGTAGGTGTTGGGAACGAAGACGGTGGTGCGCGTGATACTGCCTGTGCCTCCTAATTCCATCGCCGCGATCCCTGCGGGCAGCTCCTCCTCAAAAGTGACCTTGCCATTGGAGTCGACTGTGACGGTAAGGGGCGCCGACAGCCCCCGGTGGCCGGCGGGGGGGGAGACTTCTTCCAGGTATAAGGTGATAGTCATAGGCATATTGTGATTTTGAGGCGGAGCCGGCAGATCGAAAGGTTCGATGTCGCCGTTCGCGTTCGTCGTCCGGCTGCCGTAGTCCTTGCCGCCGCCGTCCCTCAGCGAAAAGACCGCGCCCGCCAGCGGCTGGCTGCCGTCCGCCCCGCCGGTCTTTCTCAGCAGGAGCTGGTGGACGGTTACGGCTTTGTTGGTAAAGGTGACGGAAGTCCTCGCCTTCCCAGCCGCGAGCGTTACGGCGGCGCTCCTGCCGGCGTCCGCAGAAACCGCATCCCCCTGCGAGACGGAATAGGAGACCGTCAACCCGGCGGAAGATCTGATCAGCTCCGTGACGGTATAGCCGCCGAAGGGCAGATCCGAGATCTCCACGTTAGCTCCCGGTGACAGCCGAAAGATACCGGGGCCTTCTTCAAGGAGCAGAACGTTGGCCTGATTACTTTGAGAGAACTTAAGCTGCTCCTCTGTCAGCGCGACTGGGTTTCCGTGGCTGTTGCTTAGGCGGAACAGGAAGGTGCCGTCCGAGATGCCGCCCTCTAGCGGCTTCTTCTCGACGATGATCAGGCCGTTTTTTGGTGTCTTTGTTTCTGGTTCCTCTGGCTCTGGTGCCTCTGGCTCTGGTGCGGGCAGCGCCGTCCGGGCGGTTCCGTAGGCGGTGCGGGGAGTCTGCGCCAGACCGATGAATGCCTGCACGGCGTTCCAGTCATGGGTGCCGTCCGCCTTCTGATGCACCAGCACGACGGGCATCCGGTCGTCCCCGCTTGCGTAGGTACCCCGCGCCAGAGCTATGATTTCAAAGTCGCTGACTTTGCCCGTGTAACCTTCCGGCACATGGACGTAAAAATTAGTATCCTGACCGATCCCCGGGCCGGTGTATCCTGTACCGTATTCCGGGGTATTGCCCGGTAGCGGCTCGGTGCAGTCGGCATTGCAGTAAAATCCGAAGCTGCCCGCGCCCGCGGACGACAGGTCGCTCATCGACAGATGAACTTTCCCGTCGAGCGCATAGCCGTTGTCGCCGGAGGAAACCGTGACTTTGACTTGGTACGGCCCGTAGACCGTGCCTTTCGGGCTGTTGCTGAGGGTCGCGGACGTTGCCGATGTCGTATCGATCGCAAGCGGTACCGCCGCCGGGGAATGCTCTTCCTCCGAAGCTGTCGTCGCGGCTGCTTCCGCCTTTGTGATCAGCGCATTCAGCAGCGCGGCAAACTGCCTGTGCTTGATCCCGCCCGGGCTGAGCTTATCGCCTTTGCCGGCGTCGAAGAAGCTCGTGCTCAGGACGGCGACGTCCGGGTTGGTGAAGTGCCAGACGGCTACCTTGGTCGCCATGACCGCCACGTCCTTGGGGAAAGAACCCAGCGAGCCGATAGAGTCGCTTAACGGGCCGAACTCCGCGTTCATGGCGGTCAGGCTGGCCGTGCCGCCGCCGAGATAGTCGTCCGAATAGCCGTGCCGCAGGACATAGTCCAGCTGCGCCCAGTGGGCGGCCAGGAAAGCCGGCAGCGCTTCCGGCGCCGCCGCTACGTAGTCCCCGAGGACGTCCGTCGTGACGCCGCCCGGCCATGAGGTGCCGCCGCCCAGTCCCGTCACCTGGGAATGGAAAGGCACCTGCGCGTCCACGCAGTAGATCTGCGCCAATTTGAGGGCCTGCTGACCCGTGCCGTAATCCAGGTACGCCCCACCGAGCGGGATGTCGCCCGCCCCGGTCCACCAGCTGTCCAGACCCTCCCGGTGCATGTAGCGGATCTGGACGCTGTCATAGTAGGCCAGCCGCACCGTGTACTTCTTCGTGTCCGCTGCGCCGTCCTGTGCCGCAGCCGCCAGCGGGGCCGCCAAGGCCAGCGCCGCCAGCGCGACTGCGACCCGGACGGGCCAAAGCGCCGGGCGCGGCGCGCCGCGATCCGGCGTGCTATATGCCGGAGCCGCAGCCTCGGGTACCGGGCAGACATCCAAAGCGCCGTGCGCCGGAGCCTCGCGTTCCAAAGCGCGAAAATCCGGGGTTCCGCCGCCGGATCTTTCCTTCATGACGGGTCTTTTTTTCAGTAGCCTCATAACTGTCGCCTCCCCTGCCCGCCCCCCTGTGCGGGCTGCGCCGTGCGGGAGCCGCCGTGCGCCGTGCTTCCGCGTTTCCCTGCTGTCTGTCGGCCCTATCGCGCCGATATGTTTTTACTATAGCACAGGATCCGCCTCCTATCAACCGTTTTCGCGTTTTTTTTCGGGTTTTGAACGCAGATCGGCCTTCCCCCGCTGCCGGCGCGCAAAGAGCTAAGCGGGGAATATCCCGCGGAGCAATGAGTACCCATACCCGTGTATGGGCATACGTGGGTATGGCATGGACGGATTGGCGCGGAATTCAAACAATGCAGCCGCGAGCCGCCCGGCGCCCTCTTGCAAAACGGCGCGGTTTCTGTTATAATAGACACAGATGGCGGATCCATATGTGCGGATACGATACAGAAGCGGGACGGACGCAAAGGAGGCCGTGGGGAAAAGGCTGAGGAGCAGCCGCGGCTCCTGATCCGTCCTGCTCCTGGGTCGGGGGCGGGAGAGGAAGGCGGGCTGCCTAGGGCAGGAGAGAAAGGAGGGATACGGCATGTTCAGAGTGGTGATCGTGGACGACGAGCCGGCCATCGTGGAGGGGCTGTCGAAGGTCTTCCCCTGGGAGCGGGCGGGCTGCCAGGTGGTCGGCACGGCGGAGAGCGCGGAGGAAGGGCTGCGGGTGGTGGCGGAGACCCTGCCGGACATCCTGATCGCGGACATCTGCATGGCGGAGACGGACGGGCTGGCGATGGTCGCCGCGCTGCGCTCCGAGTACCCCGGCCTGGAGGTCTCCATCCTCACCGGGCACCGGGACTTCGGGTACGCCCAGGAGGCCATCCGCCTGGGCGCCACGAGGCTCCTGCTCAAGCCCTCCAGGATGGAGGAGCTGCAGGAGGCGGTGGACGCCATGGTGGGGAAGCTCAGAGCCAGGGAGGGTCCGGGGCGGGGCGAGCCGCAGGAGCCTGGCTCCGGACCGGAAGCGGGCGGGGCGGAGGGCGGGGCGGGGAACTTCATCGTCAACAGCGCCCTTGCCTACATCCGGGGACATTACCGGGAGAAGCTGAGGCTGACGGACGTGGCGCGGCAGGTCTACGTCAGCCCGTGCCACCTGAGCAAGCTGATCAGCCGCCATACGGGGCAGAGCTTCTCCGACATCGTCAACAGGGAGAGGATCGAGAGGGCGAAGTGCTTCCTGAGGGAGCCGGGGCTGCGGGTGGGGGACGTGGCGGAGCTGTCGGGCTTCCTGGACGTGGCGCACTTTGCGAAGGTGTTCAAAAAGCTGACGGGGATGTCGGCGAACCGCTACCGCAGCCTGCTGTGAAGGGCGGAGAGGGCGGCGGGAGAAAGGAATAGGCAGCCGCCGGAGTAAGACGGCGGGTAGCAGCGGTACGAATTTCACGGGCGCGGGAGAAGGGATGGAGCGTGGCGGCGCGGACGGCTGACCGGAAGAACCCCTGGAGCTAGTCCTTTCTTTCCGTCTTTTGTTTCAGTTCCTCCAGAGCTTCCCGGAACCGGAAGGAAGTCAGCGTCGGGTTGGAGCGGAAGATCCTTTTCTGATAAAAAGCTTTCAGCTTCCCAAGCTGCTCCCCCGCGGCGACGTGCAGACGGTACTTGCCCCATAGGTCGCGCAGTTCTTCCCTGACGCTCTCCAGGTACTCGGAAGGGCGGTTTTTCGCAAGCTGTTTCAGGCTGTCCATTTTGCTCTCGACATTATGCAGCGTTTCTTCCAGGTAGGTTTCCAGGCTTTCCGAAAGCCTGTCCGCCAGTTCTTCCCGCTTGGCGGACAAAGTCTCCTTTCTGGCGCAGAACTCCGCGTTGGCTTCCGCAAGGATCGCGTCCAGCCGCTTCTGTACCAGCCGCAGTTCGTTCTTCGCTTTCTCGATCCCGATGAGAATATCGCGCAGATCCAGCGCCGCTTTGAAAGAAAGCGCAAAATCCCCGCAGATCAGCGCCGCCACGCCCAGAGCAAGGACAGTCAGCACGTTTTCGGGCAGCCGGAACACCAGCCGCTCCACCGGCTTATGGATCGCCTCCGTCATCAGCACCGTCAGCGCGCCCCAGGAAAGAGAGGTGGCAAGGCAGATATAGCCGTGAAACTGGAATCTCTGCTTGGAATAATCCCAGTACCTTACGTGGAACAAGGCTTCCATCACCGCCCCCGTCACGAACTCCAGAACGGTCGCGCCCACGCAGCCCGCCAGGAAGACCAGAAGCGGGTGATCCTGGAAAGGGGCGGAGACGATGAGCATCATAAGCGCCCCGGAGCCGTACAGCGGCAGAAAAGGGCTTTTCAGGAATCCCCTGTTCACCCACTTTTTATGATGAAAGGATACATAAGCCGACTCCACGCACCAGCCGAAAAAACAATAAAAATGGAAAAAGAACATCCACTGAAAGATATTGTATGAGTACATTTTTGCTCCCATCCGTCCGCTTTTGTCCATCATTTTTAAGGATACACCGCCGTCTTCACGCACAGCTTCCCCTTTTTCGTTTCATACAGCTGTTCCTGCACGATGAATTTCCCCAAGCCCCTCACATTCACCACATCGCCGCGTTTCAGCGGCTGAGAGGGGTCTTCGCACAGCCTGCCGTTGCGGTAGACCTTTCCGGCGGCAAAATGTTTCAGCACCTCCGCCCGTGACTCATGGTACACCTTGGCGATCAGCACATCCTCGCGCAGGGAAGACACAAGGATTTCCTCCGTCCGGGGCTGCTCCCGCGCGATCCGAGGCGTCTCCTGCGTGACGTCGCACCGGATGGCGGTCTGCCTGACCCTGTTCAGGTTCTCGCAGATATAAGCCGCCATGGAAGTCAGGCAGAAAAGATACGCCTGTTTTTCTTCCGCTTGGATGTCGCCGATGGCGGCGCGCTCCATTCCGAGATTCATCAAGGCCCCCAGGAAATCCCTGTGGGAAAGCGTGTCGGAAAATTTCGCGGACAGCGGGCGCATATGGATGCAGGAAATCGGATACGGCTCCTCGTAGCCCAGATCCTCTGCGGAGCCGAACCGCAGGATCTTCCGTTCCGTATCCTCCATGCCGCCCCAGAACCGGTAAGGCACGTGCCGAAGCTGCGCTTCCATCCGCCGGAAGACCTCCTGCTCGCCCAGTCCCAGGAAGCCGGTGAAAGTATATACGCCCCGGCGAAAAGACTTGTCCGCCAGTTCCCGGAAGCGGTTCCTCCATTGCCGGAGATCCTTCTCCGAATCCAATGCCATAGTGTTTCTCCCGTGTGGACGCGGAAGCGGCATTCCCCCCGCTTCCGATCTGTTACATAACTATCTTAACATATCTTCCCGGCGGAAGCAAGCCCAGTGTTTGACCGTGCCTGTGAAGCTGTCCGCGGGGAAACCCGCGGGAAAACCCGCCGGAAAATCCCCCGGAAAAATTTTTCCTGCCCCGTCTCCGAAAGGACACCTGAATAACTTGCTATTTTCCGGTCGGATTGCTATAATGTTCAAATAAGGTTAAACACCGCAAAACAAGGAGACAAGCGTATGAAGAAATGGGTGTACAAGTTCCAAGAGGGAAGCGCGGACAGAAAGGATCTGCTCGGAGGGAAAGGCGCCAATCTGGCGGAAATGACCAATCTGGGGCTTCCGATCCCGCAAGGCTTTACCGTGACCACGGAAGCCTGTAACGACTATTACCGGAAAGGGAAGCGGATTTCACAGGAGATCCAAGAGCAGATCTTCACGAACCTGAAAGACCTGGAAGCGCGGATGGGAAAGACCTTCGGCGACACCCAGGATCCGCTGCTGGTGTCCGTGCGTTCCGGGGCGAGGGCCTCTATGCCCGGCATGATGGATACGATCCTGAACCTTGGGCTGAGCGACGCGTCCGTGGAGGGCTTCGCCGCAAAGACCGGGAATCCCAGGTTCGCCTATGACTCCTACCGCCGCTTTATCCAGATGTATTCCAACGTGGTGATGGAAGTCCACAAATCCCATTTTGAGAAACTCATTGACGGAATGAAAGCCGAAAAAGGCGTCGTATACGATACGGAGCTGACGGCCCGGGATCTGAAAGAACTGGCGGAGAAATTCAAGGCGGTATACAAAGAGGCCATGAACGGCGAGGAATTCCCGCAGGATCCCAGAGAGCAGCTGCTCGGCGCCATCCAGGCGGTGTTCCGCTCCTGGGACAACCCCAGGGCCATCGTCTACCGGCGCATGAACGATATTCCGGGCGACTGGGGAACCGCCGTGAACGTGCAGTCCATGGTATTCGGCAACATGGGCGAGACCTCCGGCACAGGCGTGGCGTTCACCCGCAACCCCTCCACCGGGGAAAAGGGGATCTACGGGGAATACCTGATCAACGCCCAGGGCGAGGACGTCGTGGCGGGCGTCCGCACTCCGCAGCCCATCACCAGGCTGGAGCGGGATCTGCCGGAGTGCTATCAGGAATTTATCCGGATCGCGAAGACCCTGGAAGAACATTATAGAGACATGCAGGACATGGAGTTTACCATCGAGGAGGGCAAGCTGTATTTTTTACAGACGCGCAACGGCAAGAGGACTGCCGCCGCCGCCATCAACATCGCCTGCGACCTTGTGGACGAAGGCAAGATCACCCCGGAAGAAGCCGTCTGCCGGATCGAGGCCAGGTCGCTGGATCAGCTGCTGCACCCGACCTTTGACGAAAAAGCCCTGGACGCCGGGAAAGTCCTTGCCAAAGCCCTTCCGGCCTCCCCCGGCGCGGCGGCCGGAAAAGTCTATTTCACCGCCGAGGACGCGAAAGCGGCGGGAAAAGGCGGCAGAGGCGAGCGCGTCATCCTGGTGCGCCTGGAGACCTCCCCGGAAGACATCGAAGGAATGCGCGCCGCAGAGGGCATCCTGACCGGAAGAGGGGGCATGACCTCCCACGCGGCGGTGGTGGCGCGGGGCATGGGAACCTGCTGCGTGTCCGGCTGTGGGGAAATGCGGCTTGACGAGGAAGCCAAGACCTTTTCCTTAGGCGGGGAGACCTTCCGCGAGGGAGATTACATCTCCTTGGACGGAAGCACAGGAAAGGTCTACCAAGGCGACATCCTGACCGCCGAAGCCTCCGTGAGCGGCAACTTCGGGCGGCTCATGGCCTGGGCGGATCAGTTCCGGGTGATGGGGGTGCGCACCAACGCGGACACGCCCGCCGATACCGTCAACGCGGTGAAGCTGGGAGCGGAGGGGATCGGCCTGTGCCGTACGGAACATATGTTCTTCGGGGAGGAGAGGATCCCCAAGATCCGCAAGATGATCCTGTCGGACACCCCGCAGGCAAGGGAAGCCGCGCTAGGGGAGCTGCTGGTATTCCAGAAAGAGGACTTCAAGGCCATGTACGAAATCCTGGAGGATCGCCCGATGACCGTCCGTTATCTGGATCCGCCCCTCCATGAGTTCGTTCCCGTTGCGATAGAGGACATCGCGGCGCTCGCCCAGGAACTGGGGCTGACCGTAGAGGAAGTACAGGCAAAATGCGCGGAGCTGCATGAGTTCAACCCCATGCTCGGACACCGGGGCTGCCGTCTGGCGGTGACTTATCCGGAAATTGCCAGGATGCAGACCAGAGCGGTCATGGAAGCGGCGATGGAAGTCCGGGAAGAAAGAGGCTATGACATCGTGCCGGAAATCATGATCCCCTTGGTAGGTGAAAGGAGGGAGCTGAAATTCGTGAAGGAGGTCGTGGTCGAAGTGGCGGAACAGGTGAAGAAGGAGAAGCATTCCGACATTCCCTATCATATCGGAACCATGATCGAAATCCCCCGCGCCGCGCTTACGGCGGACGCCATCGCGGAGGAAGCGGAGTTTTTCTCTTTTGGAACCAACGACCTGACGCAGATGACTTTCGGGCTTTCCCGTGACGATGCCGGGAAATTTCTGGACGCCTACTACCAGGCCAAGATCTATGAATCCGATCCTTTTTCCCGCTTGGATCAGGACGGCGTAGGCCGGCTGGTGCAGCTGGCGGCACAGAAAGGGCGGAGTGTCCGCCCGGATCTCAAACTGGGCATCTGCGGCGAGCATGGCGGCGATCCCTCCACCGTGGAGTTCTGCCAGAAAATCGGGATGAATTATGTCTCCTGTTCGCCTTACCGGGTGCCGATCGCCAGGCTGGCGGCGGCCCAGGCGGCGATACGCATGAGGGAGGCGTAGACTCTACTTCGAGTTTACCATCGACTACGAAACGGCGAAAGCCTTTCGTAAGGCTACCGGGAATTATCTGCGGGAATTTCAATGGCAGGATATTACGGTAGAGGTTTATATCTGAATAAACGAAAACGCCCCGCTATTCGAAGTGAATAGCGGGGCGTTTGTCGCTCTACGTAACAGCAATTTTTACTGCGAACGCAAAAAAAAACAATCGCAAAATATGGCTTGATTTACGAGGGGAATAGTGTTAAAATATCAAAGTATATGTCGAATCACAACGGAATCATGTTTGAAAAAAGGAGGTCGCATTTATGGCGATGAGCTATAAGAAACTCTGGAAACTTTTAATTGACCGAGACCTGACGAATAAAGATTGGAAAGAAATGTAAGGCGTATCAAATGCATCTTTGACGAAAATGAGAAAGGGGGCAATGTGACCACAGATGTCCTCCTTAAAATCTGTAATGCTTTGAAATGCAACACGGATGATATTATGGAAGTAGTTCCCGACGAGATAGTAAAAGAGTAGCTTACCCGCATAGTTTTATGAAAGGAGCCAAAAAATGACTGCATTTAACCTCAAAACACATATCGAAAGCTCTGTAAACATGCAGGGTTGATTGGGGTCATCTGCAAACGAGGCTACCTTTTTTGAATGGCTGAAAAATGCAAACTGCAAAAACTACACTCCCGCAAGAATAATCAACTCTCTTTCCAAGGCCTCTAAGCTATTGGTGAAAAGAAAATATACAGATAAATCTATTTGGGAAATAGAGCAAGCTATCGAATTTTCCTTGATTCACAAGCGAGCTATTAAGGATAAAATATTCTGCGTTCTTATTGGCCATAAGGCTATGCCGCTCTACAAACTAAGTTCTGAATTGTATTATTTATTCTTAAAAGAAAATGCGTCAGCAAAAACGGAAGAAGAAAATGACGAACCTATTGTTGAAACAAAAACAATTAAAGAACCGCTTAAATCAATCAAATCCGATAATGTCTGCTCAGCTATTGATTTAGTTCTTTCAGAAAAGTTTTCTAACGGATTTGCTTATTCTTCGCAGATACAAACTGGAAGACTCAGAAAATTTGTAAGCGAAATACTTGGCAGAAAAATTGAAGAAACTGATGAAGCAATCATAGCCTATGTCAAAGAAAGCGGAACGGAACTTGATGGAAAATCAGCTATTCGTATTTCCTATGGCAAAGACAATATAGATGTCGATGCTTGTGAGATAGCAGATGCAATCTTTTATGCTTACTGTAAAATAATCGAAAGCCAAAAAGGAGGACGAGTTTAATGCCACAAAAAATCTCAATCCGATTTTTCGATGACGCAGAGGTTCGTGCTATTTGGTATGATGAACATTCAAAATGGTAGTTTTCGGTGCTTGATATTGTCGGTGTTTTGCGGATGAAAAAGATTACGATAAAAACCGAAATTATTAGAAATATATGGAAATAAAATTGAAAAAAGAAAATTCGCAATTGGTTAGTGACACTAACCAATTGAAATTGACCGACGCTGACGGCAAAAAATACTCAACCGACTGCTTTGATTATGACCGCATTATCGAGCTTGTGAAAAATTTTCCAAGCAAGAAAGCAAATCGTTTTATTGAGTGGTTCACATACAGCGATGAAACTATTGACAGCAAAAGCAAATCAAAGGCGTATGCGCTGTTTGGCAGTTTGCTACTTGGTACGATTGAAATTGGCACAACAAAAGGCTTGCAACAAATTCGGGACTGACTTAAATTTAGTGTAAATGGTATAATCCCACGAGTTACGGTCAACAATTCAACTGCGGCATAAACGGAGCAACGATGAGGATCGACCCCACGCTTGCCGCCTTATACGG
>JAISOV010000026.1 GCA_031275405.1 Clostridium sp. | reverse complement strand
GCGCCGCCGCTTCCTGGACGGTAAAACCGAACCCGAATTTCAGCACTTTCAGCAGGCTCGCCCCGAACATGACCGGGACGGCAAGGAAAAACGTGTATTCCGCCGCCGTTTTCCGGGCCGCTCCGATCAGCAGCGCGCCGACGATAATAGCTATTAAATATTGTCTAAATTTAGAATTTGATTCGAGGTTCCGGGTTTCAAATCGCGGCTTCCGTGAAACGGAATGCTTATATAAGACGAGCGTTCATTCCTTTGTTTTTTTCCGGTTCGGGTACTCCGTTTCCACGAAGCGGCGCAGCACCGGCAGGGAACGTTCCACTTTTTCCGTTTCCACGCAATAAGCTGCCCGGAAATAGCCGGGCGCCCCGAAGCTGTCTCCCGGCACGAACACCAGGTCGTAACGCAGCGCCTTCTGGCAAAAAGCAGCGGCATCTTCTTCCAGAGCCTTGGGGAAAAGATAGAACGTCCCCCCCGGCTTCACACAGGAAAAATCCAGCTCCGTAAAAGCCTGATATAACAGGTTGCGGTTCCTCTCATAAACTTTGAGATCGGCAGTTTCTTGCAAGGACTGCGCCACCGCGAGCTGCATAAGAGAAGCCGGGCAGTTGTGTCCGATCCCTCTGGAAATCTGTCCGCACATATTGACCAGCGTGGCCGCGTCCGGTCTGGCAGGATGTACCGCCAGATAGCCGATCCTCCCTCCCGGCACCGACAGGGATTTGGAAAAAGAATAGCATAGGATACTGTTTTCATAAAACGCGCAGACGCAGGGGTTTTCTTTCCCGTCAAACACGATTTCCCGGTATGGTTCATCGGAAATCAGGAAAATCTCCTGTCCGTATTCTTTGGACTTGCGGCGCAGGATTTCGGCCAGTTTTTCCAAGGTTTCCGCCGAATAGACCGCTCCGGTGGGGTTATTGGGCGAATTGACCAGCACCGCCGCTGTTTTGTCCGTCAGCTGCTGCTCCAGGGCGTCAAAATGGATCTGAAACGCCTGATAATCCGGCGGAACGACTTTCAGCACCGCCCCGGTGGCCTCCACATAAGGGCGGTACTCTGGGAAAAAGGGCGCAATGCACAGTACCTCTTCTCCGGCGGACGCCACCAGACGCAGGGCATGGGCAATCGCCCCCGCCGCCCCGGAAGCCATGAAAACATGCTCTTGCGTAAAAGGAAGCCCGAAACGTCCGCGCAGTGACTCCGCCACCGCTTCCCTCACGCTGCCGATCCCAAGGCTGGGGCTGTAGCCATGCAGTTTTGTGGACTCCGCCGTTTCCAGCAGTTGGACCATCCGGTCGGTGAATGCCCGGGGAACCGCCACGGAGGGATTGCCTAAGCTGTAATCGAATACCTGTCCTTCCCCGATTTCCTTTCCCCGTTCCGTCGCCCATTCCGAAAGCTGACGGATGACCGACTTTGCGGATAGCATTTCTTTGTATTTTTGTACGATCAAGACTTGACCACCTTTGCGCCGCGGACGCGCCTTTCGTAAATCCTGCGCTTTCCCATCGGCCCGCATATTTGCCGACGGGAAGGAAGCTCTATTCTTCCGCCCACGCCAAGGCACAGCTGACTGCCCGGCGCCAGCCTTTCAGGAGTTTTGTCCTGCGCGCTTCCTCCATCTGTGGCTGGAAAGAAGCCCCGATCTGCCAGTTTGCCCGGATTTCTTTCTTGTCTTTCCAATAGCCGACAGTCAGCCCTGCCAGATACGCCGCGCCCAGGGCGGTGGTCTCAATGCAGTCCGGCCTTAGCACTTCCGTGTCCATGATGTCCGCCTGGAACTGCATCAGGAAATCATTGGCGCTGGCGCCGCCGTCCACCCGCAGGCTTTTCAGGCGTATGCCGCTGTCTTCCTCCATCGCCCGAAGTACGTCTGCGGTCTGATAGGCAACGGCTTCCAAGGTCGCCCGGATCAAATGCTCCTTGGCGCAGCCTCTGGTAACTCCTACGATGGTTCCTCTGGCGTAGGGATTCCAATAGGGCGTTCCCATTCCGGTAAAGGCGGGAACCACGTAAAGCCCGGCGGTGTCTTTTACGCGCTCCGCGTAGGTTTCGGACTGCGGCGCGGATTTCAGCAGCCGCAGTCCGTCTCTCAGCCACTGGATCGCCGCCCCCGCCACGAACACACTGCCCTCTAAGGCGTACTCCACCGCCGCTCTGCCTCCGGCGGCACTGTCTATGCCGGCCTGCGGCTGGACGGCTTCTGTTGCGGCACTGTCTGTGCCGGCCTGAGGTTGGACGGCTTTTGCTGTGGCAGTGTCCGCCGCCGCCGCAATGGTGGTCAGCAGTCCCGCGTTGGACGTGACCGCCTTCTTCCCGGTATTCATCAGAAGGAAACAGCCTGTGCCATAGGTATTTTTCACTTCCCCCGGCTCAAAACAGCACTGTCCGAACAGCGCCGCCTGCTGATCCCCGGAGACCCCGGCAATGGGAATCGACGCTCCCAGCAAGGAAGCCGCCGTATAGCCGAACAGGCTTCCGGAGAGCTGCACCTTGGGAAGCATGGAAGCGGGGATCTGAAAATAAGAGAGGATTTCCTCATCCCAGCATAATCTGTGAATATCATACAGCAGCGTCCGGGAAGCATTGGTAGGATCCGTGGCGTGAACCGCCCCCCTGGTCAGATTCCAGATAAGCCAGGTGTCCACCGTTCCGAACAGCAGCTCCCCTCTTAGGGCTTTTTCTCTTGCTCCCGGCACGTTTTCCAAAATCCAGGCGATTTTGGTTGCGCTGAAATAGGCATCCGGTATCAGTCCGGTTCTTTCCCGTATCACCCGGTCAAAACCATCGGCTTTCACCTTTTCGATCCTGTCCGCCGTCCTGCGGCACTGCCAGACAATGGCACGGTATATCGGCTCGCCCGTGCGGGCATTCCAGCAGATAGTTGTCTCACGCTGGTTCGTAATGCCGATTCCGCGGATACAGTCCGGCGAAATCCCTAGCCGGGCCATGCTCTCGATCGCCACCGCCAGCAGAGAAGACCAGATTTCCATCGGATCCTGCTCCACCCAGCCCGGCTGCGGATAAAGCTGCTCCAACTCTTTCTGTGACAGCGAACAGATTTTTCCCTGCTTGTCGAACAGGACGCACCTGGAGCTGGTCGTTCCCTGGTCTAAGGCCATCATATACTGTTTCATGTTCCGGCTGCTCCTTAACCTTGCCAAAGTGCCGTTTCTGAAAATCCATGCTTGCGCCGCAAAGTAACGATGCCGCAAACAAATTGCGTTGCAAAATGATTGCGTTGCAAAATGATTGCGTTGCAATCATGGTAGTACATTTCCGGGAAGAATGCAACTGTTTTTGTCCTTTGCGGAACGGGTTAAAAAAACAGGTATTCCTATCTGAATAGCAGGAATACCGTTCCCGATAAAGATCCGGAAGCCCCGGTTCTTTTCGGTTTTTACCGCGAGCCGTCCAAGGAGTTTTATACCAGTGCCGCCGCAACAGTTCCTAAGCGGAGCGTACCCTGCTCTATTTGGTATACCCTGTCGGCATAGGCTTCCAGCTCCAGCTCATGGCTGACCAGGACAAGGAGCCTGGTTTCCCGGAGCAGCAGCAGATAGTTCAGCAATGCCTGTGTGGTCTTCTGATCCAGGTTGACGAACGGTTCGTCCAGGAATAAGATCGGAAGATCCTCGATCAGGACACGGCAGAGCGCGATTTTCTGCTGTTCGCCATAGGAAAGGTTGATGGGGGACAGGGACATTTTTTTATCGAGCAGAGGGCCTAAAGACAGCAGGTCCACCATTTTATGGAAAAGCTCTGTCGGTGCGCGCCCGAGCAGGATATTGTTCCGGACGGTGTCTTCCACAAAGATGTAAGGCGCGGACAGATACGCGATCTTCCCGGCGGCAGCCGGACCCGCGTGGACATGTCCGCTGACGCTGACGCTGCCGTTGCCTAACATATCCAGAAACAGGTTCAGAACCGTACTCTTCCCGCTTCCGTTTTTCCCGCTGATCAGGCAGATTCCTTTGTCCGGAAGGGAAAGCGACGGGATCTCTAGCCCGAAATCGTCTCCGAACCGCACCGAGACTTCTGAAATTTCCAATCCGCTGCCGGGCGTGATGTAATCCGGCGCGCTGCGGTCTTTCTCCACGAACATCAGGTCGCGTACCCGGGTATAGGCGGCGAGGTTGGCCTTTCTTCTCAGGACCTTAAACAGAAGCTCATCCACGCTGGTAAACAGTACCCCTACGATGGAAGACGACAGGATCAGGGTGCCGAGGGTGCTGTTTCCGTTCATGACGTCAAAAGCGCCGACCAGCAGGATCCCTACTTTGATCATGGCGGAGAACATCTTGGGCAATTCCAGGGAAGGCAGGTAATAAAACCAGTATTTCAGCCGGAATTTGATCCATGTGCGCAGAATTCTGTCATACTGGGCGAAAAAGAACGCTTCGGCTTTCAGGATATTGACGGAGCGTTTTTTGTCAAGGATATTTTTGGAGGCGGAGATCAGCGAGTCCATCTGTTCGCGCTCCATCGTCTGTAGTTTCTCCAGCCTGTCTTTGAACACGACGGTCAGCAGGACAAAGAGCGGTATGCCGATCAGCGAGATCACCGCCAGCGGCGGCGCGGTCAGATACAGCAGGATGGCCGCCCCGGCCACGCCCGCCCCATAGGACGTCAGATGTATCATGGCTTGTAGATCAATCCCTATGACAGTGGAGGAATCATTCAGCAGGACATTGAACAGCTTGCCGGAATCGAAGCGGAGGTAGTCTTTATAGGGCATATTCAATATGTTGCCCGTCAGTTTGTTGATGAATGTCTGGCCTAAGTTGATTTCAAACTTAAAACACAGAAAGTCCACGACGTAGCAGTAGTACAGATGATAAACGACGTAGGCGAGGGCAAAGCCCAGCGCCCACCATAGGAGCCAGTCCGTCCTGCCGGAAGGGAGGACGAAGTCGATCAGGATGGACAAAGAGAACGGCAGGAAGATCGTCATGGCGTGGTAGAGCAGGAATACAAAGAAAAACAGGACGATGAGCCTGATCGCCCTTTTGTCATACATCGCGGAACGTAACGGTTTCATGGCAGATTATCCTCCCCGTATTTTTCATTGGAAAGCTGATAAAGCGGCAGCAGATCTTCGATGATGTATTTCTGCGCAATGCAGTTTTCCCGCCCCAACTTGTGCAGCAGCATACAGCCGCCCATGCACATCGGCAGGACCTTGCAGGCCATGCAGGCTTCTCTGGCGTACAGGGGGTTGAGCATTTTATCATAGAAGCTGCGGAAGTAATGGACGTTTCCGTCAGAATCAATCCGGCCGAGCAAAGCCTCGTCCGAAGTGCAGGCTTCGATCTCTAACGCGGGACTGATGGTATACGCCCCGGACGGATACATGGAGCAGAAGGTGTTTGTCCTGCCATGCCGCGGCAAAGGCTGTCCGATTTCAAGGAGCTTTTTCTGGATCTCCAGATAAGCAGCCGCGTAGGCTTCCCGGCTATTGTAAAATAGCGGAGAGTCGGTGCCGGTATAATCCATGGTTTCATTAAACAACACGAAAATATGCTTACGGATGAGTCCCTGCCCACGCAGGAAATCCAGCAGTTCATGGATATAAGGCTCGTTGACCGGGCTTAAGTTGCACCGCAGGATCACAGAAAACCGGTTCTCTTTTGAGAGCGCCTGAATACCCTGGAGTACTTCCTCGAACGTACCCCTGCCGTCTGCCAGCACTCTGGATCTGTCATGGATCTCCTGAGGGCCGTCCAGCGTGATCTGAACATCTCTGATCCTGGTTCCTTTTAGCTTTTCGATCACGGATTCCTTCAGCAAAAAACCGTTCGTGCTGATGTTGCCGGTATGAGGGATGCCGCTTTCGTCCAGAAGCGCTTCTAACTGGAGGATCGCGTCCAGGTTTAAGAGCGGCTCTCCGCCAAAGTAAGTGATCACGAATTTTCTTTCCCTTTGCTCGTGGAGCTTCCGCATGAATTGATAGACGGCACGGATCTGCTCTTGGCCCATCGTTCTTTTTTTATGTTCCTGATAACAGTAAGGACACCGAAAATTGCAGTCGTCCGTTAATTTGACGACGATACGGATAAACTGCTGGTCAAACATGGCAAGACGGTTCTCATAGATGAGCTCCATGATTTCATCATCCTCGTCTTCTATCCAGAACCCAAGTTCTGTAAAAGAGGAACCAAAGACAGACGAGGGATCTAAGCCGGCATAACTTTGCCTGCCCTGTTCGTCCAGTTCCACCAACGCCTGCGTCTTCGTGTTAAACAGAAGACAGGCGTTTCCCTCTGTTTCTTTTAGGATATTAAATCGAGAGAATTTCAAGGTCATTCAACCCCCTTCTTTATCGGTCTGTCAGACCAGTATGACAAGGCGCCCGTCACATCGCTTCATGAACATACGAACCAGACAGGGAAACAGTATGGCTCAGGCGCCGTCCATGAAGCGTGTGATGGAGAGCCGGCTTTTTCCTGCTCAAACAGGAAGGTTCTTCAAGATCCCTCAAAAAGCCGCGATGCCGCTGCAGCAGTTTCCAATCACGGAGACAACCGCTATCGTCTGCTTCTTCGCGATGATTTTCATGTTCACGTACCTCCTTTCTCTAGGATGAGGGAACTATCCCCTCTCATCTATAGCCGCCGCCGCGCTCTGTCCGCAGCAGTTACTATCTCGTCTCTAAGGCCGGAAAAGCACCCCGTTTTTCTTCCCGGTCAGGAACAGTCCCGGTACTTTTTGGTTACTGCTCAGCCAGGACAGCCGAGCAGTAACCTTTTTCTAAAATCGTGTTTTCCTCCGTATGTCCTGGAACTTCCCCTCTGTACTCCTTTTTGTCTTGGCGCGTTCCTCTACGCTATCTTGCGTCCTTTTGTATGTTCATCACTCGGTTTTGCTTCCTCCGTCTCCGGTTCTTGTCATGCCCCATGACCAATGAAATGGCGACTATCCCATGAGCCAGCCATATCAGGTCAAACAGAAGACGCTGCCCGCTATACCAGAAAATGATTTCCAGGAAGACTTCCGCAGCCAGAAAGATCCTTCCGATTTTCCGGTACTTTTTGCTTTCCAGCGGGCCAAGCGGTTTTTCCTCGCAGGGGCAGGGCGCCAGAGAGAGGATCAGGAAGATCCAGATCCCCGCCGCCGCCAACGCCGGAACGGTGCAGCCTGGCAGATTCCTCCGCGCCGCCCATAGCGCCAGGGCGGTCACGGCGCCGGACAGGAGCGTACAACGCCAGAAACTGTCCGCGTGGTATCCTCCGCAGTAGCTTCTGAGCGGCAGGATGATCAGCAGGAAGAAAAACAGCGGCAGCAGCTGTCCGGCGGCGGCGCCGATGACGACGGAAAGGATCAGGTTGATCCCAAGCTCCGCCAGCAGCGTGTACCCGTACCGGTAGACGGCGGCTTCCTCCTCGGAAATCATCTTACCGCGTGCCTGCTTCTCCACAAAGGAACCTGCCCAGTACTCGATCACTCCTGTACCTTTTTATACCGCTGGGCTTCTTTTGGGAATCTGGGCTGATGGAAAAAGTTCATACACGCTGAATTTGCGTTCTGAACCACCAGCTTTAACGCGAGTTGATTGGTTTTCTCGATCAGTTTCGCAGCTAGGAACCCTTTTTGTGCCATGGCAATATCCCCTTTTCCTGTTTTTTGTTATTCTACCTCTTCCTTCCTTGTCCTGCAAGACCCCGGGAAGTTTTTGCAGACTGGAAAGAACTTTCTGTATCGCCGCCCGGGAGGAATATCCCGCCAAATCAGGCACGCCGGTACAGGCCAGGCAAAAGGCCGCCGAACATCTGTTAAAGCACCGGATCTTGCGCGTTTGTCAAAAAGAAAAAGAGCTTTTTCCCGGCCCGTATCGGGGCAGGTACGTTTTTCGCGCAAAAATGGTAAGGATGACCTGCGCTGAATGGCGTCGGCGGCCCTGGCCGGATGGCGTCAGCCGTATATCGGCAGCACCAAGACCGCCGTAAAGACCCCTTCTTCCGCCAGGTACTCCAGGTAGCCGCCGTACTTTTCCGCCGTCTTTTTCACGCTTTTTACCCCGATCCCGTGGATGCCGCTGTCCTGTTTGGTGGATACCAGGCCGGCTTCATCCCTGCGGATCTCCCCTTGGAAGCTGTTCACGATCTTCGTCACACAGAAATTCCCTTCGTTCTGCCGGAACATACGCGTCTGCACTTTCCGGTCGCTGTTTTTCGCCGCGTAGATGGAATTGTCCAGCAGATTGCCCAGCATGGCGATCAGGTCTACGGCATTGATATGGTCCAGACGGATCCCCGGTTCTATGTATGCGTCAAACTGTACCTGGTTCTTTTCCGCATCCGCTCTTTTTTCCGTCAGGATCGTGTTCAGCACCGGATTCTCACAGTATAGGATCAGCTCGTTCTTTTCCATCTCGACGTTCAGATCTTTCAGGATCTCCAGGATGCTGTCCGCCCGCTTCTCATACGCCAGCTGGCCGATGGCTTTTAGGTAGTTGTTCATATTATGGATGATTTCCCGGTGCTTCCCGTTCAGATCCATGATCTGCTTATAATGCGTGATATCCGTCTGCTGCTTCGTGATGACCAGCGTCTGCTGCATGTTGACGGCTTCCTTCTCCACGTACCGGTTGAACGCGTAAAAAATCAAAATGTTCCCTAGGATCAAAAGGCTATGGCCGATGAGCATCCACAGCTTTAGCCCCAAATGGGTTTCGATGTCAACGCTCGTGTAATAGTTCAGCACCATGATCCCGAAGCTGGCAAGCGGAACAAAGAGATATAAGAGAAAGATCCGTAAACTCATATGGCTTTTGGAACCTTTGGGGATCTGCTTGGCGACCAGGAACAGAATGTAGGTCAGGAACTTCGTCACCATCAGCTGCAGGAATACCCCCGACAAGTCGGTGACGGAAGTATTCTGTATGAATTTCTCGGTCACTCCCAGCAGCACCGCAAGTATCATTTCCGGAACCGAAAGCAAGGTATAGGCTAACATAAGATATGCCAGCCGGAGCGGCGCGCTCCCTTCAAAGCATAGAAAGAGAAAGGCTAGACAGATCAGTGGCAGCGCCGCTATGTTCAGTTTTGCGTTGTGAAAACTGTTGACCCCATATAGCGCGGCCGTAAACCCCGCCAGCAGCGGCAGCCCTCTCCTCCAGGGTTGCCACCGCGACCGGATCGGGAAAAAAGCCTTGAAAAAATCATACAAAATATAAACCTCCAGAATATCGCTAAGCAGCAATACTATTTTATCCAAACCATCCATATTGATAATCGCCCTTTCTGGCAGACGCAGGATCCGAGGCAAGTCCAGCCGTAAAAGCCAGACACAAACACCCATCGGATCTGCTTTTCTTTGGTGTTTTTCAGCAGAGGAACCTTAGTATTTCCTGGCCAGGAATTTGGCAAAATCCTCCCTCAGCGCCGGTGCTTTCGATCTGGAAATCGACAGTTTCGTTCCTTCGACCAGTTCTAGCTCGGTCAGATCCATCTTTACGACATACTTCAGGTTCACGATATAGCTGTTGTGGGCATAGGCGAAACCGAAATCCCTCAGCCTCTGGTACAGGATCAGCACTCTTTCTTTGGCGGCATAGGTCTTCTGTGTCTCGTACTCCTTGCAGTTTGGCGACAGATAGATCGTGCTTCCCCGTTTTGCGATCGCGATGTACAGGATATGGTTGGGTCTTAGCCTTATGGAACTGTAATAATAGTTCCCGACCACATACGGTTCCCTTTTCTTGTTCCGCATTTCCCGAAGGACGACCGTCATCTCCTTCTGCATATGCTCGTCCGTATACTCTTTGAGCAGATACCGGTAAGGCATCACCTCGAACGTCTTTACGTCCGGCAGGCAGGCGCCGGAACAGAATACCAAAGTAGTGGAGGGGAAAAACTTACGGAACTTCCTTGCCGTTTCCTTGCCGTCCATTTTGTGCATTTGCATATCCAGGATCAACAGATCATAGGTTATGCCGTCCTGCAGATGCGCCGACAGATCTTCCCCCGAACTGAACTCATAGTAAGTCACCTCGTTCTCGGTCAGCCCCACCGTCCTAATAATACGCTTCATGTACTGGATAAATAAGCCGTTGTCATCGCAGATCGCGATATTGTACATAATGATACCCATCCTTTCTCGTAAGACTTTCCACTTTTACTTATTCCGACAATAGTTTACCATAAACTCTAGCTTCTTTCAACATTTCTGTAATTTTCTAAAAATAATAATTTTGCTCTTTTTTGTCCGATTTTGGGATGATTTGTCCTTTTTATGCCGATCCGTCTCTATATTCCATACTTTACCATTCAAAGTCCCGATTTAGAAGGAGGTCTGCGCGCACAGCAGGGAGAGGATAGCACGATGGGTCAAGATCAAAACACCATGAAGCAAAAGGAAACGCAGCAAGGAAAATCATTCAAAAAATAACGCCGTATATTCACAATGGCCTAAAAAAGCGGTATGCGGCTTATCGCGTATCGTATGATCGACAAGTCTTTCCTGAGAAGGCGACGCCATAGCGGCCACAAAGGCAAGCCTGCGTATCCAGGCTGACGCTCCTGTAAAAGAGCTTGCGGCACAGCTTTTCAGAAGAATGGGATCAGGCCATGCGGATTTTTTCAGCGCAAGGCTTTTTCCCGGTATTCATTCTGCAGACGGGCATTTTCCAGATCCAAGGCAAGCACGTCCTGATACCCCAGATCATTCGCCGCAGTCACCATCTCCCGGTAAATCTTCTGAAACTCTTCCTCGCTGGCCGCATACACCAGTTTCCAGGAAGAGTCCACGATCACATTCTTGCATTGCGACCTTTTTGCCGCGATTTCCATGGATTCCTCCGGTATGGCAAAACTGCACCCGGGCGCCACCAGCAGCTGGCCGTTCTTTTTCAGATAATCCATCGTATGCTCCGCGTCCATGTATTCTTTCCACTCTCTCTGGAGCGTGGTTTCTTCCTCGCTGCGCACGGAATCCCACAGGCTGTAAGCATAAGAAAAGCCGGAGGGAGATATTTCGGCCTGCGCGACCGGAGAATAATTCAGTTCGCACAGGCCGTCGCTCCACTTGCCCGCGCCCCATTCTTCCGGCAGCTGGGCCTCGCTGCTGTAAAACGCGCGACGGCCGAACTCGGTCAGCACGGGCATTCCGTCCTGTATCTCCCAGGTAAGCCCCTGCGGGCCGGCCATTCCTCCGCTTCGCTTTGCTCCGCTGATCATGATCCCTTCAGGCGAATAAAGCCAGTCGATGAAATCCGCCAGCCGTTCGGGATCTTTGGCCTGGCTGCCGATCGCGATGAGCAGCTTGTGGTTCCCCTCCGGGTTGCAGCCATAAGAAAAGATCTGCATGTCCGCCATGGGCGCCGCCATGAACCCTTTCCCCTCCCGCGTATGCTCCTCCGTATTATAGGCGGACTGCCCCAGCCACGGCCAGAAGGAAAACAAGACCTCCCCTTGCTGATATTTTTCAAACAGCTCCTCATAATTCTGAACCGGGGAATCCGGATCCAGCAGACCCCGGCGGTTGGCTTCGTAGAAAAGGCGCAAGGCTTTCAGATACCAGGAGTCTTTCTCCAGAATATCCTGGTAATCGCTTCCGTCCGCCTTCGCCAGTACAAAACCGATTTCGTCATAGCCGTAAAAACAGCCGGGCTGTTTGGCGTTGCTCATCAGGTTGCCATCCCAGTCCTTGAAAAGGGAAAACGCATAAGTCTTGTTCCCGTTATCGGCGACAGGCGCCGCTTTCTGCATCTGCTCCAGAACCTCCAGCAGGGAATCCAGATCCGTAATCTGCGGGTAGCCGATTTTCTTATAAATATCCCACCGCAGATAGGGGCCGTAATTCGGTTCCAAGGCTTCACTGGGCGTGTCCGCGGAGAGCCTGCTTACCTCGCTGGGTATGGCGTAAATCCCCTCCTGCGCGACGGATTCCTGCAAAGACTCAATGGCTTTCCGGTACGCCAGGATCTCCTTCCCCTCCAGAAGGGAACTCATATCATATAGAAGTCCGGCGTTTATCATGTTCTGAAGGTCTCCCCGTTCGCCGCTGCAGATGATGATGTCGCCCAGATTACCGGAGGTCACGCGCATCTGATAAAGGGTATCCCCTCCGCCCGCCACGTTCGGGGCAATGATGTTGAACTGCATATTGAATTTTTCCCGGATCAGTTTCGCATACCAGCCGGACTGTAGGCCTTGGTAGTTTGCAAGCGTGTCGAATACGTCTACTACCAGGAACTCTTCATAAACAGGCTCTTCTTTCTGCCCGCAGCCGGTTCCAAGAAAAATACTTCCCAGCAGGCTTATGCCAAAGCCCGTAAAACGCCGTAATAATGACTTCATCCCCAATTTCCCGTTCCTTTCCGTCTTATCTGTCTTATCCATTCCATTTGTCTTAGCCGCCGCCGGAAAACATCAGCCGTTCCTAAGCACGTCCAGGATCGCGCAGATTTCCTCTTTGCGCCTGATCCATCTTAGACGCCGCCGAAAACATCAGTCGGCTCTAAGTGCGTCCACAATTTCCGCAAACCCCATGCCATGTGACGCTTTGACTAAAATCGTGTTTTCTTTTGCCCTCTGTACCAGTCCGGGAGTTTCCGACAGCTTCCGCAGGAAAGCCTGTTTTGTGGGATAGTAGCTCCGTTTCCCGTTCGGTGTTTCCTCTGCCGCCGCCCCCTCGTAGATCTGCTTTGCATTCTCTCCGATACAGATGATTTCATCCAGTCCGGTCTGCGCCGCATACTTTCCCACATCCCGGTGCATTTCGCCGGAATGTTCCCCCAGTTCCAGCATATCCCCTAGGATTGCCGTCTTGAACGTATCCACCGTGGCAAGCAGATCAATGGAGGCCTTGACCGATATGGGGTTGGCATTATAACAGTCGTCAATCAAAGTGCCGCAAGGCAGGGGGATCAGACTGCCGCGTCCGCCGAGGGGCAGGACTTTTGCAAGGCCCTCCGCTATCTGTTCCGGCGCAAGAGCCAGGCAGCCGCCCACACAGGCCGCCGCCGCCGCGTTTCTGACCATATGCTCCCCCGGCAGAGGGATATGGACGAAGACTGCGCTTTCCTGTTCCCCGGGCAGATCCTCCCCCGATAGCGCGACATGGACGGGAACTGCGTCCTCCCCCTCCGCGTCTCTCGTCCGCATATGGAGAATCCCGTCACTGCCCAACAGCCCTTTGCTTACCACATCGGAGAGATACACCTCTTTCCTTGGTTCTGTTCCCGCGCCGATTCCAAAGAACCGGGGGCGTATCCGCCCTTTGACCTGCGTAATCGCGGACAGCTTATCATCATCGCCGTTTAAGCAGACCTTCCCTTCCGGGGAAAGATACTCAAAGATCTCCGTTTTTGCCCTTAAAATCCCGTCACGGGATTTTAAGTTTTCCAGATGGCATTGACCGATATTCGTGATGACACAGATGTCAGGTCTTGCGATCCTGCCCAGTCTGCTCATTTCCCCGAAATCACTGATCCCCATTTCCACCACCGCGGCTTCGTGATAATCCCGAATCCGCAGCAGAGTCAGCGGCAGTCCTATTTCATTGTTGTAATTTCCCTCCGTTTTCAGCACCTTGTATTTTTCGGACAGCACCGCCGCAACAAACTCCTTCGTGCTGGTCTTGCCGACGCTGCCCGTAATGCCGACGACCGGGATGTGAAGCGCCCGTCGGTAAAATTCCGCCGCCTGTTTCAGCGCCAACAGAGAATCTTCCACCAAAAGATACGCTCCCCACCGCGAGGATGGAGTCCCATATTCTTCCTCCACCTCCTGCGGCGTTTTCTCCGTGACGACGCAAGACGCCTCTTTTTCAAATACTGAAAGGATGAACTGATGTCCGTCTGTCCGCTCTCCTTTTACGGCAAAGAACAAGCCGCCTGGTTCTATCAGCCGGGAATCCAGCACGGCACAGGTGATTTGCGTTTCTTCTGTTACAGACAGGCGATCCGCAATGATCCTGCCGCCATCCGTTCCTGGATCCGGCAGAAAAAGCTCTCCCCCGCAGACCTTTTTCAGATTTCCTAAACTCATTTGCCGCATACTTGCATTCCTCGTGTTTTCATGACAGGCGGCTGTTTCGGCTCTTTTATGAGCTTCCGCCGTCCTGTAGCGACAGCCGGATGATTTCTTCGCATAAGTCCTCAAAATCCATCCCCGCCGCCGCCGCTTCCTGGGGAAGCAGTGACAGCGGCGTCATGCCTGGAAGCGAATTCGCTTCCAGGCAGAAGATTTCTCCTTCGGGATTCATGCGAAAATCCATTCTGGCGTAACTGCTCATACGCAGAACCGAAAATACTTTTTCAGCCATTTCCTGCAAGGCTTGCGTCTGTTCCTGTGAAAGCTGTGCCGGGCAGGTTTCTACGGTACTGCCAGCCTGGTATTTATTTTTATAATCATAGAAGCCCTGCTTAGGCGCGATTTCGATCACGGGCAGCGCCTTGCCGCCCAGAACCCCTACGGAAAACTCACGCCCCTCTATGTACTGCTCTATGATCAGTTCCTTGCCATAGCCAAACGCTTCTTTCCGGGCGCGTTCGTACTCTTCCTCGTTGCGGACAAGGAACACGCCTACGCTGGAGCCGCCGCAGACCGTTTTCACGATACAGGGAAAGGGTATCCTGCAACTTTCTTCCTTGCCTTGCCATAGCCGGATCCCCGTCGGGGCCGGAATCTGGTATGCCCGGAAAATGTCCTTGGTAAGCCCTTTGTCCATCGCGATGGCGGAACTGACAAACCCTGTACCCGTATAACGGATCCCCATCAGTTCAAAGCAGGCCTGAACCTTGCCGTCTTCGCCGTTTGCCCCGTGTAACGCCAGAAAGACCACGTCCGCTATTCGGCAGAGTTTCAGCACCCCGCGTCCGAAAAAATCCCGATGGTCTCCCTGCCGTGCTTGCCTGATCCGCTCCAGATCCGGACTGGTCTCCGTAATGTCTTCGATTCCTTCCGCCCAGTCTCTGTCGCTTTCAAAGGCGCGGTCACAGTCCCCGTCATATCCCAGATAGACATCCACGAGGATCGCCCGATATCCTCGTTTTTTCAGCGCTTTATAAACCATGCTGCCGGAACTCAAGGATACATCCCTTTCCGCGCTCGTTCCTCCTGCCAATACTACAATCTTCCTTTTCATGGCTGCTCCTATCTGCCCGCTTTGCCCTATCAAGGAGGCTTTCCTTATCCGCCGGCTGCCATTTTACTCAAAATCATCAGAAAACCCGCCGTCCAGACCGGGTTTTCCGGTATCCGGATTTCCCCTTCCTCTGCGGACGCTTCCGCCGGATCCGGCTCCCAGAAGCAGTACGACTGTGGATTACGGCCCATGAAATAGTGGTAACGCGCTTCGATGACCTGATCATATTCATGGTTGGCAATGATATATTCCACCACGGTCAGCAGAATGAGATCCCACACCAGATCGTCCGTCTCTTCCGTTGTAAGGCTTGCCGGATCTTGCCGTCCTTGGGCTGACGCGTCCCCGGCAAAAGCATTAAGTTCTGCTATTCTCGCCACAATATCCTCTGCTTCCCGCATAAGCCCTCTGATAAAAGAGTTGCACAAGTTCACATCCACTCTTTGCTTCGTGGAAATGTAGGTGATTTTGGCCAGGTTCCAAATTCGGTTTTCTTTAGACAGGATACCGCTGTCTGTCGTCTGCCCGTTTGCGCTTACCGTCTGCCCGTTTGCGCTGCTGTCCGCCGTCTGCATGGCTGCCCCATCTTCCAGTACGACGGCACGGTACTGATACCCCCCGGTGGCGCGGTAAAGCTCTGCCGCCGCCAGCATACGGTAGGCTTCTTCCGGCTCCGATTCCTGCCCGGTTCTTGTCTTTTCTCCGAAACGCCATGCCTGATCCGCCAGATTCAGGCATTCCGTCGCGTAAGCGCCGTCGCATTTCTGGTACAGATAGCTATACTTGGCAAGCACCGCCGCATAGGCGTAATGACAGCCTGGCGCTTCTCCGGTGCGGGGATCCTGCAAGGTTCGCAGGCTCTTTACCATCTCCGTCAGGGTTTCCAGAAGATCCGGCACCTGGTTCCCGTCCTGATCGCCAAAGGTATCCGGATACAGTTCATAGGCCAGCAGGAGAACCAGGCTTTGCACGATCCGCCCATCCCGCGTTTTGGTACCGATTTCCCCCGAAGCGCCTTTTGCAAAAGGCAATCCCTCGGTGGACGCTGCCTTGCGAATATCATCTTCCACCTCGGTCATCAGCTCCCGGGTCAGCCTGTTCCCGATCCGGAAAGGATACGACCGCCCGACGATCGCACATTCTATGTAGTATTCTCCCTCCTGGGTAAATTCCGTAAAATTTCCATAACTATTATATTCTTTCCCGGTATCGTAATACCTCCCTTTTTCCACCGCTCCGGTATACACGACTTCCCCGGTGGCTTTTTCCACCAGACGGAAAGTGTCGGGAAGATCTGCGCCGTTCAGGACAGCCATTTTCTCCGCGTCGGCGTCATAGCCCCTGCGGTTCACCCAGATGGAGGGATACATCTTGGGAAGCGTATAGTCCAGCACCGGCGCTTCCTCCATCTGCAAGGGGATCTCCCCTTCCTCCGCCTTTTCCGGCGCGGGAACACAGGATACAAGCAGCAGAACATTTAACATGCCGAAAATGACCCGGCGTTTCCGTTCTTTTCCCACCGCCCGCCTCCTTCTTGACAGATCACCAGATTGCCTTTTTTCTTAAGAAAAAATATTTGCCGGAAAAAATTTTCCATGCCGTTCTTATTCAGCTGCTCTTGCTGAATATGTTCATTGTAACCGATCCTTCTTTTCCGGTAAACCCCCTCTTGCAAAAAAGTCGGAACTGTCGTAGGCGACCTCCCCGTCAATGACCGTATAAAGCGTCTGCGTGAAGACCTCCATCGGATTCCCGTCAAAGATGGCAAAATCCGCATCTTTCCCCACTTCTATGCTGCCGATCCGGGATTCTACGCCGCAGATGACCGCTGGGTAAATCGTGATCGCTTTGTAGCCTTCTTCTAAAGGAAGGCCGGATTTGACCGCCATCCCGGCACATAATGGAAGAAACTGGATTAACGACACAGGATGATCGGTCGTGATCGCGACCATGACTCCCGCCTTGTTCAGGACTCCCGCCGTCTTGAACGCCATATTCTGCACTTCTATCTTACTGCGGCTCGCCAGGTCTGGCCCGACGATCGCTGGAAAGCCCGCCGCCGCCAGTTCCTCCGCGATCAGATGCCCCTCGCTGCAATGATCCAAGGTCAGTTTCAGCTGAAATTCTTTCGCGATCCGGATTGCCGTAAAAATATCGTCCACCCTATGTACATGGGCTTTCAGGGGAATCTCTCTTTTCAGCACGGGGATCCAAGGCTCTTTGGTAAAGTCTTCTTCCCAGTCCTCTCCGTTTCTGGACGCCGTTTCCTTTTTTTTGAGATACTGCCTTGCTTCGGACAGCTCCTGCCGCAGCATTCCGGCGATTGCCATGCGGGTGACGGGGCTTTTTTCCTGTCCGGAAAAATTCCTTTTGGGATTCTCCCCAAAAGCGGCTTTCATGGCAGCCGGGGCTTTCAGGATCAGATCGTCTACCCGGCGGCCTTTGGTTTTCAGAACCGCGAACTGCCCTCCCACCACGTTGGAACTGCCCGGCCCTATCATGGCGGCCGTGATCCCAGCCCGGACGGCGTCGCCGAAGGCGGCGTCCATGGAGTGAACCGCGTCGATCGCCCGCAGATAGGGCGTGATGGGATTCACCGTTTCATTGCTGTCGTCTCCCTCCACGCCTTTCTTTTCCTCCGTGATTCCCATATGGCAGTGAGCTTCTATCAGCCCCGGAAGCACCAGCGCCCCGGATACGTCCAGGACGGTTTCCCCTTTGTCCGGCGTCACAGGGATCTCTTCCCGGCTTCCCACCTGTACGATCTTGCCATCCAAGGCGCGGATGATCCCCGTTTCTATCTCTCTGTCCGCCATCGTCAGGATTCTGCCGTTGATGATGTACATGCTTGCTCCCTTCTGCCCGCTTTGGTTGATCAAGCTGCGGCAGTGGCGCCTTCCTGCCCTGCCGCAGTTTTCCTCCGCCTTTTAACGGAAATATTCCTCCGGATTTATCTGTACCCCGTTTTTCTGCAACTGGAAGAAGATATTGGTTCCCTCCACGCTGTAGTATTTCGTGGGCGCCGCCACAAAGCCCAGCACCTCTCCGGCGTTTATATAGCCGCCGTCCGTGACGGTCATGTCGCGCAGCTGTCCATAGATGGCCTGATACCCGTCCCCCAGCTCCAGGACAATGCCGTTTCCGATTTCTTCGTTCTGGAAGCCGTATGCCACCTTGCCGTCCGCACAGGCAGTGACCGGATCTCCCTCGACGGCGGCAAGGACTACCGCCGGATGATACTTATACACGTCCAGCGTGGCAAAATAGACGCTTTTATCCATGCTAAAGGGAATGAGTACCTCGCCCGCGCTGGGTCGGATCAGGTTCTGCGGGAAGTGCAGCGCTTTTACTACTTCTACGGTTTGGCTGTTTGCCGCCATGTCCGCCGAATCTTCTTCGGCTGTTTCCGCCACTGCTTCCGCCGCCGCTTCCGCCGCCGTTGCTTCCGCCGCCGCTTCTTCCAGCGCCGCCAGTTCCTCATCCGCCATCGGCGTGTTGCCAGCCAGATCGGCGCCCGCCTCTTGCGAAAGAACCGTCTTTCCGTCCGTCAGCCCCGGTATTTCCACGACTCCGGAACCCACTTCCTCTACCGGCGGCGCATAGTCCAGATCGTTGTCCAGCGCCGGATCTGCCTCCAAAGCAGCTTCCGCTACTTTTTCCATGTCCGCCGGTTCCGCATTCTGGGTAATTTCCTCGTATTTATCCGCCGGACTTTCCTCCAATGCCGAAAAATCCAGACGATACCCGTCATTCTCCACCTGCGCGGACTGATTCTTGACATAAACTCCGGTCATGGTCAGTGCCGCCAGTACCAGAGCTGACGAGGTGATCATGATGATACGTTCTTTCTTTATGCTGGTTTTCCTGTTCTTTCTCATATTTCCTCCTGTTTCTTCCATTCAGCTGTTCTTGCTGAATGTGTTCAGCTGTTCTTGCTGAATGTGTTCAGCCGTCCTCCGACAGTCTTTTACAAAGTATCAGATGACTGATAGAACTCTGCCAGACAGACCATGCCTGTCTGTCGCGGGGTATTCCTGCCGGGCAGCAATGCTTGTCTTCACAAATACGCTGCTTATCTTGTATTACTATTTTTTACTAAGCTTAGTTTTGCCGGTTTTGAAAGAATTATGCAAGCGTCACTGGTATTTATCCAAGGCGATTCCATGAAAAAAATAAAGAAGGATTTCCATACAGTCCTTTCCCTCTTTCGCCATCTCGTTGGCTCCGAACTGGCTCATCCCCAGTCCGTGTCCGCGCCCTTTGACGGTAACATACAGTTCCGTACCCTGTTCCCGGACTTGGAAATAAGAGGAAGCCAGACCGAGCGTTTCCCGGAACCACTCCCCGGATTTCTCCATCCGGACGCCGTCTTTCCGGAGAATCGTGACCTTCCGGCAGTAGCCCAGGCTATCCGTCTGTATTGCTTCCAGAACTCCGCCGATCAGTTTTTCTATCTTTCTCCTCTTAAAAATGATCTGCGTCAGATATTCCTCAGACAGATAGTCCTTCGGACACGCGGTGCTTTGCAGATAGGGGATTTCCCGGTTCAGCACCTCGCTTCCGTTTCTCGTGCTGCCTATGCTGACCGCGAAAAAACAGGCTTCCACGGGTACTCCTTGGTAAACCGCGCAGATTCCTTTTGTGTCCATGACCGCTTGTCTGATTTTCTGATAATTTCCGGAAAAATCGTTCCCCCACAGTTTTTTCATCTGTTCTCTGGTAAGATAAGAGGCTTCCGGCTCTTTCAGGCGGCGGGAAGTTTCCTCTAGATAGAGGTTCTGCGAAAAACCGGCCTCATTTACGGAAACAGATGAGGTCATGATCACGGCATTCCCTTCCACAGCGGGCAGACTCTGGCTCTCCACCAGCTCTTTATATTTCCTGACCAGGGAGGTTCTAAGCAGGATCGCCTGGGCTTTCAGGCACTCCGGCTCAAAATCTGCCGGGATCACCGCCGGAAGCGCCCCGCAAAGATATTCCTCCATAGAAAGAAGGCTCACACCGGGCTTCCGTTCCACTTCCACGAAAATCCGGCTCTCCGGCTCATCCTCCAGGACTTTTCCGCTTCCCCCGTATTCGCTGCCGGACCAGAAGATGGATATGATATAAGGAAGAACCAGCACCAAGAAAAAAACCATACCCCACTCCTTGACCCGGTAGTGAACGATGGTCTTTTGGTCTTTTATCTGATTTTGATGTTTGATCTGATTTTCGGTCTTCTCACGCTTGGTTTCTGGATTCTTCGTTTTCTTGTTTTTACTTTTCATGCAATGCCGGGATGGCTGCGCTCCCGCTGCCTTGCCGCAGACCACAGCATCCGCCGGATTCTCTTTACAGTAGTATATGTGTTCCCGAAGTCCTTTCATGTATGAAGGAAGGTTACTTTTCCGCAAAACAAAAAGCGGGCCTGCCAGATTACCATCCAAAACACCAGCGCGTAAAGCCCTTAACCGCCATTTATTGCCCGGCTGGCGGCTTTCTGTCCCTCGCCGCCAGCCGCCTCGCCATAACGGCTGCGACCACCTCCCGTGAGAGAACCAGATTCGCGCCGCACGGGTTCACCACCAAACCAGAGCCGGGACTGTCCTTGCGCAGGAGCATGGAGGCGTACTCGTCAAAGGTCAAGGCAACGGTCTGATATTCCTGCCCCGGCTTCCACTCGCCAAGTTCTATCGGGTCGGAGAACGCCAGAAAATAGCGTTTCGTGTCTGGCGCTGTCAGCAGAGGAAACTGGATCTTGTTTTCCGGCGTCAGGCGCACCAGTCCTTTTTCATCCGCCGCAGGCAGGGGGCTGATCAGCGCGGGTGCAAGGAACTGCGCCTTGACCGCCTCGCTGAGGAACAGGCTGCGGTGTTCGGGCGTATCCTCCGCTTTCAGGATCTGGATGGCGCCCACGAGCATGGGATTGGACACGGATGATTTATATTCCATATTCTGCTTCCTTTCCCGGAGCCCGGTTATCATTGATCAGACAGCCTGCCAAGATGATCCGGCGTTCCTCCGGCGTCAGCTCTCCCAGCGTCAGGGTAAACGGCGTCAGGCTGCCGGCGCCTATGACATATGCCCGGATGGTGTCCTGTTTTTCCTCCACCGCCTTGCGGATCTGCGGGAAATAGAGGAAATCCAGCTTCTGAAAAGGCAGCTCCCCTTTCGGCCGACCATCGTCCGCGAGTAAGAACGGAAGCAGCCCCCAGTTGATCAGATTGGAGCGATAACGCTTGGTGGCATATTCACAGGCGATGTTTGCCCAGCCGCCCAGCACTTTCTGGCAGGACGCCGCCTGTTCCCGGGCGGAGCCGTCGCCGGGTTTCACGGCAAAAACAACGGAGCCGAAGCCGATGGCTGCCGTGCCTTGAGGGAAGTCCTTGCGGATCGTTTCCAGCACCTGATCCAGTCCAAGCCCCGGACAGGCGTGTGCCGGGTTCTTCCCGTCCTGTAAGGCTTCTTGAGCTTTGCGCATTTCCTTTGCCAGGCCTACGTAAGCCGGATCTTTGCGGCTTAGCGTAAACTCCGCCAGCCCCAGCGGATTGGAACGGTAGGAGGAAGTTTCCCCGGAAGGGATCAGTTCGTCCGTGGTCGTCACCGGGTCATGGATCTCGCTGGCGACGCGAAGCACCAGATTTTGCGGCAGAGCCGCCATCACCGGCCAGTCTTTGATATTTGGCCCAAGCACCAGCGGCGCGTCCGGGTCTGCTTTTCCTTTGGAGTCAAAGACGCGGTTGGCGTAGATCCTGCCGTCGAAATAGTAAGGATAGGCCATGAAGCCGCCGTCGAACTCCGTCGCCGGGGTAAGGATTCCCTGATTGGCGGCGGTCGCCGCGATAGAACGTGCGTCCATCAGCGCCACCGAGGAAATCTGTCCGTTCTGCAATTTGGAACCCTCCCGGTTGGGAAAGTTCCTCGTGGAGTGGCGGATACTGAACGCCTGATTTGCCGGGGTATCCCCCGCGCCGAAGCAAGGCCCGCAGAACGCCGTCTTCAAGACCGCTCCGGCTTCCAGCAGCACGGCGGCATTGCCGTTTTTCATCAGTTCCATATAGATCGGCATGGAAGCCGGATAGACGCTCAATGTAAAGACATCGGAACCGATGGAGCGGTCTTTCAGGATGTCCGCCGCCGCGCAGATATTTTCAAAGCCCCCTCCGGCGCAGCCGGCAATGATCCCCTGATCTACCAGAAGCTTTCCGCTTTTCACCTTGCTTTTCAGGTCAAATTCCACGGCTTCGCCCAGACTGATCCTTGCGCGTTCCTGGGTTTCTTCCAAAATGTCCGGGAGGTTGGCGTTCAGTTCCTCTATCGGGTAGGCGTTGCTCGGATGGAAAGGCAGGGCGATCATGGGTCTGACGGCAGACAGATCCACCAGTATCATGCCGTCATAATACGCCGCCGCTTTCGGGCGCAGTTCCCGGTAGGAGCTTCCCCGCCCGTGGATCTCATAAAACTCCCGGATTTTTTCATCGGTTTCCCAGATGGAAGAAAGACAGGTCGTTTCAGTCGTCATGACGTCGATTCCAATACGGAAATCCGCGCTCAGTTTCGATATGCCCGGCCCGATGAATTCCATTACTTTATTCTTCACATAGCCGTTCGCAAACACTGTTTTTATGATGGCTAACGCCACATCCTGAGGCCCGACTCCTTTTACCGGCTCTCCGGTGAGGTAGACGCCCACCACTTCCGGCATGGAAATATCATACGTCTGGTTCAGGAGCTGTTTGACCAGTTCCGGGCCGCCCTCCCCCATCGCCATCGTGCCAAGCGCGCCGTAACGGGTATGGGAATCCGAGCCTAGGATCATTCCTCCGCTTTCGGCCATCACCTCTCTGGCGTACTGGTGGATCACCGCCTGATGGGGAGGAACATAGACGCCGCCGTAGTGTTTGGCGCAGGACAGTCCGAACATATGGTCGTCCTCATTGATGGTTCCGCCCACTGCGCACAGGGAGTTATGGCAGTTGGTCAGCACATAGGGAACGGGAAATCGGGTCAGCCCCGAAGCCCTGGCGGTCTGTATGATCCCCACAAAAGTGATGTCATGGGAAATCAGCTTGTCGAATCTGATTTTCAGCTGATCGGAACCGCAGCCTTGGCCGCGCTTGGAGTGATCTGCCGCATAGTTTGAACGGTTTTGGCCGCCCTTGCCGGAAGTGTCATGGTTTTTCAGAATGCCATATGCGATCGTGTTCTTTTTTAACTGATTGCGCAGCCGCACGGTCTCTTCCGCCGCCCCTGCGGCTGCTTGCGTCTGCGTCCGCGCGTCCGGTTCCGCAGCCGTCCGCAGCCGCTCCCGGTACCGCGTCTCCTGTTCCAGGGGAATCGGGATTCCCTCTAAAAAATAAGCTCCGTTCTGGAATAACTTGACCATGCAAAAACTCCTTTATCCTTTCACGGCCAGCCTGCCGCGTTTGCTCCTTTTCCTTGCGACCGCGCTTATCCCTTTTCCTTGCCGTTCTTCTCCAGGATCACCTTGTCCAGCTTCCAGATTTCGTCCACATACTGCTGGATCGTCCGGTCGGAGGTGAACTTCCCGGCACACGCCACGTTCAGGATCGCGCTCCTGGCCCAGCCCGCTTCCTTCTGGTAGGCTGCCTGTACCTTGCTCTGTGCCTGCGCATAAGGCTTGAAATCTTTGAGGATGAAATACATATCCGCTCTGGGGGTACTCTGGGTGTTCAGCAGGGAATTGTATAAGTGGCGGAACATTTCCGGGTCGTGAGGCGCGTAAGTGCCGTTGATCAGCTGCATGAGTACCCGGCGGATATCCTGGTCGTTGTTGAAGACGTCCATAGGATTATAACCGCCGTGGTTCTCATACTGGATTACCTCGTCCGAAGACAGGCCGAAGATAAAAGCGTTTTCCTCTCCGACTTCTTCTACGATCTCCACGTTGGCGCCGTCCATGGTTCCCAAGGTCAGGGCGCCGTTTAACATGAACTTCATGTTCCCGGTGCCGGAAGCTTCCTTGCTCGCCGTGGAAATCTGCTCCGACACATCCGCCGCCGCAAAGATCAGTTCCGCGTTGGACACATTGTAATTCTCAAGGAAGACCACTTTCAGCTTGCCGCCTATGGAGCCGTCGCTGTTGACGACGTCCGCCACGGAGTTGATCAGCTTGATGGTCAGCTTGGCGTTACGGTAGCCAGCCGCCGCTTTCGCCCCGAAAATAAAAGTACGGGGATAAAAATCCAGGTCGGGTTTTTCCCGCAGCTCATTGTACAGATACATCACATGGAGAATGTTCAGAAGCTGGCGTTTATATTCATGCAGCCGCTTGACCTGTACGTCAAAAATCGAGCGGGGATCCACCTCGATCCCGTTATGTTCCAGAATGTATTTTGCCAGCCGCTCTTTATTCCGGTACTTGATATTCATAAATTCCTGCTGCGCTTTTTTGTCCTCCGCGTAGATTTTCAGGCGGGAAATCTTAGGGAGATCCGTGATCCACTCTTTCCCGATGTGGTCTGTCACCCATGCCGCCAGAAGCGGGTTTCCGTGGAGCAGGAAACGTCTCTGCGTGATCCCGTTTGTTTTGTTGTTGAAACGTTCCGGGTACATTTCATAAAAATCTTTCAGTTCCTGCTTTTTCAGGATTTCCGTATGCAGCCTTGCCACGCCGTTCACGGAATAGCCGGATACGATTGCCAGGTGAGCCATCTTGATCTGTCCGTCATAAATGATCGCCATCTTGCGGATCTTATCCTGTACATTCACGCCCGGAATATCAGCGTATTTCTTGTGGATGTCTAAAAGGAAACGGCGGTTGATTTCCTCCACGATCTGATAAATCCTTGGGAGCAGCCGGGAAAACAGTTCGATCGGCCACTTCTCAAGAGCCTCCGCCATAATGGTATGGTTGGTATACGCGCAGGTCTTCGTTGTGACCACCCACGCTTCTTCCCACGTCAGGAAATATTCGTCCATCAGGATACGCATAAGCTCCGCGACGGCTACGGTAGGATGGGTATCGTTCAGCTGAAAGACGACTTTTTCATGAAGTTTACGGATGTCGTCATGCTTGCGCATGTACTTCTCCACAGCCTCCTGAACGGACGCGGAGATGAAGAAATACTGCTGTTTCAGGCGCAGTTCCTTCCCGGCGTAATGGTTATCGTTCGGATACAGCACCTCCACGATGTTGCGGGCGAGGTTCTCCTGCTCCACCGCTTTCTGGTAATCCCCTTTTTCAAAGGAATCCAGTTTGAAACATTCCACCGGCTCCGCATCCCAGATACGCAGGGTGTTCACGATACCGTTTCCATATCCGATCACCGGCAGATCATAAGGAACGGCTCTGACCGACTGGTAGCCCTCCTGCGCAAAATGGCTGCGCCCGGCTTCATCGTTGTAGACCGACACATAGCCGCCGAACTTCACGGTCTTAGCGTATTCCGGGCGGCGCAGTTCAAAGGGATTCCCGTCCACCAGCCAGTTGTCCGGCACTTCTATCTGGCGGCCGTCACGGATTTCCTGCTTGAACATCCCGTAGCGGTAACGGATCCCGCAGCCGTAAGCCGGATAGCCAAGCGTAGCCAAGGAATCCAGAAAGCACGCGGCAAGCCGCCCTAAGCCGCCGTTTCCGAGCGCGGCGTCCGGCTCCTGATCCTCGATGAAGTTCAGGTCCAGATTCAGATCCGCCAATGCTTCCTTCACCGGTTCATAGGCCTGCATGTTGATCATGAGGTTCCCTAGGGCGCGTCCCATCAGGAACTCCATCGACATATAGTAGAGCGTCTTGGGATCCTCTTTCTCATAATTTTTCTGTGTTTCCATCCAGCTGTCTACCACTTGGTCTTTCAAGGCGTAGGACACCGCCTGAAAAATCTGCTGCGGAGCAGCTTCCTCCAAGGACTTCCGGTATAAGGTCTTTACATTGTATAATACGCTCCTCTTGAATAATTCTTTATCGAATTTGTTCCTCTTCGTAAATGCAAGCTTCAAGGCTCCTTACCTCCTTTTTCCGTTTCCGGCTGTTCCTGTTTGGCAGAGGGACAGCCGACTTCCCTACCGATTATAGCAAATACTTCTCCGAAAGCCAAGCATGACTTTGGAAATTACTGCCGTACCTTTTCGATGGCAATCCGAACCTCTTCGCCGTTCACGTTCCAGTCCTTGACCGCTTCCGTCGGCTGCGCGGCTTTCCCGGCTGTCTTTTCTTTCGCGGCCGCGCTGTTGACCTCCAGCCAGGCCGCCAGAACTTTTTCAGCGATAGCTTTCTGATTCGCCGCCGCGATTTCCCCGATCCTTTCGCTTCCGGACAGATAGACCCGGATATGATCCATGACATCGAAATCCGCTTCCTTGCGCATGGTCTGTATCTTGCTGATCAGTTCCAGCACATAGCCCTCCCGCACCAGTTCGTCCGTCAGGTTCGTATCCAGCACGACGCTCACGCGGCTGTTCTCTTCCGCCACATAGCCCTCCTTACGGGCGACGGTAATCAACAGATCCTCCTGCGCCAGTTCCACCGCAGTACCTTGGATCTCCATGCCAAGCCGCCCTTTCTCCCGCAGCGCGTCCATTGCCGCGTTGCCGTCCAGCGCCGCCAAGGCTTCCCGGATCCCGCCCAGCAGTTTTCCATACTTAGGACCCAGGGTACGGAGCTGAGGTTTGAACGTATAGTCGGTAAACTCTCGCATGTCGTCGGTGAAGGCCACCTCTTTGACATTCAGTTCCTCTTGGATGATCTCTTGGCAGAAGCCGTCCAAAGGAGTCTCCATTTTCACGAAGAGACGGCTCAAGGGCTGACGGTTCTTCCTGGCGGCGTTGTTGCGACAGGCGCGTCCCATGGCCACGATTTCCAGTACCTGCCGCATGTCTTTCTCCAGCCGCGGCCGGAGCTTCGCCGGATCCCGCTCCGGGAAGTCGCATAAATGGATACTTTCCGGGGCGTTCCGGTCAATGCCCCTTACAAGGTTCTGGTAAATCGCTTCCGTCAGAAAGGGGATCATCGGCGCCGCCGCCTTGGAAACGGTGACTAACGCCGTGTACAAGGTCATATAGGCATTGATTTTATCCTGCTCCAGTCCCTTCGCCCAGAAACGTTCCCGGTTCCGCCTGACGTACCAGTTGCTCATTTCGTCCACAAAATCCTGCAAGGCCTTTGCGGCTTCGGGAATGGCATACTGCTCCAGGCTGCGGTCCGCTTCCCCGACCACGGTGTTCAGGCGGGAAAGCAGCCACTGATCCATTACAGGAAGCTTTTCGTACTCCAAGGTGTATTTTGTGGCATCAAAACCGTCGATCTTCGCATACAGCACAAAAAAGGCATAAGTGTTCCACAAGGTTCCCATGAACTTGCGCTGCCCCTCCATCACGATCTTGCCGGAAAAACGCTTGGGCAGCCACGGCGCGGAGCTGGTATAAAAATACCACCGGATGGCGTCCGCCCCGTAGGCGGAAAGGGCCTCAAAGGGATCCGCCGTATTCCCCTTGGACTTGGACATTTTCTGGCCGTTTTCGTCCTGAACATGCCCCATGACAATGACATTTTCATAAGCGGAACGGCCAAACAGCAGCGTGGATTCCGCAAGGAGGGAGTAAAACCATCCTCTCGTCTGATCCACCGCTTCGGAAATGAACTGCGCCGGGAACTGCCGCTCAAACAGATCCCGGTTCTCAAAGGGATAATGGTGCTGGGCAAAAGGCATAGCGCCGGAATCAAACCAGCAGTCCACCACCTCCGGAACCCGTTTCATCACGCCGCCGCACTGGGGGCAGGCGATCGTGATGGCGTCGATGTAAGGGCGGTGCAGTTCCACTCTTTTGGCTTCCTCGTTTCCGCTCATCCGGTACAGTTCTTCTCTGCCCCCGACGGCGTGGAGGCAGCCGCAGGGGCATTCCCATACATTCAGCGGCGTACCCCAGTAGCGGTTGCGGGAAATGCCCCAGTCCTGTATCTTCTCCAGCCAGTCGCCGAACCGTCCTTTGCCGATGGACGGCGGGATCCAGTTGATGGTATGGTTATTGGCGATCATCTCGTCCTTGACCGCCGTCATTTTGATGAACCAGCTGTCTCTTGCGTAATAGATCAGCGGCGTCTCGCAGCGCCAGCAGTGGGGATAGCTATGCTCGAACGCGGGCGCGGCGAACAAAAGCCCCTTTGCGTCCAGGTCTTTCAGGATGAGGGGATCCGCGTCTTTGCAGAAAATCCCGGCATAGTCGGTTTCAGTGGTCATTTTCCCTTTTTCGTCCACCAGCTGCACAAAGGGCAGGTCATACTTACGTCCTATCGCGGCGTCATCTTCGCCGAACGCCGGGGCGATGTGTACCACTCCGGTTCCGTCCGTCAGGGTGACGAAGCTTCCGCAGACCACATAAAAGGCTTTTTTCACCTGCTTCTCGCAGATGTCCACGGCGTACCCAAAAAGCGGCTCGTACTCCATCCCCTCCAGCTCTTTCCCGGACAGCTTCTCCAGAATTTCATAAGACGCGGTATCTGCCGCCACGGCTGTTCCTTCCGCCACGGCTGTTCCTTCCGCCGTTGTTCCCAGGACGGCGGGCGCCAAGGCTTCCGCCACATAGTAGATCCTGCCGTCCGCTCCCCGCGCCTTTACATAAGAAACTTCCGGATTTACGCAGAGTGCCACGTTCGAGGGCAGCGTCCAAGGGGTGGTCGTCCACGCCAGGATGTAAGCGTCCTCCCCTTTCACCCGGAAACGTGCCACTGCCGAACGCTCCCGAATATCCTTGTAGCCCTGCGCTACCTCGTGGCTGGACAGAGGCGTGCCGCACCGGGGGCAGTAAGGAACGATCTGGAAGCCTTTGTACAAAAGCCCTTTTTCCCAGATGGTCTTCAAGGCCCACCATTCCGACTCGATATAGTTGTCCTCATACGTCACATAAGGCTGTTCCATATCCGCCCAGAAGCCTACGGTGTCGGAGAAATCCTCCCACATTTCTTTGTATTTCCAGACGCTTTCCTTGCACTTTGCCAGAAAAGGAACCAGGCCGTATTCCTCGATCTGCTCCTTGCCGTCCAGGCCAAGCAGTCTTTCCACTTCCAGCTCCACCGGCAGGCCGTGGGTATCCCAGCCCGCTTTTCTCGGCACCATATAACCTTTCATAGTGCGGTAGCGCGGAATCATGTCTTTAATGGTACGGGTTTCCACATGCCCGATATGGGGGATGCCGTTGGCGGTAGGAGGCCCGTCGTAAAACGTGTAGGTCTTGCCGCCCTTGCGGTTTTCCATGCTCTTATGGAAAATATCGTTCTCCTTCCAAAACTTCTCGATCTCTTTTTCGCGGCTCACGAAATTCAGGTCTGCCGGAACTTTCTGATACATGGCATACTCCTTTTTGTTTGCTTCCCGGGCGCTGTCTTTGCGTTTGCTTTCCAGAAATGGCATGGGATGAAAAAAGCCCCGCCCTGTAATAGGACGAGGCCTTTGCCCCATAGGGCAGGTTCTCTTAGGGAAGGATCCGCCCGGGATCCGCTCCGCATTTACCACCTGTTACATCATACATTCCCGGCCCGCGCACAGACGGGGAGCCATATGGTTTCCGCTAACGGTGGAACACCGGCCCGGACTACTGGTCTCCTTTGGCCCGGGCGGCTCGGAAGCGATCTTCTACGCTCTTTTACTCGTACCGATCTCACACCGTCATCGGCTCGCTGGAACTTTGGAAAAGCATCTACTCTCTTCGTCAACGCCTGCTGTTTATGAGGAATCCGCTTCGCGGATTCTTGGTCGCTGAGTGACTTAGGACTTGGTATAGATTTCATTATAAGTGTTTCTTTTCAGAATTGTCAAGGGGAAGCTTTTTTATTTTTACCGGAGTCCGCTCATGGTCTTGCATGGACATATCAATGCTTCCTGCCGTGCTGTTATGACAAAACATCGTTGACAGACGCAAACGACTGTGATAAAATATAAAAAACCAAAAATAGATTTCCCAATGCATGTATCGCGGTATGACTTCTGCTCTTTAATTTTACAAAATGGAGGTTATCATGATGAATAAGCGGATTTTTGGTCTATTATCAGCGATTGCACTGAGTTTGACACTGATGCTTCAGAGTTTTCCGGCGCAGGTTCAAGCGGCTGTCAGTATCAAAAGCGCTACGATCAGCGCAGGCGGCTCAACAGGGAATTCTCAGTCCGATTTACTAAAGAGAATCAACGATCTGAAACGGGTACCGCAGGAGAATCAGAATCAGGTTTCCATTACGGTAAATCCCTCTCATACAGCCCAGGCGCCCGCCGCCGTACCGAAGAGTACGGAAGCTCCGGCAACCGTGCCTTCGGAAGCGCCGAAGTCGGCGGAAGTGCCGGCGTCCGGGAATTCCATCGTGATCAGGCCGGCAGGGTCAGTGGCTTCCGATACGGGCCGGGATGGCTCCGACCAGAGCGGAGCGGACGAACTGCCGCCTTCTGTCAGTGAGATTCGCGTCAGTCCGGATACTCTGCGCCTGCATGTCGGAGAGTCCGCTGCGCTGGCTGTGGCGGTAACGCCCTCTGCGGCGTCCGGCGCCGAGCTGCTGTTTGGCTCGTCTGACGAAAGCGTCGCGGTGATAGACGGTGATTTTACCGTCCGCGCTAAGCAGGCCGGAACAGCCGTGATCACCGTCAGTACCAGGGATGGGCAGGTGAGCGGGACCTGTGAGGTCACTGTGGCGGAGCCGGTACTGGTGAGAGAATTTGCGGCGGCGCCTTCGGATTTAACGAGTCTGCTGGTCGGGGATACGGGAGTGTTGACGATCAAGGCATTACCGGCGGACGCGTCCAATCAGGCTTATCATATCAGCGTTCTGGACGATACCATTTTGTCGTTCCGTGAGAAGGGCAGTACCTATGAAGCGCTGAAACCCGGAATCACTCAGCTGCTCATTACGGCGGAGGATTCGGGGCAGGCGGTGACGAGCATAGACGTCGCGGTGGCCGAACCGAAAAAGTATCGATTTTCAGAGGATACGTACCAGTTTGCGAACACAGCCGCGTCGTTTGGATATGGCAGTACTTACAGTATTCCGCTGGAGACTTATGTTTCCGTGCTGGGGAAGCAGGATGGATATCTGTATTGGGACGCCTGGTCTAACGGCAAGCCATGGAGCGGCTCCTGCTTTGGGATGGCAGCCACTTCCTCCTCGTTCTTCAAAGGCGACGAGAAGCTGGTGGATTTTGGAAACGTGAGCGCGTTATTTGGTTTGGCGCCGCCGAAAGACAGTGCTGCGAGTTTAACGAAGCTGATCGAACGGTACCATGTGGCGCAGGCGCTTGTCTTGGTGTCTTCCTCCAGAACGGAAACGAACGGCAACATTGCATCGATCGTGGCCGCCGTCGCCGATTTTGAGCGAACCGGCAAGGAACCCGTCGTACTCGTTGTAGCCGGCAATCACTATGGCCATGCCGTCGTCCCATATGCGGTGAAGAACCTTGGCGGCGGACAGTATGATATTATGGTATGGGACAACAATTATCCGGCGACGGGTTCGAGTTCCGTGCGCAGCGTGCGTGTGAACGTGAACGGGAACACGTGGAGTTATGCTTTGAGTCCGGCTACCCTCATTGGCAGCGGCAGTCAAAACTCTGAAATATCGGTTGTAAAATACTCCGCGATTAAGACGGGTTTATCCAATGGAAACGCGGACGCGTATCAGAAGGGATCCAGTATGTATACAGCCAGCTTTGATAACGCAGTCGTGTCGGATGAAAACGGCTTACCGATTGATCAGGTAGAGGGCGCGATGCTCGTGAAACCGCTATCGGGAAATTTCAGTGACTATCCGGTCGTATACAGACTGCCAGATCAGACAACATTTACCGTAACAAGTAAGAACGAGGCTGCTCCGGTTGAGGTTGGCGTGTCGAATGACGAGGTGTACGCAAAACTGGAATCGACAGGCAAAGACGTCCATATCACGGTGAATGAAGCGGCGGACTTTATCGTGACGAGCGAGAGCGAGAGCCGGATCGTTTTATCCACTTCAAAGGGTATCGAGATCCAAGGCACGGTGAAAGGCAGTTACCGTATTACGGACGTTCAGGGCAGCGCGGCCTTTTTGGGCGACGCGAAACTGACGATACGCAAAGACGGCGTTACCACCGAGATCAAAACCAGGGCTGGGGAAGAACTGGATCTGAACGGCATAAAAGCAGGTGCGGCGCAGATCCTTCGATCACAATCCGCAAATAAGCGGAATGAAAGGCCGTCTCAATAATGGCGTTTTATACTCGTTTTCATGAAGTTCGTATGGAACATGGCGGCTTCCGGCAGGGATTTTTCCGGCTTTGCCTGGAACAATATAGTGACGATATAGTAATGATATAGTGCGATATATTGCACTGGTTCTGCTAATTGTCTTGTAAATACGTTGTCCATGCAAAATGTTTGTGCAAAATATTGTTTCAATCCATATTGACAAATCAATGAAAGACAGATATAATGAAGTTTATCTTGAACAAAGGCGTTGGAGGAATCCGGTGCCTTTGTTTTTTGTATGGTTACCGGAAATCAGCTACAGGAAGTTTTTTGGGAGGTCGTGATGATGAAAAGTAAAATGATTCGTTTGGCACTGTGTGTTTTCCTGCTGGTACCCCTTTTTACAGGCTGCGGCTCTGCTTCGGGAGCATCGGCTGGCGGAACTTCGGGGAAGCCGGTGCTGAAGGTGGGAATGGAATGCGCCTATGCGCCTTTTAATTGGACGCAGTCGGAACAGGAAGTGTCTAACGGAGATCAGGCGCTGCCGATCTACGGAACCAGCGACTATGCATATGGTTATGACGTTATGCTGGCGAAAAAGCTGGCAGATCAGCTGGGAATGGAACTGGAAATACATAAGGTTGACTGGTCCAGCATTGTGCTGGGGCTGAATTCGGGAGATTATGACGCTATCATAGCAGGAATGGGCTATACGGAGGAACGGGAGCAAAACGTAGACTTTACGGATCCTTATTACATCAGAGACACAGTGATTGTGGTGAAAAAGGACGGATCCTTTGCCAATGCCACAGCTTTGTCGGATTTTCAAGGGGCTTCCGCCACGACGCAGATTGGCACCATATGGGAACAGTACGTTCCCCAGATACCGGAAGTGAAACCTCTGACATATTATGAAACCACTTCGGAAGTGATTATGGCCGTTTCTATGGGAACTGCCGACTGCGGTGTGCTGGATGAACCCACCTCGATGTCGGCTGCTATTTCCAATCCGGATCTTACCTATGTCAAACTGGAAGGGGAAGGCGGGTTTGCCATACCGGAGGGTCAGTCCTTGGATGTCTGCATTGCCGTAAAAACGGGAAATACCGAGCTGCGGGAGAAGCTGGACAGCGCTTTGGACGCCATTGACTGGAAAGAAGAGGATATGAAGGAATTAATGGATCTTGCCGTTACGTTGCAGCCCCTTGGCGAGTAGGAAGCGACACTTCCGCTTTTTGGAAACAGGTATCCAGGAGGAATCGGGATGGAAAAGAATCTTTTTGAATGGATTTTCTTTTTACTACAGAAATACGGCGTGTATTTCTGGAAGGGAACTCTGATCACGCTGGAAACCTCCGTACTTGGCACTTTAGCGGGCTTTTTACTGGGTTTTCTCCTTGGGATCATCCAGTCCACACCGATCCACCCGGAGGATAGCCTATGGAAAAAGGCGTATGGCAACGTTCTGAAAGGAGCCGGCAATCTTTTTATGTACGTCTTTCGGGGAACGCCCATGATGGTTCAGGCCATGGCGGTTTATTATGGGCTAAAGCAGAACGGAATCGACATATCCTCTTTCAGCGCCGCCGTTCTGGTCATCCTCCTCAATACGGGGGCATATATGGCGGAAACTGTGCGGGGCGGCATTCTTTCCATAGATAATGGGCAGTTTGAGGGGGGAAAGGCTTTGGGAATGTCCCATTTTACCATTATGCTTTCCATCGTACTGCCTCAGGCGTTCCGCAACATTGTGCCGGAGATGGGCAATTTGTTCCTTACCAATCTGAAAATGACTTCCGTCCTCAACGTCATAGGAATCGCGGAACTCTATTTTGCCACGAAGACGGCGGCCAACACCTATTACCGTTATTTTGAAGCGTTCCTCATTACAGGCACCATCTATCTGGTGCTTTGTACCATTTTCACAAAGCTGCTGTCTGTTCTGGAAAAGAAGCTGGAGGATAAAAAGGACTATGAACTGGCCACAGAGTATTTGACGGATTAGGGGGGAAACGGGCATGGCGGTTATCTGTGTGGAGCATTTGAGAAAGGCCTTTGGCGCTCACGAAGTTCTAAAAGATATTGATTTCAGCATTGAGAAGGGGGAAGTGATCTGTATGATAGGATCCTCCGGTTCGGGCAAATCCACTTTGCTGAGGTGCCTGAACCTGTTAGAGAGCAAAACGGAAGGCAGGATTCTCTTCATGGAAAAGGAAATCGGAGGCTCCCAGAAAAAGATCAATGAATACCGTTCCAGGGTGGGAATGGTGTTCCAGTCCTTTCACCTGTTTCACAACATGACGGTGCTTGAAAACTGTATGTCAGGCTGCCGGAAGGTTTTGAAAAAGAACAGGGAGCAGGCTCGCGCAATTTCCATGAAGTATCTGAAAAAGGTAGGCATGGCTCCCTATATTCACGCAAAGCCCGCCCAGTTGTCAGGCGGGCAGCAGCAGAGGGTGGCCATCGCGAGAGCGTTGACCATGGAACCCGAAGTGCTGCTGTTCGACGAGCCGACTTCCGCCTTGGATCCGGAAATGGTGGGAGAGGTGTTAAACGTCATCCGGGAGCTTGCCAAGGAGGGTCTGACCATGATGATCGTCACGCATGAAATGGCTTTTGCCAGAGCTGTGTCCAACCGGACGATTTTCATGGATCAGGGAGTGATTGCGGAAAGCGGTCCCCCGGAAAAGCTGTTTCAGTCGCCCGAAAATCCCCGGACAAAGGAGTTTTTATCCAGATTTATGAACGGTTGAAAAGAAATTTTTAGTAAGGAGCTGATCCTTTGAACCACATCAACAGGAACATAGCAGTAAATTTGAGGAAAATACGGGTGGCGAAAAATTTAAGCCTGGAAGAAACCGCAGAGCAGACCGGAGTGAGCAAAAGTATGCTGGCTCAGATAGAGAGGGGAGAAACAAACCCTTCCATCGGCTGCCTGGTAAAGGTAGTAAGCGGCTTGAGAGTGGAGCTGACGGAGCTGATGGAAACTCCAAGGCAGGAAATCTATTATATCTCCAAGGAGGAAATAGTTCCTACCAAGGAGGTAGAGGGTCAATACAGCGTATTTACTTATTTTCCCTATGAAAAAGGCAGGCCCTTTGAGATTTACGGCATGGATATTTACCCCAAAGGCTGCTACTATAGCGGTTCCCATGGTGAAAATACGGTGGAGTATGTGACGGTGACGGCGGGAACTCTGACCTTAAAGGTGAGAGGAAAAGCCTACGCGATTTCTCAAGGGGAGGCTTTTCGCTTTGATTCCGACGCCAAGCATTGGTATTGCAACGAAGGAACGGAAACAGTCAGGCTGACGTCCGTATTCTCTTTCGTATGAGGTAGTCACGGTGTTTTTCATAAGGCACCGTATCAAAGCCGTATGACGCCATACTCTCTGTGGGTCATACGCGTAAGCAGCGAACCGACCAGCGGAGGGTGCAGGATTGTGAGACTGAAAAATACGGGTTTGTCAAAAGAAGAATTAAAGGCAAAAGCAAAGAAATATATCATCGAGACCTGTGAACGGTTTGATTTTGTGGCGGAAACCGCAAAGAATATGTATCTATACGATGAAACAGGTACAGGCTATCTGGATTTCTATGCGGGGATTGCGGTAAACAGCGCGGGGAACTGCAATGAAAAGGTGGTTGAAGCAGTCAAGGATCAAGTCAGCGACGTGATTCACACGTTCAATTACCCTTACACCATCCCGCAGGTGCTGTTGGCTGAAAAAATCTGCACCACCATTGGCATGGACAAAATCTTTTTTCAGAATTCCGGCACGGAAGCCAATGAGGCTATGATAAAAATGGCCAGAAAATATGGGGTGGAAAACTGTGCGCCTGAAAAATACCACATTGTCACGGCCAGACGTTCTTTTCATGGCAGGACCTTCGGTTCCATGAGCGCCACAGGACAGCCTGAAAATGCCTGCCAGGCAGGATTTGGGAAAATGACCCCCGGGTTTTCCTATGCGGATTTTAATGATCTGGAATCCTTTCAAGCGGCGGTTACGGATCAGACCATTGCCATCATGGTGGAGCCGGTGCAGGGGGAAGGCGGGGTCATGGTTGCCACCGGTGAGTTCATGGCGGGGCTGCGCAGATTGTGTGATGAAAAGGGCCTGCTGCTGCTCCTGGACGAGGTCCAGACCGGCTGGTGCAGGTGCGGAGGGATCATGGCGTTTATGAATTACGGGATCAAGCCGGATGTGGTGTCCATGGCAAAAGCCATGGGAGGGGGGATGCCCATAGGAGCCGTTTGCGCAAGAGAAGAGGTCGCGAAAGCGTTTACCCCCGGCTCCCATGGAACCACTTACGGCGGACATCCGGTGTCCTGCGCCGCTTCCTTAGCCCAGATCACAGAGCTTTTAGAACGGGATCTTGCGGGATATGCACGCAAAATGGGAACCTACTTTATGGAACGGCTGAAAAAACTGCCCCGTGTCAAAGAGGTCAGAGGACAGGGTCTTTTGATTGGCGTGGAATTTGACGAGACTGTCAAGGGAAGGGACGTGAAACAGGGCTGTTTGGAAAGAAAGCTTCTCATCACGTCCATTGGCGCCAGCATCATTCGCATGGTTCCGCCTCTGATTCTGACCCGGGAAGATTGTGACAAAGCTTACGAAATACTGAAAGACACTGTGGAAAGCCTTGTCTGATGGGATGCCTGCCGCCTGCTGCGGCGGAATGAGAGGGATGTATGGATCATTATGTAATCACTGTCGCCCGAGGGTTTGGAAGCGGCGGAAAAGAAGTGGCTTCCAGGCTGGCGGCAGAGCTGGGTATCTCCTGTTATGAAAACAGGATCCTGACCCTGGCCTCCCAGTTAAGCGGGCTGGACGAGGATCTGTTTAACGAGGTCAACGAAAAGATCAGAGGGAAAAAGTTCTCCAGTCTGTTAAGGGGTCTGCCTAAAAGCTTCAAGCCCAATCCTGTGGATACGGATTTTGTGTCTGACAAGCGGCTGTTTGAATTCCAGAAGCAGATCATCCTCAATCTGGCCCAGTCCGAGTCCTGTGTCATTGTGGGAAAGTGTGCCGACTGGATCTTAAAGGACTGCCCCCATGTGATCAGTATCTACATGGAAGCGCCCAGAGCCTTTTGCGTGGAAAGGGTGATGAACAAAATGAAGGTAAACGAGGAAACCGCTCACACCTCCATTGCAAAAACAGACCAGTACCGGGCCGCTTATTATGAGCATTACACAGGAGGGAATCATTGGACTAACCCGGTCAATTACGACCTGACCATCAACAGCCAGCGGGTGGGGATCGACAACTGCGTAAGGCTGATCAAAGAGTATCTAAAGATCAGGTTCCCTGGTTTCCTCTGGAAGGGAACGGAGCAGGAGATATGAAAGATTTCTCATTTTCAAAAAATCCAGACAGCCCTGCACATACACGCGGACGCATGGAAAAGGCCACAGCGAAAGAACAGAAAAATGCCCCGCTGTTTGGCGAGACGTTTCCGGTCGCCTGGCATCGGCGGGGCAGCTTCCACGCCCGGGGTGCTTTCTTTTCATTTCAGCGGCAGCTGTGCATAGGGTACCAGGGCTTCCACATAGCCCGCAGCGTAGGGCGCCAGTTCATACGGGGCATAGTAGAACACGACCCCTTCTCTGGTCAGGTAGTAACCCTGCCTGCTGGTTTCGCTGTCTCGCCGTACGGTGTCCATCGCGTTCTCCCAGTAAAGCTCCGGCTGCCGCCTGATTTCTTCGGCAAAGGCTTCTTCCTTTTTCTGCTCCCAGGCCTCCCGGTTCTCGGCAAACAGCGAATCCTGCGCCGCCGGAAGTCCGTCTGCCACCCGGAAGATCAGCACGTCCCGGTAGGGCATTCCATGTGCGCCGCCTGTATTTTCATATTCTTCTATGAGGACGCACAGATATTTGCTGCTATACAGCGTGATCCGGTAATTCGCCTGATAGATATAATGATAAATCGGAGACGCCAAAGCCCCGTCGCCCTGCGGGCCGTGATCCGCCTCCCGATCCCTATGGTACTCCCGAAAGGTCGTACCCGCGTCCAGCCTTGCCTTGACGGCGGCAAGCAAGGACTGGTAGGTTTCCCAGATCTGCTGGTTGATCCTTTCCGACGCCGCGCCGTTCTCCCGTAACTGCGGAAGCTTCACGTCGTATTCGATGACAGCTTTTCCGTCGCTGCTGATCAGTTCTTTCTGTATCGCGTAGTAATAAAAATCCGGGTTCAGCCGGTCCGTCCGGGGGGCTTCCAGAAAAAAGACGTTTTCTCCCGGAGCCAGATCTTCCCCATCTTCTTCCTGCGGCACTGTCTGGGTGTTTTGCGCCGCGTAAAGCTCCCGTGTCTGCCATCTCCTTCTTGGGGGAAACGACTTTCCTCGTCTCCCATATCCCGGATGGTTCCCATGTCGGCATATCCTGGCCGCCAGTATGGCCAAAATCAGCAGTTCTTCCCTGCTATTTTTTTTCATTCCCGCTCCTATGTACTGATGTACCGGACACAGATCTGAGCCGCCGCCCACAGCCCGGATTGCCGTTCACAATCTGGACTGTCGTTCGCAATCTGAACTGTCGTTCACAATCTGAACTGTCGTTCAGATGGGAGAAAGCTCTGCGGGCTTTCTCCCCGCGCTTGGTCTGAGAGGAAGGTTGCTCTCGCAAACTTGCGCTTCCTGCCCGGAACTCTGCTTTTGTTTCAATATATGAAGGGAAATTTTACATTATTGCACGATTCCTTGTACTTATTTTCTTTCGGCCCCCGTCTGCCCGCTTTGGTCTATAAAGCGTCTTTAGCGGGCATATGAATCAGGGAGGTTGAAAATTTGTTTCAACCTGATTTCCCTTTCTGATTTCTTTCCTGCGCGCGGTTCCTGCGCTGCGCGATGACCCCCGCTTCCTCCTGCGTGATGAATTTCGTCGTCTTCACGATATAGACCTTTCCTCCGTCATACCAGCAGATACGTATCTTCCCTTTCAGATAGCCGTGCTTCTCACAGTAGGCCACGCAATCATAGTGTCTGCCGTTCATGGTGAACCACTTCACCTTTTTGCGAAGGTTCCGGTGGCAGAGATGGCACTTGCTGGACACAACTTCCCGATCCGCCAGAGCCTCTGCCTTGTCCGCAAACAGCCGCGAGATATATTTCATGGAGTGTCCGGACTGTATCTTGATCTCTCCCGCCTTGCTGATCGGCGGATGGAAGATGTCATAAGACAGATTTCCAAGAACTTCTTTCCCTCCCATAGAAGAAAGTACCTCCGCCGTATAATAGGCATCGCTGTATGCCCTATGGAAAGAAACCTCTTTTTTCACTTTCAGAAAGTCTATGGCGTACTCCAGCGATCTCTTTTCCGTATCTGGTTCGTAAGCAAGGCCGAACAGCTTCTGCACATCCAAATAAGGAATCGGCCCCTCGGCTAAGGTTTCCATTCCGTAAAATTTCATGTTCCGCTGCATTTCGGTAAGATCCATGGAACCCCAAGTGCAGAACCGGTATTCTTCCTCTCCGCACCATTCCAGAAACTCCCTCATCACTTGCGGAAAAAGCTTCCCCCGCTCCAGCTCTTCCATCTGTATCGGAAGAAGCCTCCCGGTGACAGGATGAAGCTGATGATAGGCTTGGGGCCTCACCAGCTGGCTGAACCCATCGGTCATCATCAGGCCGCTGTTCAGCTTCACGGCGCCGATTTCGATCACTTCAAAAGGAAGCCCCGGAACCTCCTCTTCCGCGCCGCCTTGATTCCATTCTAAGTCAAATACGATATAATTCATTCACTTCATTCTTTCATCACTTCATTCTTTCATTCACTTCATTCTTTGATAGCGCCCTGGACGCTGCGGCCCGGCAGCCGCCGGCTACTTGCCGATCAGCATATCCATCTTCAAAATGTGTTCCACCAGCCAGTCGGTCAGGAACGTCAGGAGATTCTCGACCGCGCCCTCGGGATCCTGCTCCGCTTCCTCCATGTTAAAGGACTCCAGCTTGTCAATAAATTCCTTATGCATGACCTTTTGGGAAAAGATCCTCCTGTATTTCACGCTTTCCATGTACGCTTCTTCGTCCGCGAAATGCTTCCTGGTGTACTCGAACAGCTCCTGCAGGATCCCCTGCACGTTGTCGTACTTGTCCGGAATAAACTCATTGTGCAGCAGCTGATAAGCCGATTCCGCGATCTCAAACAGGTGTCTGTGTTCCTGGTCAATCATTTCGATCCCCGTGTAATACTCTGGCTTCATCTGATACATATCTTGTTTCTCCTTTCCATATCCTGTTCCCAACATTTTATCATCCTTTGCTCCTGATTGCAATGTTTATCTGGAATGGATGATCAGAAATGAATGATCACGAATCAGTTGACACAGGCTGTATGCCTGTGTTAAAATCTGACGAAGTCTTGTTGCTGATCTTGTGATGGGAGCGATGAAAGAAGGAAGAGGAGAACAGGTTGAAAGAAGCTTTCAACCTCCCTGGTCTGTATGCCTGCCAGGCGGGCAGATGGGAGCGAAGATGATCAAGAAATATACCTACGGAATACCTTTCCGCACAGACGCGGCTGTAAAAAGCATAGCGCCGGAAAAAGGCGGCTGCCCTTACGAACAAAGCCGCGATCCGCTTATTTTCCGGTTTTGTATGGGAGAGGACGACCTTGTATACGGGCTTGGGCAGCAGGTGCGCGGGATGAATAAACGGGGCTGGAAATACGTCAGCAACTGCACGGACGATCCCGATCACCTTGAGGATAAACACAGTTTATATGGCGCGCATAATTTTTTTGTGTTAAAAGGAACCCGCAATGTCGGTATTTTTGTGGATTTTCCTGGAAAAGTCACGTTTGACGTGGGCTTTCACAGGCTGGATGAGCTTAGGATCCTGCCGGATGGCGCGGATCTTGACATCTATGTGATAGAAGGATCCTCCGTTCCCGCCATCATAAAGGAATTTCGCGGATTGATCGGCCCAAGCTATATTCCTCCGCTGTGGGCTTTCGGATACGGTCAGAGCCGCTGGGGATATAAAACGGCGGATGAAATCAGAACGGTCGCAAAACGGTACCGGGAAAACGGGATCCCGATAGACAGTATCTATCTGGATATTGACTATATGGAGCGGTATAAGGATTTTACGGTGGACAAGGGTTCGTTTGAGGACTTTCCGGGTTTTGTAAAAGAAATGAGGGAACAGAACATTCACCTGGTTCCCATCATTGATGCCGGCGTAAAGATAGAGCCTGGCTATGACGTCTACGAGGAAGGGGTGGCGGGAGATTATTTCTGTAAGGACGAACAGGGCAGGGATTTTGTAACTGCCGTGTGGCCGGGCAGGACTCACCTTCCGGACGTACTGAATGAAAAAGCAAGGGAATGGTTCGGCGGCAAGTACCGGTTTTTGCTGGATCAGGGAATTGACGGATTCTGGAATGATATGAATGAGCCTGCTATTTTTTATACCGATATACACTTAAAAGAGGTGTTTGAGGAACTGGAACACTATAGGCGGAAAGAAAATATGGACATCAACGACTGGTTCGCGTTTCAGGGACTGATCATGGGAATCCCCAACAGTGAGAAGGATTATCAACGCTTTTACCACAATGTCCGTGGGAAAAAGGTGCGCCATGATCAGGTACATAATCTGTACGGATATTATATGACAAGGGCGGCGGGAGAAGCTTTTGAAAGGTATCAGCCGGAGAAACGCATTCTGATATTTTCCAGATCCTCTTATATCGGAATGCATCGCTATGGAGGAATCTGGACCGGCGATAACAAATCCTGGTGGTCTCACCTGCTTTTGAACATTCAGATGATGCCATCCTTGAATATGTGCGGGATACTTTATACAGGGGCGGATCTGGGAGGATTCGGGGCTGATACGACGGAGGATCTGGTCAAACGTTGGCTGGCATTTGGCGTTTTTACGCCGCTTATGAGGAACCATTCCGCATTGGGGACCAGGGAGCAGGAGCTATACCAGTTCCATGAGACGGAAGGGATGAAAAAGCTGGTGGAAGCCAGGTACCGGCTGCTTCCGTACCTTTACAGTGAATATGTGAAAGCGGCTCTGGATGATGAGCTGTACTTCCGCCCTCTGGCCTTTGATTACCCGGAGGATGAGATGGCGCTGCGCATAGAGGATCAGCTGCTGGTGGGAGAAAGCCTGATGATCGCTCCTGTTTACACGCAGAACGCAAAAGGCCGGAATGTCTATCTGCCGGAGGACATGAAGATGATTACGCTGGGAAAAGGGGAAAATACGGAAGGCGCGGTATTCGGGAAAGGCTGGCATTTTATTGATGTTTCTTTGGACAGCATTGTATTCTTCCTGAGGCCAGATCGTATCCTGCCGCTGTCTTGGGGCGGTCGGAATGTGGAAGAGGTGGATTTTGAGAACCTGCAGCTGGTTTCTTATAGCAAGACGACGGCAGTCTACCGGTACTATCATGACGACGGTTATGGAAAGGATTACGGGAATCCGGAAAACTACCGGGAGTTTCGGCTATAGGGGACGGCAGGATGCTGCTGGGGAATGGGGCAAGGCAGATCTGCCGGCCGCGTTGTTTTGAAACGTTGGCACCGTAAGGAAGCATGGTTCGTTTGGCAGAACGGATTGGAATGGAAAATGGTGAAAAATCAAAAAAAATCAGGGAAAAATTTTGTATTCCGCTCTTGCCAAACGGACATACTTCGGTTACAATGTATCAGATAACAGAATTTAGGGCTATCGCCAAATGGTAAGGCAACGGACTCTGACTCCGTCATTTCAAGGTTCGAATCCTTGTAGCCCTGCTTTCACTCATCAAATCCGAACACACCATATTCTATCTTTGTACACGGCGTCCTCGGTCTTGTGATTTTTCGGCAATAACGCAAAAAAAGAAAAGCCCAGGGGCGAATGGAGCCGCCCTTTTGTTCCGCTTTTTTTGGTCGGAGCGGGAGAAGGATCGGCTGCCGCGCAATCCATCCCCAGCCCTGCCTGACTTACGGTTTTGTCGGAGTTTGGGATGGATAGGTTTCTATAGGATCGTTTTGTTACCTTTGAAAGCGTTGTAGCATGAAGAGACAGTGCTGCAGGATTTTCGATACATAGTGGTATGGAAACCGGCAAACGCTTGATAAAAAGTCTGCAAGGGAGAGCTGTAAATTATGAAGCAAAGTATGTATTTATGCGGTACCCTTCTGATGTTAGGTCTTGTAATGGCGGGTTGCGGGGAAGTCAAAGAAGAAACGGCGGAATATAGTCATTCAGAAGAAGCAGCCGGTATCCAGGGATCTGGATGGGGCGATCGTGATCTTGCTGAGACAGATACGAATGACAGGAAACAAACTGCCGAAAGCGGGAGTGAAACAATGACACCGACATCTGGATCAGAGAATACCGGCATTCCGGGGATCGATATAGATAGCGCGGAGCAGCTTGCCCAAAGGAAAAGCGGGGCTGTCGTCCCGGCAACGGATACGGTCATGATCCATATACAAGACGTCAGCAATGGAAAGATATTTTTACATTGTGAAAATACAGGCAAAGAAAGAGGTGCTTTAGGGGAAATATACCTCATGGAACTTGTAGAAGGCAACTGGACGAAAGCCCAGAGAAAAAGCCATGTTATCTCCGAATTGCCGGCTACTGTTCTTCCGGCTGAACAGACGATTCAGGTAGAGTTTGATTATGAGGCATTCTATGGCATACTAGATCCAGGAACGTACCGATGTGTCATCGACGTGAACGGAATATCCAATGCGTATGAATTCAATATAGAATAGCGGCCCTGATTGATACAGAGGATGGAGTCGAGCCGGATGGAGCCGGGAGCGGAGCAATGTATTCGGGGAAAAATGGGGAACATCACCCGATCGTTGTACGGAATGGAACAAAGAGGACGCTGCCGCAGAGCGCCCTCTCTGTTCCTGTCCCCTCATCCGCGCCTGGACAAGACTTGCTTTTCGTAAGTCTCCACGTCTTTCATCCAGTCTTCTCGGAGGGGAACGTGGTTCTGTTCGCAGAAATAATTCCACACATCGCCCAGAGGATACAGCTTATATTCTTCCTGAAGAGCCAATACCTGCGTCAGCTTTCTTTCTTCCTGAAGCTTTGCCAGTCTCCCGTTGGGGGTCAGCAGCGCGTTCAGCAAGGCTTTCTGTAGGTTCCTCATGCCTAAGACCCAGGCGGCAATGCGGTTGATTCCCGCATCGAAGAAATCCAAGGCGATCAAGATCCTATCGGCTCCGTTGAGGATGATTTCTTTGGCGATTTCCTTTGTTTCATCATCGAAGCGGACGACATGGTCGCTGTCCCAGCGCACGCTCCGGGTGACATGAAGGGCGAGCATGTCATAAAATGCCAGCATCGAAGAGATTTTATCGGACACCACTTCGGTGGGATGGTAGTGTCCGTTGTCCAGCAAGCACAGGATCCCCCGACTGGCGGCATAATTCATATAAAACTCATGGCTGCCTACGGTGTAGCTTTCCAGGCCGATCCCGAATACCTTGGACTCCACCGCGATGTAGACCTTGCTCTTATCATAAGGGATACCGATCACCTGATCCAGAGAATCTTTCAGCCTTGCCCGGGGCGCCATCCGGTCGGCGGGGATGTCCTTGTAGCCGTCCGGGATCCAGATGTTCATGACGCAGGGGATTCCCAGCCGGTCGGCAAAATATTCGCTGATACGGATACAGGCCTGACAATGGCGGATCCAGAAACTGCGGATTTCCTCCTTTTCAGAGGATAAGGTGGCGTCGGCGGCCAGAGGATGCGAAAAACAGGTAGGGTTGAAATCGATCCCCAGCCCTCTTTCTTTGGCGTAGGTCGCCCATTTCGCGAAATGCGCCGGCTCCAGCCGGTCGCGGTCTGCCCGTTCTCCATCCTCGAAAATGGCATAGGAGGCATGGAGGTTGATCTTATGTTTGCCGGGGATCAGGCGGAAAGCCTGATCCATGTCCGCCATCAGTTCCTCCGGGGTGCGGGCTTTGCCGGGATAATGTCCGGTGGCCTGAATGCCGCCGCTGAGGGGGCCGGTGCGGTCAAAGCCGGTCACGTCGTCCCCCTGCCAGCAGTGCATGGCAATGGGAATCTTCTGTAACCGCGCTAAGGCACTGTCCGTATCCACACCGATGGCCGCATACAGGGCCTTGGCCTCTTCGTATCTGGTCTGTGTTGACATTCTGTGCGTTCTCCTTCCTGCCTCTTTTTTGAGGAGTATTTATGAAAGAAACATCCATTCAAGTACCCGGCGGCTTCTGCCGCCCTTGGCGAGATCAGCCGCCAAGCCGAAATGTCTTTACCGCAAAGGATTCCAATACACAGCGCCTCGCGCTGTCCAGATCCTTCCATTCGCCGTTTGCGATCATCTGCACCATCAGGTTGCCGATGGCGGTGGCTTCGACCGGCCCGGCGCAGACGGTACATCCGGTGTACCTGGCGGTCAGCTCATTCAGATAATCCGCGTTGGCGCCGCCTCCCACCACATGGATACGGTCATAGGCCTTCCCGGTGACTGCCTGAATCTCTTCCATGGTGTCCGCATAGCATTTTGCTAAGCTGTTGTAGACGACGGAAGCAAGCTCTCCGTAAGTCACGGGAACAGGCTGGACGCTTTCCAGACAGGCCGCCTGTATTTCCCGGCACATATTTGCCGGGGCAAGGAAGCGGTCGTCGTTGCAGTCCACAAGGGAGGGAATCGTCTGCCTGGAAGCTTCTTCGCAGATTTCCCCGAAAGACAGCTCCAGGCCCCGCTCTTCCTGAAACTCTTTTTTCACGGACTGGATCATCCAAAGACCCATGATATTTTTCAGATAACGGAAACGGTACTGATAGCCGCCCTCGTTGGTGAAATTGCGGGCTTTGCTGGCTAGGCTGCAATCGGCGGCCCGGCGCTCCACGCCCATCAGCGACCACGTTCCCGAACTGATGTAGACCGTATCCGGCCGGCTGCTTGGCACTGCCAGCACAGCGGAGCCGGTATCGTGGGAAGCGGGCAGCACCACCTTGCAGCCGAAGCCGACTTCTCCTTGTACGGCACGGGAGAGTCCCCCTAGTATGGTACCCGGCGTCAGGATCTTCTGGAAGATCCGCGCCGGATAGCCTAGCTGTTTCAGAAGCTCCGTATCCCAGTCTTTGGTTTCGGGATGAACAAGCTGAGAGGTGGTCGCCTCGGTGTATTCGTTGGCTTTGACGCTGGTTAACAGATAATGGAAATAATCTGGAACCATGAGGAACGTCCGGGCTTTCTCCAGTTCCTCCGGTCTGGTCTCCTTCACCGCCATCAGCTGATAAACGGTATTGTAAATCGCTTTCTGGATCCCCGTTCTGGCGTAGAGTTCCTCTTCCGGAATGATCCGGTACACCTTTTCATCCATTCCGCAGGTGCGGCTGTCGCGGTAGCTTACGGCGTTCCCTAGGAGCCTGTCCTGCTCGTCCAGCAGGACGAAATCCACGCCCCAGGCGTCCACGCCCAGACTGGCCGGAATCTTGCCTGCTTCCTTGCATTTTTTCATCCCCGTTTTGATCTCCCCGAAAAGCGTCTGGAGATCCCAGCATTTCTCGCCCTTTTCCATGTGAAACTCATTACGGAAGCGGTGGATTTCCTCAAGCTTCAGGATCCCTTTTTCCAGATGGCCAAGGATGTGGCGACCGCTGGACGCGCCGATGTCAACTGCCAGATAATAGGCGCCCATATTTTGCTCCTCTCTTCTCAAACGGTTACTATCCGCAAGCTGAACGTCTTCAGCTTGCGGAACTGGAATCTGAAACCACACTGCTTTCCTTTATCATACCAAAGATTTACACAAAAGAAAAGATGGTTTTGCCTCAAAAACCATAAAAAACCTCATATTTATAGCAGATCCGCTTAAAAAGCTACAGAATCCCTATATCCGCTTCCGGCTCCAGGCTTCGCCGATTCCGAGAAGAAGAAACATGGTCGCGCCGTTCATAGACTGCTGGAAACTGACCAGGTTGTTGGCGAAGTACGCCAGGATACAAAGGCCGCAGGCTCCGACGACACAGCGGCTCCGAAACGGCAGCTTTTGCTCCTGCCCTGCCTTGAGGTAGCGCCAGACGGCGCTGGCGAGCAGCCCTGTAAGCCCAAGCAGCCCGAACAGCCCTTGGTTCACGAGGATGGTCAGCCCTTCATTATGAGCGTTGGTCAGCCGCAGATTCGGAAAGGCTTCCTCCACGAAAGTACGCAGCCCCGCGCCGGCATCGGTGTAAAGGTAGGCGGACATCGCATCGGGCCCTACACCCACCCACTTTTTGAAAAAACCCTGTTCCAGGAAGAGGCGAAACGCAGCCTGCCAGGTAGCGCCCCGGCTGCTTCCCCAATCGGGAGAAAAAGAAAAAACGGGGAACGAGGACAGGAAGCCGATACTGCCGGGGCGCAGAGTATTGCGCACGAGCAGCAGCAAGAAGCCCAAGGAAAGAGCCGGAAGAAGAACCAGCAGCGCTGTCCGCAGCGAGACGAAAAGCTTCTGTGGATAGCGGCCTTTCTCGTTGCTCCGATGTACCAGAAAACAGGCGCCGCCGCTCACCGGCGCCAGAAGGACAGGCAGGATACTGAACGTAAACGGATCTAAGAGAGCTTCCGCGTAGGTCATGGCGCCGGGGAACAGCAGCCGTATCCCCAGGATCAGAAGACAGGAGAGCCAAAAAACAAGGCAGATCTGTAGGAAACCTTGCATTTTTTGTCCGTCACGCACGGACAGACAAAAAAGGACGAGCAGGGCGCCCACAAGCGCTAAGAGACCGCTGCTGCTGCCTTGGGTCACAAGACTGGAGAACCCCAGACCCAGGTACAGGAACAAAGCAGGCCGCGTCCGCGGCTTCCCGGAAGGGACACTCCAGACGAGATAGACTCCGGCAAAAAACACCGTAACCAGATAGCCGCAGTACCAGTTGACGTTCCCGATGGTAGAGATGAAGCCCGGACTGGCGTAGACCATCCGAAAGGGGTAGATTCCGAAGCGGTTCAGACAGCCAAGCAGGAACACGGCTGCCGAAACCGGGAAGAGCAGTCCGGGAAGCCAGAGGTTTGGCTGCCAGAACCGGGAAACCAAGAAATAGCCGCCGAGAAACATCAGCTGCGGGATCAGGCCGATATACCAGCCGCCGGCTCCCCAGAGAGCCGCCTCCTGGTAATCGGAACACGCGAAAGAGAGGACGCAAGCCGCCGCAAAGCACAAGGCGAACCTGTCCGTAAGGGAAGCTGCGCGTAAGCAATGAACGAGTGTGTGAAGCATACTTTGTGCGCGAAGCCCGACTTTGTATGTAAAGCCCGCTTTGTGTGTGAAACATATTTTATGCCCCGAAGCGGATCCAGGGGAAACGGGCCGGAGGCTCTTCCTGCCAGGCCGCCCTGTCCTCTGCGCCTGCTTTTCGGATAAACGGCGTCCAAGAAGGACAAGCAGATAAAGGAGAGTGAGGGGAAGCAGGACATAGGCCGCATAGAGACTGCTGTTCTTAAAAAAGGTATGTTTATCGGTTCCGATGTGGGCATAGCCCTCTTCATAATAAAAAGGCATGACCACGAGGATCAGGAAGATATAGACACAAAGAGTCGCATGAATGTACCGGCGGAGGAGGGCAAGCCATGCGGTGCGCCCGAAACTGCGGAGTATGCGGGCAGAAACGGCCGCTTTTTTCAAGGATGGTTTTTTCATGGGCGGATTTTCCTGTTCCTATTACAATTTTTTTCATTATAAGCGAAGGACGTATCTCCGTCAAGGGAAATCGCCGCCCTTGCTATGACAGCCCAAAGGAATCGCGCCGCAGAACAGCTGCTTACCTAAAGGATTGCGATCATGACCGACCGCATCAGAGTCTTGGCAATAAAACGCCGGCGGAAGCCTGTTGCGCAAGCTTCCAGATAAAACAGGCGGTTTATCTTCAACCGAGCTGCTGATAACAATGCATTAATTGGCATTATCTGGATCACAATCAATAGAAAAAAGTTTCTCTTGACGATCGGGTTTCTTATATGTTATATCATTCAATAAAGGTATCAGTACATGCGTAAAGCATATTGGCGACAGTTGGCAATTATTTAACCAATCTTAATCATGAAAGGAGGGAGAATTATGAAGGGATTTCTAAAAATCGGTAAAGTGTCAGCCCATTTTAAGAAAAGTGCAGTCATGATGGCGGCTTCTGCGTACGCTGTCTGCTACAGCGCGCCTTCTCTGACTCGGTAGGAAGCATAAACGCAACTGATATCTAGCTAACCACATATAGTATTTCCAATAGTTGTCAATCTCATCGCTCACAAAAGGAGAATATAAAATGATTCAAAACTATAAACCTTACTCAGCAGCTTGGGAAATTACAATGGGGTGCAATATGCGTTGCAAACATAGAACGATACTTAGAACTTCCTCAAAGCGAAACAAAGATGGAGTTGAGATTTAAATTATTGTGCCAGCTTCACTTTTCATATTTCAAATGTGGTGATTATCAAAAGTCTGCGAATATTTGCCGTGAAGTACTCCTAAATAGCCCCACAGACAACTACGCACTACATGGCTTGATTATGAATCTCTATATGCTTGGCAAAAAAGAGGAAGCTTTCAATGTACTTAGAACTAACTATCATTCGTTTTGCAATGCGGACGAACTCATAAACGATTTCCGAAATGTTATAGCAAGTGATAATAATGACGATGATTTTAAGTTATTAGAACAGATAATATCTGAACATGCTCCTGTTTCAGTGTAGCGAGGAGGCGGATATGAAAAGATATTTAAAAAGGCATAAGTTGTTGTTTGCTCTGAATCTTGTTTTCATTTTTCTTAATGAATCTATCACATTGTTTGTTGCTTTTTTAATGCAATATATTACTGATTCGGCTGTTAACAACAGCGAAGGAGAACTGCTGAATGCGTTGTATTTTACAATTCTCTGGGTGACGGGTGTCTTTATTACTGGAGTTATTCGCCGCAAATTGCGAATAAAGTTCATTAAACTTGTTTCATTAGATTTGAAGTTTGATTATATGAGAGGGTTGCTTTCAGAAGATATCGTTACTTATGTAAGACAAGGTCAGGCGAAGCATATATCGTCTTTCAACAATAACATTAAATTAATAGAAGAAGATTACTTTTTAAACATTTTCGCCATTTTTTCGAGCGTTTGTCTTTTTGTGATAGCAACTTCAATGTTGTTGTTTGTCAGTCCATTATTGGCAATAATTTCCATTGTGTTTTCATGTTTACCCATTTTTATCCCACAGTTGTTTTCAAAGCGGTTAAAACTTACACAAGAAGAATATTACAAACAACTTGAAACATTTAACGGGAAAGTTAAGGACATTCTTAATGCGTTCGAGGTTGTTAAGGCATTCAGAGCAGAAACAAATGTCCTCAGCAATCATTCCTTAGTGAATCATACCACCGAAGAGAAGAGATATAAGTTTGCTTCTGTTTCCGCAGATGCTGAACTATTGACTGTAATCTTATCTTTGGTGGTGCAATTTTCTGTACTCATGTCAGCGGGCTTTCTCGTTCTAAATTCTAATATAACAGTTGGGACGATGATTGCTTCCGTACAACTTTGTGGAATGACCGTTGACCCAATAAGGTCGGCGGTACAACTTTTTCTTAAATTGAAAGCCACCTCTCCCATAGGAAACGAACTTCTGACAATAGTTGACAAAATAGACTGCTCCCTTAACTGCAATGATAAAAAAGAAAAACAAATTATTTATCATAATATCTCCCTTAACTCAGTGTCATATAGTTATTCTTCGGAAAAAGTGCCAGCTCAAAATGTATTAAATGAAATTGATTTTAAGTTTTCCTCAGGTAAGAAGTACGTCATTGTAGGGAATAGTGGTAGTGGTAAAAGCACGATTGCAAAACTGATATTGGGATACTACCCGCCCACTAAAGGCAGTGTCACTATAGATGGCAAACAGGTCATTGATGATAGTGATACAGATTACAATATCGCATATATTCAACAAGAGAACATTATATTTGATGATACGTTTGAAAACAACTTAACATTGTACAAGCCATATAGTAAGGTCGCAATCATGAATGTGGTAAAAATTGTTGGATTTGAATCCTTAGGAATAGTAACTGAAGAAGATTTCAGTAAGAAAATAGATTCAAATACCATTTCTGGTGGTGAAAAGCAAAGAATAGCAATCGCAAGAGCAATTCTTATTGGAAGCAATATTTTAATTGCAGATGAAGTGACATCAAATCTTGACAATAAGACCTCGTTTGAAATTGAAAAAAAGATATTCGAATTAAAAGAAATGACGATTATTTGGATTACACATCGTCTGAATAAAGTACTCCTTCAGCAGTATGATGAAGTGTTGGTCTTAAAAGACGGTCGTCTCGTAGAGCATGGAACTTTTGATAAATTAATTTCAAACAAAAGCTATTTTTATAATTTATATTCGATTTCGTTGTAAACTATTTTAGCACACTAAACGAAAGTTTATATTACTAAACTGGTCACAAAAAATAAATTGCGCTTACATCAACACTTTTGTATTATGGTTTTTTATGATAAGTGCAGAAGGTACCTGCGTCAAGAGAAATCGCGGTTCTGCTAAGTTTAAGAGCTGTCGCGGTTACGGTTCATCAGCCGCCCGTGCTGAGCAGTAACTTGTCGCACAGTCTTTCCGGTTCCCGGAACAGGGACATACTCTTGCAGATTTTTCCATCCGGCAATGCCGGATGGCTTTCACGCTTCCTGACGAGCTTTCCGTCTATCGTCTTATGTGTACAGATTCCCATCGACGATCCGTATCATCCGCCTTGCCGACCGCGCCACTTCCGGATCGTGGGTGATCATGACGATGGTGTTGCCCATTTCATTCAGTTCCTGGAAGAGTTTCAGTACCTCTTTCCCGCTGTTCTGATCCAGCGCCCCGGTCGGCTCATCCGCCAGCAGCACCGAAGGTCTCCCTACCAGCGCACGGGCAATGGACACCCTCTGCTTCTGCCCTCCCGAAAGCTCGTTGGGCTTGTGGGCAAGCCTGTGATCCAGCCCTAGCAGCCGGATGGTGTCCATGCATTGCTTTTCCGCTTCTTTATGTCCGATTCCCCTCATCAGCAGGGGCATCATGATATTCTGCATCACGTTGTAGGTGGGGATCAGATGATAATTCTGGAAGATAAACCCGATTTTCCGGTTGCGGACGGCTTCCAGTTCCTTCTCATCGGTTTCGTGGATCGCCATATGATCTAGATAATATTCCCCGCTGTCCGCCACGTCCATACAGCCGATCAGATTCATAAGCGTGGTCTTTCCGGAACCGGAAGGCCCCAGAACTGCCACGTACTCCCCTTTTTCCAGCGTAAAATTGATGTCTTTTAAGATCGGAAGCTTTTTTTCTCCCAACAGATAGCCCTTGTTGATTCCTGTCATGACAATCATAGATTCCTTCCTTTCGCCGTGCGTAAAATGTTTCAGTTAAACTGATAAATCGCGGCGACGACTTGTTCTTCCGCGTCCTTTTCCATGACCAGAATGAGGTAATCCCCCGTCTGCAGTCTTGAGAAGGTGGTGACGGCTCCGAGTCTGGTGATCACCTCCGTGCCTACCGGAATCAGCGTGGTCACGGTTTGCTCCGTCAGCCGGTAGGCGGTACCCTCATAGACAAAAGTGTCCTGTGCGCCTGCGCTTTCAGCCCTGCCCGGCAGTTCCCCCTCACCGAAGCTCATCCTTCCTTGCGGGGCGTCCCCCTCGCCGAAGTTTATTCCCCCTTCCGGAGCTTCCCCTTCTCCAAAGCTCATCCTTCCTTGCGGAGCGTCCCCCTCGCCGAAGTTTATTCCCCCTTGCGGGGCCTCTCCCTCGCCGAAGCTCATCCTTCCTTCCGGGATCTCTCCCGTTTCGCCGTCTATTTCCTGTTCCGGCCTTCTCCTTGCTTCCTGCTCCGCCGTTCCCTCCGAACCGCCTTGCGCGGCGGTTCTTTCCTCATCTGCCGTGCCATCGCTTTCGGCGGCCGGTACCTCCTCCGCCACCCTGTAAGTGATTTCATTGCCTTTTACGTCCACCAGCATGGCAAAAACGGCTTCCTGTCCGTCCTCCAGACGGATGGATACGGTTTCTTCTACGGGAACCGTATTCCGGCTCCAGAGAAAGTATCCGCCGCCGCCCGCCGCCAGACATAACAGCACCGCCCCTGCAATAAGCTTTTTTTTGCGGTTCTTTTTCCGCTTCCTTTCTTTCGCCAGCCGGTTCTGCTCCATGATAATCGTTTTTTCGTCTAAGTCTTTTTGATCTTTAATCTCCATTCCATTTTGCCCTCCTAAAAATTTTGCTCTCCCCCAAATTTTGTCCCCGTCCGCCGGCTTTCCCCTAGGAAGCGTTTCTCGCGGGCATACCAGTCCGTTTCTGTTCCGTCTGCCTTCCGGTTTATTCCTGATTCAGCGCCACCACGGGAATCAGCCGGGAAGCCTTGTATGCAGGATAGAAACCGAACAGGCTTCCGGTGGCTACCCCGAACGCCAAGGACAGAACCGCCCCGCTCACGGACAGTTCCACCCGCACGGAGAACATCTCAATGACGGGGGTAAGCCCCAGGGACAGCAGTACCCCGATGACCGCGCCCACGAAACTGATACAGCTTGCTTCCAATAAAAACTCCAGCAGAATATCCTTATGGGAACAGCCGATCGCTTTCAGGATCCCGATTTCATTGGTACGCTCCTTTACCGACACGAACAGGACGTTCATGATCCCGATACCGCCGACCAGGAACACAATCACCGCCATGGAAATCAGCAGCAGGGTCAAGGTGTCATTTGACGCGGACGCCGCTTCCATCTTGCTCCCCGCGTCGGAAACCGTAAACTCTGTATTGGAATAGCTGTCTGCCAGTACCGCTTTGATATTATCTGTGACGGTAGCCACCTGATTCACGTCCTCGGCGATGACCGTGATGGTCGGACTGGCAGTCGTTCCCACGATGTATTTGATTCCTGTTTCGTAGGGGATAAAAACAGAAGGATCCGGATTGATCCCCGAGGCGACTGTTCCCATTTCCACCAGCACACCCGTTACCACATAAGGTCTGTCGTCAATATACAGGATGGCGTCATAGGCATCGTAGGCGCTCCCGAAAATTTCCTTGGCGATTTCTGATCCCAGTACACAGACTCTTTCCTTGCTTTCGTTGTTTTCTTCCGTCAGGAACTCCCCGATGGACAGTTCCAGGTTGCTCATAGCGGCGTAGTTGCTCTGCACTCCGGCCACCGTCTTATAAGCGGCGCTTTCCATGGAACCGCCCTCCACGGACGCGCTGGTGGAATAGGAAATTGTCGCCTGAAAGATGCCTGGAACAAATACTTCCAGATCTTCCATGTCTTCCGTGGTCAAAGTCACGGTTTCCTGGTTCATCCGGTTATCCGCGCCCATCGACCCTGCGCTGAAGGAAGGCGCCCCCGCTCTCATCCCGCCGCCCCCGCTTCCGCTCCCAGGTACCGCTCTTATGGTCATGTTGCCGTTGCTTCCCGGTACGGCAAACATAAAACTTTGCGAAGAAACCGCAGCCGCTTCATAAGAAATATCAATTGCCCCGGCATTCAGGTTTTTGAACTGCTCCGCCACCGCTTCCCGCCCCCCGGTGCCGATGGCAATGACCAGCATAATGGTAGCGGCTCCTACCATGATCCCGATGGATGTGAGCATGACCTTGAATTTGTTCTGTGACAGGTTCAGCCACACAAGCCTACAGATTTCCGATAGTCTCATACTTCCTCACATTCTGCCGCCAAAAGCGACACTTTTTACAACTTGCTTTCAATCAGCACGATTTCTCCGTCCTCCAGCCCTTCCTTGATTTCCACGTTCACGCCGTCTGAAAATCCGGTGACGACTTCCTTGGTATAGAGCCTGCCATCCGCGTCTTTTACTTTCACATAAGATCTGGCGCCCTCCCGGAAGATGGCGCGGTTAGAAACATACAGCACCTGCCGGACTTCTTTCGTCACAAATGTCACCTCTCCGGTCATCCCTTGGAACAGGCCGGACACATCACCCAGCAGGGTTACAGTGATGTCTGCCGTCACGTTTCCGCTGCTGTCGGCGGAGGCATCCGCGATTTCCGTGATCTGAGCCTGGTACGGGGTGTCCGGATATGCGGCGAACAGGACTTTTACGGTCAAATCCTCCTGAATGGCTGCGGCGTCCTCTTCCGCCAGCGTCACTGTCACGCTCACTTCTTCCGTATCATAGAGCGTCACCAGTGTACTGCCTGTGTTCAGCATGTCGCCCGTCGCCAGGTTCACGCTGGTGATTACGCCGCTCTTGTTCGCGACCACCTGGTCGCCGCTGATATGGGAGCTGAATTCTTCCCATTCCACGCTTGCCGCCGCATAGATTTCCTCTTGCTCTTCCGCTTCGCGGGCCAGATAGCCATACGCCAGATCATAGGTCTCCTGCGCCGTGGAATAGGCCAGTGTACGTAGGTTATATGTTTCCTGCGCGGTCAGCTTCCCTTGCGCAAGGTTCCTTTTTGCGGCGCTTAACTCTTGATGACAGGTTTCGATGTTTTTTTCCGCCTGTTCCAGGCTGTCTTCCAGCCGTTCCTTCGTTGCTTCCAGGGTGTCCGCCGTAGACTGCGCTTCGCGAGCCATCTGGAAATACAGCACATAATTTCCGGTATCCTGCCATTTGTCCGTATGGTCACGGCTCCATACGCATTGGTTCAGCACTTCCAGCGCGATTTCGTAATCCGCCGAGGTTTCTTCCAGCTGCTTTTGATAATTCTCGTGCAGGGTCTGGGCTTTCTCCAGTTCCTCCTGTTTCTTGCTTACCGTATCTTCCAGTTCCCGGACGGCGGCCTGGTACTCTGCCGCAGCATAGCTTCCATAGGCGGTATTGCTGTGATAGGTGTTCTCCGCCGTCTCCTTGGACAGCTCCTGCTGCGCGTATACGGCATCCAGATCCGCCTTTGCCTTTTCCACGTTGGATTTCAGCCGTTCCTCCAGCAGCGAGACGCTTTCGGCTTCGAGACGGTAAAGCGGCGCCCCTTCCTCTATCTGCTGGCCGATGGACACATACACCTCAGCGACCGGAAGCCCGGAAGTCTGCGTGGTATCGGAAGTCCTCTCGCCGTCCGCCATGCTGAACAGCTGCTGGAACATATTCAGCCCGCCCGCTGCGGGAGCGGCGGAGTTTCTTCCGGCGCCTATGCCGGATCCTTGGGCGAAACCTGTGCCGGAGGATCCGGATGTTCCGGTGCTGCTCTGGGCGTCCGCCCTTTGCAGGGCGCTCATATCCAGTTCAAAAACCTGGTCTACCGTTCCCATGTCCACACTGCCGCTTTCCGTAATTCCTACGGTCAGTTCCCCATAATGGACGGCGGTCTCCCGGTAGACGACTTCTTCTCTTTGCCCGCGCACGATGAAGATCACTCCCGCGCACAACGCGGCAACCGCTAAGATCAGCGCCAGAGCCGCCCGTTTTTGAGTCCTGCTCCATTTTTTCATCATGGCCTTCCTCCCGTTCCCCAATTGCCCGAACCCGGCATTCCCTCCGACATGCCCGGGAAGCCCATGCCGGGGGTGTTTCCCTGCCCTGTGCCGCCTTCCCCGGGTAAAAATCCGCTTCCCTCGGTAGAGACATTTTGCGAAGAAGCAGCCTCCGCGTCGCCCTGATCCTCCACCTCCGATGTACTGCTGACTTTGCTTGCGATATAAATGGTATCTCCCTCGTTCAGTCCCGATAGGATTTCCACATAAACGCCGTTGCTGATTCCGGTTTCCACCTCTCTGCGTTCCCGGTTCCCGGAAGCCGCTTTAACATACACATAAGTCCTGTCATTTTCTTCTAGAATGGCCTTTCTGGAAATATAGACCACATCTTCTTTTTCCTGCGTCACGAACGTAATATCCGCCGTCATTCCGCCATACAGTTCCCCGGTATCTCCCTCCACCTGGATCACGACCGTATAGCTGACCGTCACCGAGCCCTCCGAAGTGGCGGTTGTGTCGATGGAGCGGATCGTTCCTTCGTGAGCCACGTCTTCATAGGCGTAAAATACGATTTCCACCTTGTCGCCCACGGACAGCGCCACCACATCTTCCTGGGTCACGTTCACGGAAATCGTCATATTTTCCGGCTCCGCGTAAGCTAAAATGACTCCCGCGCTCGTCGCCGTATCCCCGGCTTTGCAGTTTACCTCCGTCACGATGCCGCTTCCCGACGCGTAAAGAATCCCCGTCTCCCCTACAAAGGCTTCAAACGCTTCCAGTTTTTCTTCCAGTTGCGTCTTTTCATCTTCCACCTCCTGAAGCTCCGCTTTCAGGCTTTCCAGTTCCGCTTCATAGGTAATCTGCGCATTCTTGCCGTTTAAGACGCTTTCCTGATACTCCAGCTCCTGCGTCAGAAGATCCAGCGACTTACGTGTCTGCGCCGTCTGGATCTGATCGTTTAACGTCTCGATCTGCTGTTCATTTTCCAGGAGAGCCTGCGTGGCCTGTTCTAAAGCTGCCTTCGCGTTCTGATACTGGTTCCCGGTATTGAGATATTTGCTCTGCAGATCCATAAAAACAGCGACACTGCCCTCTTTGGCAGCTTCCATGTCTTTCTTCGCCGCTTCGTAATCGCTTAGGCATTCCTCATACGCTTCCCTGGCCTCTGTCACTTTTTCCTCCAAAGAAGCCCGGTTGGCAGTCCGCTGGTTCCTTTCCACATCCAGGATGCCGATCTCATGATCAACGGAGGTCTTCCCGGTCTGATACAGCACGGAAGCATAGTCCCGCGCTATCTTCCGGGCCTCATAATTGTTCTTTGCTTCCAACGCCGACAGCTCATACTCCGCCTGCGCTTCATTGTAGGCTACCTGTGCTTCCAGAAGAGCGTTCTGTAAAAGTCTGCGCACGGAAGAGACGCTTGTGTCGGTCATTTTCAGCAGAGCTTCTCCCTGCGCGATCCGTTGTCCGGGAACTACGTACACTTCCTCCACTTTCAGGTATTTCTGTACGACTTCTTCCTCATCGTCTTCCTCATCCTCCTCATCGCTTACGTCCAGATCCAGATCGTACAGAACCGAGGTGATGCCGTATTCCAAGGAGCCGCTCTCCGATACCCCCACGACAAACCTCCCTTTTTCCACGACGGCTTCCTTATAGATCCATTGCTCCTTTTCCAAGAGGGGGGCGATCCACACGGTATAACAGGCGGCTAAGACCAAAAGGAGGAACACGGCGGACGCGCCCAGGATACGCTTCTTCTTTTTACTCATTGTTTCTGCCCTCCCTCAAATTACTTCCTCCAAAAACCACTGTCACCGTCTGGTTCGCCGTCAGCTGCCTGGTGTCCCCGGACAGCGTCACGGTTACGTTATAGCTTACATTCGTCCGGCTCCCCGTGCCGGAAACAGGGTTGATCTCCGTGACGGTTCCGGAAAAGCTTCCGAGCTGCGTCGTCTGCACATAGGCGTCGTCCCCGATCCGCAGCTTGGCGATCTGGCTCTGATCCACCGATACCGTTACCGACAGTTCTTCCGGGTTGCTGTAGGCGAAAATGGTCTGATCCAGCGTAAGATACTGCCCTGCCCGGACAAAAGCCCGCAGTACCGTTCCGGCGGAAGAAGCGTAGTAATAGCCATCCCCCGCGCTGCTTTCCAGGTACGCCAGGTTTTCCTGTGCGTCTTCCAGGGCGGTCTGCAGCGCCAGATAATCCGATTCCGCCTTTTCCAGCGCGGTCTGGCAGTCGCTGTCCGCGTGCGCCGCGTTGGCGAGCGCGGTTTCGTAAGTAAGCTTCGCGGCCAGTATCTGCGTCTGCTGTTTTTCTTTTGCTTCCGCCAAGGCTCTTTCGAGAGAGCTTAACTGTAGTTCCAAGGTCTGTAATTCAAATTCCGTGTTGGCCTTAGCCTCCTCATAATCACTCTGCGCCTGCTCATAGTCCTGTAGATTCTGCTCCAGAACCTTGTAAAGGGAAGACAGCACGGAAACCCTGCCGTCGGAGGAACCGGATGGGCCGCCCCCGCCGGAACCCGTTCCGCCTGTGACCTGCGCCCAAGAAACGCCCCATTCTTCCATCTTGGACTGGAGCAGCGCCAGATTCTCATCATAAATCGCTTTGTAGTGCGTCACCTGGTAATCTTCGTCATAAGTATTTCCGGCGACTGCCGCCTGGTACTTTGCGATCTCTTCCTTGGCTTCGTCCAGCTCCTTCTGCGCTTGTTCTACCCCGGCTTCCAGTCCGGCGACCTCGCCCTCGTAGACCTCCGGCGCCTGTTCGCCCGCCAGTACCGCCATATCCCGTTCATATTGTATGGTGATCCTGTTCTGCTCCCACTCAATGACTCCGGAACGATATGCCAGTTCCGCTTCCTGTAAAATGTCCTCCAGCTCTTTCCGTGCCTTGGCGACGGAAGCTTCCGAAAACTTCAGGATTTTCGCGCCCTTTTCGATCTCTTCATTGGAAGAAACATAGACTTCCTCGATCAGCAGGCCGGTTTCCAGATTCTCCGCCTCGAAATTCTCCTGGGTGATCCCGATGGCGGTAACGCCCTGTGCCGTCACGACGCCCTGCGCAGCTCCCATCGCGCCGATGTCCATCCCAAGCCCCTCCGGCGGCAAAGTCCCGCCGTCCCCTTGGCTCAGGAAATAAAACGCGCCGCCTGCCGCCACAAGAAGCGCCGCTGCCGCTACAGACCAAAGCACGACTTTTTTTCGCTTTTTTCCGAAAATTTCTTTTTTTTTCACAAGGAACCTCCGCTGCTATGTAAGTCCTATTTCGCTGTTCTTGCTGAATATGGTCAGCTGTTTGTATCTAGCATAACTGGAATTTGTTTAGAAAAGTTGTTGAAAGTGTGAAAACATTGTGAAGAGCTTCCTCCGGCTTTTCGGAAGGACGATTTTGCCCTTGCAATTCGTGCGATAGAAACAACAGGCTGTGCAGTTTCACGCACATTCTCGTTTTTGCGGTCTGCTTGTCAATGCCCTTGTTAAATGTGACAAAAAAAGGAAAATGCTTGCCAAGGATTCAGGAAATATGTTATCATTCAGTTAATGTAAAATTGGAAAGCGGACATTCGCGTTCCGCTGCGCTGCACGCTTATGAACGCAGGCTGCTTTGCGGCGGTCAGCACCCCTCTATCTCCACAGCCCTTTGCGTACTGGAAGCGGGGAATGCTGATCTGCGTTCAAACAAGAAGGAGGGTCTGTATGAAGTTTCAAATGATTCATGAGAACTATAACGTAACGGATCTGGAGAGGTCTATCGCTTTTTATCAGGAGGCCTTGGGCCTGTCTGAAAAACGCCGCCACAGCAGCAGTGAGTTTACCATTGTTTTCCTAGGGAATCATTCCAGTGATTTTGAACTGGAACTTACCTGGCTCAGAGACCATCCGCAGCCGTACCAGTTAGGGGAAAGCGAGTTCCATCTGGCTTTCCGGACGGATGATTTTGACGCCGCCCACAAGCTGCACGAGAAGATGGGCTGTATCTGCTATGAGAATCCCGCCATGGGCATTTATTTCATCACCGATCCGGACGGATACTGGCTGGAAATACTGCCGCCGGGCTGAGGACAGGGATAAAGAAAAAGAACAAAAAGGCTGACGTTTTCGACACACTCATGATAAGAAGTAATTAGTAAAGCGTGATGAGCATTTCGTCAGCGCCGCCGACCCGAAGCTCGTTTCCCCAGAATGGCTTCGCAACGAATGGGAGCAGGCTCGTGTTCCGGCAAAATCACGCGAGGCCGTTCTTATGATGGACGGGATTCAGAATCCCGCCATGGGTATTTCTTAGTTCCCCTGCCGCCATTTCAGCCTATGCAGCTCCCCCGCGCGCTGCATTTCCCGGAAGCCGTTCTGCCGTAAGGCTTCGTAAAGCACGACGGCAACGGAAACCGACAGATTCAGGGAGCGGATGGAAGAGAGCATGGGGATCCGGATACAGGTTTCTTCATAATCCACTAAGATTTCCTCCGGAATCCCCGCGCTTTCTTTTCCGAACATCAGGTAATCCTCCGCGCCGTATGCCGCTTCCGTATAGGCGCGCCTTGCTTTGGTCGTGGCCATCCAGATCTTTGCCCGCGGGTGTTTTTCGGTAAATTCCTGAAAATTCACGTATGTGCTGACTTCCAGTTTGCTCCAATAGTCTAGTCCGGCCCGCCGGATCTCCTTTTCCTTCAGCCGGAAACCAAGCGGCTCAATCAGGTGCAGGCTCGTTCCGGAAGCCGCGCAGGTACGCCCTATATTTCCGGTATTCGCGGGAATCTCCGGCTGGTGCAAGATAATATTCATATCCTTTCATCCCCCGCTTTGTCCTATCAAGCGTCTTTCACGGGCATACCATCCTTGTGAGAAGAAAACTCGGATTGAGGACGGCGGCTCACGCTTCCCTCCTCAACCGGTTCAGGAAGCTTTCCAGCCGTTCCACCGCGAGTTTCAGATTCTCCAGAGAAGAAGCGTAGGAGATCCGCAGATAGCCTTCCCCGCCCTCTCCGAACGCGGAGCCAGGAACGACCGCCACTTTTTCTTCCCCTAAAAACCGGGTGGCAAATTCTTCACTGGTCATGCCAAATTCCTTCACGCAGGGGAACACGTAAAATGCCCCGTGCGGCTCAAAGCATTCCAGTCCCATCTTCCGGAACGCGTCCATCAGGTACCGTCGGCGCTGATTGTACGCGGTACACATCTCCCGCACATCCCCGTCGCCGTTACGCAGGGCTTCTATCGCCGCGTACTGACTGGTGGTCGGCGCGCACATGATGGCAAACTGGTGGATCTTGAGCATTTGTTCCATAATGTTTTTAGGCCCGCACGCATAGCCTAAACGCCAGCCGGTCATGGCATACGCCTTGGAAAAACCGCTGATCAGAACCGTCCTCTCCCTCATGCCAGGCAAAGACGCAATCGAAACGTGCTTTCCTTTATAAGTCAGCTCCGCATAGATTTCATCAGACATGACATAAATGTCTTTTTCCAGGATCAGCTGCGCGATTTCTTCCAGATCCTTTTTTTCCATGATCGCCCCGGTGGGATTGTTGGGAAAAGGAAGCACCAGCAGCTTGGTTCGGTCCGTGACCGCTTCCCGCAGTTCCCGTGCGGTGAGCCGAAATTCGTTCTCCGCTTTCAGGGAGATGACGACCGGCTTCGCGCCCGACAGGATGGCGCAGGGTTCATAGGAGACAAAGCTCGGCTGAGGGATGATGACTTCCTCCCCCGGATTGACCATGGCGCGGAAGCAGAGGTCGATCGCTTCCGAACCGCCCACCGTGACCAGTGTTTCCGTTGTCTCATCATATTCCAGGTTTTGGCTCCTTTTCAGGTAGCCGCAGATTTCTTTCCGAAGCTCTTTCAGTCCGGCATTGGAGCTATAAAAGGTATGCCCCTTTTCCAAAGAGTAAATCCCCTCTTCCCGGATATGCCAAGGCGTGTGGAAATCCGGCTCTCCCACCCCCAGCGAGATCGCGTCCTTCATCTCGCTGACAATATCAAAAAATTTCCGAATGCCCGATGGCTTGAGGTCTGCTGCAAGATGCGACAATGGATTCCTCATGGGGTGATCATCTCTCTTTCGTCGTCATTTTTTTTGCCAAGAACCGTTCCGTAATCTTTATACTTTTTCAGGATAAAGTGCGTGGCGGTACTCAGCACCGCGTCCAAGGTGGACAGCTTGTCGGACACGAAGTTGGCCACCTCCCGCAGGCTTTGCCCCTCCAGAATGACCATCACGTCATAACCGCCGGAAATCAGATAGACGCTCTGCACCTCCGGGTAGTTATAGATCCGCTCCGCAACGCTGTCAAAGCCCCGCCCTCTCTGGGGGGCGATGCGCACCTCGATAAGCGCGGTCACTTTATCAATGGAAGTCTTTTCCCAGTTGATCAAGGTATGATAGCCGCAGATAACGCCTTCCGCTTCCAGAGACGCCAGCGCGTTTGCCACCTCGATTTCGGACGTACCCAACAGAACCGCCAGTTCCTTGATGTCCAGACGGCTGTTTTTTTCTATCAGAGCCAGTAATTCTTCTTTCATCCTTTTTGACCTCCAAAATTTTTGACCATTTTTTTTACAAAACAGGGGTGTCCGGTGGAACAAAACTTTCATTTAAGAACGCCAAATTTTAAGTTGTGTAAAATCTTTCGTTTTTCCGTAACAGTTCCTTAGGACGGGCGGTTCAGGAAACGAATCTCTTCCTCATTTACGATGATTTTATCATGGCTGCCCGTAATGCTTCCTATGACAGCCGCCGGGATCCCGTTTTCCTCCAGTGTCCGTACCAGACCGGGAGCTTCCGGCGTGGTCATCAGCAGGCAGCCGCCCCCCGCAAGTTCATATGGGTTGGCGCCGCAGTATTCACAGATTTCCACGGTTTCCTGCCGGATGGGCAGTTTTTTCAGATCCACGGTAAGTCCAACGCCCGAGCTTTCCGCAAGCTCCCAAAGAGCCGCGAAAATTCCTCCGGAAGATGCGTCATGCATCACTCGGACGTTGGACTTTACCGCCAGTGCCGCCTCCGGCAGCACACTGAAAAAGCGGTCGAAGCCCGCCGCTTCCTCCACCAGATAAACGGGATAGCGACGGAAAAGCTCTTCTTGATAATGCTTCGCCAGGGCGGCGGTTCCCTCCAGTCCGATCCATTTACTGACAACGATCGCCTGCCCGGGTACCGCGCCTTTTGTAGTGCATACTTGGTTGGGAAACGCCTGTCCGTATCCCGTCGCCGCCGCAATCGGTTCAGAAGCGGCGGCGGAAACTTCCGTGTGTCCTCCCACGATCTGCATACGCAGAGCGGCACAAGCCTTTTCCGCTTCCGCCATGTATGCTTTCAGATCTTCTTCCGGCGCGGAGGGGGGAAGGATCAAGGCCAGGGAAACGGCAAAAGGCTCTGAACCGGAAGCCGCTAAGTTATTGGCGCATTTATGGATCAGCCGGGTTATAGATCCCCCTAAAAAGCTGCCAGAACCTACCGTCTCCCCTGGTTTCCTCCATGCGGCAAGGCTGCCGGACTGTACACAGCTAGTCCAGACTTTCCCCTGGGCAGGGGCGAAAATCGCGCAGTCCTCCCCTAGACCCGCTCCGCATAGTACTTCTTCCCTCTTTGTCCTGATCTGTCTGAATATGGAACGCTTCCGGATACTTTCCGGTACTTTGCCAATTTTCATGCCGTTTTGTTCCTTGCGCGCCTATACCGCCGGCGCCCCTTCTTCCGGAGCGGGAGCGGCCTGATCCGCAGGAGGCTGAGCCTGTGCCGTCAAAAGGTTGATCACGTTCTGCACATGGTCGATGCTTCCGGTTCCGATGGCCGCCATCATTTCATTGTAAGCGTTAGGATCCGTTGTTGCGACACCGACATAAGCCGTCCTGGGCGTCATTTTATAACTGCTGCTGTTCACCTGGGTTCGGCTGATTTCCGCGCCGTCCTGGGTCACGACTTTCCACAGCCGCGCCTTATACCCTATATGGGCGCTTTCCTTGTTGATGTAGCCCACCGGCTGTCCGGCATCCGGATAGATGGCTTCCGTCTGCGGCAGGATGGTTTCCAGCACCTCGCTTTTATAAGTGACTACGCGCCCCGGATCCCGGACTTCTTTTCCGTAGATCCGGAACGTGATGTTTTTATTGGAGACAGTACCCTCTATATAAATAGGGTAATCCGTGTTGTTGACGAACCGGAAATCCTTTCCGGCGCTTTCCGCGATGGCGGCATCCGCCGAGGGATCCACGTAGTTTACGATCATAGAATGATTGTGGCGTTCCGTGACGTCCAGTTCCGCGTTCAGCACCGCATTGTATAAAGTCGTTGACACCTGGCAGATCCCTCCGCCCAGGCTGTCTACCACTCGTCCGTTTAGGTAGGAGCCAGCCATGTAATATCCGTTCGCCGTAGTAAAGGGCGCTACCGCCTGGTAGGTGGAAAATTCTTCTCCCGGATAAAGCACGGTTCCGTTTATCAGTTCACAGCCATTTTTCACATTGGCGCTTCTGGACGCCCCGGACGTGGAATAAGACGTGCTACAGGAGCCGATCACATCCGTCACCTGGGAGAGAGCCTCCGCGCTCCCCTTAGGTTCCTCCACCGCAATGTCCAGAGGGATCTTACAGGAAGTCTGATCCCATTGATTCGCCAGATAGTTGTATACCGTGTCAATGGAAGTCTCAATGTCCAGTTTATATCCGGTCTGCCCCTCCAGGATCCGGAAAACCCCGTCTTTCCTTTCCATAGAAAAATGTACGGCACGTTGGTCATAGACGGCACATTTTTCCGTGAGGATCCGGTTGATCGCCATCACGTCAAAACCAAGCCTGATGTCATACACTTTATTTTCATGCTCCAGGTCTTTTAAGACTTTGTAACGCTCGATGATATTGCCCTTGAGGCCGATCTGTAGGGCTTCCTGCACCAGCTCCGGATTCGCCCAGGTAATCCCCAGTTCCCCAGCCGTCGTCGCCACTTCGTTTCCGCCCCCCGCAAGAAAGACGATCTCTACCGGCTTCAGATTCTCCACATAGGCCGCTACCGCCTGGGAGGCTTCCTCCGCCGTCATGCCAGACAGATTGATCCCGTCCGCGAGAATCCCCTGCTTGATGACAGCTTCTTTTGCCTGTGCCGGCAAGGCCATGCCGCACAGGAGGAAAACAGCGAAGAACGCCAGTCGGAACGCCAGGCCATATCTTTTTTTCTCATATTTTTTCATACGCGCTTCCTTTTCTGCCTGCTGGATCGATTTTTATTGAATTAACTCATAAAGTATGCTAGAGTAGAAATCACCATAGCCAAAATGATCAGTATGATGACGGCCACCGAAATCTTCCGCCTGTTCTTTTTGTTATGAAAGTTGAACATGCTCCCTCCCTTTCCTCCTGATTTGTACGGATGGACTCGTTACAGCCTATGGAACCGGCTACAGCCTGCGGCTGGACTTTAGCCTATGAACCGGATCTTCCCTGCCGGTTCCTGACATTTCGCCATGAAAGGATTATATACGAAAATGTGGGTTTTGGCAAGCATTGTCCTCTTTGTATTCATATTGACACGTCATTTGAGGCGCTACACCCGTCAGCAGAAGCGGCAGGAAAAGGACTTCTGGGACAGGGAAGCGCGGGCGAACAATGTCCGGCGCAAGCCTTTGGACGATCTGGAGTATATCCGCATTCCCTTGGAGCGGCTTCCGGTAACGGTAATGTCCGATCAGGAGGACGTCCGTGAGTGCCTGGATATTCTGTATACGCTTGCCGGGCAGAAAATCCTGAACCTTACCGGTTATACCAATACCGACCTGAAACTGATGTATGGCACCCCTAACATCACGGAACTGACGACTTATGACCAGAACTATACCTTGCTTGCCCGTACCTTACAGAAATGGGCGTCGCTCCTGTACCAGGTAGGCTTCCTGCAGGAAACTCGTACCATACTGGAGTTTGCCCTGTCCACCCATACCGATGTCAGCCAGACCTATTATACATTGGCGGAAATCTACGCTTCGGTCGGAGAGCCGCAGCGGATCCGGGATCTATTGGCGACCGCTCAAACCCTTGCCTCCGTCAACCGCAACGCCATTGTCCATAAACTTCAGGAAACTTATCCCAAGGTTTGCGACGACCGCGCCTAGCCGGTCCGTCGTCACTGTTTGGCAGGGACGGCAGTTTCTGAGAAAAGGCGCCGCAATGGATTACAAGAAGCGGTTTCTGCTTCTTGTAAGATATGCATTTCAGTGCAGGGATAATCCTCTTTTCTGATAATCCGGACATAGATCCCGCAAGAAACATTGCCCGCACTTGGGCGTGGGCGCTTTGCAGATTTCCCTTCCGAACGCGATTAGCTGGATGTTGATAGCGATCCAGTGGTCTTTTGGAAGTTCCCTCATCAGGTCAAACTCTATTTTCACCGGGTCTTCTTCTTGTGTCAGCCCTAATTTTTTAGCGATCCTCTTTACGTGGGTATCCACTACGACACTCGGTTCATGGAAAATATTCCCTCTGATGACATTAGCGGTTTTACGTCCCACCCCTGCCAGCTGGGTAAGCTCTTCTATGCTTTTTGGCACTTCTCCACCATATTTTTCTATCAACATTTTACAGCAGGCGATGATGTTCTTGGCTTTGTTGTGGTAAAATCCGGTCGAATGAATGTCCTGCTCCAGTTCCTCCAGCCGCGCGTTGGCGAACGCTTCCACGTTTGGGTATTTCCGAAACAGTTCCTCCGTGACCAGATTCACTCGGGCATCGGTGCATTGCGCGCTGAGGATGGTGGCAATCAGAAGCTGCCAGGCATTCCGGTGCTGCAGATAGCACCTGCCGTCCATTCCATAGTACGCGTCCAGCGCGTCCAGTATCTTCCGGGTATTCTTTCTCATCAGTCAGCCACTTCTTTCTTCTCAAATCTATGTAATGCTGCCGGACGTTCCCCCCAACCGCATTTGCCGGTCAACCCGCTGGCATAGCCTGGCGACAAGGGAGATACTCCCGCTGATCCGGTCGGCGTCGGCCATTGCGGAAAGCGTCCTGACCGCTGGTTCGGAAATCTCCGCGTGAAGTGAGATACTTCTTGCAGGACATGTGTGATTCCATCCGCTTTCACCATGTCTCAAAATCCATTATAACAGAACCGTTCGTGATAATCAGCATAAAATTCGCAACTTCGCAAAAAAGTTACAAATTTTTTGCGGCAATCTTCTTAAACCGTAGGTTCTCTCTTGACAGCCACCGCTTTCCAGGTATATCCTACTCTATAAGGATGTGTGATTTCCGCCGGATCTGGGTACACTATCCTTGAAAATTCTCCGGTCATTGATGGCTTTGCGCACCGGAAGCCGCGCAGAAACGAGGTAAGGCTGAAAGCGGAAAGAAACTTTCAGCCCCCTGACTTGTACGCCCGCGAAAGACGCTTGATAGGGCAGCGGGCAGATGGGAGCAACGATGAAAATCCTGTTTTATGACACCAAAAGCTATGACAAACTTTCTTTTCAGAAAGGCCTCCCGGATTTCCCGCAGATAGAGATCGACTATCTGGAACCGGACTTAGGTCCCAGGACGGCCGCTCTGGCCAAAGGCTTCGACGCGGTATGCGCGTTCGTCAGTTCCAACGTAGGGAGCGAAACGCTGCGCATCCTGCATGAAGAAGGGGTCGGTCTGGTACTGCTGCGCTGTGCCGGATTCAATAACGTGGATCTCGAAGCGGCGCGTCAACATGGCATTACCGTCATGCGCGTACCCGGATATTCTCCCGAAGCCGTGGCGGAACACGCCATTGCCCTCGCCCTTGCCTGCAACCGGCGGCTTTATAAATCCTATAACAAAGTCCGGGAAAATGATTTCAGCCTAAGCGGCCTGATCGGCTCCAATTTTTATCAAAAAACCGCCGGGATCATCGGCACCGGAAAAATCGGCGCTGCCATGTGCCGTATCTGTAACGGCTTCGGCATGAAAGTCATCGCCTATGATGTCTACCGGAACGAATCCCTGAACGGCTTCGTGAAATATGTCAGCTTGGACGAGCTTTTAGAGCAGAGCGACCTGATTTCCCTCCACTGCCCGCTGATGGACAATACTTACCACATGATCAATATAGATACGATCAAAAAGATGAAAGACGGCGTGATCTTCGTGAATACTTCCAGAGGCGCTCTCGTCAAGACGGACGACCTGATCGAGGGAATCCGGCTGCATAAATTTGCCGGGGTGGGGCTGGACGTTTACGAAGAAGAAACCCCGAACGTATTTGAAGACCGTTCCGATGAGATCCTGGAACACTCCGTTACCGCGAGGCTTCTGTCGTTCCCCAACGTCATGATCACTTCCCACCAAGGATTTTTCACCAAAGAAGCCTTGGCTGCGATCACGGAAACCACTTTACGGAATGCCCTCGACTTTCAGCAGGGAAAGAGCAGCCTGAATGAAGTGAAATAAAAAACACCAGCCGGTAAGCCGGGATAGGAACCAGCTTTACGTAAAGCAGGGTATGCGAACAGACATGCCCTGCTTTTTCTGTCGTTCTGCTGTCCTCTTTTGCCCGGAAGTTTCATAGTAACGGCTGTTAAACCGCTTAAAATTAAGGTTTTAAGGCTGCCGCCCGCTTGACTTGCGGCTTCCATCTACTAAAAACGGCCTTGATTCATAAATCTTGCGTTTTATTTGCGGATAAGTTATCATGGACTATATCTCTGCGCAGAAAGCCGCCGTTGATTGGGGCATATCCGAACGTCGGGTACAGAAACTATGCGAGGAAAACCGCATTGAGGGTACGGGAGCGGTTCGGGCGGGTGTAGTTAATTCCTAAATCGGCGCAGAAGCAGCAGGACGCCCGAAAAAGCAGGTGCAGAAAAAATCAAGAATTTGCGCGGCAATCCGTTAAGATGATTCAGATATCATTTTTTAAGAAATACTACGCTGAAGGAGGGTCCCAGGATGGAACGCCGAAAGGTTCTGATTGTTGATGATGATAAAGACATCGTTGACTTGATTGAATTGTACCTTGCGGGTGAAAACTACGATATTCTTAAGGCCTATGACGGAGTGGGATGTCTTTCGGTTTTGCAAAAGGAAACCATTTCGCTGCTGGCTCTTGACATTATGATGCCGAAACTGGACGGTCTTGCGGTTTGCCGGCAGGTGCGGGAAAACTCCAATATTCCGATTATTCTGATCACCGCAAAGACACGGCCGCTTGAAAAGGTGCAGGGGCTTTCCGCAGGCGCGGACGACTATATTACCAAGCCATTCCACCCGTTGGAATTGGTGGCGAGAATCAAAGCGCAAATGCGGCGCTACACAGAGCTGAACCCCTACCATGAGCATGGCACACAGGAAATCATTCTAAAGGATTTAGTCATCAAGGTTGACGAGCATACTGTCATAAAAAATGAGGAAGTCATAGGACTGACGCCGAAGGAATTTCATATCCTCCTGCTTTTGGCGCAAAACCGGGGACGGGTCTTCAGCTCGGAGCAGTTGTTTGAAAGCGTGTGGAAAGAGGACGCTTTGGAACAGGACAATACCATTATGGTTCATATCCGCAAACTGCGCGGTAAATTGGGCGACGACGCCCGGAAACCCAAATATATTCATACGGTATGGGGAGTGGGGTATAAAATTGAAAAATAAATTTTGGAAGTTTTCTGTTCAATTTATGATCCTGGCCGTTGTCAGCATACTTCTGTCCGCACTGATCATAGTCTTTGCTCTTTGGGCAGCATACAAACTATTCGATTCAGAGAGCTTGCGAAGTGTTGCGCAACAGCTATACCGCGTATCCAATATATTTCTGTTTTATGATCCGGCTTTTGTAATTGTTTCGCTGATTGTTTTACTGGCGGGTTTCCTCAATTGTCTCTTTACCAATCGGACAACAAAAAGAATGAGCGCAGTACACAACGCCGTCTTACAGATACAGCAGGGCGAGTATCATGTCCTGCTGCCAAACGACAATAACGATTCCTTGGGCGAACTGGAACACAACATTAACGCATTGGCAATCCAGATCAGCGACGCCCTTAATCAGCGTAAAGAAGTCGAGCGATCAAAGGGCGATTTTATTGTGAATCTTGCTCATGACCTCAGAACGCCCTTAACCTCCATCATCGGTTATCTGTCGTTCATCGGCGAAAAACAGCTTGACCCGGAAATTTCAGCAAAGTATGCAGGAGCGGCGCTTGCAAAATCGAGACAGCTTGAAAGGCTGATGGAATCTCTTTTTGATATTGCCCATTTTACGATGGACGAGATACCGATCGACAGAGAGGAACTGAACTTAAAAAAATTCCTTTTGCAAAAGCGAGACGAATTATATCCGCTTACTTCTTCCGCTGATATGGAAATCCGGCTTGCGCTTTCCGATCAGGCGCCGACAATTCATGCAGACGGTGTGTTGATGGCGCGGGTTTTTGACAATCTGATCAATAACGCGATTCGTTACGCGAAAGAGGGACGATATATTGACATTGAAGCGGAAGCCCTGCGTGATAAGGTGCGTATCTCTTTTCTCACCCACGCGAACCCTGTTCCCGCTGATGAATTGGAACGGATTTTCGACAAGCTCTATCGGCTTGAAAAATCCCGTGCCACAGGGACAGGCGGGACAGGATTAGGGCTTTCCATAAGCCGCGGAATCATAGAGTTGCACGGCGGAACGCTGACTGCACGGCAAGCCGGGAACGGCACGGCGTTCGACATCATCTTGCCGAAATAGACAATCATCAAGTTAAGAAAAAGATAAGGTTTACCCTCCGGTTTTGTTTCGATGTCGTTGGTATCATAGACAAATAGACAGAACAGGAGGTTTTTTTATGAAGAAATTTCTTATGGTTTTCTTGGCTGGCGCTATCGTAATCGCCGGAGTACTGCTCTTGAACAGCCAAAGCGAAGACGTTACGCCGAAAGAACAGGCAACTTCAAGCCATACGGCAGACCGCTCCGTACCGATAAAGGAAACCGGGGCGTTCCCGACCGCAGCGGATGAAAATGCCGCTTCCAAAGAGGACATTCAAAGTATCTCAGTAGATATTATGGCGGCAAACGCCTATGTGTTGAACGCTGATTCTAATTCCGTTCTCTATCAGAAAAACAGCGATGAGCCTATCGCTCCGGCAAGCACAGCCAAAATGCTTACGGCTTTGACGGTTTTAGAGACCTGTTCGCTCAACGATACGTTCACGGTCGGCTCGGAGATAGATTTGACTGCTTCCGACTCTTCCACGGCGGGGCTAAATTACGGGGATCAGCTGACAGGCAAACAGCTTTTGGTCGCTCTGCTGGTACCCTCCGGCAATGATGCCGCATATACGCTTGCCGTGAACGCGGGAAGAAAGATAGCGGGTGACAATGCTCTTGGGGTGCGGCAGGCTGTTACAGTATTTGTAGGCGCGATGAACCAAAAAGCAAAAGAAGCAGGGGCGGTTTCCTCCAAATTTTGTAACCCCGATGGTTATGACGCTGACGGGCAGTATACCACCGCCTTTGACCTCGCCCAAATCGCAAAAGCATGTTTGCGCCATGATGTTCTGCTGGAAATCATGGGCAGCCACAAGATAAACGACACATGGGCAAATGGACGTGAGGTCACTTACTTCAATACGAACAAACTGATAGACCCGGGCAGCCAATACTATGATTCCCGTGTTGTCGGGCTTAAAACCGGCAGCAGCGGAAATGCCGGCTCC